>CAIJZX010000017.1 GCA_903825245.1 Candidatus Kerfeldbacteria bacterium
TGCGGGCGGCCTGGAGCGCCAGGCGCGACGGCGAGTTCTTCGAGTTGATTCGGTTCAGCGTGCTCATCGAAGAAACCGCTGAGGTCGGGGAATTTCGAGGTGTTCTTCAAGACAGTCACGAGTTGTCGTTTTGCCTCTTTCGCGTTCAATCCGTTCTCGGTCATGATCTGCTCCAGTGTGGGGTCGGTGATTTCTAATAAGCCGGCGAACAAGTGCTCGGTACCGACGTACTTATGTTGGTAATTTGAGGAGATCAGTACCGCTTTTTCTAGTGCGCGCTTCGCCGGCAACGAAAACTTCACGTCGGTTAAGGCGAGCGATTGTCCGGGTTTGAAGATCGGTTCATTGCGGACGGAAATGAGGTCGCGCAACGTATCGAGTTTGACCCCGGTCTTGCGTAAGAGTTCAAATGCGACGCCGCCCTTCGTTTCGGCTAAACCGAAGAGCAGGTGTTCCGGGTTGACGTACTTGTTTTTCAGTTCCAACGCTAACTCAGCGGCGTAGGTTAGGGCGCTGTTGAGATGTGTTGTGAACTTGCCGAGAATATCGGGTTTCAAGTCATCCATGGTGGTGCTGAATCTACCAAAAAACTACATTGTTGTCAATCAGTCAGCTCAACAGAACAATCGCTCACTATCTAGTGAGCGATGTTTGATAATCAAGTATGTGGACTAGGAAGTTGAACCGGCAAGGATAGTGTAGAGACGTCCAATCAAAATGTATCCTATAGAGCCAAAGGTTACTTCACCGACTACTGTAACAAATATATTCGAAATAAAGGAAGTAGTGGAAGTATCAGAAGTACTCGCCTGTAATACACTGCCGATAATGAAATTCATCAGTATGTAATAGGCAGCATATGCCAGACCAAAAATGAAAAAACGCCAAAAGATCGGCCACCACAATCCTTTCACCAGTGCCGAACTGCGTCGAATCGCCGAAAAATTTGCCCTTCCTTCTTTCATGACAACCGCCTGGGTGAATATAAATTTTATTAGTAGCCACAGGGGTACAACTAAAACCAAAAGCGCAAATCCTAACGAGAGTAGGACTATCCAACCGCTCACACTCGGTGAGTCTAAACCTCTGCCCATGATAGCCACAGCACTATAGAGACAAAATGAGATAAACCCTCCAATGATTAATATTAGATTGGTCATCACAACAGCGCCTAATCGTTTGAAAGTGGCGCGGTAAATTTTAATAACATTCTTTGTTTGTGGATCAATAAGCAGGAACTGAAACATGGCATTGCCTGTGCAAGAAGAAATCAGAAAAAGAACAAGGAGAGTAATAACCAGAATACTGCTATTTATGAGAGTAAATTGCTGTAACGTATCTGTCCATAGCGAAAGGCACAGAAAGCCTACAAATGTAATAATTATAGGAAAAAGAACTATTCCTAAGAAAGTACCAAAATGAATCCTAAGCGTCTGCCCGGCTTCCCGAAGAAGGGCGATTGGCCCGGGGAGTTGAGGTCGAGGCGGTGTGACTTTCGTGGTGATCGATGACGGTTGATCCATAAGTGAGGTACCGAATGAAAAATTATTCGTGATTATTTCCCATCGTTCGCAGTGCTTGAATACGCTCAGTAATCGGCGGATGGGTGCTGAACAGCGAGCTGATGCCTTTTGCCGCCGGACCGAACGGATTACTGATATACAAATGCGCGGTGGCATGGTTAGCGTGACTGAGCGGGGCGGTGGTTGAGGCTTGGATTTTTTCTAAAGCTCGAGCCAAGCCTTCTGGATATCGTGTCAGGAGTGCGCCGGAGGCGTCGGCGAGGAATTCGCGCTTGCGGGACACGGCAAGTTGAATGAGTTGCCCGAGAATCGGGGCGATGATGAGCAAGACGAGTCCGACGACCATCAAGACGGCTTGAATCTGTCCGCCGCCGCTATCATTCGAATCGCGACGACGACCGCCGCCTAAGAAACTGGCGCGCCAGAAGTAATTAGAGAGCAAGGTTAGGATGCCGACGAGAATCGCGACGAGCATCATATACCGGACGTCATAGTTTCTCACGTGCGATAATTCGTGGGCGAGGACGCCTTCCAGCTCTTCATTTTCCAATTGTTGGATAGCGCCGGTGGTAATCGCAATCGATGCATGTTGTGGATCGCGGCCGGTTGCGAAGGCGTTGATTTGCGGATCGTTGATGAGGTACACCTTGAGCATCGGTATTCCGGCGGTGATGCAGAGATTCTCCACCATGCGGTAGACATACGGTTGGTCGTCGACAGTAATTGGGCCTTGTGCGCCGGCGGTTGAGAGAGCTATTTTATCTCCGCTGTAGTATCCGACGAGGCTCATGATCGTGGCGAAGGCAATGGCAATCACCAAACCGATGGGTCCGTAATTAAGGAGCTTCATGAATGCCCACCCAACCAGCACAATCACCACGACGAAGACGACGATCAGCAAAGCTGACCGTCGCTTATTCGCCGCGACGTAGTCGTACGTCGTCGCCATAGTTAGAATTGAACCTTGACCGGCGCTTTTTCCGCGTCGTTATCAACCGCAAAGAATTCACGCTTGCTGAAGCCGAGATTCTTGGCAATCATATTCGTCGGGAACGACTCGATACGAGTGTTGAGGTCGCGGACATTTCCATTGTAGAAGCGGCGGGAAGCTTGGATCTTGTTTTCGGTATCGCTGAGTTCATCCTGGAGTTTAGCGAAGTTCTGGTTGGCTTTCAAATCCGGATACGCTTCGGCGAGGGCAAAGACTGACTTTAAAGCACCGGACAGGGTGTTTTCCGCTTGACCTTTTGCTTCCGGCGTGGAGGCGCCCATGGCGGCACTGCGCGCTTTGGTCACATTTTCAAAGGCTTCGCGCTCGTGGGTGGCATAGCCTTTGACCGTTTCGACGAGGTTCGGGATGAGGTCGTAGCGTCGCTTGAGTTGAACGTCAATGTCCGACCAGGCTTCATCAGTCTGATTCTTTAAGCGGACGAGGCCATTGTAGGCCATCCACAACCATAAGCCGATAAGAACAATGAGACCGAGGACGATATAGAGTGCCATCATAGGCGTAACATGAATGAGTTAATTCTTAATAAGGATGATCTTGGTAGCGGTGAAGTTGGCCAAGGGAGCCAGGTTTTCGCTACCAGCTACCACGACGGTAGCATCTGGCGAGATATCATGCAATAGAATCGGCGGGTTTGCCGGCGTTTCCCCGTTAATTATCGGTACGTTCCCAGGCAATTCCTGGAGGACAGTGGCCGCATCGGTGGCGACTAAATAATTCTTGTGGAAGGTTTTTCCGCTGGAATCGGTGCCGGTAAGCACGACGGATAACGACTGGTCGTCGCTATTGACACTGGTCACGCGCCCAGAGAAATCGTTATACGATAACGGCGTACTACTAATGATGGTTGTCGCTTGCTGTTTGACGCTGGAAACAGGTTTCTTCTGTTCTAACCTGACCACCACAACCACGAGGAGTAATAAGGCACTGATACCGGTTACCAGTCCGACGCTGTAATGACGCTTCGGAATGTCGGATGGTGGTGTATTTTGGGGCAATAATTGAGGCATTTGTCCATGCTAGTATAGTCTTTTTTCGGGTCGTTGCCCAGGGTAAAGCGCGTCCACCAAATGGATTGTCAGAAGGATGCCAGATGTGGTATAGTACAGTCACTGAAAAAGGTGCTATGACTACATCAAAAAAACATCGTCGGGTTCGAAAACATGATACACCCTCCACCAGAGGTTTCCGTTTTTTGACGGCAGCGTTATTTATTTTTTCCCTGGTGTTTGCGTCAAATCGGGCTTCTGCGGGTCCGGTAACAAACCCGACGGGTGCGCCATACGCAAAAGTCTCGGTCTATCAAGGCGTTGTCGGGATTGTGAATAAAGACGTTGGTAATACCTATCAAGCCCTAGAGTTAGGAAACCATGGGACAGATATCGCCTCCTCAAGTGATATTTACATTCGACCCGATGGTATGGCTCGAGACGCAAACACCAATGCACTCTTTAGTGTTATCAATTCAAAAACGAATCTGTCTGTCCCGGGTGATGTTACTCCCGGAAGACTCTGTCTCGGAGGAGATTGTCAGGCATCGTGGCCACCGTATGGTCTCGATGACATATTGGCTAATGGCTCAACCTCGTTGAAGGGCATGTCTGTCGGGGCATTAATCGCCAACGGTATAACAACACCTTCAGCAAGTTTGGGAACGGCAACGGCAACGTCATTGGCTGCGACGAAGGCAAATATCGGCCCGGGTGTGGTAGGACAAAACGCAACACTCGTGGTGGGAAATGGTGTTACTGGAACTGGAAGTGGCGGCGACGCTATCGCTGCTTTTTCAAATAATGCAACAGATACCGCGGTGTATGGGCAAAATAATTTTGGTTATGCCGGCTACTTTAGCGGAAACGTCCATATTACAGGGACTACCACCCTTGATAGTACGTTAAGTGTCTCTGCTGAACCAATTCACCAATCGTGTTTTATGTCGACTGCCGATCTCACAGCATTATCAACAGCGCCTGCCGTTGATGTTATTGCCGCGAGCTCATCAGCACCGTTAAGCCAAAACTGGTCAACGAAGGCGAAGTTTTATAAAGGGACGACAGCAACGAATTTAACGCTCTCACTTCCCTCATGTGTTGCCACTGGATCAACTTCAGTAGCGGCAAATTGCGCGACGACAAGTTGGCGGTTATCGCCGGCGAGTTGTACGTATGTTGACGCCTCGAAGGCAAGTTGTGCGGGGATAGGCGGTTGCCCGGGACAGGATTGCGTAGATACCGCGACATTTAAAACAACGTACCCACCGTTGAGCATAGAATATTGTCGCAGTTAAAATATCCTCATCGGTTCGGTTTGAGCCACTCTGGCTCATTCTTTTTATGTTTTTGAATTGTTGCAAATGTGTGAATTGTGTGGTATAGTAAGAGCACGGATTTAGCTTCCGTATGGCAAGAAACCAACCTTTCAACACCAATTCTATCGGTCTCCTGATTCTTGCGGGAATCATCGTCGGTTTGATCGCCCTCAAGCCGGTTTTTTCGTTTGCGGCGTGGTCAGAACCGACGACGACGTTCCCGATGTATAATTCTACAAACTCGTTGCAAACAGATTACATTCCTGAAGTATTAAATGGCACCTCGGCGACACAACTAAAATATGGAACGTTACAAATTGGCCCAATTGATTCCTCAACGTGTGATTTGAGTTCGTCGCCAGGGGCGATAGTAACCGGATGCGCAAAAATATGTCTCAACCCGAGCGGCAATGGAACTGTTACCATGACCACCGATCCGACGAACTGCGTGTATTCTTGGGCGCAACTGAAGGCGCTGAATCAATCACACATGCCCGCTTCCGGTACATATTTAAGCAACAATAAATCAACGCTGACGGATAATGGGTTTATTGCAGTACGGTCATCAGGATCGACAATACCGACACCCAGCTCGGATGCGATGTCATATTATGGTTTGATGATGACATTCATGACCGAGGCGCCGAACGCATCATGGCCGGCGCTGCAGTCAAGTGCAATAACCAGTACGGACTATGCAGCTCAATTTGCCGGAACTTTAGCGATTTCATCGGGCTTGTGTTTAAACGATGTGACGGGTGGATCCGGCCAGTATTGTATCCAACGCTGGTCAGATATTGCCGCCCAACAGAATCCAAACATCGTCCGATTACAAAACCTCAATACCGCACAAGATCATCCGGCTGATAACGGTTCGGTCGGTACCGACGGTGTGTTAGTCGCCCAGGCACTCGTCGGCGGTGTTCCACCGGCCGATGCGCAGATAGGGATGACATGTGGTGACGGAATCTGTTCGATCGCAACCGAAACGGTTACCAATTGTCCGGCTGATTGTCACCAATGAATAAATGCCTTTGGTTCACCACCGTGGTGCTGATGCTCCTGATTGCCGTTCGGAGCACGATCGGTGTACATGCCGCCGAAATACTACCGAGTACGACCGGTGTAAGCATTACTAGCCCGTTAACCACGAGCGCGAACGATCAAATGAAAAAGGGTAACCTGGTAATCGGTACGACAAATTCGGGTACAGCGCTGTGTTTGAATGGTGATGGTACTGGGGGCTATGACTGCATTACGTCTTGGGAAAGGATCTCTGGGTTAGGGAATTTTGTGCGGTTGTATTCGGAAGTGGTACAAATATACACAAGGGTGTCTGGTGTACGCGTGCTTGGGAATTCGAGAGATCAGTATATTTCCCAATCGGGGAATATTTATCTGACGGCGTCGTCATCCGCTGACCAGCGGTTCACGGCAATTATTCAGGCACCACAAACACAACTCTGTATCGGCAAGACCGGTTCACCAAGTATCGGGCATTGCATTTTTGATTCGTCGTTGAGCTGTTCCACCAACAGCGATTGTGGGGCCACGGATGTGGCGGTGTATGGGAAAGCCCCGACGGTGTATGACAATGCCGCTGTATTAAAGGGTACAACATTCGTCACGAACACCGTCTCCGCAGTTACCGGAACGGGGCGCATTTGTCTGGCGGGTGATTGCATTTCATCCTGGAACGACTTGACGGTTGCTCCACAGTACCTGCAACTTCAACCGTTTACTACAAAAAATGGTTTGCCGACAATTGCAAATACACAATCCGGCGGGGCGGTCGTTTCCGGACACTCATCTTTTTCGGCGGTCGTACTGGGCGATGCGACCGGCATCACGGTACAGACGACCTGCGGTGATGGTATTTGCAATGGGAACGAAAATAACAATGCTGGCTCGGGAAATTATTGCTCAATTGATTGTTCCTCAATCGGTGTTCCGAGCATAAGTTCAACAGTCAACATCACCACTTCAATATTGGATCCAATAACGAATCAGCCAGTATTCAAACCACAAGTTGCCCTGACCTTGACTGTGGGAGCACCGTCGGATACTTTGCAGGACGTGATCCTCGTGCGATCGTTATCGTATCCAACCAACTTCCGACCAATTCCGGGCACGGTATATACGGCTGGTTATACAAACGGTGATTATACAATTGTCGGTGTCGAGTCAAAGGATAAAAATCCATCGCTTGCACCGGGTAACGTCTTTTCATATACCGATACAATTTCTGATTTACAACACGGCAAAACCTACTACTACGAGGCTTGGCAGGGCAACGGCGCTCGTTATTCCTCGGGCTCAGTTGTACTCAAAGTTAAACCGGTTGCTGTGACGATCTCACAAAGCACATCAGCGGTTCCGGGCGCACAGTATGTTTTGATTTCAAACGTTGGTGTTATAGATATTGAGGGCGGCTCTGTGGGAAATAATCAACGGAAGAACTGTAGCATACAATCCTGTGTGGCTTGGTACGATGCAGGTGCTGGTTCGATCGCCGAAACGTACTATGCGCGAGGATCATCGCCCTCAACAAAAATTACTGGATGGACTGGTTGCAATGGTGCAGGTGCCGATAAGAACTCCTGCCCGCTATCTATCTCGTCAGATACAACTATTTTCCTCTGGTGGTATTATACAGGTGGTATAGGGCTATGAGCGACGACCAAGGTAAACAATTTCACCGTCATCAATTTTCTCACCAAACTCGAGAACTGATTCGTGTTGGAGTAGTACTGGGGGGTTGGTTGTTGATTGTTGGTACAACTCAGGCGGCCGGTATTTCTCCCTCTGCGCCGCCGCCGGCCGGTCAGGTTGCGGTACCACTGAATACCTCGGGAACGGCCCAGAAAAAAACCGGTTCGTTAGTGATTGGGTCGACGCTTTCACCAAGCAAACTGTGTTTGAATGCGGAAAGCGCGACAGATGAAGTGCACTGTATTTCCAGTTGGTCTGCTTCAAGTACCTATGTTCGTCTCCAGTCTGGGAACGTTACGGAAATAAATTCCTCAACACCCACGGATCCGGGCTACGTCCGTATCCAAGGGGCATCTTCGAGCGTGCCGACGGTGTCGTTGAATATGGGGGTTGGAAGTGGTGCCACCGGAAAAACGGCGCTCTACGCTTATGGAAACGCGGTCGATGATGACGCTGGTTTGTTTCAGGGACGCGTGGCAATTGAAAATAATGCCGCCGGTTTGGGACGATTTTGTTTGAACGGCACAGATGCAAAGTCCGTAAACTCTGCAGCGGTTGCCGCCGGTTGGTATTGTATTACTGCTTGGACTGACCTACCGGTGCCGACGATCAGTCAACCATTAACCCTCCAGCCATCAGGAACGGGAAATGGTTTGGACTCGGGAAATATCCAAATTTCTGGAACGTACGCTAGCGGTACAATCACGGTTGGAGATCCGTCGGAATTGACGAAGGCGTTTACCTGTGGAGATGGAATTTGTAGCAGCAATGAAAACAATACTGTGAGCGATCCAAACTATTGCCAGATCGACTGCGAACCGGTCGTCATCCCCACTTCCTTTAGTACTACTGCAGGAGACGGTCAAGTGAGTTTGACGGTCACCCACAGTACCAATACGTCAGTACTTATCGTTCGCTCAAGCCAAGTAAATTCAACCTTCGCTCCTGCCGATGGTTCATCGTATTCCGTCGGCGGTACTAGCACGTTTGCTGTCGTATTCTCTGGATGTCAATCGGTTTCACCGTGTACCTATATCGATAGTTCCTACGGACTGGTGAACGGTACGACATATTATTACCGCGCGTACGCGGTCAATGCTTGGCCGCGCTATTCGTTACCGGCAGTGAAGAGTGTTCAACCCGGAGCGGGCGGTGGCGCTAGTGGTGATACCGGAGGTGGCGAAATACTGCCTGGTACACAGATTCCGAAAAAAGGCTAATCCTATATGGCGCTGACTCTTCGCTCTCCCTCCGCAAAAAGTACATCACTTGCTGTCCGTTTAGTTGTGGCCGTAGCGATTTTTGTTGGTTGTATCGCTCTCGGTCGGTCATCTTCGGCGGAATTCGAATTGCCGTTTATTAGTTCCACCGATGCTTTAACCAGCGTGAGTTTTCATAGTGTTTGGGCTCAGAATCGTGGTCGTTTCGGTCAGGTTGGATATGAAGCGTATGCTGTTGGCGAAAATTTAAGTCCCGGCAGTAGTTGCACGGGTGATACAACAAAATGTAACGGCGCGGTCTATATTTATAAAAATGCCACGTGGTCTCATGTTTCGATTCCATATCAGATTCCCAGTTTTGTCCAAGATCCAATCAATCATACGGTTTCAATACCAACCTACACTCCGGCATCGATGCCGACGTTATACGGCGTGGTTGGACAGGAGAATCATTCGTATGGGGAGGCAACACCGCTCATTGTCGTTGGCGCACATCGTTTTATCGCCACGACGTCTGATTCTTTGCCAAAGTATGACCCCGCCGATGGCCATGTTTACCAAGACAATCGTTCCTATTTTGACTCCTTAGGATTTGTAGGGAACGGTACCAGGGGCGATTTTTTTCAACAAGAGCTTGCCACAACCCCATCGGGTTTTGATACCTATCTTTGTCAATCAGGTTTTACTGCGTGCACTTCAGCTACCGCGAACCTCTATGATAAAGATAACGATCTCTATGTCGTCGATGCGGCACAAACATACGCTGGGACTGTGGTAACGGGCGGTCAGGGTGGGTTAATAATGTTTTCGTCCGGTTTGGCTATGGCGAGTGGGCACCAGTGGACTATTCTTGATCCGACAAAAATTCATCCGATCAATGCATCTGACGGCGGGATTGGTTCAATGAACATCACCGGAATTAAGTTTGCAAATTACGGCACATTTTATGTGACCATGAGCACCTTTGCCACAAGTAAACTTGACCGAACATGTTCCGGAACCCAGCATAGCGCGGTCTTTAGTGTGTCAGGCAATATTCAAGACCCCACTCATTGGAAGAGTATTGTTCCAAATTTCTCTGGCTGTATTTTTGGCGTTGACGTTGGTACGCCCGATGTAGAGGGTACGAATCACGGACCGCAACCAAATGTTCTTTGGCTGGCGACAAATAATGGCGTATATACTTATAATGAAAAAATAAATACGCCCAGCAGTACGCCCCCCGGACCAATTGATGGGACAAGCGGCCATGTGCTCACGAGTCTAGTCGCCGTTCAAGATCGCGGCGGGTATGAGCAGAACCTGATCAATAACGGCACGTTTGCCAGTTGGGGAGCAATTTCAACGAATTCCGATCTTAGTGTCCCCGATGAAACCATTAAACCAGATGGTTGGCTCGAGACGGATACGTCGGGATACGGTTACAATAATTACGATAAGAAATGTTACTATTCTGATAATATAACAAATATTGGTAATCTTTACGATACGCAAGTAATAAAAGTTGATCAATCAGACAACCCAAAACCAAGCACGCCATATGCATTTCAATTATGGCCGGGCGTGTATTATGACAATGGTATTGATTGTTTAAACCACAACTCTGGTAATCAGAGATCGAATATCACGAATTCAGTTATTTCCCGGATCCCATTATCAACGATCGAGGGTCAGAAATTTATCGTCAGTGGTTGGTATAAAGTCGAATTCGGTGCGCCAACACGGGGCGAGTCAAGTGTGCCCACCCCAACCATGGCTCAGGGCGGTGTCCTGACCGCTTGCGCGGGCGTGTATCCACCCGATGCCGTTGATTGTTCACTCAGTAATCGAAGCCTCATTCGAGTCGCTGGACACCCGACGGGATGGGTGCATTTTTCGCTGACGCTATCGCGGGAAGACGGTATTTTCGGTTCAGATTTCCATTACAATGTCAAGAGTTTCAATATTGCACCAAGTGGTATGTATCTCGAGGTGAGATGTGAAGCGACGTATGGGGCAAAGGTAACGTGCGCGGATATTAAAGTCGAAGAAGTTGTTGATCCGACGATTCCCGCGCGAAATTCCTATACGGTGATTGCCGCCGGTTCGGATATCGCGACGAATGGCATGCTCATCGATACGAATGCGACTGATACAGCGTCATCATTTTCTTCAGAAGAAATTCCGAACAAACTGCGAACTGATAGAATAGTTTTACCTCCAACCGCATCGACAACATACGATGTTCACTCCTTAGCGGCAGTTGGGAACCAGCACATTTACGCGGTTGGGACAGGTACCTTGAATGCAACTACTCCGATTCCGGGAACCATCACGCTCTTGAATCGCACCCCGAGCACGTTGACCGGAAATATTTGGGTTGGTGCATCTTCGCCGTATGATGCGGGCGGCGGAACGTCAGCGTTAGGAAATATTTCAATTAGTTGTGTGAACGATCGTACGGGAACAAACCAAACGCTCTGCCAGCGCAGTCCAGATTCTTACGGACTCAGTCTCAATATTACCTCTGGACTTAATACGACGAACACCGGGACGCTCACCGGCCAAGCGTGGTTCGGCAAAAATTTAAGTAGCGCACTCGGCGATAACGAAACTCTGAATCTTGGAAGTTGCTTGAAATCGGCACGGCGGTCTGATGGATCGTTGCCGAGTGTTGAGCCATATTTACTTGGGTATGGTCCGTGTACAAACTTTGGTGACAATACTCATCCAAATTACAGATGTTCTACTAACAATAGTCTTACTTGCACTTTGGCCACGGAGGTAAATGATTGCAAAGAGTCATGTAATAAGTCGACCCGAACATGTGTTGCTGATAGTTCAAAATCTTGTTTGAGTGATTTTGATTGTTATGGCCGTTGCACGAACGATCAGGGCTTTATCTGTGTGACCGATAACGATTGCCAAGTTACATCAGCCACGCCGCCTGATGTTGGTGACACAACAAAGATTCTATTGCAAACATCGCCGAGTAATCGATTACTATGCGGGACGTCGGTGAATGGTATAGCCGCGAGCCCGTTAGCCTGTTCCTCGATCGGCTGGTTGTCGTTTAATACCAAGGATATTGGTGTAGTTGTACCTGGTAATGCCGCCTATACCGGGTCAACCTACAATAATAAGAATACGACACATAATAGTTCCTATCTCCAACCCGGTGGGCACGAACTTGATGGTTGGGGAAGATTCTTGAGTTTAATCAGCGCCGGTACCGGTTGGGTGCGATTACGTGGAGACGCGGCAACGGTTGCCCCAGCAAACATTGCTTTTTCCAGTGGCACGGAGTCATCCTTGTATGCTTGCCGTGATTGTTCTGCTGGGTCAGGCGGTAGCCCCTTCAATTGCGCTTTTTGCCAGGATACAAAAAACCATAGTTGCACACCGTCTGATGCAAACCAGTGTTACTATATTTGTGATGGATCAGCAAAAACCGGAGCGATCAAGTGTTCCAATAATAGCCAATGCGGGAGCGCTGTTTGTAAGGCTCCGGGTTTATGTTCAACGACGAGCACACTCTGTACGAGTGATAGTGATTGTGGCGGAGGCACGTGCGGATCGTATGGTGCGTTATGTAACAGCACCGGCGCGCAGTGCGTCAAGTATGGTGTAACACTCGATACTGAGAGCGGAAAATTCTATGGGCAAGCCTGGAGCCAGGATTTTGGTTGGCTCGATTTCAGTAATGCCGCATACGGTGGTGCACGGATACTCCAGACGAAACTGGGCGATGTTTACGCAGGTGGCGCAATTGGTAATAATAACATTCCGGTAGCGAGTGGACAGAATTGTAATGCCACGTATTATATTACTTCAGCCAACAGCATTTCGAGTTTCTGCTCGGTGCTTGGAGATAGTTATAAGAAGCAATACGCCGCGCCAATCTCTCTGGTTTCACCGAGTAATACCTATACCAATATCCTCGGACGGTTTGATGTGCAGGGGATAGAGACTCCGGTCGATAGTGCATGTACTTCCAATTGTGTTAATAAATATGGTTCGCCGATTGAAAAACTTGGCACGACGTCGAGCGATCCTCTCGATGCGTTGACGGCAGCTGTTAACGCCACAACGCCAGGTCTTGGTGGAAAAGTATATATTGCTAGTGGAAACTATACCATTAATACGGCACTGACTTTTCCCA
>CAIJZX010000018.1 GCA_903825245.1 Candidatus Kerfeldbacteria bacterium
CTTCAGAAAAGTGTTGTATTGTGCCACGATCACCAAGATAGACACAAACATTTCGGTCATCGCCCCAAACAACTTGATCATGGCCATGACCACATTGTCCAGCAACAAGAAGACATCGTTGCCAACCGAATTTACCGTTGATACTACCGCGTTTGTCGCGTGGGCTTGATGACTAACAAGAAGCACACCAAGAGTCGCCAACGTCGCCACACCACCGCCGAAGACATATCGGCGGCGGGTAAGCGTGGAAATAAAACGACGGAGCATGCGATTAGGGTTGGACAGTCACCTTGAGGTTTGGATCAAACCAATCTTCAGGCAATGGGGATGGCGGCGTATGTGGCTGGATATCGCTTCGCCATGAACTCCAATTCCAGTTATCGATAACTTGGATTCGAATCGGGAAGCTACAGGTAACACTACTACCAAATCCTGAGCAGTGTTTTAGATCAGACTTATTCAAAGCGTAGACGTGACTGAAAATCATTGGTTGCGACGGATCGTCACGCGGCGCATATGGGAATGGATAGGTTTTAATGCTGTTATCGCCCCAATCAATGTTAATTGTTTTCAATGGCAGTTGTTCCTTATCGGCGCTCATATTGAACTTCATCGAGACGCTACCGCTTCCATTTTGAATGATGACTGTATTCGAACCACTACCGACGAAACCGGCGTTAAACACGGTCGGCGGAATACCGCAGTAATCGGCGATGCTGTTCACTGCCGGTCCCGGTCGAACGTAAGCCGCGGTGTTCTTTGCAAGTGTCATCCCGGCAACAACATATTGTTGGGTTGAACTACACCGTCCCGGACATGATGTTGTACAGGTCTTGGTCGTCAATGAGAACGCCGTATAGGCCGCTTGTGTTCCAGCATCATACGGCACTATCCCAGTTGCACTCCCCGGACATGTTGTGCTCACACCATTGCAAGCCGGGACTTTCGGCACAGAACCGGTCATAATTGGTGTCGCGTTCGTCACGGTCAGGCCGAGGGCGTCATACGTTGGTGCGGCTGTGCCTGTCGTTAATCCGCATTGAGCAAGAGCGTTTTTCACCGAATCATCCATAGTCGTACCTGTACCCGTAACATCAATCGTTTTTATACATGCCTGCTTCGACGATCCGCAAATCTGTCCGTCCTTGGCCGGATTCACCGCACACAGCGCGGTTGGCGGATTCCAACCGACGAAGGTCGACGGCGAATCACTCGACTTCGATTTCGGAACAGGGACGTACGCCGCATGGCCAGAACAAAACGCGTTTTTTCCAACCGGTGTACCCAATGCCGCGCGGCTGTCGGACGTATTACAGTCTTTATCGTTCAGACAGATAACATCTGATGACTTACCATCATGAGTAACACATCGTAAATTCGTCCAGACGCCATAGGATTGGGCGAAAAGTTGCTTTATATGATCTTCACCATAAAACGCATTGTTGGTCAGTAGACTTCGTTGACAATCATCCGAGGTCGTACACGTCACACCCGCACCAGTCGAGGTATGAGATTGTAAATAACTTGCTTTTGGACCCTCAACCGAACAAACGCCGGTTGAAACATAGTTCAAAACATATATTGAACCAGTGCAAGAAACCCCGAAAAGACCCGAACCTGTACATGTTCTATGATTCCAAAGAACATTTGGGCTTATGGCTGATAATGCAGAAAGGTTTATATAATCCGCTCCATCTCTCCATACCCCGCCAAGATCCGTGCTGCCAGCGTCCAAGGTTATTGCCTGTCGCGTGAGTGACGTTTCGGTATAGGTGGTGTAGAAGTTTTGAGTTCCAACACAACGTGAAGTCCCGAGCGTATCTCCATCACAAGCACCTAGTGTACCATTCGGTTCTGTCAGGTCTTGACCCATTGTATAACTATATGGTGTTGTTGTACTAAGTGCCTGCAACGGCTCAGGCGGTATTGCAAACTGAGGATCAGCATAATTCGGTTGGCCGGCCACAAGATTACCAGGAGAGGTTGCGATACCGCCTGACAAACCGCATTTAGCTACCGCTTTTGCGCGCGCCATGTCCAACAAATAACTCGGCTTGGTTTCACTAGCTCCCGAATCTACCGGACTCGTGGTTAGACATATTTCCTCGGTCGTCGCCCCACAGGTCGAAGAACCAACACTACATTTTCCGGTAGCATCGGTCGGGAGCCTCTTCACGCACTCACCCGGAGCGAATATTTGGCTCTGCTTATTCGATCCGGCTTTCGACGGCACACCCATACAGATTCCATTATCTGTTTGACAGTCGATGATGCTCTGCTTCGATGCACAATCAAGAGCGGGATTATTACTACACACCATCAAACCACATCCACCGTCACATGCGTACGGTGACCCGGAACGGGCCTGTCCCGAGGTTGTCGTTTGGTGCACATTATCCGCCAGCTCAGCGACGAGTGTTCCCCAGGTGTCTGACGGTTGAATACTTGAGCCCAACGGCGAAACGGCACCACCGAACGGCGTGAAATTAGAACTCAAACCGTAGACCAGGTCGGGCACGGTGTACGAGGGCGATGTCACTCGAGCTGAGAAAGCGGCATTGGTGCCATCCGCCCGCACAACTTGTACGAGCTTCGTACACTGATCTTTCATCATAAAGAGTCCCACTGCAAAGAATCCAGATCGTTTTTTCGTCCAGTCAGAATTCTGGTTTTGTGCTCTGAAGTATATGCCATCGAGATGTCCGTCGACCGCACTCCAGTGTAATTGGACCGTTTCAGATGCCTGTCGAGTAGTATTATATTGCTGATCCGTCCAGTTATTTGCCTTCGTCAGTACTAAGTCTCTCCGACCGTCAGCAGGGTGAATTCCACTTTCGTTACCGACTAAATAATCCCAACTATATAAGTTTCCGTCACTATCCCCATTATTACCTGGATCATTGTAGTTAAACCGCAACATGTGTACGGTGAAGTTTACGATATCATTTTCATGCACTTGTTGATCTTGCAATGATGGTGTCTTCCAACCGGTACCGCCAACACCGGCCACACCGTCAGCGCCATGTGCATAAATGGCATCACTCGACGTACAAAAACAGAAACCGGGTTGAGAATAGTTTTTACATCGAGCAATATTTTCGATGTCATCGCATTGAGCTGCACCCCAACGATCATATTCATCACCATTCATGACCGTCGTCATCGGAAGATACGGGCCACGTGCAACACCACAAAGTCTTGGATTTGTGCCCGGAAATAATGGATTTGGTTCAGCCGCACCTTGGTGCGTACCGTCACAAAATGGATCTTGGAAAGTCGAACCGACACTCATCGGATACCAATTTCCATCTATTTTTGTGGATGGTAAACCAACTTGCGGCAGGTACGGCGTACCGCTACTTTCCGCACACATAAACAACGGGATGCGATCTTTATATCCAGCTGAGGCTTCACTGCCGAAAATATCACTTTCGCCTTGCACGATATCCACCGGCCACCACGAAATACAGGTTCCGGTTTGCGAATCGCGTTCGAGGCAATAACCGACCCACCCTTTGTAGCTGGTACCGGTACTATCAACATAATCGCACGACGGCGAATCGTCTTTCGGATAGAGGCGACAGGACGGCGTAATAAATGTCGGGTTGGTACTGCTTTGAAGAACCGGTTTAACAATTACGTCATCAACCTGGAACTGTCCGCAATCAGCAGAATTAACGCAGACAAAGCCTAATTGCGTCGCCCCTTGTAATCCGATAAGCGGCCCGAGCGTTACTCGTTGCCAAGCCGAGGTCAATCGAACATCAACCGACGTGGGAATTGTTGTCTTCGGAATTACGCAGGTGTCCACCGCACCGCAGATCGCCTCCTCCGTGTCAACGGTGCATGTCTTCGTCGAATCATCTTTGCAGGTTCCCTGGGTGGCTGGGATTTCGAATTTCGAGTAATCGTTGTAACCAAATTGCATTCGAACAATCGGGGCACTCGAAACACCACGAATCCTAGCTTCGGCGTAGTAATACTCCGTCGGCGAGGCATCAAACGAATTTGTTGCTACACCGGCGAAATCCACAGTGCCGGGAACGTCACAGAAAATCGGTGAGGCTCCGCAGACTGTGGCCTGGTTGGCTACGGTACACGCAATCGCATTGTTATTCGAACAAACACCGGTGGTCGCGGTATTCGCTACGTCCGGACTCACATTGAGCACATGGTTCGGGCTCGTGTTTGCATCTTCAAAGACAACCGTCAATGATTTTGGTTGCAGCGTCGGTACCGTTTGCCAGCCTTCCGGAATTTGCGGCGGATTTCTTTCCATATCCCCGTCATTAATTTTCCCATCGCCGCCGACTTGCCGCATGAGCTGCCACGGTAAGGAACCTTGAATCACGTTCAAACCGCCTTGCTGTCCCCAATCAAGACCAGCCAGGATGTTCCCGGAAAGGTTAGCGATTTTGCTGATATCAGCCGGGGTCTGGAAGGTGACATCTTTCAAGGCCTTGGTCGGTAAATCAGGATCAGGATTGTTACACGTTCCGCCGGATTGGCAATCGCGGTCAAGGTTGCAGAATCGAAGCGGGTCGTTACTACATTGACCAGGATCAAGGTAGTGATTGCACTGGCCGTTCGAACTCAGGCTATTGCATGTCCCGAGGTCTAAGCAAAGATTTTGTGTCTGGCCGGCGGTCTTACTGGCTACACTCGTCGTACAACTTAACCACAGGTTACACCCGCGATCGCGCTGCACCTGGAGGACCGTGTTTGCATTACAGCGCGGGAAACTCGAATAACATCCGGCCGGTGCTGGATTTTTGAAAACGCCGTTCGAGGAAAAGCAGGACGTGTTATTACACTGCGATGGTGACTTCGTGAGGCTTGGATCCGCCATACAGCTCGCCGGCATACCCGGGCGACAGGTTTGTCCGACGCTACAGGTCGCACCGCACTTTGTACAATCCTCACCAGACAAACCAGCGCTGTAACAATACGTCGTTCCCGAACATGATCCGATATCCACCGTGGCACCGCCAATTGAGCAACTTCCTGTCGAGAAGAGGTGATCCGTTGCATTCGCACTCGTGACAAACGTGACATCACCGGTCGTCATAAACTCTCCACCGGTTACGGACGCCCGTAATCGATAGTGATACCGGGTATTCGCTGTCAGGAACGGCGCCGCAGCCGGAATACGGAACGAGCGCGCGTCTATTTTCGCCGCTGATTCTGTAACTGTAGATACGCCAGCTGCACCCCAATCAAACGATCCGGTCGACCATTCCATTGCCACCGTCGCGAGTTTATTCGTAGAAAAACTTACATCACAGACTTTATCGACACAATCAACCCGAATTTTATCGATAGTCAGCGTCGTCGGTCCATTCGTATTCGGAGTAGAAAAACTGCGATCGGCGCTCGAGACAATATTCGTACCATTGGCGTCGTCAATTTCTACATTGAAGTGATAGGTTTTACTTGGATCTAAGCCGTTAATCGTATACGGCTGATTGCCGGTCGACGTCGCGAGTTTCGTCGTCACACCGTCGCCATCGCTCGAGCCAGAGTTTGTGTACTTCGTCGTCGGACCGTAATTCACTTTCCAGTACAGCGTCCCCGCCGGCGCGGCGCTCGAATAACTGAAGGAAATAGTGGCGCCGGTATCGCTGACAGAACCGATGTTCACGGCCGTTATGGTCACCGGTAAAGACGGCAACAACGTCGTTTTCGCCGTCATAAAATTTCCAGTCGCCGTCGTGTTATCATAATCAAAAACTTTTATCTCATAGTAGTACTTCGTATTGCCACTCAAACCAGTCATGAAAATATGATGATCGCTCAGCGGTGTTGTCAACACGTCAAAATCCGCATCATCAGGGTTACATTCCACAAATGTCTTCGTTGATGCAGCTGCTAGGGCACTATCAACACCATATTTAATCGTGGCACACATTCTATCGTTAGTTTTAAAATTCAACGTTGCGGCATCGGCGGCGATATCCGAGACCGAAATATCAGAAATGACCGCTTTACCGGAATAAAAGAGTTTGGTGCCACTTTTTTTACTACTCGTGCTGTCAAGAATTTCCAATAAGTAATTTTTTGCTGTAAAGTTTAAGAATTCTCCATCCGGACATTTCGTAGCATCCGGCCAAGAACCGCAATGACGAATAGCGGCCAAATCACTATTTATCTGCATGGTCACGGAGTGGGTTTGTGTCGGCGGTCGTGTCTTCACACCGGACGCATCGGTCACGATTGGACAATAGCCAATCTCATTTTCCACATAGTTCAATTGGTTCAAAGCACTACCGATGTGCAATTGTGAATTACAATTTGTAGCGGTAGCGGTTGTCCACGATAGTGTAAATGAACTCGCATTACTAGCCGTAACGCGGATGTTAGAAAAGAAAGCCTTATCTTCCGTCCATGCCGCTAACGCTTTCGTCGGCCGCAGTAACAACGCCGATGAGACAAGTAGTCCGAATCCGAGCGCGAAGAAACTGAGGCGACGTGGTGACATTAGTTTGTACACAAATTTGAAAGATTACAGCTGGTGATTCGGTAGTGGTATAACTTCCCGGCATCCAAATTGCTCAAGTGTACAACGTGATGCGTGTAGTCCGGATTGCCATTGCTCGGATTCGAGCTATCGTATTCTTGCAGGTTCGTATAGGAACACGGAATCGAAGTACCATCCGGACGAGTAATGTACTGCGTGCAATCTGTCGCTAGCCCATATTCCACTTCGCTGGTCGAACTGTCATCCGTTTGCCACTCAATATCAACCGTGCACTTACCGGTCACAGCATCGCAGACAGCCGGCGTCACTGTTTGTGGCTGACAAATTGTTTGGCCAGGCAAACATTCAATATTCGGCGGTGTTGTATCATTGCCAACTGTTACCGTCGTCGATAGCGGATCCGACATAATTGAATCCGCATTACCTTTTGTCGAAATCGCCTGCACCGTAATCATGTACTTCCCGTTCGGGAACTTAGGGCTTTTCTGCATCGTGTCCCATTGGTAGTTCAACGAACAGGTTGTGGCGACGCAATCGTATGACGTATCAACCAAGGCGGTGGAAGAAGTCTCCGAGAAGATTTGCATCGTGATTTTACTTAACGGACTGTTATCAGAGGCATCGGCACTGATCGTCGTGGTACCGACCACTGACGAACCGCTGGCCGGGAGCAAGTTTGTAATAATCGGCTTTTGGATATCCGGCGCTTCGCTAGTCGTAAAGCTTAACAACAAACCATTGACTTTCGTCAGCGTGGTTGCATTCGGTGGTGGTGGCGAAAGCCATCCCAAGGACGCATACGCACGATCAACCGAAGTAATTGTATAAAAATACGTCCTGTTTGGAATTAAACCGTCGTACTGCAGCGCGTGACACGCTGATGTACAATAGACTCCGAAATTGCCGGCAGTCCCGACCACGGCTGTCATTGTCTCGGTAGAAGAATCGAAAATTGTAATTTGTGAATTGGCTAGTTCATCGGTTTGCCAGTTTATGAGCACAGATGCCGTACCAGGCAGACCGACCGGGGCGGTAACAGGCAGTGCGACCGGGGAAGTGATTGTCGGTGGCGTCGTATCGGGCGTCACGACCAACGAGGCTGAGGCGTTCACCGTCATCGAACCAGATGTGCCGCTGATCATCAAGGCATCGGTACATGTAGCCATACACCCAAAAGTGCTATCAATATGGATATTCATCGTCACTAAGGTACCAGTATCCGACGGTACAAAATCATTCGGTGTAAACGTGACCGACGAATCCGGGGGGGTAGTAAAAACACCAAAATCAGGAGTTACCGATAAGTGCACGGGGTCGGTAAATCCATTCACGGCCGTTACGACTATGTTGAAGTACGTACTGCTGTCCAGCGCTGTCACCGATCCAGCAGTAACCGCGGCAGAGGCGCTGTTCAAATCGATGGTAAATGCGCCCGGTTTTTGGACAATCAGAGTAAGTATCGCCGTATGAGAAACGAGACTTCCGTCAGCTTTGGTGTATGTCACCGTGAATGTGATTGGCGAATTCGTCGGCGGTGTCGTCGCGGTCGATGAAATGGTCACTTTTTTTGTCGCTGAACCGCTAGTGCTTGGATCACCGGCATAGGCGCCGTAGGCAATTGTAGTGCCAGCTGGTAGTGGGCTATTCGAAAAGGTTGGAGCCGTTGCATTCGTTTTAAACGTCGATGATCCGCTCATGTTCAGGGTGTATATCGCATCGGTTCCACGATTAACCGTCTTGCTCCCCGGCGTTGCCGATACCGAGAAATCAGCCGCTGAATCAACTGTCAGTTTGGCCGTCACCGATCTCACAACGGTCGTGTCTGGAGATGTGCCGTTGACAGTTATAGTATACGGATCTATTTGCACATCACCGGTATCCGTAGGCACGGTCAATGTTGATGTCCATGAGCCCCCGGTATTTGTGGTCACGCTCAACTTCGCCGGGGTGGACGCCGAGGCAGCTCGCGGGGCACCGCTAAATGTTAGGTTCACCCGACCGGTGAAACCACTTTCCGCTTGAACCTTCACTGTGTACACCGTCGTGATTGCGGGCGTCGTGCCTAAAACGTTTTGTGACGCCGGGGTAATGCTGAGCGTGAAATTCGGCAAGGCATAGGTAACGTCGAACGACTGGGAAAACACATTTCCGGAACTGTCGGTTGTTTTTACCGTCACAATATTTAACGAAGCATCGCTATACAACGGCACGTCGGCTGACCAATCCATTGTTGTCCCCGGCGTCCCGGTGGCCAGAAGCCACGGATAGGTCACGCCATTATCCACCACTTGAATCTCCACCTTCGACACCTCAACATCATCGGTGGCCGTTCCAGCCACGTGGATTGTCGACGAGGTAGATACAACCCCGGTTAACGGCGACGGTGCGGTAATAGTGTCTGTCGGTTTCTCAGAGTCAGGAGAGATAACCGTGACCGTCACTGGGGTCGACGTCGTCGTCCACCCCGCCGCATCTCGAGCTACGGCCGTTACGGTATGGAGGCCTTTTGTCACCGTCGTGGTATTCCAGTCGATACTGAACGGTGCACTCGTGTCTTCGGCTTGCAAATTGTTGCCGTCGAGCTTGAATTGCACCCCAATCACTCCGACGTTATCCGTGGCCGTCGAAGTTATCGGAACCGTTCCAGAAATTGTCGCTCCGTTAACCGGAGTGGTTACCGAAATCACCGGTGGTACCGTATCACCACCGCTGCAATCTTGAGTCAGGGCAGGTCTCGTTGCGGTCGTACCACAGGCGTTTGTATCAGAACATGTCCGAGATTGCGTACCAGCGCTACATGCCGTCCAAGCGGTGCACGTCCAAACTTCAACACAACTTGGATCGGCTTCTGATGCCCCCGGAGTAAATGAACCGCCAAATTTTCCAGCTTGCAGCCCGCCTGCTGTCGAGGTAGATCGTACCGAATAATAATATCTCGTTGAAGGGGATAAGTTTGGTACTTTTATAGAGTGGACTGTGCCCGATCCAGGAACACTGACAATTGTTGTAGGCGAAAGTTCGTAGTCGTAGATGAGATTATAAATATGTCCCCACGCAATATAATCATCCTGAGCGAATGCATCTACGCCGTCTACTATGTCCCCACCATTTGTGTTCGTCCAGGTGTTGGTCGTACTCTCGTACTTCCAAACCATTCCCGAGGTAATCGAGGTCGCGGCATGAGGGTAGGCTGGTACGAGGAAACTTGTAGCAGAAATCATGCTGGCTTGGGTATCGAAATAAAAATCAAATTGCGGGGTCGTACTAATGGGAATATTCGTCCAAATGGACGTGCTTCGGTTATAGGTATAGAGAACCCCAAAGGGCACGGAACCGCCCGTCGGTGTCCCCATACCCAATGCCCACAGATGGACGCCATCGCTCGAGGCCAGGAGCGAATAGAATTTCACTGCGGTGTGTGTACTATCTATTGTGGTACTCGTCCACGGACTTGTCGCAACTGTCCAGTGTCGGATAGTTCCATCCATGCACCCCAACCAAATACCATCAGCAGCAACTGCCATTGTTTCACACTCTGCACTTATATAATTCAATGACACCCAACTCGTACCGTCATATCTCCATACCGTCGAACCAGCCCCCGTAGTTGTTAGTGCTACTACATTGTATGGGTTTATAGCGATAATCTTCTTTATATATAAACTACCGAAAGAATTGGTTACTTCACTCCAGTTTTTACCTCCGTCAATTGAGTGCTCTACTTTAGTACCTGACCCCCCCGCACCCCCAGGCCCAATATCGATACCAGCCCAAATATCATTATTTGAAGTCGCATCAAGTGCCGTAACAGTTCCACCTGTAAGGGTGGTAAATTGATACGAATCCCTCCACACTCCTAAGTTATTACCAACATCGCGAAAAGCAACATATGGAATTTGGTTGACGGTACCGGTAGGAGTCCCGTCCCCACCAAAATACACTCCATTCGGTGTCGACGTCTCCGCTTTAATTGTTGGAGCGAATAATCTTGTACTATTTCCTACTCCGGCATCTCCCGACCATGATGGTGCGGTGGTGCTGAGAAGAACCGTTGAAGAGTTTGCGGCAAATGAACTGGTCCAATTAAACGTCCCCGAACAACCGGTACCACCGCAGGAGTCCGAAGCGTAGAATTTTTCGATTGGTCCGACGGTAATCGACGGCGGCGTGAGGACACTGGCGTGCGCGAAGAGTGTACAGATTCCGAGGAAACCGACACTACTGGTCACGAAGATGATCCGGCGGAGCGTATTCATTGGCCGACAAAGTTCAGTGATGGATTCGTCGTGTTATTAAACGGCAGACAGCCATTCGCCACATTGACCGTTCCATTACAAGTGCTTGAGCTCGATTCCAGCGAGTCGCTCATGAAGAAATACGATCGACAACCCGGAATACCGGTCGTCGGTTGGTTATTTCCGCCAACGCATTGGTGGTTTACACCATCAAAACAATTGTCATCGTTTTGGCAGTTTTGTCCTTTGCGTGCGCCATCAGCACATTTGGTAACCTGACACGTCTCATCTAGTAAATCAGGGCTACTGCCGTGCAACGACGTTAAGGCACAATTCGATCGGCAATTCAGTGGATCTGTCGGATCGCGATATTCTGTACAGCTATTTTGATCCGTCGGACAACTACCAGCCAGGTAGAGACAGCTATTCCTTTGACACGTTGAGCCCGCGCCACAATCGGCATTCCGATTACACAATGTACCTTCCATTGCTCCGCCGACACAAGCCGAAGCACAACTGGCGGATGTAGCACATTGACCAACTACCACATCGCCGCTCGCATCAACGACTTTACCGATGGTCGCCCCATTACCAACACACTGGTTTCCCGTCGTTGAACCCGGACAATCGGCATTCGTGGTACATGTTTTGCCTTGACGACTGCCCGAGCCGCAAGCCGGACTACACGAAGCACCGATAGGACGACCAGCAACTGGCGGCGTCACCGTCGGACATGGTTGCGAAGTGCCAGTTATATACCATCCACCGCCGCCGGAAACCGTTCGATAGTCACACACATTTTGCCCCGGATCTTTAAAGTACGCGGCCGTGCCATTGCTTGTCGTAAAGACATTGCAGGAAAGTTCATTATCCTCACAGATATCCGAACTATAGCGATCAGGATTATTAATGAGATAGGTCGATTGATAGGAAACGATCGTTTGGTCAGGACCATTAGTCGGCTTCCCAAAGACCCCACAGCCTTTCGCCGTCGCCGGACAGTAGTTCGCCGGATTATTAATCAGCGTTTCAATAGTATCGGCCGGCGTGGTCACACCTTTGACGGTTTGGGTAAACGGCGAGGTGCTATTTTGCGTATTGACTAGCGCCTGACACCCAACAACCTGTTCAGAACACAGCCGAGCAAACGACGTCAGGTAATTCATCGCCCCACTACCATCCTTATAGGCGGCACAACCCACTTCCGCATCGGTACACATCGGCAATGAAGTATTAATCATGTACAGATGATCGTAAACTTCCGTCAACGTCACATTATCTATGTAGACCGAACCACCGGAAACGGTCAGGCCCAGTTGGGTGGTCGGATAATCTTGTATGAGTTTAATCGGACCAAGTACAAAGGTGTGCCACTCCGGACCTGCTGGCGTGATATTAGCATTCCATGTGGCCTCAACTGAACCAGGAAATTTGGTCCAAGCCGCGGTCGCGGTAAAGGCCGATCCACTAAGTGTCCCAAAAGCCGCTGATATATTCCCTGACGTGGCTGACGCGGCGGCGGCAGAAAAGGTTAGTGTATAGGTTCGCCCCGACTTCAGTTGGTTATTTAATACCCCAGCGCCGGTCACCGCAGCGACAGATGTTCCGGTCACCGGAACGAGCATGGAGTGACCATTGACGCTCGTGGCCGCATCGGACAGCTGACCACCAATCCAGTTCGAAACACCGGTGGTTTCAAAATCATCGGACAATACCTTCCGCGTCGTACCACTAGCATTACCGGTGTAGGCGCGACATCCGGCGCCAGTTGACGAACAACTCACACTTTCGTTCGTCGAAACGTAGTAGACGCGATCCTGGATGGCCGCCACACCAGAACTTTGATCAATCGAGTTGCGGTACGGCGTACAATCGTTCGTTATCGAGATCGTATGCGAACGTAACCGGTAGTAGATATTGAGCGCGGAGTCGTAGAATTGTGTACAATCCGCATTCGTCGTTAAATCACTGGCCGAGGAACAACTCTTTTCAGCTGCGGCTATTGTTCCGGCAGTATCATTACAAACCGGATTCGAGGAAATAGAGCCGACACTCAGCGATGTACACGGCGCGTCGCCGTTTACGGTACCGTCTGTGGTCACGGTCTTTACCAAATCATATGATCGTAAAACGTATCCAAGTGTTGCATCACCAACCCAGGTATAATAGGTCGCCTGAATCGGATTAACCCCATTGATTTGCGACGGTTTGACGCACTGACGAATAGTTGAATAATATTCTTTTCCTTCTCCGCCCTGCGCCACAACGTCAAGGTTAGTATATTCCTCACACCCAACTTCCGCCGCCGTACACAACTGTCCTTTCGGAACAACCGCATTGACTGGTCCGCCGGTACGGATAGGAATATTTGTCGTCCGTTCGAGTTGTAATGTTGTACACCCGACGCTATCCGGACTACACCGATTGCTGTTTCGTACTTGTCCATCAATCGCCGCACCACCGGCCACCGGTGTATACGCCTGACATCCGACGTCGGCCGCAGTGCAGGATTGCCGTTGACCGTTCAGATACACCGCACCGGTTGATCCATACTCTTTATATGTTGAGGCGACGGAGGATTCCTCAAGTTGAGCACTGTCAACCACGAGATTGTTCGCGGCACAACCACCAAGCCGAACCGCTGCACGGAGATCATAATTACTTAGTGTTACCAAATCTGAACTCGGAAGACTGAGCACCACAGAATAACTTGCCCAGGCGGTAGTAACATCAATATTGGTGGCGTCGGGAGTGCTAACTCCAGGCACACGAGGCCGGGTGGCAGAGGTCTCCGCCGTTTCGAGAATCATTGTCGCCGAACAACTCGTGTCAGCCTTCGCCCGCATCGAGAACGTAAATGTTCGTTCATAGAGATCGTACCCGGTGTGGATGATTTGTGATAGGTTATCGTTCTTTCCACCGGTTAGTCGGACCGCGGCTGTGTTATTTGCAGTTACCGTTGCATCCGTAGATGAAACCGGATATGCGCCGATCGTTGTCAAACACGTTCCGCCACCACAATCACCGGCCGCCGAACAAATTCTGGTCGGATCCGTACTACACACGTTCCCCTTTTTCCACCCAGAGAAATTCGCCGAGTAGGCGCTATCAAGTGGCTGGTCAAATGTTTCGAAGCCGCCGTTTGCGATCATGTTCGCACCGTTCGCTAAGCTCAGGTATTGGCTACAACCCACTTGTGATGCATCACATGTTTGGACCTTAGCATTGAAGTTGATAGCATCGGTACCGTTGCATTTCTGGGTCGACGGATCATAGCTCGGAGCTGCACAGTATTTTGTGCATCCAGCATTATCGGCAGTACAGTTTTGACTGTCGAGCGTGTTCGTCAGATAACCGACAAGTTGTCCGGCCGGATCTGTAAACGAAGCACAACTACTG
This sequence comes from Candidatus Kerfeldbacteria bacterium, assembly GCA_903825245.1. GTDB lineage: Bacteria > Patescibacteriota > Patescibacteriia > SBBC01 > CAIJZX01 > CAIJZX01. Next base: position 14,113 of record CAIJZX010000018.1, read on the forward strand.
TTTTCCGCTGAACATTGCGTACCATTGAATTTGAAATCCGATCGTTCCTGCACACAGTAGCCGTACGCCAAACACGTGCCATCAGCATTTTCCGAAATACACGATTGCGTGTCAGCACAGGTGTCTGTATTACGGCTTACCACCCAGTGTCCCATGTCCGGATAGAGATTCGATTTTTCATCTTTCGTACAATTTGGTGCCGCAATATCTGTACAAACACTCGTCCCATCGGTAGCGCATGTTTGACCTAACGGAATTGTTTTCCCAGTTGTGGCATCAACATTATTTGTATCGCAAACGAACTGCTTAGTGATAATTTCTTCTCCGGCACCCTGCCGTCGGCAGAATGTCTGCGGGGCTTTTAATACCCAGTTCGGATCAACGAGACCGCAATACGGACTCGCGCCGCAAATAATCACCGCCCCGTTGGTATCGACACCACAATCCAGATCCACCTGACATGATTGTCCGGATTTCGTCCCTCGACTGCACACCTTATGCGCCGTATCTTGACCACAAATATCATACTGACCGATTAAATAACCAAGACTCAGGTCACGATGATCAAACTGCTGGCTATACTCCGCGGCCAATTCCCAACCAACCGGAATAATTCGATACTTCCGCAGATATTGAAACGCGCGGTAGGAGTAACCATTCGTCGGTTGAATCCCGCTCTTATCGAAACCAAAGGTTTTTTGCGGATCGAGGTTATGATTCGTAATCGCTTGTTGCACCGTTTCTAAATCATCAATAGCCGCACGAAACTGTGTATCGATTAATCCAGCGGTAGATAATTCTTCCGTCACTTGAATATCATTCATTCCGGGATTTCCGACAATAATCTGCGACTGTCCGAGCGCCGCATAGGCCAGCGCCGCTCCGGCCACACCGGTCGGTGCGCCATTCCCAAAAACGAGCTGGCCGATTGCCGACGTCGCGTTTGACGGCCCTTTACAGGCCGACGGATTCATTCCGCATTTAGACTTATAGTAGCCGATAATCGCTTTCCCAATCGGACTATTAATGAATGATGTGATGCCCTTTAATACATCCGCCAGGCTAGTGCCAGTGTAGGTGTCGGCCGATTTATCGGTCGTAATTGGTACCCCGAACAAGGAAGAAACAGCAGCTGACGGTGTCGTCACTTCACGGCTCACGGCCGTCGTCTTCGGTAACGTGTTCGGATTAAGATTTGTTTGCTCGCCGGTAATTTTTTCCTGCACCGTAGCCGTTAACGCTCCGCTGGCCGTAATGAGTTGTCCGAGATCGCTCTTATCATCGGCCAAGGCGTTGGCAATTGCAGCTGGGGCGTGCGCGGGGTCAGCGTTTTGCAAGGATGTCGTAACGTCAGTTTGGGTAGCACTATTAATTCCCTGTGTTACTGCCGCGCCCTCGGTTTGACAATTTTTTCGGCACTGCAAGTCTTCACTCGTCGCCGTCTGTTGTTCATTCAACAGTGCCTGTGTCTGTGCTTTGAGACAATCTGACGCAGCAACAGTGGTGGTTGGATACGCTGGCGTATAATTTTTTCCAATCGTAATCGTATAGGTTTCCGTATCGGCCGTACCGCTGACTGTCACATCCGTACAATGAACTTGCGAGTTTGGATCTTTTTTTGCTAGAGCATCTGTCCCACTTGGACCGTAGATGTTATAGCTCATGATGTACACTCGATAGTCGTGGGCATTTGCAAATCCAGCATCACCCTTAGTAATCATGGACTGATAATCATCTGCCGCCAAATCCGAATAATCTACTGGCTGAAAATCTACCGTCTGATTAAATAAATAACTTCCGTCGCAACCATCGGTACACTGATTTGTCGCTCCTGTAACTTGAAGATTCGCCTGGGTGCGCAGATACCGACTCAGAATAAATTTTGCCTGGGCAGTACTATAATTACCCTCGAATCCTGCACCGCCAGTATAGGCTTTAACGTATTGATCGATATAATCACCGGCTGCGCTTTCACCAACGTTCTTAAAAAAAGTGAGTGGGTTCGTTAAAAAGAGCGGCTTCTGGCCATTCCCGGCGGCCGTTAATTGGTTCTGAACTTCCTGATATAATCGGTTTTCGAATAATTGCAGGGCGCTTTTATAAGCTACGTCATTAGCTGCTTTCGCGGCCGTTTCAACTTTTTTTGTGGCCTTATCAAGAGCGTCCGCTAACTTCTTCGGAATATCAACAATGATGTTAATAATGACTGGCCCGCCGGTTACCGCTGTTACACCCTGACCTTGAGCAACTCGCGGTGACGCCACAATACCTACCACTACGCCCATCGTTATGATGAGTAAGAGAAGGTTGGTAATTTTTTGACGTGGATTCATGACCGATTACTGGTTGGTGTTGGTGCTATTTGCCGCAAGTGATTGTTGGAATTCCTGTTGAAGTGTCGCGTCGTCTACCGTAGAGAGTGTCGCCGCATCGACGCCGTTCTGAATGAGAAGTTGTCGGATAGCGGCGGCTGACAAATTTTGCGCTTGTTCAAGAGAGGGAATACTCGAACTGTTGGTCGTATCAACCACTGTATTGACCGTCGCGATACTGTTCGTATTTGACACTGTGTTGGTATTTCCTGTGCCGTTGACGTTCGATGAACTATTAATGTTTGCCGCCGCGCTAGCTATGGCCGTATCATACGTCTTTTGTAAATCGGCATCGGAAGTATTGTCGATCAGTGCCTGAGGAACGCCCGCCGACACCAATGCTTGTCGAAGAAATGCCGGCGTCAGATTTCCACTGGTATCAGTAATTGACGTCAGCATATGAAATCCTTCGCACACTTTACCATCGGGGCAGTTTGGATCGGTTCCTTTCTGGATTTCTACATTATCTGGAATACCGTCGCCATCTGTATCCTTCAGGTATGGACTCGTATGGTATACGTAGAGCTCGTTATAGTCCGATAACGTATCTCCATCAGTGTCCATCGTTTTCAATTTTTCAAGGCTGGTAGCCGAGAGAGCGGTGGTTACAACGCTTGTTGTATTAGACGTTTTTGGCAATGAAGTCGCCTTATTAACTGTTCGGACCAGCAGCCAACCACTCAGTCCGAGACCAACAAGTCCAACAACGACGATAAGCTCAAATGCGTGGGGAGAATCATGAAAAGGGACTGGTTGTTCCTTTCCATCAACGCCATAAACGCCCGCGGATTTCCTTTTCCCCAGGGTTCGAAAATTTGAAAATAGGCTCATTTTTTTGCTTTATATTAGCCCTTTTTCAGTAAGCGAGACCATGGGAATATTAGGTAAATACCTCACTTATCCACAGCCATAATAGGAACAAAAACTATTCTTACTATAGCACAGAAGAAGCTAATCGTCAACCAATTTTTTAGCTAATTTAAGCCAATCCTCAAGTTTTAACTCCTGTGCTCGAGCTAACGGGGAAATTTTGATAGTTTTAAGCGTTTTTTCAATGTTTTCCTGAGGAATGTGAAGCGAGGAACTCAATGTGTTCGTCAATTTCTTACGCCGCGCAGAAAACCCACCCTTCATTACCCGAAATAGCTGCCTATCCTCCACCTCATCAACAGATCGAACAATCTCACAATGAATGACTGATGATGTTACCTTCGGAACGGGAAAGAAACTGTTTGGTGAAACATCAAAAAGTACCGTTGCTTGGCTATAGTATTGAACTGTTAGTGCTATCATGCTCATTTCTCCCGGCTGAGCACAGATCCGTTTCGCTACATCGCGCTGAACCATCACCGTCATCGCTTTTGGCCGAGGTACCAGCGTCAAAAAGTTACGAAACACCAATGAAGTGGCACTATACGGAAGATTGGCAACGAGTTGATACTCGCCATCTTGAAACAGCTCCTGCAAATTCGTTTTGAAGATATCGTTATTGATTAGCCGCAATCCAGGCTGTCCTTTGAAGGACTTTTTTAAATAGGCATAGAGGCGTGTATCCAACTCGACTGCTACCACCTTCGCCCCGCGATTGAGCAAAGAACGCGTGAGAATGCCAAGTCCTGGACCGATTTCTAATACTGTTTGACCCTCTTCAATCCCAGCCGCGTCCACCATGGCTTCCGTTATGCTTTCGTCCAACAGGAAATTCTGTCCGGCCGCTTGTTGCGGACGAAGACCAATTGTATGGAGGATACGCTGGATGTCGGCGGTTGTCATCGCGGGATAAACAGCAAATACAGGAATGACACGGTGCCGGCGGCGATAAAAGCCGCAGTAAATGGCGATACCACCGACGAAATAACGATGATTGCAGCGGCGATAAAAGTTTTTCCCAACGAAAATCCTTGCTCAAACAGCACCGAACGCTCAATGACTTGCCCTTCGCGCAACGCCTTATTGTAACTCGTCGCCGTCAATGTCACGAAAGTGGTGTTTTTCGCTATCCGACCAATCGTTTCACTGCTAAATACTAATCCCACCGTTTTAATCCACGGTCGTACCAGCCAATTGAGGATCGTCAGCCACCCACCGATACGAAGCGCCATTTGCGGCTGTTTCCGATCGACGACTTTTCCGATATACAGCGTCACAATGGCGGTAATCAAGGTCGCCACGGCGATTGCACCGCCCATTTTTTCATACGAGGCAAAGGCGAGAGCGATGTAAATCGGCCAAACCGTCAGCATCACTAATTCCTCACCCAGGGCAATGTACGCTAAAGTGCTTCGTAAATGCATTTTTGAAAACGGCTGGATGAGCATGTTCCAGTAGCTCGTAATCTTGCCATGATACGTCGTGCCGACCACGAACAGTGGTATATTCGATAGGATAATCAATACCATCACTAAGCCAAACAGGACGGAGAAACCGGCTTGTTGAATGATAATACCGCCGAGCGCCGGTCCGAGGATATAGACCACGGTCGACAGCGACCACAAACCGGAAAATTCCTCGCCGCGCTCGCCTTGATCCGAATTGAGGATGAAATCCGTGTGGTACGCCGGCCAATACAGCATTTTCTGCAAAGCGAAGAATAGCGGTGCAATCCAAAAAAATATGGGAGCCTGCGGCACGAGTAATAAACTTACATAGTAGCCGATCAACATCACCGAGCTTGCGGCAATACTTCGTCCGGGGCCGTATTTTGCCACGATTTTACCGCCAATTGGGACTAAAAAGTAATACACGCCGTAGACGACGATGTAATAGAGGAGAATGTGCTGGATACTGTATCCTAAATGATACAAGTACACCGGTTCGAACAACACCACCATCGCCAACGAAAAATCTAAAATCGTGACTGCTAAGTACAAGCCGCCGAGTTTACGGTTAATTTTTCGGTGAAAATACGAGGGAAAGTGGTGTGCGGCGAGATTGAACATGGACGGCGCCCTGGCGAATGATGGTGAGTTTGTCGTTGGTCACATCGACAATCGTCGACGGCCGACGCGCGTTTCCGCACCGACCCGGCACAATGAGTATACCAGGAAAATCACGTTTCAGCTTGCGCGCCGACTTCGTCGGCGGTTGGCCGCTGATGTTAGCGCTCGTGGCGGTGATTGGACTGCCCATCAGCCTAGCAAGTTTGCGCGCCACTGCATGCGCCGGAACGCGGACTCCAACCAAAACTCCTCTCCTCCCGGTGGAGGAGAGGCGGGGTGAGGAGGGCACCAATGCTTTTGTGGCAATCGACTTCCTGGGTTTTAATAAAATCGTCAATGAGCCCGGCCAATATTGTTTAGCCAACCGTTCTTCCGCCTTCGACATCACAAAATACTTTTTCACCTGTTTCAGATCTGAAGTTACAAGTGCAATCGGCTTTCCCGCTTCGCGTTTTTTGAGTTGAAACAATTTCTTGATTGCACTTGGATCAGTAGCGTTCGCACCCAAAGCAAAAAATGATTCCGTAGGAAATCCGATTACCACGCCTTTTTGGAAAATAGCACCTGGTTGATATTGCATTATGCTAAAACATTACAATCTGCGCTGAATCATGTACGAGCACCGCGGAAGCGGTGCGAGTTATACGGTGCTTGATTCTTTTTGGTTCTTTTTCTTATCAAGAAGAAAAAGAACATACTTACACTACGAAGTTTATCAACTTATCCTGTACGAAAATCACTTTCTTCGGTTCGGTAATCAGGTATTTAGCGACATTCGGTTCAGCTTTGGCCGCGGCTTCAATACCTTCCTTCGTCGCACCTGTTGGCATCGAAAGCGTACCGCGGAGTTTGCCCATGACTTGAATAGCAATGGTTACTTTTGCCTTAGAAATTTTTGCTTCATCAAATATTGGCCAAGGCATTTGGCAAAGAAGTTTTTCTTTCTTTTCTAACTTTGGATAATACGTGTGCCAAATCTCTTCAGCAATATGAGGCGCAAATGGTGACAGAAGTTTCAGAAAAATCTCTTTAGTTTCTTTTGATTCATCATAGCTCCGATACATAGCAAACTGATTCAGAAAAATCATAAGTGTCGACACAGCGGTATTAAACCGAAATGATTCTATATCTTCAGTAACCTTTTTAATTGTTTGATGAAGCAATGTCTCAAGATTATTTTTTTGGGCTAATCCTTTCTCATCATCCACTGCGAGTTGAATTTGCGGATCATGACTTCTGGACATTTGTACCCACACCTTGTCCAAGAACCGCCGCACGCCAAGAATTCCATTCGTATCCCACGGTTTCGCATCCTCAAACGGTCCCATAAACATTTCGTACATCCGAAGTGTATCGGCACCGTATTTCTCGACAATCTCGTCTGGATTAATCACATTCCCGCGCGACTTCGACATTTTCTCGCCATCAGGGCCGAGTATCAATCCTTGATTCTTCAACTTCTTGAACGGCTCGTCACCGACTTCTTTCGGAATGAATCCGGCATCAAATAATACTTTGTGCCAGAAACGCGCGTAGAGTAAATGCAATACCGCGTGTTCAGCGCCGCCAACATACATATCGACCGGCAACCACATCTTCATCGCTTCCGCGCTGGCAAATTCCTTATCGTTCTTCGGATCGCAGTAGCGCAAGTAGTACCAACATGAACCGGCCCACTGCGGCATCGTGTTCGTTTCGCGTTTGGCTAAGGATGGTTTCCAAAGCTTATGGATATCGTCAAATTTCTCAAGCACTTGATCATCGGGCAAGATTTCATGAAGTTTCTTACTCCCCTGAAATCCCCAGGCGCAACCGATGATTTTTTTTCGGTCGAGTAAGTTTTCTAACTCGTACACATCGGCCTGGGTATCGGTAAAATAATAGACATCCTGAACATCGACGCCCCAAGCACGACAAACATCTTCAATCTTCGTTTCTTTAGAGTGGTGGTGGTTACCGGCTAATATATGCGAATACGGCAAGCCTGATTTTTCCAGCGGATCCTTAAAATACGTATCATATCCGGCGCTGACCACCGCAATTTTTGCGTTCGAGACCTTTTGTATTTCTTCGATGAATCCGGTAAATAATTTGTAGGGCAACTTGACCATTTCGTCGGCAAACCGTCGCGACCAGTCGTGGTATTTTTTTTCTGCTTCTTTATCAAAGTGGTCGCCGCGAACGTGGTCGGGTTTCGCGCTGAAATATTCGTTCGTTTGCTTGATCGCCTCTTGCAGGTCGGCCGCATTGCCCATGTTCACCTTAGCTTGTAAATTCTGTTGCAGAGTATCGCCAATGACACCGTCGAAATCAAATATCAAATATTTCGGTTTCTTGAGCCGCTCAGCACAGGCCGGACATTCAGTGTTCACCCATTCCGTAATTCCAGCGAGCGGCGATTCGCCGGTGCCTGTTGGCTCGTACTTATCAACCTTAGGTAGCTCTAATGGTAGCTGATTTTCCGGCACTGGAACGACTCCTGGAATCACCCGCTCAATTTCCCAGGCAACTAATCCGTTTTTTTCAATACGATCAAGATAATCCGGAATAAAATCATACGCTTTTTTTAATTTCTCCATTGTCCACGCGACACCACGATCACCAATATGCCGCACCACTTCCTGATGGTTCAGTAAATCCTGCAGATTCTTTAGTTTGTACCTCTTCCTCACCCGCAGATACATTGTTTCCGCCGTTCCTTTTAAAACAGCTTTAATGACTTCACCTTCTTGCAGATCGCCAAAATATCTGTCCGGC
>CAIJZX010000019.1 GCA_903825245.1 Candidatus Kerfeldbacteria bacterium
GAAATCGGCACGGCGGTCTGATGGATCGTTGCCGAGTGTTGAGCCATATTTACTTGGGTATGGTCCGTGTACAAACTTTGGTGACAATACTCATCCAAATTACAGATGTTCTACTAACAGTAGTCTTACCTGTACTTTGGCCACGGAGGTAAATGATTGCAAAGAGTCATGTAATAAGTCGACTCGAACATGTGTTGCTGATAGTTCAAAATCCTGTCTCAGTGATTTTGATTGTTATGGCCGTTGCGCGAACGATCAGGGCTTTATCTGTGTGACCGATAACGATTGTCAAGTCACATCAGCTACACCGCCTAATGTTGGTGACACATCAAAGATTCTATTGCAAACATCGCCCAGTAATCGATTAATTTGTGGGACATCGGTGAATGGTATAGCCGCGAGCCCGCTGGCGTGCTCCTCGGTCGGTTGGTTGTCGTTTAATGCGAAGGATTTTTATGGAGCGACTCCCGACGGTATTTCGGAGGCGTTGTATAATAAGTCATTCACGGCCAAGTATTGCAGTACGAGTGCTGATGATTTAACGCCAAACCTTGCTAAGACGTGTGCGTCGGATGCGGGTTGTACTGGTGGCAGTATCTGTCTCGTTAGGCACAACCCGTCCTACATCCAACCCGGCGGTCACGAGCTTGATGGTTGGGGACGATTCTTGAGTCTCATCCAAGTAGGCGGCGGTGGTACCGGTTGGGTGCATTTACGCGGACCGGTATTACCATCCAGTGACATCAAGCCGATGCTTGGTATTACATTGAAAGATGCTTCGGGAAATAGTACGACTCAAGATTTGTTATATGCCTGTCGCGATTGTTCCGGAGCTACAGCTGGCAACGCCTTTAATTGTGCTTTTTGTCAGGATACTGCGAACCATAGTTGTACGCCAACAGATCCGGGGCAATGTTATTACATTTGCGATGGGACGGCAACAACCGGGGCGGTGAGATGTTCTACCAATGACGAATGTGCAAGTAAGGTCTGTAAGGCCCCGGGCTTATGTTCAACGACGAACACGCTCTGTACAAGTGATAGTGATTGTGGTAGTGGAACGTGTGGATCATATGGTGCGGTATGTAAAAGCACCGGAGCGCAGTGCGTTCAATATGGGGTGACGCTCGATACCGAGAGTGGAAAATTCTATGGGCAAGCCTGGAGCCAGGACTTTGGCTGGCTCGATTTCAGTAATGCCGCTTACGGTGGCGCGCGTATACTCCAGACGAAGCTGGGCGATGTTTACGCCGGTGGTGCAATTGGTAATAATAACATTCCGGTAGCGAGCGGACAAAATTGTAATGCCACGTATTATATTACTTCGGCCAACAGTATTACGAATTTCTGCTCGGTGCTGGGAGATAGTTACAAGAAGCAAAACGCCGCGCCAATTTCTCTGGTTTCACCGAGTAATACCTATACCAATATCCTCGGACGGTTTGATGTGCAGGGGATAGAGACTCCGGTCGATAGTGCATGTACTTCCAATTGTGTTAATAAATATGGTTCGTCGATTGAAAAACTTGGCACGACGTCGAGCGATCCTCTCGATGCGTTGACGGCAGCTGTTAACGCCACAACGCCAGGTCTTGGTGGAAAAGTATATATTGCTAGTGGAAACTATACCATTAATACGGCACTGACTTTTCCCA
>CAIJZX010000020.1 GCA_903825245.1 Candidatus Kerfeldbacteria bacterium
CTCCATGCCGGTTTCCGTATTCGCGAGATTGCAATTCCCACGCGGTACTTTAAAGAAGCATCGAGTATAAACTTTCGTCGAAGCACAACCTACGGCCTGCAGTTTCTTCTTACTCTTGGACGCTATGTTCTCCATCGAACGAAAATTCGACCCAACCAGCTTTTTGCGCCGGTCAGTATTGAAAACTAGCCTCATTCTGCTTGTCTGCGCACTCTTAATCGGAGGTTTTTTACGTCTCTATCACCTCGATCAAAACCCGCAAGGTATTCATCCCGACGAGGCGCTCTATGGGTATGAGGGGTGGTCGATTATGACCACTGGTTGCGATACCCGACACACCGGTTGCCCACCAATTTACCTCAAAGGTTACAGCACTGATTGGGATAACCGAACCAGCATCTTGTACCCATATATGTTCGCCCTGCTTTGGCGCGTATTTCCCATGACGTTATTTTTTCTCCGATTTCCCTCGGTAGTTTTTGGAACAGCCTTGATAGCGCTGACATATGTTTTTGGTCGACAGCTGTTTCCCGACAAAAAAAATATTGCCGGTATCGCATCCCTGATCGTCGCGATTTCGCCGACGGCAATAGCTTGGAGTCGGCTTGCCCACGACCCGATTAGTATGCCACTCTTCTGCCTGGCAATTGCCCTAACAATTCTAGGAACACCGCGCCGACCATGGCTCTGGATTGTGGCCGCGAGCTTACTAGCACTTGGTATGTATGGCTACCAACCTTTTAAGGCTGTCGGTCCATTGGTTTTCCTCCTTAGTTTTTGGTACATTAAACCACGCCTACAGCGACTTCCGTGGCGCTGGATCGTCCCCGCAATTCTCATCGGCCTACTTCTCGCCGGACCATTTCTTTACAACCAGATCGTCAACTGGTCAATTGTGCAACGCGATTATAATTTGCTTAGCATTTTCCAACCCGACTCTGCTACGACATGGTACTCATTTATGGCCTGGAACGCCTGGCAACTGCTATGGCAAGCTATTTCTAATCCAGCCATTTCTCTTATTGTTGTTCCCATCTTCGCCGTATTAGGTTTTTTCTTTCGGACGAAAAAAAATTCGAGAGCGGTATGGTTTTTGGCTCTGTGGTGTATGGTTGCGATACTTCCAGCGTTGATTACTATGTGGGAGCCAGGAAAAAACGAGGTCCAGTCACGAACATTAGGTTTAGTTGGCCCCTTGGAACTATTGGCTAGTTTAGGATTGGTATGGTTTTGGCAAACAGTTATCCATGTCCAGCCACATCGGCAGCGAAGAATGAGCGCTGCTGTACTGATTGTAGCTCTGATCGGAAGTGTTGTATTTTCCGGATGGGTAAATCATCAGCCAAACCGCGGCGGATGGTGTTGTTTCGTCTTGGGTGGCATGGAAAAAGTAATTAGCACTGTTCAAGAACCTCGCTATGAATCGCGACCGGTGGTGATTGATCGTTTTAACTTTATGCAAAGCATGAATCTACTATGGAATGCAAAAATCCCTCCCGTCGACCTTCTACAGCCATCTACTCGTTGGAGCACATGGATAAGCGATACTACTCACACCCAGCTTGTTACCCACGTTGACCGGTATACACTTTGCGAGGTCGAAACATGCTACCAACCAAACGACAACGCACTCTATGTTGTCCCCAGTGATAAATTGACGAATCTTCCAACGGTTGCCACCTTCACGTTGTACGCCTGGCTACACACATACCACTGGAAGATTGTTGATAATGCCTCGCCGCCAAGCTTAGCGCCTTAATATCGGCGTCCCAGTAAAAAATTACAATATTCGCCCGTGGCGAATACCGCGGTATTCAGTTTACACAAACTCTTGTACACTAAAACTTATGAGCACGCCGTTGATTCAGAAACGCAGGATAACGAAAAATGTACCGAGCACAACATATTGGTTGTATACGATGGTAATCTGTAGCAAACGATAAACAAACAAAATATAAACCCATGGAAACCCCTCAAGAGACATCGAATGCATGAAAAGTAGTACCTGGTTACTCATTGTAGCGGTTGTTGTCGGCCTAACAGTACGTGGATGGCATATCAACAACATCGGCTATGGACTTCACCCGGACGAAGTTATTAATAGCTATGAAGGGCTTTCCATCGCCACAACTGGCTGTGACGTTCGCCACACTGGTTGCCCACCGTTATATTTGAAAGGATACAGTACGCAGTGGGATAATCGAACCAGCGTATTGTATCCATATCTTTTTTCGTTGTTATTACGGGTGGTGCCAATGAATACATTCTGGGTGCGACTACCGTCGTTGTTGGCGGGGGTTGGCGTGATATTCCTAGTATTTCTCGTTGGTCGACAAATTTTTCCGAAACGACCAACAGCCGCCGGATGGGCGGCTATCTTAGTGGCGCTATCGCCAATCGGTATAAGTTGGAGCCGGGTCGGGCACGATCCAATACTGGTACCGTTTTTTTCTGCACTAATCGTCTACAGCCTGCTGCGGTCGCGGGCGTCGCCGCGGTGGTTGCTCCTAACCATGTGCACTTTAGCCATTGGATTATACGGCTACCAAACATTCAAGGTTGTTGGACTGGGCGTAACAGTGGCAACCTGGCTGATGTTTCGACCGACGTGGAACCGACAGTACAAGCAATGGTTCCTTACCTCACTAATCGTCAGTGCTTGCCTTGTCCTACCATTCCTAGTAAACCAGCTAAGCAATTGGACGATTGTTCAGCGACAGTTTACTCTTATTGCTATTTGGAACTGGCCATCCCCAATACTCCAAACCGTGCTCGAGTTTGGGCAGGTGCTGTTTCATTGGTTCCTCAATCCATTTTTATCATGCCTTGTCGTTTTTCCTTTCTTCATCTTTGCGCTTGTCCAATATAAACGCGGTTCTCTTCGCACACTTTGCTGGTTGTTACTATGGATCGTTATTGGTATTGTTCCAGCACTCGTGACGATATGGCATACCGGATCGAATGAAATGCAATCACGGGCATTGGGATTGCTCGGACCGGTAGAGCTGCTGGCCGGGTTCGGCATCGCCGTATTTATCGAACGAGCTTCTGGTTTGTTTGGTAGTACCAGGTGGGCTAGAGGTATCATCTACAGTGGCATTGCCGCTGTACTCACTGGTGCCGGAATACTCTCTGGAGTGTGCAACCAGGCGACACCCGCATGGTCTAGTCTAACAATTACCGGCGTCGACCAACCACTCGCCTGGTTACAACAGAAAAAATATTCCGACCGACCAGTGGTGATGAATCTGTATAGTTTTACCCAACCATATGCTCTTGCCTGGCGCGAACGCATTCCACCGGTTGAACTTCAACAAACGTCTGCAAAATGGCAAGAAATGGTTTGGAAAAGTAACAGCGTAGCTCAATATCCCTCTATCGTGGGACGTTTCACCTTCTGCAAGACATCGGATTGCTGGAAAGCGCATGATGGGCGCCTCTATGTTCTTCCCGCCGAAGAACAGTCTCAACTTCTACCACTCTACACTTTTCAAATACATATTGGAACATATACTGATACGTGGAAAATAATCGACAATCAGTAATTTGCGACAATACCAATAACGCAGTAGAATATGAACATGGGCGTAGACGCAAAAGAACAAAGTTTCCTTGATCCGAGTATCATCCTGGACCACCTCGGTGTTCAACCCGGTATGTGGGTAGGGGATTTTGGCGTCGGTGCCGGCGGTCACTTTGTGACCCCCATCGCTACCGCGGTCGGAACCGATGGCGGCGTGATTATGTTCGATGTGCTGAGGTCGGCGCTATCGGGGGCGATGAGTCGTGCAAAACTATCCGGCGTCGGAAATTACCGCGCGGTCTGGACGAATTTAGAAGTCTATGAGGGCGCTCCCGGGGTCAGCGATAACGCACTTGATGCTGGAATTCTCATCAACGTCCTCCACCAAAGCACCGCCGCTAAAGATATGCTGGCTGAAATTCACCGCATGCTGAAGCCCGGCGCGCGGTTACTGATTGCTGATTGGAAAAAAGAAATACAATCACCGATCGCCCCGCCGATAGAACGACGACTCGCGGACGGCTACGTTGAACGCCTAGCCCAAGAGGTTGGTTTCGCTCTACTAGAACGGTTTTCATTCGGCCCTTATTATTGGGGCTTAGTGCTCGTCAAAAACTCATGACTAAAAAAAGAGTTTGGAGTATTATTTCGGCCACAGTGTCCGTTATAATCATTTTTTACGGTTGCTTATGGATTTATGCAGAAATAATCCGGCCACGTCAAAAAGCGTATTTTCTGCCTACCAGCACCACGTTAACATACCAAGGAAGCACAGTAAGAGTGTCTTGTCACCGCGATGCGGATTGCGAACTGATAAATCCTGAAGCCGATTATCGAACCTGTTTCCCTCGAATCTACTGTGGTCCAAGTGGACCCTCAACACGGGCAGTCAACGCAACAGCCTGGGCATCATTGGCAAAGAAAAATAATTTTGTTGACTCAAGCCTCTGTCAACAAGAGGATGAGAAACAATACCCTGGCATTGCAGATACTATGTGCACCGGTGGTATTGTTGCCGAAGCGCGTTGTTCGTTCGGTAAATGTATTGCTATCCAATTAGTGCCGTAGGAAAATGCCTTCATCACGTCAGAAATTTGGCACCCAAGCTGAGGATCGCGCGGCGCAGTTTTTGCAATCCAAAGGATTTACCATTCTCGATCGGCACGTCACATCGCGATACGGTGAAATTGATTTACTCGCTGAAGACCAGGATACGGTTGTCGCCGTCGAAGTGAAGGCGCGTCGAAGCACCGCGTTCGGTCGTGCCATCGAAGCGATTACTCCCACGAAGTACGAAAAGATTGCCGCCGCGCTTCACGACACACTCGAACAACGCGGTTGGCAGAATCGTCCATATCGCATCGACGCCGTGACTATCGACGGCGCGGTTATTGAACATCATCCGTCAATCGGCTAAACCCGCTCTTTCACTTTGGAGGAAGCATATGCCACGACATTGTGGAATTCTTGGCGGACGGCGATTACTGATTCCGGAATTCTGTTCCTGTCCCTGCCACAAGATGGTTCCGGTGCCGGACACATCCAAACAATGCTGTCCGTGCATCAAGTGCCCGCACTGCAACCAACCGATTACTCCGCAAAGGTATGATGACCACGTAACTCTGTGCGGCATCAAACACGGTACACTATAAAACAACTGAGCACAGAATTCCTGGGCTCGTTTTTCTCCCCCCCCACCAATCGCCATAATGCTGAAATAAAAAAAGAATGCACGTTCGTGTATTCGTCGATTGGTGTGGGGCTATTCTTGTTCGCTTGTGGCGTCGTTTGAATTCTTGGTAAGCAATCCAGCTACAAAGATCATGGCAAATCCCGTCAGCGCCATCACCGGAATCGTAATGTAGCCGAATTCGAGGAAGTTCTTTTGCGCACAGGAAATCGCGAAGCCGGTTGTCGAACACGGTACCAACGCGGAGCCGCCGTATTGCAGATATGTTTGGTAGAGGGAAATAATAAAACCAATTCCCGAGAGCACGAGAAGTTGCATTCGGACGTCACGGTTTTTTTTCATCATCGCTAATCCGACCAACACTACTTGTGGGTACATGACGATGCGCTGGTACCAACACAACTCGCACGGCGGAAATTTCGCTATTTCGGAAAAGTAGAGTGAACCAAAGATTGCCCCGAACAAAGCCAGCAACGCCCCGGGTAAAGCGTACTCAGCGGCAAAGCTGTAGACACCTTTCAATGCCGTTTTTCGCCACGGCAAACCCACGACATACAATACCAGTAACGCCTGGCCAACAATGACCAGTCCGGCAATTGCTTTTGTCATGACATCGATAGAAATCATGGTCGCAGTGTAGCACAACCGAGAAAAAAGAAAAATCGGGGGCTGAATTGACACCCCACAACGGAAGTATTAGGGTCTATATGTTTGATACCGAACTTTCGCTATAACACCAAAGGATATGAAAATGAAAAAACGATATACGGTCGTCTTTCTCGCGGATCAATATCCGCCCAAACAATTGCTCCTTTTACAGCGAGGAGCGGATCGGCCATTCGCCCCGAATCGATTTACCGGCATCGGCGGGAAAATCGAGCTAGGCGAAAATCCAAAAGTTGCCGCACTTCGTGAATTGATGGAGGAAACGCAACCACCAATTACCGACATACCAATTGTCGAGTTCGGCCGAGTGATTATCAATGATAACCAAATCATCCACTACTACGCCGGCCTTAACGATGGCCACCCACTCCCGAGCTCGAACGAAGGCACGCTCTTCCGCACACCGATCAACGAGGTGTTTGCAACAAACCTTATTCCGACGACGCGATGGTTCATGGAAAAGTGGGCCGAACGATTGTGGGACATAACGAAACCTTTCACCATGTACCTCTCTCGATTTGGTGACATCGACAGTCGTGCAGAAGATGTTCGTGTGGTGGAGGGACTAGAGGATCTTCCGTAGTATATCGGGGCAGTCGAAAGACCGTCCCGCTTTTAATACATAGCGCGGCATGAGAATATCAAGTTGTCCCGGAGGGGGGATTTGCCCAGCACCACAATAGCGATGACATAATCCCGGAATAAGTACTCGTAGTTTGCAAACAACACACCCCTTCGAAAAACCCATATATTCTCTATTGTGGTGCTGGGTTTGCTATTATCTCTGTGTACAAGTATAATCCCCCTAGAGGGGATTAGGGTTATCCTCACCCTCGCCCCCATATCCCCCCACCCCTATCTGTGAATAGCGGAGTGGATAACAAGAAACCCCTATGAAACAAGGACCAGACAAACGTTCGGGTGTCGATCATCGCCTCGCCATCATTGCCGGCCACCTGCGGAAAGTCCACAGCATGGTTGACGAAGGCGCCAACTGCATCGACATTATCCACCAGTCGCAGGCTATCCAGCAGGCGCTCAAAAAGTTCGATCAGCAGATCCTCGCCCAGCACCTGCGCAGTTGCGTCGCCCGAGATTTGAAGAGCGGCAACCCCGACAAAGTGACCGCCGAACTGGTCGATGTTTTCGGTCGCGTCTAAACTCTGCTATAGTGCATCACAGATAACTAACTGAACACACAACGTATGGCCACTCCAAAAGCACTTCGTATCGCCGGTGTAGAATTAGAACCCTGGGAAAGTGATTACCTTGTCGGCGCCCTCGGCGCCGGACGTTTTTCAGAAAAACATTTAGAGGTCGCCGGTGATCTTGGCGATCCGGAAGTGTTGTCCATTTTTATCTACAGCAAAATTACGAAAGAAGCGCTCGACAAACTACCGAGCCTGAAACTCATCACCACCCTGTCAACCGGTTTTGATCACATTGATTTAGCTGCTTGTCGTGATCGTGGCGTCACCGTTTGCAATGTTCCGTCGTACGGCGAGAACACCGTGGCCGAACAAGCCATGGCTCTGCTTCTCGCCATGACGCGCAAAATTATTCCGGCCGTGGAACGAACACGCCATGGGGATTTTCGGCTCGATGATTTACGCGGCGTCGACTTGAGCAGTAAAACCGCCGGCGTCATCGGTACCGGCCGCATCGGCAAACATATGATCGTCGCCCTGAAGGGTTTCAACATGAACATCGTGGCCTACGACGCGCGTCCGCAACCAGAGCTCGCGAAGGAACTTGGCTTCACCTATCTTGAGCTCAACGACTTGATGAAGCAAAGTGACGTGGTGACGGTTCACTGTCCAGCTATTCCCGAGACGCGCCACTTGATCAACGAAGTGCGTTTGCGGATGATGAAACCCGACGCCTATCTCCTCAACACCGCCCGCGGCATGATCGTCGATACGCAAGCGCTCGTCAACGTTCTCAACGAAGGTCATCTCGCCGGCGTTGGTCTGGACGTCTTAGAAGAAGAAACGTTTATCATCGATGAGCGGCAACTCCTGAGCAAGCCGTTTAATCAACAGAATGATTTGCGCACCGTTCTCGCCGACCACGTCCTTCTCAATCATCCGCGCGTCATCATCACCCCACACAACGCCTTCAACACCAAGGAGGCGCTCATCCGCATTCTCGATACCACCATTAAAAATATTCGGGGCTTCGAAATGGGACAGCCGGTGAACGTGGTTTCGTAAAAAGTAAATAATAGAAAAAACAGGTCGGCCCGTATGGGTTGGCCTGTTGTACAAACGAACGATGTTGATGAAGGGTTAACTACTACCCCTTAGATTTTTAACCCGGCACTGGCAAGTGGATTCGTAGGCTTCCCGGGTTGAAGCGCTTCAGCTCTCGGGCGGCCGCACTGTGCGCAGAACTTGGCTGACGGCATCATCGTCTCACCGCACTGACACTTCGGAATCTCGACCCTGACGAGTTGAGTGCCATCCATCAGACAGAACTTCGATGTCGAGTCCCAGTCGATGCCACATTTCGGACAACGCATTTGGTTCATGTTTTCTCCTGTAAGGAACGAACTACCGACCGTGAATGACTCGGGTGTTCTGCCATTCGCCAGAGGCGACACTGAAAACAACCGTTTCGTCGTTCATGACCATGTAACGGGTACCGAGTACGCCCGTCTCACCATAATACGTGACCCGATCGAGCGTAGTCCGCCATTCCCCGGTAACATAATCGCAGACTAGACCACTCGTGTACCAACGTACATTTGGATTCGGGCGCCAGTTTACCTCCTGCATGTACGTCACAACGAGTGTATCCTTGGGACTACCGGCTTTATGTCCGATTTGGGCACGAGCGTCCATGTTCCCACAGCCACTGAGCATCACCGCGGCCACCGAAGCCAGTATCACAGCGAAAGCCAAGCCTACAACATTACGCATGATCCTTCACCTCCTCAAAGGACAACACCAAAAACACCTTGTGAGTATCCAACCATGACGTCTCGGCACTGTCAATATATACCATTGACAAATGCAATAAAATCATATACTCTCCGCAATCGCTCCTTACAAATATTCCCTCCGCTTTTCTGTCCACGTTTTGCATGGGTAGAAACCACCGGAGGGAATCGCCATGACAATACTCTTGGTCATCGCTGTACTATTCGCGGTTGGCGCAGTCGCACTCGTCGTCTTCTTTCTCCTGATCCAACACCGTCTGACCACTCCAGTCCGCCAAATCACTACGGTCACGGCGGCACCAATTGGGACGACTTGGTATCTGTGGCTTGTTACCAAGGAGGGTGAGTGTTACCGCCGCGCTGTCTCGGAAAAGCAGTTAGATGAGCCTCTTCGATATATGGGCAACGTCTGGACCGCAAACACCGTGGACTATTCCAAGCTCTGAAACTTGCACACGGTAACACCCAACACTCGAACCAGGGGGTATTTTAATGGCTGAACTACGTATCGCCCTTCCGCACCAACTCGGCAAAGCCGAAGCGCTCAAGCGGTCTCGCTCGTTACTTGCCAAGGTCAAGTCCGAACACGGTGACCAGATCGAGAACCTGCAGGAGCAGTGGAATGACAACGGTGCCCGCTTCAGCTTCAAGGTTCCTGGGCCGTTTCTCCTTCCCAGCTCCAACATTTCCGGTGAGTTTCTGGTGACAGACACCAATGTCACAATTACCGGGAACATCTCGGGGCTGGCCGAGATGGTTGCCGATCAGATCGAAAACAGGATTCGTGACGAGGCTACGAGATTATTGGCCTAGCACAGCATCGTTTGAACCCCGCCAGCACATCGCTCGCGGGTTTTTCTTATACGTCCCCCTGTACTCAGGAGGAAGGAGGAAGCGGGCACAAGCCGTAGCGAAGTGACCGCGACGGAAGGTGATTCTGTTATTTCGATCCCGCCATACGGCGGAAGAGAAATTTATATCGTGCAAACGCAGATCTCTCCCCCGGTTCAAGTCCGGGGTCGAGATGACAGAACTACACATATTGACAACTTTCCACGGTATCTGATATATTCAATATATCGAATATATGAAATCCCACACCTACACCACCGAAGCCCGTATTCTCAAGGCCTTAAGCAATCCGAAACGACTGGAAATCATCCATCTCCTCGGTCATCGCGACCTGACCGCCACGGATATACAGCGGATGACCGGCTTTCCTCAGGCAAACCTCAGTCAACACCTGCGTGAACTGAAACTGGCAAGAGTTATTGTCGCCGTGAGAAAGAGCCGCTTCATCCACTATCGCGTCGCTCATCGGGATGTGTTGCACATGCTCAAGATGCTCGAAGACGTCAGCAGTCACCGCGCGGCCACCAAACACGAAACGAGCCGAAGCGAGGTCCAAGATTTGGTCTGCCAGATGTGGGTCGAACCGTCATCGGCAAAATGGCAGACGATCTACAAGGGCGCGACGTACTTCTTTTGTGCTTCGGGGTGCCAGAAACACTTCATGAAATCGCCGGAAAAGTATGTCCAACACTAAGATCACATCTTTCACGATTGATAATTTGCGCTGCGCCTCGTGCGTGGCGCTCAATGAAAAGACGTTGAAGAAGATCCCGGGCGTCAGCGACGCCACGGTGAATTTTGCCACCGGCCAAGTTTCAGTTATACACGATGCTCATGTACACGAACACGACCTTCACCACACGGTCGAGAAAAACGGATACCATATTGCTAATCTTTCTGATCATCAGAATGGTAGTCATGTTCATAGCCAAACCACTGCCGCACAAGCCAAGCGCCTGGCATTGTTTGCGCTCGGCGCCTCATTGCCAGTTCTTATTTTAGCGATGATTCCGATCGCCAGTTTTTCTGCCCCATGGTCACGCATTGTTCAGGGTATTCTCTCTACCATTGTAGTTCTGGCGATTGGCAAAGAATTTCACCGCGGCATGATCCGTGAAATAAAAAATATGGCGCCGGGCATGGACACACTCGTTTCGTTTGGGACGCTAGTGGCGTTGCTGTGGAGCTGGTGGGCGCTCGTTACCAGCAATGGCAGTTTATATTTCGAGACCGCCGCGATTATCACCTCGTTTATTTTGCTCGGTCGATGGTTGGAAGCCAAGAGTCGCGGACAAGCCAGCGCCGCCATTGAAAAACTCATGCAACTTGGGGTCAAGGTCGCCCATGTTATTCGCAACGACGAAACGAAAGATATTCCGGTTGAACAAGTACAGCCTGGTGATACTATCGTAATTAAACCCGGTGAAAAGATTCCTGTTGACGGTATCATTACGAAAGGTGAAGCCGATGTTGATGAGTCCATGTTGACCGGCGAAAGTTTGCCGGTCACGAAACATTTTGGTGACCATGTTTTTGCCGCAACGATGGTGAGCAACAGCGCAATTGAAATAACCGCCACCAGCGTCGGCGCCGATACCATGTTGGCTCAGATCGTGAAAATGGTAGCGAACGCTCAAACGCAAAAGGCGCCGATTCAGATGTTAGCTGATCGCGTTTCAGGAATTTTCGTACCCGTCGTTTTAGCTATCGCCATTATCACCTTTATTGTGTGGTTGGTTGGCGGTCATAGTGTTGCGGCCAGCGTCGGTACGGCCGTGGCAGTGCTAGTGATCGCATGTCCTTGTGCTCTCGGACTAGCGACCCCAACCGCGATCATGGTTGGTACCGGACTCGGCGCGAAACGCGGGATCCTCATCAAGAACGGTGAATCACTCGAACGAGCGAGAAAGATCGATGTCGTGGTGTTCGATAAAACCGGAACGTTGACTGAAGGCAAGCCGCGAGTTACCGACGTTATTACAGCTGACGGTGTAACTGAACACGATGTACTACAAATCAGCGCGAGTCTTGAATCATTTTCCGCGCATCCGCTCGGTGAAGCAATTATTCACGCGGCTAAACAACAATCTATTCCTTTCGCCACTGTTGAAAAATTTTCCAATGTTTCCGGAAAAGGATTACGCGGGGCGATTCATGGTGAAGCTATTACTATCGGCAATCCGCGATTTATAGAAGAGCAAGGTTTGCATCTTAAACCACTGGCGAACAACATTACCCGTTTGCAAGATGACGCTAAAACTACCATCGTAATTGCACGCGAGCAACACGTCATCGGCGTTATTGCCATCGCTGACGCTGTCAAATCTGATGCGCTGTTGGCGGTCAAACAACTTCATCAAGCCGGATTACACGTCGTGATGCTGACCGGTGATAATCAACAAACTGCCGACGCAATTGCTCAACAACTGGGGATTACCGATATCGTTGCCCATGTCTTACCCGACGGCAAAGTTGCTGAAGTGAAAAGAATCCAAGACCAGGGAAAGCGCGTCGTGTTTGTCGGTGATGGTATTAACGATGCGCCAGCCTTAGCCCAGGCCGATCTCGGCATCGCCATGGGCACCGGAACCGATATTGCGATTGAGGCCGGCAACATTGTTCTTGTCCAAGGTAATCCGCAGAAGGTTGTTGAATCACTACAGCTAGCACAACGAACGTTCACCATTATTCGCCAAAATTTATTCTGGGCTTTTGTCTATAACGTTGTTGCGATTCCTATTGCTGCCGCGGGATTATTGAATCCAATGATCGCTTCGGCGGCGATGGCACTCTCCAGTGTCAGCGTGGTCGGCAACAGTTTACGCATCGCTAAAATAAGAAAAACACTATGAGTAATCTGACCGCATTCTTAACCGGACTCGGGACCGGCGGGTTATCGTGTTTAGCAGTCCAAGGCGGATTATTGATTGGCCTGTTGGCGAAGAAGGAGTTGTCCGAAGAATCGCGCACATCGCGCTGGCAGCGACTATTGCTACCGGTCGGCGGTTTCCTAATCGCAAAAGTATTGGTCTATACAATTCTCGGGTTTCTCCTGGGCGCTATCGGAGCGAAACTCCAACTCACAACCACCGCTCTTGTTTGGTTGCAATCTTTCGCCGCAGTGTTCATGGTAGTGACCGGTATTCGACTGATCTGGCCACAGTGGCTACCGTGGCTTGCGATTACCCCACCGGCTTCCGTTAGACGAATGGTCCGCAAGAGCGCCAAAAGCGAGTTACTTGTCGCGCCAATTATTCTCGGCGCACTCACTGTGCTTATTCCCTGTGGCACAACGCTTGCCATGGAGGCCTCAGCGTTAGCAACCGGAAATCCGTTACGGGCGTCAGGAATATTGTTCTACTTCATCATCGGCACAGTGCCACTCTTTTTTATCATCGGCATCCTCGCCAAAGGAACCAACTTGCTGCAAAATAAATTAAAATACGTCACCGCATTACTGGTTATTTGTACCGGTTTGTATTCCTTCAATGCCGTCTTGAATATGATTGATTCACCATATTCATTTCGCAATGAAATGAAGTCGCTGAACTACGCTCTATCTTCAACACCAGCCACGAATCAAAAATCGGATACACATCCGACGATAATAGTTTCTACCACCGGTTATGACCCGGATACCGTTACTGTTCCGGCTGGGCAACCAGTCACATTAACCTTTAACGCACCGGGGAAACTGAGTTGTACCAGTTTGCTTCGAATTCCAAAGCTCGGCATTGAAAAAACATTAACTCTCAGTTCGTCAACTGATATTCAGGCCACATTCCCAACCGCTGGATCGTATACCTTTACCTGCGGCATGGGCATGTTCAGTGGAACTATTACCGCTATATGATCCCGTTAGAGATGACAAATACTTTGTACGCACAGGACGGCACATGCATTTTAGCTTCGAACCAATATTCTTCAATAACAACTTATCCTTATCACTTCTAACGGGATGAAAACTGAATTCACCGTCCATAAAATTGAGTGCCAATCATGTGTCATTATGATCGAGTCGGTCTGTGAAGATTTCCCGGGCGTTAAAAAGGCTGAAGTTCAGTCACGACACCGAAAATTACTCGTCGAGCACGATGCGTCGATGAATGTGCAAAAACTCCAGGAAACATTAACCGCCGCTGGCTACCCCGTCAGTCGAGAAGAATAATCTGTCCAACTACAATAACTTTATGCTACACTGTGTAGTAGCCTCACCTCTTCAATAATTTCGCGTATGCCCGACCAAGTCCCGATCACTATCAAACAGCAGCGCGACCTGAAACAGGAAATGAAGGAGCAGAAACGGCAAGCCGCAAAAAAACAAGAACGGACGAAAACTATTGTCACCTGGTCGATTGTGGGTATTGCCTTGGTAGGAATTATTGCCCTAGTGATGGTGACCAGGTCCGGAAACACCACCAGCGGACCAGTTGCCCCAGTGACGAGCGCCGATCACATTCAAGGTGCCACCACTGCCCCGGCTATTCTTATCGAGTATAGTGATTTCGAATGTCCGGCTTGTGGTGCCTTTTATCCAATGGTCAAGAATCTACAAAAGAAATATGGCGATAAATTAACCGTCGTCTATCGCAACTACCCGCTCACTCAACTCCACCCATACGCACAGTTAGCTGCTCAAGCGGCTGAAGCGGCGAATCTTCAAGGTAAATTTTGGGAGATGCATGACCTATTGTTCTCTCGACAAACTACCTGGCCGACTGACAGTAATGTTAAGCAAGATTTTATCGATTACGCGAAAGAGCTATCCTTAGACACGACGAAGTTCAGTAGCGACCTGGAATCGACTACAGTTAAAGATCGTGTTCAACGCGATATTGACTCAGGTAATGTCATCAATATTCAAGGCACACCAACATTTTTCCTCAACGGGAAACAATTGACCAATCCCAGCTCTGAAGATGCCTTTGCAAAGTTGATTGACGCCGCCCTCACCGGAAAATAAACCATGGATACCACACAGGTATTGATTATTGGCGCCGGTCGCATTGGCCGAGTACTCGCCGACCTGATTGCAGACGGTTCATCCGAAGCGACTGTTGCCTTGTGGGATAAAAATCCACAACTTGTCCTTGGACAAATGCCATTGACCTCATCCGTACCGTCAGCGACGGTTATTTTTATCTGCACGCCGTCGTGGACGATGCGTGACGTACTAACCGAGATAGTGCCACTGCTATCAAAAAAAACACTGATCATCACTTTGGCTAAAGGTTGTGAAGTCGCAACCGGAAAAACAATGCCCGAGGTAGTACAAGAACTACTACCGAAACAGCCGTATGCGATTCTCGGCGGACCGATGTTGGCTGAAGTTCTCCATCACGGCCATCGCGGAATCGGCATCCTGGGAACGACAAATAAAACCGCGGCTGGTATTGTCACCAAGCTTTTTGCGGAAACACAACTGGCAATCCAGCCGACAACAGATGTCACCGGTGTCGCATTAAGTAGTTGTTTAAAAAATGTGTATTCATTTCTTGTTGGTCTTGCCATCGGTTCTGGTATGAGCACTGATGAACAACGCGTGTTTTTCAAGAAAGCACAACAAGAATTTGTGGCGTGCGGCCTAGCACTCGGTGTCCAACCGGCCACAATCAACGGACCGGCCGGCCTTGGTGATTTTCAAGAAACCGCAACCAGTCCGTCGTCACATAACCATCGTTGCGGATATGATTCCGGACAACAGCGGGCAATAGTTTGTTCCTGCGAAGGAACGACGAGTATACCATCGATCATCCGTCGTCTCAAGCAACCAAAAGATTTTCCGTTATTGTCTTTTTTGCAAAACACTCTCGACCACCGACAAACCGTCGCCGATATACACCAGGTAGCGGCGGTCAAGTAATACATCGTTTCAGATACCATTGTTCCTGTGTGAGGGAATTTTTTTATTTTCCAGACTTGACATTTCCTGTGTTTGTGCTACGGTGCGAGCGATACATAGGTATCAATCATCTTTGACAACGTCATAAGACCTCAACAATAGAGGAGGAAACTCTACTACAGTATGTAGTAAGATTCGTAGTAAACCCCAACGTTGGAGGAGTGGAATGAAACGATTCGCTGTATCAACAGCTGTTTTGACCGCGGCGCTGCTTCTCGCTGTGCCGGCTTGGTCGCGCACGATCAGGGAGGCTCTGCCCCCGAGCGTGGACAACATCGTCAATCACGAGATCTCTGCTCGCTATACCGGAGCTAAGGTTGTCGACTGGGTGTTGACGGAGGAGTTCACCGACGGCGGCATCAACTTGCCCGAGCACTCTTGGCAGGATCTGGTGGGACGCGACAGTCTCGTCGACGTCAGTAAGAACGAGCTCGGTTTGTTCTTCACGTTCACCTCACCGAAAAGGTTCAACCAGGTATTCACACACGGCAACAAGAAGTACGACGGTTTGCAGCAGTACCTCTTGCGTGCAGCGCGCGGCGATTCCGTCGTGCGCGGCCTGACCAGAACGGTACTGGCAAACCGTACGTTGCCGAACTACCTTCGCGCCGGGTTGTGGGTGAAAATCGAAATGCCCGCCGGCGGAAACAATCCGTTCCGGCAGGACATCGTTCACCAGCCGGATCTAACCAACTACGTGACTCGGCAGGAGTTCAACGACTTCCAGTTGGCAGTCGGCGACTCATTGCGCGATCATCGCACGATGCTTACCAAGCACGATCTGCAACTCGCCGAAGACAAGCAACGCCTGGATGAGCTCAAGCACCGTAGACCCGGCGAATTTCTCACCGGCGATTTCGGTGCGTCAGTGTTCGGTGGATACTTCACCGGCACTTTCAACAAACTGTCGTACAACTGTCCGACCGTCGGACTTGCTGGCCGCTTCATGGACTTCAAGGTCGAGGGATTTCTCGGAGACCTTGGGAACTGGAGCCAACAACCCGATACCATCGGTAACAACATCTACACCGCCTTCAAAAACAATCACATTGAAGGCGGCTACGTCGGTTGGGCACCGTTGCAGGGTCACAACTACCAGTTCGGCAAGTTCTGGTCGTTGGGCGTGACCGCCATTCACGCTCACAACTCCGATTTGCAGAACTTCGCCAACAACGAAACGTTCTACGGCGGCCCGGCAGGAGAATTCGCAATTCCATTGCCGTTCATCACTCCCGAAGTGTGGGTCACGGCCGGCTACAGTCGTACCAAGACACTGCCGACCGCCACCACGTCCAACCCCAACCTGATTCCGAAGACGAGCGAAGGATTCGGTGCTGCTGTCCGATTCACGGCCGTCATCGGTCATCACTAAGGAGACCATCATGAGAAGACTTCTCGCGGTTGCTGGATTGATGGCTCTCGCGATGATCACCGCGACGGGCTGCAGTAAAGACTCGAATCCGTTTCCGATCGGCCAGATCACGGCACCACCACCGGTCGTGAAACCGGACAGTGTGGAGGTCGATAGTTGTTGGACCGACTCGACCGCCGCCTTCCGGACGAACCAAGTCACGCTGGCGGCGGAATATCCGCTGGCTGAACTCGTCGAGGGATGGACGGTTGCTTGTTCCGCTGAGAACAAGTACCGCGTTCCCTTCGTCTTCACCTACGACGCCAGTGGTGAGAACATGGAAATCTACTGGCAACAGTTGGTGTATCCCTTCAACAAGATCTACTGGCTCACGCCGGATGGGTCGCAGACCATCCACCAGCCGGCTTCGACCGGTGACTACACAATCGTGATGACCAGCGTCAACGTGCCACTCGATACCTACAAGTTGGTGGCGCACTACCTGGGAGCTAGTGCCGCCCCAAGGAACGCCGCACATCCGTTTGCGGCATACAATGTACTGTGCCATCCGAAGATCGCGGTGGCGCAAGCGACACAGTTCTGCACCACGTGCAAGCTGGTCAAGCGTCCGAAGTAGAAGACAAGCTCGTCCTTTTTTCACACAGACTCCAATACACAGGAGTCTGTTTTTCTTTATACCTTCCCCTCGTGTGAGGGGAAGGGAGGAACTCCAGCGAAAGCTGGAGGACGGCATGGGGTCACAAATACGTCCCCCTGTAAAGCCCTCCTGAGTTAGGAGGGCAACTCCGCAGTAGCGGAGAAGAGGAGGTTTGCAGGGGGACGGAGGAAGTGGGCACGAGCCGCAGCGAAGTGACCACGACGGGGGGACAATTCCACAGTCTTAACTTTTAAGGAATTTCTAACAACAAAACCCGCGGCTGCAAAGAATATATATGCAACACAAAAACAAACTACTACACACTGTAGTAGATAAAGCTATTCGTACCGCAACGCGTCAATCGGGTCCTTTTTTGCTGCGCCTATTTGGTCACCCTCCAGGTGCTCTGCTCTTCACATTTTTCTAGAGTTTTATACAACTCCATTGATTCCTCTGACGAGAGAGTGCCGCGGAAGTATTGAACGAAAGTTGTTAATGGCTTCAGCATGTTTCCCGCACGTACATCAGCTAAAAAGCGCTGACCATCTTCGCTACCATCATTAATCATCTCGCTTAAGGTATCCATACGGGCAGCTAACTCTTCTGGCATGTTCTCTGGATGTTTCGCGTATCGTCGCCAGTTAAATGTCGCGGCCTGCTCGTTTTCTCTTCCCATTCTCAGCTCGTGCATAATAGTGATGATGGTTATTTGTAGGACGTAATAAGTCTATCTCTTGTTGCCAGTTTGGTCAAAATACTCCCACCCTGGAGTTACCAGACTACGATTGGCAGGCGAGAGCTATTGAACTATCTACGTAGGTATTATTCGTACCGCAACGCATCGATCGGATCTTTTTTCGCCGCGCGAATTGCCGGCGCTAGTCCGAAGATAACCCCAACACCGAGCGAGAACAATGTCGCAATCAAGACTGCTTGCCAATTGACCAGAATCGTCAAATCAAATTTACTCTTCACAATAATACTCGCGACTTCAGCGATCGCGACGCCAATTGCTCCGCCAAATAACGACAATACAATTGACTCGGTTAAAAACTGCACCAAGATGTGCCAGAACGTCGCACCAACGGCTTTTCGTAAACCGATTTCTCGCGTCCGTTCTGTGACAGCAACCAACATAATATTCATAATGCCAATACCACCAACGATGAGCGAGATCGCAGACAAACCGACGATGGCTTTCGTAATCAAACTGAGAATGTTATCGATCACGCTCAGTAAATCATCCTGCGTGAAAACGGTGGTATCGTTTGCGCCGTGGAGCTGCTGAAGTTTTTGTTGAATTTCTTTTTTGATAACTTTCACATCAGCGTTGTCGCTCGCTTTCACGCCGATACGGAAAATTTGGGTATTGGTGTTGAGTGCCTTCGCGGTCGTAAATGGCACAATTGCTAGTCCGCCGGTACTACTACCAGCACTACTGAAGAGCGAGCTTGTCTGCGACATCTCGATGACACCGACGATGGAAAACTCGTTCTTCCCAAGTTGAATCGTTTTCCCCACAACATCTTTTACAGCCACGCCAGGAAACAATGTCGCGGCTGCATCTTTACCGACAACAATGACCTTACTCTTGTTTGTAGTATCGGCTATTGAAATAAACCTACCGCCGATGAGTTTATACATCGTCATGAACTCCAAAAAGTTCGGCTCCGAGGCCATGACGATTGTTCCGCTTGCTTCTTTAGTTCCAACCGTCGGCACAGCCGCCATCAGGCCAAGCGGCGTCACGCCGGTAATATTCGGCAACTGTTTCATGGCCACGACGTCAGCATCCGTTAGGGTGGAGGCACCAACGGAAGCCGCCGGATTAAAACTGCCATTCGCGCTTTGCACTTTTCCTGGCAGAACAAACAAAATGTTCGTGCCGAGCTGTGTGACTTCAGAAGTAACATCATGCTTAATACCATTACCGAGCCCGATCAAAGTAATAATTTGCGCTACGCCGATGATGATACCGAGCATGGTTAAAAACGAACGCGTCTTTTTCGTCCAAATCGAGATTAATGCTGTCCGTACACTATGCCAGAGATTCATCCCGTTAGAAGTGATAATAATAAGAAATGGTCGCGTACCTTCCATTGGGAATTTCTAATTGTGCCTAATTGAATAAACATAGTATTCTTCACTTCTAACGGGATCATACAATTTTTCCATCTTTCATTTTTATCGTTCGACTGGCGTGACTAGCGAGCTCCTCATTGTGCGTTACCAAGAGCAACGTTGTTCCTTGCTTGTTCAGGGTCTGTAGTATTTGCATAACTTCCTCACCGGATTTTGAATCGAGGTTACCCGTCGGTTCATCAGCGAGAATAACTTTCGGATTATTCATCAAGGCTCGGGCAATCGCCACGCGCTGGCGTTCACCACCAGAGAGTTGGTTCGGACGGTGTGTTAAACGATGACCGAGATTAACTTGCTTCAGGAGTTCCGTTGCGCGTTGTTTAGCGGCTTTCGTTTTCGAGCTGTACATCGTCGGCAATAAAACGTTATCGAGGACGTTGAGGTTCGGTAATAAATTAAACGTTTGAAAAATAAATCCGATAAACTCACTGCGGAGTTTCGCTAATTTTGCATCGCTCATGTTTTTATCCATGGTCACGCCGTCCAAGACATACGTCCCATCGGTTGGGCGGTCAAGCAAACCAATAACGTTCATCAACGTCGATTTACCACTGCCAGATTGTCCCATGATAGCTACAAACTCACCGGCGTTGACCGACAACGACACGCCGTTCAGTGCAGAAACCACGGAATCACCGAGATCGAACTTCTTGGTGATGTTTTCGAGATTGATGATAGCCATAGAATGGAAGTCTCGACAGTGTACCGTGTCTATGGATTTTTGTCATCACCATTGTGATGCTGGTCTGCCCGCCGACAAGCAGGGTTGACCCAGCATCACAATAGCGATATAAGAGAATTTGCCGGACATGTTCTTGTGCAAAAAACACATTTGTAGTATTGCTTGAACCGGGCATTGTGGTGCTGGGTTGACTTTTCCAAGGGTTCGTGCTAACGTCGCTGCAAATTCGTCCATCGCTCTTCGCCAATATTCCACTCCTAGGAGGCTCATGATGTGGCCTTTTGTCATCGTACTTGCGCTCGGTGCTACGTCCGCTTTGCCAGACTCAGCTACTCCGGAGATTCTCGCACCATTCGGCTCAAACACTCAGGTTGAGCACCTGTTTTACCCAGCTACGATCTCCTTCGCCGTACCGGACAGCGCCAACGCTCCGTCGGCGCCGGACTGCTATCGGTACCGCGTCGGATTTTTCCGGAAGCATCTGGTCAACGATTTCGTTATGACCGCGATCGTGCTTTCCAGCGGCGACACGCTCGGCGCGAACATGACTATCAGTGAGATGATGAACAAGATGCAGAACATGCCGGACAGCACGTCGTTCAAGCCGCCGGTCCGGTGGGTTGTTCGCTACGAGCAGAAGAAGAACGGTGCAATCACCCGTGGCCCGATATTTGTTCAGCAATTCAACGAAGATCGCCTGCAAGCGCTCAACAAGCGCTGGAAGAAGCAGATGCTGGTGATTCCGCCACCGGTCGTTCATCCCCCAAGCCCTTCACGTTAGTGACTGGGCTTTTTCTTTGACAAAATATACCGCGCGGCCACGAGGCCGCGCGGTATATTGTTCAATGTAGCGTTATTCTGTCTTTATCGCTTCTTCGACGATTGGCTCTTCCTTCGTTTCTTCTTTCACCGGCTCGTCATCAAGCGACACGCCAGCTAATGCTGGGTCACTGACCCGTTCGCCATCAGCCGTCGTTGGTGCACCGTCTTCCAATTGTTTAATCGACAATCCGAGACGATGAGCGTTCGGGTCGATGGAAATAATTTTGAACGACCGCGTTTCGCCTTCTTTCAATGCTTCTGACGCTGAGCGAATCGACTTTGAGGATAATTCAGAGATGTGAGCGAGGCCGTGGATTTCGTCATCGAGTTCAACGAAAGCGCCGAATGGATTGAGCTTCAGAACTTTTCCTTGAACTACCTGGCCGACGCTGTATCGTTCCACGGCTTTCTGCCACGGATCATCCGTCAACCGTTTGAGCGACAAAGAAATCTTCGTACCATCGATTCCGATGATCGTCGCTTTAATATCATCGCCGACCTTCACCAGGTCGCGAGGGTTTTCCACGCGTTGCCAAGCGAGTTCGGAAATGTGAATCAAACCTTCGAGGTGTTGGCCGAATTCCACGAACGCGCCGAAGTCCACCACGCCGGTGACCTTGCCTTCAATCACATCGCCAGATTTGTAGCTCGAGACAATAGCGGCTTGTTCTTTCGCCCAGGCAGCTTTTTCCGAAACAATCAACTTGCCATCAAGTTCGTTGACATCGAGCACCTTGACCCGCATCAATTGACCGGCGAATTTTTGCAATGCTTCGAGGACGCGCTGTTTATCGCCGCCTTCAACGCGCGGATAATGTTCCGGCGTCAGCTGCGAGACCGGCAAGAAACCATCAATGTGATTGACTTTGACCATGAGACCACCACGGTTGGCATCGAGCACCGGCACATCAATCACTTCACCGATTTGCTGGAGGCGAATCAGTT
Organism: Candidatus Kerfeldbacteria bacterium; assembly: GCA_903825245.1. GTDB lineage: Bacteria > Patescibacteriota > Patescibacteriia > SBBC01 > CAIJZX01 > CAIJZX01. The sequence continues at coordinate 22,175 of CAIJZX010000020.1, forward strand.
CATCCCAGGCTTTCTGGTGTCCGGCTGAGCGGAACGACAATTCCATGATGCCTTTTTCGTTTTCCATTTCTAACACTGTCGCACTGACGACATCGCCGGCTTTCAGATTGGCTGTTTCACCAGATTCATCGACAAGTTCTTTACCGCGAACAATACCAGTGGCAATACCACCGAGATCAAGATTGACTTCATTTTTTGAAACACTGAGAACGGTCGCATCAACAATATCACCGACCAACGGTAAGCGTGGTAGTGTTTCGTCTTGCATCAGTTTCTCCATTTCGGATGGAGTCGCAACAGCAGGGGTGTTTGTCATACGTATTCATTTGTTTATCCCGTGCCCGGGACCCGACGACGCCTAGTCGATAAACATCGACATACCGTCAGGAAGAAAAAGAGGCGTTTTTTATTGAACAGAGCCTGCAAAGTATACAGGATTCAGATTATTTATCAAGTCTAGCAGATAAATACGCAAATAATTGACTTTATAATTAATTTATGCTATAATACAGCATTATGGCTTTCCAACGTTCTAATCCTGGTGTTGCCCGATTCTTGGGGGTTAACCCAAGACAACCGACGATATTGAATACCTCCGCCGTGAGATTGCCAGTTATCCATGGCGGTATTCGCGGAGAAAAAGAGCTTATTCGGGGTACGACTGGAAAAAAATACGACGATTCAAAGATTTTGAAGACTTTTGACAACTATCTTTCTGCTGTCCATCGTGGGGACAAAACATATGTTGATGCCCACGGAAAGGAGCAGGCTGTTGGAAATGTTACAAAATATCAACAATTCCTCGCAAGAAAAATTGGTTCGGGCAAGAAAGACATCACATCTCGACAAGGAACTGATCAGGCGTTCAAGGGGTTGACAACGACAATGGATGCCATTGGCGCCCATACTGTCGCCGGTGGTTCTGGCACAAATACAACAAGGGCTGGAAAAATTCGAGAAAAATTTATTCCAGAACCTAAGGTTGACAAAGCGGCCGAACGAAAAGAATCATTAGCCCATTTAACCGCCTCAATCAAAACACCTTTGCCATCAGCTAAAGCCCCGGCAACTGCTCGTTCAACGCCATCAACACCACCATCACTGCAAGCAGTTTCGCCTATCGGAAATACGAGTCCATCCTCGCAAACAGCCGCACCGTCCTCAACATCTGCGCCAACACACTCAGGTGGTGCACCGTTTTCATCAAGTACCCTTACTGGAACAGGTGTGACTGGCAACATTACTCAGGTTAGTAAAATATCATCGGTGAGTCTCGGAATACCGCTCGCCGGCGGTCATCAAGCCACCGCAGATACTGGTGCGCCTGCCGCGATGGCGCCTGTTTCATCTGAGGCACCGGTTGCCCCTCCGACATCTTTAGAAGACCTAGCCTCCGGCTTCCAAGATCCCGATCCGCTTCCAGTGCATCCGCCGGTTCCGAGCGCGGAGCCTTCAGTGACACCGTCGAGTTCATCGCCATCGATTCCAGAGTAGTTACTCATACTTTAGATGCACCACTCCAGGAAGTGGTTTTTTATCACACTTTGAACACAAAACCAGCGACGAGCAGTCTACGTTTTTGTGCCCTGTTGAGCCAAAAAGACCGTTGCCAAGCGCCTGGTTTTCTGTTATACTTTTCGAGTCAGAATTTACTTCATTTTTGATTTCTCATGATTATTTCTTGGCTCGGCGACGCCGGCATCCGCATCCAAAGTAAAGAAACGGTCGTCTTGATTGACCCACCCGGAAGCAGTGTTGGTTTCAAGCCGACAAAACAAGCGGCCACGATTGTCGCTCTAACACAAGCGGAAGGAACCGACGCAAAATCAGTCGCCGGTGAACCGTTTTTGATCACCAGCCCCGGTGAATACGAGAGACAAAATATTTTCGTCTACGGCATTCAACTTCCCGGTGACGAAGATCGCACGCATTTTCGTGTTGAAGCCGAAGAGCTCAGCCTCGGCCATCTTGGCAGTTTGAACACCAAACTTGAGAACGGTCAGCTCGCTGCCTTTGAAGGCGTCGATATTTTGTTTGTACCGGTCGGCGGAAAATCCGTGTACTCGGCTGAAGACGCCGCCAAGCTTATTAGTCAAATTGAACCACGTATTGTCATCCCCATTCAATTCAAGTGCCCAGGTAGCACCAGCGGCTATGGTGATGTTTCGGCTTTCTTGAAAGAGATGGGGTCAAAATCGAATGAAGGGGTTGATAAACTGAAAATCATTAAGAAGGATTTACCGGTTGATGAAACGCAGGTTATTGTTTTGAATCTCTCCTAGTATGGCTACACGGCGACCATCGTCGACAGCGAAGCGCGAGCGAAGTATTCCTATCAAGGTCAAGCTCGATACGCGACCCGCACCAACGTCGCTCACTCCGCTTCCGGCTGACGTGCTTCGCCCGGCAATCCCGGTACCGAAAAAACTGAAACGAGAACTTCCGCATCCGATTAAAACACTAAAGCAACCGGTGCATGAGTGGTCGGAAGCGAAACGACGAAAAATTATGTGGTCACTCGTTGTCGGGGGAGCAATCGTTATCGGTCTTGGTTGGATCTCAGTTATCCGCTTTGAAACGAACGGCAATTCCAGCGGCTTCACTTTATTTTCGCAGACGGCGAAGTTACTGAGCTCAATTCACTGGCCCGGAACCGCCACTCCAAAAACGAAAGCTGAACAAGAAATCCAACAGTATAACAATCAAGTTTTTCCTCAATTTTCTCAGTAAGATACTATGGCTGACGATTCCAAAAACCGTAAACTCCCGCTCACCGATCCGAAAAAGAATGAATTTGCTATCGGCACTATTGAAGCTCGGCCGCTGGTAACCGAAATGCAAGAGTCCTATCTCGATTATGCCATGAGCGTCATCGTGGCTCGCGCCTTACCCGATGTACGTGATGGACTCAAGCCGGTGCATCGTCGTATTTTGTATGCCATGTGGACGATCGGTTCTCGACCAGGAACAAAGTACCGCAAGTCTGCCACTGTCGTCGGCGAAGTAATCGGTAAGTACCACCCACACGGTGATGTGGCAATTTATGATTCCATGGTGCGCTTAGCCCAGGATTTCGCCATGCGCTACCCGCTCGTCGACGGCCAAGGAAACTTCGGTTCAATGGACGGCGACAGTGCCGCGGCCATGCGATATACCGAGGCGCGGATGGACAAAATTGCAGCTGAAATGTTGCTCGACATCGATAAAAATACGGTCGACTTTGTACCAAACTACGACGGCTCACATCAAGAACCGCGCGTGCTACCGGCGAAACTTCCGAACCTCCTCCTCAACGGCACCGTCGGTATCGCTGTCGGTATGGCTACAAATATTCCGCCCCACAATTTAACCGAGGTTATCGACGCCACGACCCACCTGATCGACAACCCACAAGCCTCGGTTGATGACTTAACGCAGTTCGTCAAGGGTCCGGACTTTCCTACCGGCGGCATTATTTACAACCTAGCCGATATCAAGGCCATGTACGCCACCGGTAAAGGTTCGGTGGTGATGCGTGCTCGGGCGGAGATTGTCGAAGGCCGAGGTAATAGTTTTAACATCATTGTCACCGAAATGCCGTACCAGGTGAACAAGGCGACTATGATCGAGCGCATTGCCGAATTAGTGCGCGATAAAAAACTCGAGGGCATCCGCGACTTGCGCGATGAATCGAACCGCGAGGGCGTTCGCGTCGTTATCGAATTGAAAAAGGACGCCTACCCGAAAAAGGTGCTGAACCGATTGTTTACCTTAACGCAATTACAAGAAACCTTCCACGTCAACATGCTCGCGCTTGTGGACGGTATTCAACCACGCGTGCTGACCCTAAAGATGGTGCTCGAAGAATACTTGAAGCATCGCCAGGTCGTCGTTCGACGGCGTGCTGAGTATGAGCTTGATGTTGCTAAGAAACGCGACCACATTCTCAAGGGTTTGCTCATCGCCTTAGCCAACATTCAGGAAGTTATTCGCACCATTCAGAAATCGAAAGACAAAGACGAGGCGAAGGTGAATTTGATTAAAAAGTTTAAGTTGACTGAGGCACAAACGACCGCCATTCTCGAAATGCGCTTGCAACAATTGGCTAACCTTGAACGACTGAAGATTGAGCAGGAACATAAGGACAAGCTATCACTCATCAAAGATCTTGAGGCCTTGTTAGCGTCGCCGAAAAAAATCATGGGCGTTATTAAACAAGAACTGGCACAAATCAAAGAACAATTCGGCGATGCCCGCAAAACCGAGATCGTTAAAGGCGCCGTCGGCACGTTCACTCAAGAAGATTTGATCCCGAATGAAGCCACAGTCGTCACTATGACCACCGACGGCTACATCAAGCGCCTCTCGCCGGAGAACTTCAAGACCCAAAGCCGCGGCGGTAAAGGTGTGATCGGCCTAACCACAAAAGAAGAAGACCAGGTCTCGCACTTCTTCTCGACTACCACCCACGCTGACATTCTCTTCTTCACCACTACCGGACGATTATTCCAGATGAAAGCCTACGACGTGCCGGCCGCCTCGCGTACCGCGAAGGGCCAAGCCATCGTCAATTTCCTCCAACTCACCGGCGAAGAAAAAGTTGCCAACGTTTTGAGCATGGAAGATTTAGCACCGTTCAAATATTTGTTCATGGTGACCAAGAACGGCGTCATCAAAAAGGTTGAACTTGAAGAATTCAAGAACATTCGCCGTTCTGGTTTAATCGCGATCAAGTTAAAGGCTGGCGACCGGCTACGCTGGGTAAAACCGACGTCAGGTAAGGACCACGTCATGCTCGTTACCTCAAACGGTCAATCCATTCGCTTCCAGGAAGCCGCGGTGCGACCGATGGGCCGCAATGCGTCCGGCGTACGCGGTATGAAAATGAAAGGCACCGACGAAATCGTCGGCATGGATGTTATGGATCAGGGTAAAGCCGATGAACACGAACAACTGATGATTGTCATGGCTAACGGTTTCGGCAAACGCACCGGCGTCAGCGCCTACAAAGTGCAGGGTCGCGGCGGCTCCGGCATCAAGACCGCGAAGATCACCGATAAGACGGGCAAGATTTGCTCCGGCACGATCGTCAACGGCAAAGATCTAAGCCAAGACATTATCGTCATCTCGCAAAAAGGCCAGGTCATCCGCTTACCGCTCAAATCGATCTCCGTCCTCGGTCGTGATACGCAAGGGGTCCGCATTATGCGCTTCAACGACCCGAAGGATAAGGTAGCGAACGTAACGTTGGTATAAAACTCTCTTACGTTTTAGCCCCGCTTTCAAGCGGGGCTTTTGAGTTGCATTTTCTATTGTATAGGCGTAGTATGGTGTTGGTAATTAGCAATTAACATACTACTGTATGGAAAATTTTGAAGGGCAGGAAGTTGCCCGAGCGGAAACGGTTTCAGAAAACCACGGGAATTGGATGGCGGATATGGTGGAAAAACTTCGGACTATGAAAAGCGATATGCTCGATATTGCTCCGATGTTGGCAGGAATCCCGGCGCTGGCGGCAGTAGGCCTCGAGTTGTCAAAGCTAGGCCTCGAACGACACCTGACGTCATTAGAAAGCCTGGCTAATGTTGGTGTTCCAGAAGCGGCGATGATGGCCGGCATGCTCACCGCTCAGAGCATGTGGGAAGAGTGGCGAAAAAATAAATAATCCTCCACACGTATGAAAGAACTTTTTGCAAATCTCCTGACACAACACGGCATTTCAGTGACTGATGAGCGATTAGAGACGATGGTCGCCGACGTCTCTGGCGTTCTCCTCGCCCAGCTGCTTCTCACCACCACCGCTCCGCTTACACCAGAACAGAAACAAGAACTCCAACAATCGATTGACCAAAAGAATGTTGACCAAACGATGCAAATTCTAGTCAATGCGTACCCAAACAAAGAATCTCTCCAAAAAGATCTTGAGCGAATCGCAAAACCGATTATTGAAGACTACGTGGCTAAGGTTATTACTGTTGCCTAGCGGAAAATAATCCATTAAACATTTCCTACAGCGTCGGTTTCGAAACCGACGCTGCGTTGTTAACCCTTGACATTTCCCACATTTGCGCTAGTATCAAAATAGTATGAAGTATCAACCGCGCCACAACGCTATCTCGATGAATACTACCGGCTTCGATTGCGAAGTTGTGCCGGGACGCTGTTGGTATATGAAGATGTAAGCTCACACTGAATTTTCTCCACCAACGCTCCGGCAAAACCTGTCGGAGTGTTTGTTCTTTGACAATCCGCTACGAGGAGGCAGAATGGTCCCCGATGTTCACGAAACCGTTTTCCTGCGCGGTCGTCGCGTCTATCTGCGTCCGTTTCATGGAGAAACTGATCTGAAATTTTTCCAGCGCTGGATCAACGATCCGCGTGTGCGTCAGCATCTCAAGACGCGTTCGCCGATCACCCTGGTTGGCGAACAGAAGTACCTCGACCATGCCGGTGAGAACGGCGACGTCGTCCTGACCATTTGCCTTCGCGATGGTACACCGATCGGCTCGATGGGTTTGCATCGAATCAACTGGATCGATCGCACCGCGACGACCGGATCGTGGATTGCTGTGCCGTACTGGAGGCAGGGCTACGGAACGGAAGCGAAGTTGCTTCTACTCCGTCACGCCTTCGACACGTTGAACCTGCGGAAGATGTGTTCGAGCGCGTACGCGAATAATACGGCGAGCATCAAGCACAACCTGAATGCCGGTTATCGGATCGAAGGTCGGCGCAAGAAGCAGTTGTTCCGTCGCGGACGGTACTACGACGAAGTTCTGCTGGCCTGCTTCCGCGAGTGGTGGTGGCCGAAGTGGAAGAAGTATCGCCAGGCGAAAAAGCGGTGAATATTGCACCGCCTCATATAATCTGTGAGGTGGTTTTTCTTACATATCGCTTGACTTCCTATTTATGATTTGATAGGAAGTGTCTGTACACGAATTGCACCTTTTTATGAGGAGGTTGGTATGTACGTAGCTGTAGCGTTGTATCCAAGTGGATTTGGTGTCATCGCCGCTGTCATCGCCGCAACCAAAGACGAGCCTTACCGTGCTTTGCTGGCTGCTAAGCGCGCCGAAGAACTCGGGTATACGTTCACCGACGGCACAAGTGTCATGGTCGTCAGGGTACCCGAGGGGCAAGCTCTATCGTATGGAGCTTACTGGAAAAACCGACCCGGCCACCCTTCAAACCCGGTCGTGTTTGCACGGGACAAGAAAGAGCGGGGCTGGGCCGAACACTGGTTCGATGACAAGCTCCAGGCTGAATACGAAAATTACCCGTTCAACGACGATAACTCGTTCATGGGTGTAGAAGACCCGCTCTGAGCTACTCATCGCAACAATCCGATCAAAATCCGTCATCTCCTATGGCGGTTTTTTCTTAACACCACACCAATTCACAAGAGATTGTGCCTTCACCGTAATTGCTATACACTTTGTATAAGGTATGAACAAAGAGAAAAACATATTACAACAAGGGTTAACGAGGTCGGTCCAAACTATACGATCTCATCATCGATCGGGTTTTACGTTTATTGAACTCTTGGTTGTTATTGCTATTATCGGCGTGTTGTCAGCCATTGGGCTAATAACGTACAAAGATCAACTGCCAAAAGCCCGAGACGCGAGACGAATAACTGATATCCAGCAAATCGTAAAGGCGTTTTCGCTCTATCAACTTGATAATGGTGTCCCGTTGATGTGTGATAGTTTTACTATACAAACGGGTTATACATATCGTCGATGTGATTCATATAAATATGATACTCTCTCACATACCTCTTACTATAACTTTGGTGTTTGGCGTTCAGATGGCAATCTTGTACCCGTTGCTGATTCGTTTAAAGAGTATGGTGGGCTTCCGTCCGACCCAAGTCAAAATGATAAGAATTACTTCCAAGTATATATCGATACCGATGCCAACGCGTGTTGCTTGGGTTACAACAATGCACAAATGAATCTTGATTGTGCGGCAACGCACAAGGGTTGGACGTATGTTGTGGCCACACTTGAAAAACCTCAACCCAATTTGAAAAGAGTTGACCCACAATGCGCCGGATTAGAACTCCAAGGTGGTACGCTGGTTCCAACCGCAAATTCTTCAATAATTGAACAGATATACAATACATCAAACAAATATATTATAGCCACCCCACCGCTGAGTATTTATTAACACCTTTCAGAAAAATAGTATCGAATGTGGTTAATTATTACTTGGGCGATTTTTAAGTTTTGTAGCCCTTGCATTCCTGAAAAAAAATGGTATACTCAACCTCGTCAGTCGCCCGAAATAAGGGCACTCGACAGTATTATTTGATGAATTGACACTCCCATGGGTCTCCCCGCTAAACGACGCACAAAACAGAGCAAGCGCGAACGCGCCAGCCATTTCGCTTTAAAAACCTTCCGTTTAACCACCTGTAGCCACTGCAAACGCAAGATTCGACCGCACATGGCTTGCCCGCACTGCGGCTACTACAACGGCCGACAGGTGCTGAAAATCAGTTCAAAGATCGAAAAACGGGCGAAACGCAACAAGATTGCCCGCGGCGACAAGAAGGAAAAGGAAGTAACGGAGCCAAAGAAAGCCGAAACCAAGACGACAAAGACAGCTGAACCAAAAAAGAAAGCCTAACCTCGTCAACTCTCGCACCTTACGATGTCGAACCGCCACCTCGCCAGAACAATCGCCATGCAGACACTGTATGAGTGGGACTTCAACGGCCGGAAAACGGACGACGTTCTCGGGTTGCTTCACGAAAATTTCAAACAGTTTGCCCCTGATTTTTCCGATCAGGGGTTTTCTGAGGGTTTGATTCGCGGTGTGATGGAACATCAGGCCGAGATTGACGCCACGATTACGAAATACGCACCGGAATGGCCGCTCGAACAAATTACGATTGTCGATCGTAACGTTCTTCGGCTTGGCGTTTATGAACTGACTTTTGCGCCTGATGTACCGCCGAAAGTAGCTATTAACGAAGCGATTGAGGTAGCCAAAGGCTTCGGTGGCGAATCATCCGGCAAGTTCGTCAACGGTGTCCTCGGCGCTATTTTCCGCGACCTTCAAGCCAGCGGGAAAATTGCCATGCCAACACCCGCGCCATCAACGCCGGTAACTGAGTAACTCACGACTTTAGCGTTTCCCATGTCTACTCTTGAAACACTCCAAGCCGCTATCGGCTACACCTTTCGCGATGACCAGCTCTTGCGGCAGGCGATGGTTCATCGATCATACCTCAACGAGAACCCCGACTTTGCTCTCGGACATAACGAACGCCTCGAATACCTCGGTGACGCAGTATTAGAGTTGGTTGTCAGTGACTACCTCTATCGTCACTATCCAAATCCCGAAGGCGACCTGACCAATTGGCGCGCTAGCTTGGTAAACGCCAAGAGTTTGTCCGAAGTTGCAAAGGAACTCGACCTCGATGAGTGGCTGATGTTATCGCGGGGTGAATCAAAAGATAAAGCATCAAAGGCACGACAGAATATCCATGCCAATGCCGTCGAAGCAATCATCGGTTCGATGTACCTCGATGGCGGCATCGAACCGGCGGCAACGTTTATTACCACCCACATCCTCAGCAAGTTGGCACACATTCTCGCCAACGAACTCTACATCGATCCGAAAAGTAAGTTTCAAGAAAAAAGCCAGGAGATCGTCGGCATCACGCCAAGTTATAAGGTGCTGAAAGAGTGGGGACCAGATCACGACAAGCATTTCTTGATCGGTATTTACCTCAACGCCGAACAAGTGGCGACCGGCGAAGGCGCCTCGAAACAAGAAGCTCAAGTCGCCGCCGCTTTCAACGGCTTGATCGCTAAAGAGTGGCAAGGATGATTATCTTTATCGCCTCACTCGTAAGTTTTCTCCTTATTCTCGGCGGATTGCTGAGTATTGTTTTTCCCGTCGCACCATCCATTCCAACCATCTGGCTTGGTGTCTTTATCTATGCCGCCGCCCATCACTACTCGGGCGTCGATCAACAGTTTTTAGCCATTGTTTCACTTATCGCCCTCGGCACTATCTTTCTTGACTACATGTTTAGCCGTAGCGGAGTAAAAAAATTACAAGCCGGGCCGTGGGGTATTCTGGGGGCGTTAATTGGTAGCGGCATCGGTTTATTTTTTGGTAGCATCGCCACCTATCTTATCGGTCCGGTGCTCGGCGCCATCATCGCCGAAACTTTTCGCGGCCGCGATCGCGTCTACTCCTACCAATCTGGAAACTATACCATTGTCGCTTTCATGGGCGGCACCATTATTAAGCTCGTGGCTGCGATTTTCATGATTGGGCTTTTCATTCTTCGTCTCCAACACAAACTATAAACTTCATTCATGTACCTCGCCCGACTCGAGATTCAAGGTTTTAAATCGTTCGCCAATAGTTTCCAACTTGATTTTGAGCGTGGTATTACCGCCATCGTCGGTCCAAACGGTTCGGGCAAATCAAATGTGGCTGATGCGATTCGTTGGGTGCTCGGCGAGCAGTCATTAAAACTCCTCCGCGGCAAGAAAAGCGATGACGTTATTTTTGCTGGCTCCGACAAAAAATCTCGACTCGGTGTGGCCGAGGTCTCACTGATTCTCAATAACGCCGATGGCGCAGCGGCCGTTGATTATAGCGAAATCGTTATAACGAGGCGCGTCTACCGTGACGGCGAGGGCGAATATCTCATTAACCGCCAGCCGGCACGCCTGCAAGACATTCAACTCCTGTTAGCTCAGGCGAATTTTGGTCAACGCACATACTCCGTCATTGGCCAGGGCATGATCGATTCCTTCCTGGTTTCCAGTCCACAAGAACGTAAACATTTGTTCGATGAAGCCGCCGGCGTCCGTCAGTACCAACTCAAGAAAGATCAGGCTGTTTCGAAATTGGATCAGAGCAAAGAAAATTTGGTGCAGGGCGAGGCAATTATGTTGGAAATTGAACCACGCCTCCGCTCACTAACGCGTCAGGTGAAGCGCCTTGAGCGGCGAGAAGAGGTTGAACAGCAATTACGCACGACCCAAACGCGATATTTCCGACTACGCTGGCAAGACATTGCCCGCGAGCAACAACAACTCCACACCCAACACGAGCAGCGCGAGCAACAACGCGCCGCCATCGCTGGCGATGTCGAAAAAATTCAACATGAATTAGAAACTATCGAACGCGAACGGTCGGCTTCTGAAACATTTGGCGCCCTACATAAACAGTACAACGCAATTCTCGACGAGAAAAATCGTCTCCTTGAACGCCAAGCAGTGGCGAAGGGACAACTTGAAGTTTCGGCAAAACAAGCCGGCGCCGGTGAAACGGCGTTTCTTGAACGACGAGCAAATGAACTGCAACGAGGTCTCAATCAGGTTACCGAGGAACGCGCCACTTTGGCTCAAACAATTACTCGCCACGGCACAACACTCAAGAACGATCGAGCGGAGTTGGCCGCCGCCCAAAAGGAATTTACCGCGCTCGAAGAACAACTTCGTGATTTACAAGCACAGTGGCAAAAGCAAGTTACTGTCCCAGAAATTCAAACGTTGATCGCCGCGTTATTCACGAAGTACGAAGCTTTTGTCGATACGCTCCACGCCGCTGATGAACTCAATATTTCTGCCGTTCGCGCGGAAGCAAAAAAACTTCATCAGGAACTTGAGAGCATTCACCGCCGCCTCTCCGCCGCCGACATCACCACCAATCCGAAAGAGCTTTCTGTTATCCAGCAACACTTAGTCGTAGCCGCACAGCGCCGACAAGAACATATGCAAAAGGTGATGGCGCTCGAAGGCGAGCTTCGTCTCGTCCAACAGCAAGACGAGCAGCTGCATCACCAACAAACAAAGTTACAAACCGAATTCGATGGTGTTCGACACGAGGTGTCAACGCAAGAGTTGGCCACCACCAATCCCGATGCCGCCTACGCCGCACATGTAGCGGAAGCGAAGAGGATTGAACACGAACTTATCGCCATCGATGAACGCCTGACCGCCGCCCGCACCGAAATCAATAATTTCAACACGACGGAAACCGGCAAAAAGGAACGTTTGTTCTCGCTACAAAAAGATTTCCGATCGACACAGCACACGCTCAATGCGGCGACGCACGAAGTCAACGAACTCCAAGTGGCCTTAGCCCGCGTTGAACAACGCCTCGACGATCTACAACGCGAAATTGCCCAGGCGATGGGCGAAGCGGCGATCATCTCGATTTCTGAAACGCAACAAACTCCGGATGAAGGCGATGTCACGATGCTGGCCGAAGAAATCGGCCACCTGACGAAACAATTGCAGCTCATCGGCGGTATTGATGAAACCGTATCGCAAGAATACACCGAAACAAATGAGCGGTGGGAGTTTTTATCGAAGCAAGCGGAAGATTTACGATCCGGCATCGCCTCGCTCGAGAGTGCCATCGGCGAACTCGATACGATCATTACCAAAAAGTTTGATGCCGCCTTCCGAAAAATTAATGATGAATTCAACACCTACTTCCGCACACTCTTCCGTGGTGGTCGCGCTGAACTCGTACTCATTAAAGAAGTCCCGCGCTCCGACGATGATTTGACTGAGGCTGAAGTGGCGATGGCTGAAGCGAATGGCGAAACCCCAGTTGTTGCTGCAGAGGTGCCGAAAGCGAAAGCTGCGGAAAAAGTCGTCACCGGCATCGATATTAAAGCCACCCCGCCGGGAAAGAAATTGCAATCTATCGCCATGCTCTCCGGCGGCGAACGCGCCTTAACCTCGATCGCCTTACTCTGCGCGATTATCTCCAACAATCCATCGCCGTTCGTGGTGCTGGATGAAGTTGATGCCGCACTCGATGAAGCCAACTCCCAACGCTTCGCTGCGATTCTTGACCAACTCGCCCACAGCACGCAGTTCATCACCATCAGCCATAACCGCGCCACCATGGAAAAGGCGACCATCCTCTATGGCGTGACCATGGGCGCTGACGGCGTCTCACAACTGCTCTCCGTCAAGATGGACCAAGTCGAAGAGATTATCCGAAGTTACGGAAACCGTTAATTGCCTCTTTATTGCAGCCGCGCCCCTTCGGGGCGCGGCTGTTTAGTAACCTTTTGTACCACTATTCCTGAATTCCGTGGTGGATTTCGGGTGTTTGGCGTCCTGGTTTTATGGTCGATAGCGTGTCGGAAAACGTGCTTTTTGGCTACATCAGGCCACTTTTGTGAGCTGTGGATTGCCCAACAATTGTTGCTTGACGCTCACCGGTCAGTATGGTTAAATACTGTCAACACTAGAAAAGGTAGGCGAAAGAAAAACTGATCCTTTCCCCAATACAGTCCTTCGGAGGGAGGTAGTGCGTCATAGATTTACGCACCAAGCGGTCCAAAAATATGGGCGGCTCGGTGTTTTTGCGCTCTTCGACTTTTTACCAGAGACACCTTTTATCAACATTCAGTAATGACTAACCAGACACCTATGTCTACAATCTTTACCCGGGCGAACTTCCGCCGCCAAGCGACGCGCCAACGCGCATGGCGAACGCTTACTATCGTTGTGGCCGTCACGATGGTAGCGAATGTCTGTGGGTTAGCGCTTTTGTCAGCGCCGAAACAGGCTCACGCAGCGACAAACCTTGTCGTGAATGGAGACTTTGAAATTAATGCGGGTGGTACTCCTGCTCAACCCTATGGTTGGTCATCGGATCCAGCTCCATCGGCGTCAACTATTTTTACCTACCCAACTCCAGGTAAAACTGGTTTAGGCGCCAAAGTACAGGTCAATAGTGGGAGCTCGATCGATGCAAAATGGTTTTTCACTCCAATCCCAACGTCCGGTGGTCATACCTATAGCATACAATTCGATTACATGACCTCAACCACAAGTGTAGTCACAAATCTTACATATGATTACCACTGGGCAAATGGTTCAGCAGACACTTATGGGTCACTCGGCATCCCACCAGCAAGCACAACCTGGGCAACGTATACTGATCAGGTAACCATACCAACGGGTGTCAGCTCGTTTACTGTCTACCAATCGCTGACCAGTATCGGAGCATTGACGGTCGACAATTTCGTGGTGAATGACATTACCAATGGTGCTGCCTTGAACTTTCCACAGGGAATGATCACGCTCGACTTCGATGACACATTATCGACTCAGTATTCGCTTGCTCTGCCAATATTAAACACTGCTGGCATTAAAGCGAGTTTCTTCGCTATAACCGACCCCGGTGTCGGTATTGATTCCGGAAGTCAGTATATGACCTGGGCGAATGTTGCCACCCTGGTTGCCGATGGCCATGAAATTGGTGCTCACACCCGGACCCATCCTGATCTAACAACGTTAAGCCCTGACGTTGCAAATTTGGAAATTACCCTATCGAAAAGCGACATAACCACTAATCTGGGTACACTGGGTGTTACCTACACGCCAACAACCTTCGTCTATCCCTTTGGTACATACAACACAAGTATCAAACAAATGGTGAAAGATGCGGGTTTCGTTAGTGCTCGAAGCGTCGCTGACGGATTTAACTATCCAAGCTCAGATAAGTTTGCCCTTCTTGATAAACACATCGAAGCGGGTACGCCGGCTTCGCTTGGTGTTCCCGCCGTACCGGCCACTACGTTAACCGATGTGAAGGGCTGGATTGATCAAGCCAAGACAAATAAGACCTGGCTTATCCTTGAGCTCCACGATCAGTGCTCCACGACACAGCAGTGTTCGACCATGACAGATCAATATCATAATTCGACCACATTGTTGCAAGGAATAGTGGATTACATTAAATCCAGTGGTATCAAGGCCGTCACCCAAGCCGAAGGAACGACTTGGATGAATCCGGTGACTGCTACCCAAACACTTTCATTCAACAGCAACGGCGGCTCAGCTGTAAGTGATATCACACAAGTTTACGGCACTGCGGTGACTGCCCCAGCCATCCCAACCAAAGCCGGTTACAGCTTCGCTGGTTGGTACAACGAAATCGGTCTTAC
>CAIJZX010000021.1 GCA_903825245.1 Candidatus Kerfeldbacteria bacterium
GAACCGGCCACGGCCGAAAAAATGCGTACCATGGTGGAAGAAGTTGGTTTACTTCCTAAAGAACGTTTGCGCGAAGAATGGACGCGGCTCCTGATAGAATCAAAAAAACCATCTATCGGCATCGAACTCTTGCGCGACGTTGGTGTAATTGAACACCTGCATCCGGAAATAGCCAAACTGTGGTTAACTGATCAAGATCCGTCGTATCATCCCGAAGGCAACGCCGGCGTCCACACTGAACTCGTGGTTGATGCGGCAACGGAACTCGCCCGAAGTGAACACCTCGATCCTCAGCAACGCAGTGAACTTTTCTTTAGCGCGTTGACTCATGATTTAGGAAAACCGTCGACGACTGTGGCAACCAACGGACATATTACTGCGCTCGGGCACGAAGCCGCCGGGGTAAAACCGACCGAAACATTTTTACGCGCAATCGGCATTCCGGAAACCGGCATCGCGCGCATCACGAAGCTTGTCGAATATCACATGCGGCCGCCGGCACTCTACCGCGAACGCGACGTCATTACCGATCGCGCCCTGCGCAAACTCGCACGCGACGTTGGACCATCACAACTTTTCAGTCTCATCCTACTCGGTGAGGCTGATCACCGCGGCCGTGGTCCGTTTACTTCGCCGTCGGGTGAAAACAAGTTTCCCGATACTTCTGGGTATCATGCATGGTGGATGAAGAATATTGAACAATTGTCGCTTACTGATCAGCCAGAGCCGCTCATCAGTGGCCGCGAACTGATTGAAGATTTTGGCGACCGCGGCTGGAAACAAGGCAAGGAAATTGGCGAGGTGCTTCGTCTCGCGGAAGAATTGCGGGTGATTGGAAAAACTCGTGACGAGGTGCGTGAAATAATCGCCGTCACCACGACGCCGAGCGGCGCCATTATCGAACTACAAACACTGCTCGATACTGAGCGATAGCTATCGGGTAATACTCCAACTTGGTAACCACGTTCGCAGGTTGTTTTGTTGTGTCGACAGTGGAATGTTTAACCACCACGGCGCGAAAAAGAGAAACGTAACAACGCTCATGCCGAGATATACAAACACGAGGCGACGATGATGGTTCCATATTTTTCCCAACCAGACGCTCAGCACTATAATCATCACTACATCAAACAAGAGCGCGTGGTAGCTGTACATCACCCGCTGAATAACGGCGAACGGAATCCAAACAAAAAGAATCAAAACGTTCAATAATCGTTGCAATTGGTTTTTCCAGCCACGAAGTAAATTCCACAACACCACCAACGACCCGGTCCACCATACCCACACATTCGGTAGTGCTCGAATATTGCTCACGGTCGTTCCCTGGACGGAGGCCCAATACGGAAATGGTCGCCAGGCGAGTAGCCATCCCCACCACGGCTGGGCATTCGGATCACCAGTTGCGGGCACACTCAAGTGATAACGCAACATTTGTATATTGAGCGACCAAAAGGTGTTTGGGAGATGTAGCCAAGAAAAATGTATAACAAACACCAGGCTATAAAGAATCATCGGCCAAACGACGAGAGACACTATTGAAAATACTTTCAGCGATCTTGTCCATGTACTGTTTCGTTGTTGGCCAAAGAATTTCGGCCAGACCCAAACCATGATCGCTGGAATTATTACCA
>CAIJZX010000022.1 GCA_903825245.1 Candidatus Kerfeldbacteria bacterium
GGCATTTGGTCTTAGATATTCCTGCAGTCTGATAGTTCATCACATCCTCACCTCCGGCGAAGGCTATCAGATCAAACTTCAGCCCCTTCTCTGTTTTAACATAAGCCTCTTTCTTGTTGGCCTTGACCATGCCCTGCGGGTAGTCTAATATTTTCTGAACGACCGGGGATCTGTGCCAAGGCTGTGTATCACCGATATCGATGCCTGTCGAGACCCAGATCATTTCCCGGTAGGACGTGCCGTATTTCGGTTGTTTATCGTTTAATCCTCTGGCTAGTCGTAGCACTTCCGCAAGGCTGTTTGCGAACCGCTCCAATTCCACGTCCTGTAACAGTGCGGCCTTGTTCCGGAGGAAATAGCTGTTAAAAAATTGCAGTTTCTGGTAGCGGAACATCATCTTGCCGGTATCACGCTGTACCAGTTTTTCCGCCTGATTGAGATATTCACTGCCTCTGACTAAGGTTTCATAGTCAACTACAAATTGGATATTGTCGGAACCCAGATCTCCCTGACCTATCCCCTTGGCGTAGGCTGACTTTTGGGATTCGACCAGGTTGAAATGCTGACGCATCGCCGGGGCGGCCGGACCGTAATAGAAGGCCATATAACGGTCAATGAACGATTCCACGTCCGCTCCCAAGTTCCACGCGAGCTTGCGCATGATGTAGGCTGAGAGATTATCTTTCAACCAATAGTTATATGTCCAATTTATTTCGAAACCAAAGAAGAGATTTGTTGCACCGCGTTCCCCGAAGTATCGCATTTTATTCACCGCTTCGTAAGTCGAGGGGAAATATAGGGCAGTACCAAGTGGTACTCCTGTCCGCAGCCAATTGGAAAACATACTGACGCCTCGCGTGCATGACGGAGCATCGATGCGGGTTTCTGTAAAACTTCCGTTTTTTCCCCAAGGCGAGTCGCAGACACCAATGTACACTGGCACATTTGGTTCGGGGACAACGTTCACGGGTGCATCGAGCGTCATGCAATATGCCCATGTGGCGATAAGTTTGTCCGGATATTTCTTTCCGACAGCTTTGGCGACGATGTTCACAAAGCGCAATTGCCTGTCGGTAACACTTGCTCCGAAAGCCCTGCACTTGTCGCATTGGCACAATGCGGCCGAATCGTCTCCGTCGCCCTGAAGCATGCCGAATATTTTCGTCTCCGGACAGAGCTCTACCCATTTAAGCATCGTTTCCGTGGCGATCCTTTGCACTTCCAGATTTGACCAGCATAGTTGTAGTTGAGCATCCGCGACGCGCTTGCCGTCTTTGTTCAGCGCGTAATATTCGGGATGGTTTTTAAAATAAATGAAAGGGGGTACCTGGACAGCGTTATTGTGTGTCCCTGCCACCCATATTCCTATGTAGCGGCCGCTTTCTTGTAGCTCCATACAGCTTTCACCAAGCGGGGCACGCGACAATATCCCCATCTCTGTGGAGCGATGCGCGAACGACGGGTTGCGGATCACTGTCGGTTTGGCGAGCTTGATGACCTCGCCTGTCGCCGGGATAAAATCATGCAGATTGGAGAAAAACTCCAGCCCAATCCCGGAAAGAAGGGCGAAAGTTCCCTGAACTGCACCGTCGTCTTTCCCGCCGATATAGATGCTGCCGCCTTTGGCTTCCAGAGCATAGCCGCCTGCCGTGACTTTCGCCATCTCGGCTACGCCGACTAAAGACTTCCCGAAACAAACCATGCCTTTTGCTTTTTCGATTGATTCTCTGCTTCCCGTATAGACGGGAACAACACGTCCGTAGCTGACATAAAGATATTTCCTCAAGTACTGAGCCGCTTTCAAATCATAGAAATGCTCGAAAGCCGAATCATTGTCCGCCACCGCAATGCCGCGCAACGGGATATTTTTCCCAGCGTCGTCAATAAAGAGCACTTTCGCGTCTGCACTGGATTCCAGAAGAGTTGGATTGAGCGAGACGTTGCGGAGTTTTACTACGGCATCTTTCCCCCGCGGTCTGAAAATAACTCCCAACTCTTCAGCGCACACGCCTAAATCCAGCTTGAACGTGAAACTTTGGCGTTCAAATCCTTTCCCTGCCTTGATTTGTCTGGACACCCACAGCTTGCCATAAGATTCATACCGGCTCATCACCGAGCATTCAAGCTCTCCCGCTTCTACTTCGGACTCAAACGACAGCGTGTATTCCAACGCTGTCACCGGAGTGACATCAAGAAATTGCTGGATGCCAGGCACCGGCGCCTTGAACTGCAATGTCCCATTTTCCAACGAATAAAGGGACATGTGCTCCGGCTTTTCAGCAGGCGTGTCTACGGTAAGACACCAATGCGCTGGCGCGTTGCGGTTGAGGGCTCGTTGCTTAAAATCCCCGTTGCGCAGGATATTGTCTGCTTGATAGACCTTGAGCCCCTCCGGTGCGCCGCCATCGGCTGCGGCTGCAAATAAAGCAGCCACAAGTGATAATCCCGCCATAAGTACGTTTCGCATGTTAATCTCTCTTATTGTTTATTTAGCATGTTTCAAAACTATTGGATTTTGCCTGTTAATAAATTTTCTCTCTTAATTCCGGCGTGATAAACCGGGCTGGTTTAATTATTTCAATAACCGCCGCAAAAAAATCTTGTTTCTTATGTTTTGCAATCAGTTTGTTTTACCAATAACCGATGATTTTAAAACAAAGGGCTAGGATTTTTCAAACATTTGCCATTCCATGGCAATCGAGTTGCCATCTGCCCATATAATGCATATAGAGGCATTATTACAACACCGCGCGGGGCGTAAAAGTCTATTTGAATAGCAGTGTAAGTCCGTGCACTACCGTCAAGCATTACAGCGCACATGGTATAATTATGGTCAGTACGTACACTTCCATATTGACATAACCAATGTCCGCCTTCAGTTGCCGCACTTCCCATGGTCTCGCCAATCATGAACATCTGCGTCGGCTGAGGTATTTTGCCAAATTTTAGCGGTGGCTTGTTCGCATTAAAGTCGGTATGATTAATTGTTAAGTTCGTATTGAATCCATAGGATTCATGGACAAGATTGTGGAAGGTACATACAGACATGTGGATATCCGATGGACAAATCATAACTTTAGGAACTTGGGTACCCGCTGCATTAGGATAAGGCAAACATTGTTTTCCAGTCACATAATTATATGTAAGCGTTGTCCAATAATCGAGTCCGGCCTGTGCTGGTGGCATATAGTCGCTATTATCAATGCCATACATAATCGAACCAGTACCGAGTTGTTTAACATTGCTGAGGCAGGTGCTAGTCTTAGCCTTCTCACGCGCTTTGTTGAGCGCAGGTAGCAACATTGAGGCAAGAATTGCGATGATGGCGATCACCACCAGGAGTTCTATTAGTGTGAAATTCAACGACTTACAACTTTTTTGTATCTTTTGCATGTTTCATTTCCTCGCTGTTATGATGGTTCTGTTGCAGATCAAAACAATTTAAAATTCTTTAACGCCTCCTTGTTGTTAATTATACCATTTGCAGTTCAAATTGTGTA
>CAIJZX010000023.1 GCA_903825245.1 Candidatus Kerfeldbacteria bacterium
TTATATTTATAGGCACGTTCGTATTGTTCAAATAACCACCATGCTCTATCTCTATCACGGCACGAATACGCAGATTTCCGCCAACAAAGCTCGAGCGCTTGTGAAGTCTTTGCGTGCCAAGCGTCTGGACGCGAACTTTGCGGAGATAAGCGCGGACAATTGGAGCGCCTCACTCATACAAGAGCATGCTGGCGGCCAAGGACTTTTTTCAGCGAAGTACATAATATTGTTGGACAGGGTTACAGAGAACGCTGAGGCGAAAGATGAGATCGCCAAGCTTGCTGACATGATGAAAGAATCGGACAACATCTTCATTGTCTTGGAAGGGAAGCTGAATGCTGAACTCAAGAAGTCTCTGGAAAAGTATGCCGAAAAAACTGAGGTGAGTGATACAGAAAAAGTTGCCGCGAAGTATGAATTCAATATCTTCGCGCTCGGCGATGCACTCGGCGCCCGCGACCCGATGCGGTCTTGGGCGATATATAGGCAAGCCGTTGACCTGGGCAATGAGGTTGAAGCGATTGTCGGTACTTTGTTTTGGCAAGTGAAGTCAATCATAGTTGCCGCCGATGCTCCAAGTGCTGCAGCCTCCGGCCTGAGCCCGTTTGTCTTCAGTAAGTCGAAAAAGTACGCTGGTAATTATTCAAAAAAAGAACTTTCCGCGCTGCTTGGCGAGCTCATAACCATATATCATGATGGTCACAGGGGAGTGACGGATATGGAAACAGCTATCGAAAAGCTTTTACTCGGTTTGCGTTAGAGGCCATTTCTATGGCATTATTGTTCAATCGCGTCTTTATAAGATGGCGAACGATTTGAGAATCGCGCAAATTTGCGCCCATAGAAGCCGTGTTTGAAAATTATATACATTTGCGCCCATAGAAGCCGTGTCATCGTCTTCTGTGGGTATATGCGCCCATAGCTCAGCCCGGTAGAGCACCTGCCTTTTAAGCAGAGGGTCGCTGGTTCGAATCCAGCTGGGCGCACATTTGACATATTGCCATAGAATATGTTATAATCTATGTTAGGCACATTCGTGCAAACCTTATGTAACAGGTTAAGTTACATCACAGGAGATCGTTGAAATGATAGCAACACAAAATGGTAAACAGCCGCCGGTAGAATTTGCGGACCGGGGCGTATTCCTGGACGTACTACACGGTATGCGGGAGGGTGGTTTCGGTATGTTCTCTCAGGTCGCAATTAGTACCGAGGACTTGCCTTACCGCGATCCAGAAAAACAAGCGCGGATTACCGAGCAGTTCTACTGGGCCGAGGGGAAGCAGTTGATCATCAAACTCAGTTGCCGCGAGCATACAGAGCAAGATGGTGGACAGCCGCGTCTGTGGAGCCAGTGGAACGTGGACGTTTACCTCGGCTTCATTCGTTCATGGGATGGTTTGGTTGACTTGGCTCCAGGCGGGGACGTGAACAGGATCCCGTTCTTCAATACGGGACATCAGCAAGCCTTTGCTCCGGAGGGGCTTGTCTGTTGTGGAGGCAGTTACAGCGGAATAGAAAAGTTGGTTGAAGCCAACTTCTATTTCAACTCACGAATCGAATACGTGAGTCCTGTCTGTATCGTCAGTGCGGCTGTCGCGATCAAAAACATGACGAGCAAGTATCTCCGTCCGCTACCGTTCGCCGAACTATGGGTTCACTCGTTTCCGCCGTCGTATCACTTCCCAGAATGTGAAGAGTTGTTCTGGAGTTGGTTCGATAAGCGGAACCTTCGTTCCCTCGTGACTCGTCCGCACGGTTCGCCAGGATTGAAACGGTAAAATCAGTCAGGACCAGGTAGTTAATTTGGCCCCGTAGAAGAGCCCTTGCTCAACTACGGGGCTTTTCTATTTCTAATCCCGCGGGAGCTCCCCGCCTGGTAGGGCGGGGGTGAGAGCAAGGCCGAGCATCCTCGTGTAGAATAGGAGGATGAAACTCCATAAAGAGGCACATGCGGTATATAAGACCCAATACCACATAGTATGGGTCACAA
>CAIJZX010000024.1 GCA_903825245.1 Candidatus Kerfeldbacteria bacterium
ATTTCATATATGGTAGTGTATCATACTTTATTTTCTGGTGGGCAATGTAGGATTCGGACCTACGACCTTCTCGGTGTAAACGAGACGCTCTAACCAACTGAGCTAATTGCCCGGAGAACTTGACCGCGATACTGTAGCAGATATCTCATCCCAAATCAACCCTGGTGGGGTAGTAATCAGTGCATGCTGTTCATGAAATGAGTTTATCCGAAAGAAAAAACGCTCAACAATATGTCGAACGTTTGTGCGAGTTATACGTTATAGCCACTCGATGGCCTTCTTGAGAATTACTCCCATTTTTTCCGCTTGCTGAAAGACAACAGCCTGGATTCCTTCGTGGGTGGCCGGGGTTCCGGCGTAGTCGGTACCGATAGCCAAATGACAGAACGGTAGACCGAGACGCATCGCCATCTCTTTTTCTGCCAGTCCGGACATACCAACAACATCAATGTTGTTGTTCCGAAGGTAGAGGGTTTCCTTTTTGGTCTGAAAAGACGGTCCGCGAATTTGGGCGAAGTTGGCTTCGGGTAGTGGCTCGATGTTACCAAGCAACGTGCGAAGTTCGGGGTCGTAGCTCGCCGTCACGTCATGAAATGGCGAGCCAATCAAGTGCTCCGGAAAACCGGTGACGTATCGGTTGCAGTCCCCGATGATGACTGCTTGACCAATCGGCCAATCGAGTCGAACAAGGCCAACCGCACTGGTGTGAATGTACGCCTGACAGCCGGTTGCAAAGGCGACGTTGACGTAGTGCGTGATCGCGCCCATGCCTTCCCAATGCTTGAATTCGTACAGATGGATACGTCCGAGAAAGACGAGGGCGAAGGTTTGGCCGATTCGAAAAATTCTGATCAAACCCTCATGACCTTCCGCTTTTGGGGTGAAAAAACCGGGGTAGTCAACAGCTCGAAATTCAGCGATCGGCGTTCCCAGGTGATCAATAGCAGTTTTCCAGCCGGTACCAGCAACGATAGCGACGTCGCATCGCTCTACGCCAGCGTCTTGGCAGATCAGCTTTGCGGCGCCCATCGCTTCGGGAGAAAAACGCTCCAACCAAGACAGCTTCTCTTCTCGCGAGGCAGGTACGGACATCGTTGCCCTCCGTGTTTGGGTGTGAGTTGTGAAGAACGACGCGGCGAAAACTTTACAGGGATATGATAAAAAACGCAAGTGCAAAAATGATTCCATTACGAAACGAAGAAAAAACAGCCGTTATGTTGGCTGTTGGGTTGCTTATTTCGGAATGCCGAGTCCACGTGAAATTCGAAGCAGGGCAATCTTGATTTCGAGAGTTGCCTGCACAATGTTCAATGGGCGCGCCAGCAGAACAACACCACGAACCGAATCTGCGTACTTCAGGGAACGCGCCTCACCGTCAGTTCCGGATGCGGCCACGAGAATGACTGGCGTGACAGATCCGAGATAGGTGCGGATCTTACCGGCGATATTCCACCCCAGAACCCCTTCCGTTCCGAGATCGATGACGAGCACATCAAAGGGACGATGAGCTTCTTCTTGTACGACGTATATCTGTGTTGCTTCCGGACCAGTCTTGACGACGGTGACGTCGACGTTACTGACGCCCAAGCAGGCAGCCCGAATCGCTTCACTCAGTACTGCATCTGTGGTGACCAACATCATCGATTGCGGCATATCTCCTCCATACGTATGCCACGGTGTGTTTCATTGTGAAAAGGGCGTAATGAAAACCCGCCACGACTCTACACCTGGATATCAAAAATGGCAAGAAACATGCATAATAATTATATTCTTTTAAACATACTCCTCTTATTTCTATCCGTGCAACCTAACATGGGCAACATTCGTTGCCTTGATTCAGATGGTGCGGACGAGAGGACTCGAACCTCCAATCCCTTGCGGGAACAAGCACCTCAAGCTTGCGCGTATACCAATTCCGCCACGTCCGCATGAATTGTGGAAACCTACTGCGCCTTAACGACTTTTTTCTCTCGCGGTTGACGGGCGTGAACTTTTCGGAGGTGGTAGAGTTTCGCGCGGCGAACGGCGTGGTCGCGAACAACCTCGATCTTCGCTAGAATCGGTGAGTGGATCGGGAAAATACGTTCGACGGCAACACCCTCGGAAACCTTACGAACCGTAAACGTTCCGTTCATACCATGTCCGCCTTTGCGGGCGATAACCATGCCTTCAAAAATCTGAATGCGCGACTTGTCACCTTCAGTTATCGTCTGGTGAACGCGGATCGTTTGGCCAGGTTGTAAATCGGGGATAGTCGTCGGTGTGTCAGTCATACAAGTAAAAATAAAATTCGCCACTGGACTCTACCAGAAGCATCGGGTCTCGTCAAGCGTTAGCCTGCCCGGTCGAGGTATTGCTGTAAATCAGCTGGTAAAGGCGCCTCAAACTCTTTGTGCTTGCCGTTCAAATCATCGAAACCGAGGTGTTCGGCGTGCAAG
The DNA here is from genome assembly GCA_903825245.1 of Candidatus Kerfeldbacteria bacterium. Classification (GTDB taxonomy): domain Bacteria; phylum Patescibacteriota; class Patescibacteriia; order SBBC01; family CAIJZX01; genus CAIJZX01. The sequence continues at coordinate 2,439 of CAIJZX010000024.1, forward strand.
AAGACGCGTGGTGCGGGCAATTTTTCCATTTTTAAACGTCGGATTTTATAGAGCGGATCGCCGACGAGCGGGTGGCCGATGGCCTTAAAATGGACACGAATCTGATGGGTGCGGCCAGTGAGCGTGCGCACATGGACCAAAGTAGTGCCTTTCACGAAACGTTCCACGTGGAACACGGTTTCCGCCTTTTTACCTTCTGTGCTTTTCACGCGGGCGACCATCAAACCGGATTTGCTTGGGCTACGGGCGATGGCGAAATCAATCCGGCCCGCTTGATCCGTAATCCGACCTTGTGCCAGCGCCAGGTATCGCTTATCGATGGAATGATTTTGAAATTGTTTTTTCAAGTTCATGAAAGCGTTCTGTGTTTTCGCAATGACCATCACGCCGGATACATCGCGATCAAGGCGATGGACAATGCCCGGTCGTTCCTGTGGCTGGTCTCCAACTTCAGCGATTTGTGCAGCATGTGCCACTGCCCAATCAGCCAGCGTTGGTTCATGGATTCCCGGGCCGCCGTGTACAATCAACCCGGATGGTTTGTTTACAACCAAGTAATTATCGTCTTCGTAGAGGATTGTTGGGTCTGATGCGTGCGAGATTTTCGCTTCCACCTGCAGGGGTACCTCAAGATCGTTGACAACAATTGTATTGCTGTAACGAACAATGTGATTTGGTTTTACGATTTTTCCATTCACGGTTACTCGGCCATCTTTAATGATGGCCTGTAACTTCGTGCGAGACATATCGGTGTGTCGCACGAGAAAAGCGTCCAACCGAATCGGCGGCTGGCTCATCGGAACGACGATTGTTTGGATTGTTACTGGTTCAGCCATGATAGTAAAGTGGTCTGCGTTGTTGAATTCTTCAGAAGATCGCTACCGCTGGTCGTATCGGTGACCAATGTTTGTTCTTTTGGCCCACTGATGGTATCGGAAAGTTTCTTGATTGTTGCTGCGTCGTTCTGATTACCAACAAAGTACGTCCCGGTAGCGGTAAAAGGTAGTAACACGCCGCCATCGAGGGTGGTAGATAGTTGTGGTGAAATGACGATAGTTTTAGTGGTGGCAGTTCCAGTGCCGCTCCACTGATATGCTACGTTTGCTCCCAGTCCGGTACCGATGATGCTAATGTGTTGCTGGTCGATAAACGGTTGTTGGTGAAGATATCCAATAACCGCATCGAGATCGGCGGGCAATGAAGCAAAATGTGCTGACGGGCTGGCGGGTATTGATGGCAAGCGACTGTTACCGAATCCGCGCATGTCGTAGGACAAAACGACAAAGCCGTGATCGATAAACGTCTGAAGTGTCGCATCCCACTGGTGGCGATCGTGGAAATAGTCGTGCACGAAGATAACGGCGGGCAACAAACTATTACGAACAGGTGATTTAAATGTGGCGTCGAGTTTAATGCCGTCACTGGTTATAATTGTGATATGCGATGGGTCGGGGGTGATAGTTGTGGTTGCTGGGGCTGGATGTTTGGCAAATAGAAAAATCCCGATGGCTACCAGTAGTAAAGACACGGTAACGATCGTGATGGATAAACGCGGTGATTGGTGTTGAAATGTCATAGGGATGTTCGTTATCTGAAACTATCATACCACAAAACTGGCCCGACAATCGGAACCGATACGCTTATGGTGGGCGATCCCGTGCTGCGGCACGGGACAGGCTCCGGAATTACTTGCGTTTCGGCTGGTGGGTCCGAGAGGAATCGAACCTCTAGTTCTGTGTATCGCCGTTCCTTTGGAACATGCGGCGCCTGTGCTCATGGCCGAGAGCAAATCAGCTTGCTCGCTATCCCACCATGTGGTGGGATGCCGCCCTAACCCTCCACAGTGTCCATGTTAAACAGGTAGATCACCTTAAACCATCGTAGATATTTTTACGCTATGTCCCGCTGGTGGGCGACAGAGGAATCGAACCTCTGACCTCCACAATGTCAATGTGGCGCTCTAACCATCTGAGCTAGCCGCCCCCCAGCGGGACACAACCCCATCTTTATACCTAAGCGTGAATACAGTACACGATACGGGGAAATATTTCAAGATCTGGCCAGCTCACTGGCGACAGAGTGTTGAATATTGATTATTATCTCCTGGTGCGCGCCCCTGGACTCGAACCAGGGACCGGCCGTGTATAAGACGGCTGCTCTAACCAACTGAGCTAGGCGCGCATCAGCAAATAGTAAACGATCAACGACGACGTTAAAAACAGCCGGAGTGTACCACCCCGGCCGAAGTATTTCAAGTTAACTGGTGATTCGCTTCTGACCGGCGAAGTTGACGATTTTGGTTGTCCATTGCCCAAGCTTGCTTGGAGTCTTTTCGTCAACCAGGCGTAGGTAGAAGACGGTCCAAACACTAAAGCTAAAGGCACTGAGAATGGCGTACAAGAGAACGATAATGATGACTACGGCTATAAATCCAGCGATGGTAAAGGGGCTAATAAAGGCCAGGGCTTCGCCAATAACTAAGAAGGAAAAGGTTAAATTAATGGTAAAAACGGCAATAGCCATTTCCAAACTATTGAGGATGTTACCGGCAAACAGACGCCAGCTTTCAACAACTGCTGGCATAAGCTTCATGTCTCGTAAGGTAATATTAGCGGTGGCAAATTGGATTAAAAAGATAGCGATAGCGCTAATAACGATAGCCGTGAGCGAGCCGATGTAGGCGACGACTGACCAGCCATAAATGTGCGTGATAAGAAAAATAGCCGCTGGAATTCCGGTGAGTATTACCCAAGCTGACCAGCCAGCCAGCAGTCCAAAAATATTCAGTGTTACCAGCATCCAAAACTTTTCCCAGCCGGTTGTTAATCCATCAACAATGCCCGTTGGTTTATCTTGTTGATACCGGCCAATAATGCGGACGATCGCCGCTTGGGATATAATGATCAGCCAGGCGACAACCACGGCCGCAATGAGTGTGGCGACAACATAGCCGCTCAATATACCAGTGTTGTGCATCCACAATGTTTTAGCGGTGGAGAGCACTTTTTGGAACTGGCCGTTCAGAATTGTTGCTCGGATACCCTCAAGAAAGCCCTGTAATGAAGAAACGGTATCGAGTTTTCGGAAAAGAAAATTTATTTCTCCGCCGTAGGCGCTGAGACCGGCAAAGAAAGCCAAAAAAAGAAGATACTTTTTATGCCAAATAATCACCACCGCGCGTCCGACCATTGATCGGAGGTGCGAAAAACCCGCTAAATAAGCCCCAAAAACCCAGAGGATGATACCGAGATAGGAAACAATATTGATTAATATTTGCATTTTTTCTTCTTTTTAAGAAAATGTATCAAAAAGCGACCCCAGTATACCACATTCCGCAACTAGCGTCTATGTCGCGACGACCGTAACCCCAGGTTTTGGCCCGAGGAGTTTTTCAAACGTGTCGCGTTCGATCGTTTCCTTCACCAAGAGCTCTTGAGCTATTTGGTCGAGTTCTCGGCGGTGGCCAGCCAATAGTTTCTCGGCCACTTGTTGAGCATCATTCAAGAAACGGTGGATTTCCACATCAATATCCTGTGCCATTTTCTCCGAGTAGTCGCGTTGTTCATGGATTTCGCGTCCTAGGAACACCATTTCTTCCGACGATCCGAAGGTTCGCGGTCCAAGCTTACTCATGCCGTAGCGAGTAATGATTTGGCGAGCCAGTTGGGTAGCGTGTCGAAGATCGCTAGAAGCGCCGGTCGATACTTCATCGAAAATCTGCTTTTCTGCTAGTTGGCCGGCTAACATCACGGCTAAGTCCGCCTGGAATTCCTTCAGGGTGTGGTAATTGCGATCCTCAGTCGGTGTTTTCATGGTGAAACCACCAGCACGACCACGGGAAATAATCGAGACCTTCTGAATTGGATCAGCTTCCGGAAGTAAATGAGCTACAACGGCGTGGCCGGCTTCGTGGTAAGCGGTGATTTTCTTTTCTTTCTCCGACATCATCTTCGAGCGGCGCTCGGGTCCAAGGAGAACTTTTTCCATGGCATTGACGCAATCGGCAAAGGTAACTGTCGTACGATTACCGCGGGCGGTAAGAATAGCTGCTTCGTTCAGCATGTTGGCCAAGTCGGCGCCGGAGAATCCCGGTGTACGCTCCGCGAGTCGGCGGATGTCGACATCCGGGCCGAGCGGTTTACCAATACCATGAACTTTGAGAATCGCTTCACGTTCACCGATATCAGGTAAGTCGATGGTCACCCGGCGGTC
>CAIJZX010000025.1 GCA_903825245.1 Candidatus Kerfeldbacteria bacterium
ATGGGCGGCAATTAAATCTCTGGGGTTGGCGGCTGACAACGGTAAGTTCTATACTGATAAAGCAACTGACAGTAACGGCAACTTTTTCCGTGATATTAAGAGCGGCAGTAATGGTGATTGCGGGTATTACTGTGCGGCTCGTAAGCACTATGATTACGTCACGGGGTTGGGAAGCCCATTAACGAGTGCGTTCTGAGACGCGACGTTTATTAGCTATCGACTGCGCTTCGAATTACCCCTTTGCAATCGCGACGGCAATAATTTTCTGTACACCGTTTTGGCGAAGCACGTCGGCGCATTTGTGGTATACGCAGTAGGGGACTATGGAAACGAGACTTGACAAACGATATATCGTGATATATCATACCGATATGTCAGAAAACCATCGAAATGAACCAGATTTTACCACCGACGTTCGACGCCGAGACTTCCCTTTGCGGCGCGGCCATGGTCGCCCCTTAGGTCGGCGCGGGATGATTACCCCAAATGTCCTTAAGGCACTGGAGGAGAAACCGATGCATGGGTACGAAATCATCCAGCATTTTGAACAGAAGAGTTTTGGGTTCTGGAAGCCGAGTCCGGGATCGATTTACCCGATTCTCCAAGAATTAGACGATCAAGGAATGGTTTCTAGCCATGAAGAGGGCGATAAACGCATCTATGAACTGACGAAGGCGGGACGGGCCAGTCTCAAAAACTTGAAATTTCCTTGGGGATATGGCTCGGGCGGTTTTGGCCAGCGTATTCGTCGCGGCGAACTCATTCGACAGTTGATGGGCAGTGGTACGCGGCGGGTGGTTGATGATCTTCGGACGATCGGACGTCACGGTTCAGTCGAGGATGTCAAAGCCGCAGGGGATTTAATGAATCAAACGGCCAAAAAACTCAACGATATTGTGACCGAAATGTATAATCATGAATAATATATGATTTCTCCTCTGGCTATAGAAGTCCAAGGTCTTGTAAAAACGTTTGGCGATAATCGGGCGGTCGACGGTGTTGACCTTCGGGTTCCAACGGGGAGCATTTACGGTGTTCTCGGACCGAATGGTGCTGGTAAATCCACCGTCATCAATGTGCTGGCGACACTCATGAAACCGGATGGTGGTTCGGCAAAAGTATTTGGCCATGATGTCGTCGAGGAATCACAGATTGTTCGACAGCTTATTGGTGTCACTGGCCAGGCCGCGACGGTTGACGAAGGCCTTTCCGCCACAGAAAACCTGGTCATCTTCGGCCGGTTGCTTGGGCTGAGTATGTCCGGCGCCAAGAAAAAAGCAGCTGAGCTCCTGGAAGAATTTGGGCTGACAGAGGCAGCCAAGCGACCGTTGTCCAAATTTTCTGGCGGCATGCGTCGACGACTCGACCTAGCGGCTAGCCTGATCGCCCAACCGCCGCTTATCTTCCTCGACGAACCAACGACCGGCCTGGATCCGCGTACCAGAATCCAAATGTGGGAGACTATTCGTCGGCTCGTGGCAAAAGGCTCAACTATTCTGCTTACCACTCAATATCTTGATGAAGCAGATCAATTGGCTGATCGAATTGCCGTTATTGATCATGGCAAAGTGATTGCTGAAGGGACGGGCGCTGAACTCAAAGCCTCGATCGGAACCGCCACGTTGCAATTGCAATTGACCAAGGCACAAGATACCGATACCGCCATGCAAGTTGCGCATACGGTCTTGGGGGTGAAGGTCAATAATCCAAGCGAGGGACACATTACTGCGCCCATGACTGATCCTGATTTTGTCACGGATTTATTAGTTGCATTGCGCGCTGAGAAAATTCACTTGAGCCAAGTGAGTGTCCAAGAGCCAACCCTTGATGAAGTTTTCTTAACACTAACCGGTAAGCCTAGCCTGGCAGAAAAAGGAGCAACCGAATGACCGATACACAAATTATTCCCGGCGTTGAACGACGGTTGAAGAATCATACGAGTTTCCGTCAAACCCTAAGCCACTCTTTGACGATGGCATATCGCGGCTTAGTCAAAGTTCGCCGTACGCCGGAACAATTCTTTGATGTGGTACTCCAGCCGATATTGTTTACGCCAATGTTTACATACATTTTCGGTGGGGCGATCGCTGGCGGCGTTAAAGCATACTTGCCGATTATCATTCCTGGCATCTTAGTGCAAACCATTATTACTGCGACAGTTGTCACGGGCGTCCAGCTTCGCGAGGATATGGAAAAAGGCGTGTTTAATCGCTTCCGTTCTCTCCCGATTGCCCGTATAGCGCCGTTAGCTGGCGCGCTGCTGGCGGATACCGTTCGCTATGTCATTGCCGCTACCATCACGTTTGGCATGGGATATCTCTTAGGGTATCGTCCGGGTGCGGGAATTGAAGGTGTCCTTATGGGCGGGCTACTCGTCATCATCTTTGCTTGGTGTTTAAGCTGGATTTTTGCCTTCTTTGGCATGATTGTCCGGACGGCGTCGAGTGTCCAAGGTATTTCGCTCTTGATACTCTTTCCGCTCACGTTCCTATCCAATGCCTTTGTGCCGGTGAAGACGCTTCCACATTGGTTACAGGGTTTTGTGAATGGTAATCCAATATCACATCTCATCAGTGCCATTAGGCAATTAACGAGTAACGGTGTTATAGGACATGATTTCTGGTTATCGTTGATTGGGGCGGCGGTAATTGTGGCAATATTTGCGCCACTGACCGTCCGGGCATATATGAGAAAAGCCTAACCTTTCGCAATTGCGATAGCGGTAATTTTTTGTACGCCGTTTTGTCGTAAAACCCCGGCGCATTCGGAAATGGTTGAACCGGTCGTAATGACATCGTCAACCAAAAGAACGGATTTTGGCCACTTCTTTTCTGCGCCTTGGGAAAACGCCCCGATGATGTTCGTCGTGCGCTCTACGGCGCTCAGGTGGGCTTGGGGCGTGGTATAACGCTGGCGCTGAAGGATGTTGGCGACACGGAGACCGGTTAAGCGTGATAGCGCTTTACTGATAATGAGCGATTGGTTAAACCCGCGTTCTCGCTGGCGACGAGCGTGGAGTGGGACGGGGACAATGACGGTATCTTTCGGTACGTGGAGTTCAGCGACGAGCGGTTGAAGTACGGCTTCAAGTGTGTCTGAAACGCCGGTCCAATAGTGGTATTTTAACTTTTGTACCAACTGCGCTAACGGCGCGCAATCGTACGATCCGCGGACGAGAACGCAATCAACGTGTTTGATGTCGATTGGATTTGTGATAACATTTTCTCGTTTGAGTTCCTGTTGAGCCGTATTGCACAGCCACGCACCCTCCGTGCCACAGTGGACGCAGAGCGGGGGAAAGATAAAGTTGATCATTGAGGTGAACATACGAAAAAGCGGCTAACCCGCATTTGCGGGTGCCTTGCTACCAACAAGAAAACTCTATAGCTTAGAACGTGTTTATGTCAAGCTATCCCCACCCCACTTGCTAACGCAAGTCGCCCCTCCCGAATTTGGGAGGGGCTGTGCGACAGCACGGGGTGGGGAGGAGTAAAAACTACTTATCTACTTTTGAATTCTCGGCTTTGGTTAGCACAATCTTCTGATCGCGGAGCCCGACATTGACCGTTTGGCCGTCTTTGAGCTGATTATTCAGCATCATATTGGCTAAGGGATTTTCAATGTGTTCTTGAATCACGCGGCGGACGGTACGCGCGCCGTACTCTGGACTAAAACCGAGTTCAGCCATTTTCTTGCGGGCGATGGTCGAGAGCTTAATCTTGATTTTCTGCTTGACCAGGCGTTCCTGCACCTCGGCCATCTGTAAGTCGACGATTTTTTCGACGGAGGCAATCGTCAATGGTCGGTAGACGATCGTTTGGTCAATGCGGTTCAAGAATTCCGGTCGGAACACGCGCTTCATATCTTCGAGCACAGTGGATTTGAGTGCTTCGTACTCAGTCTCCAATTTCACGCGTTCATGTTTGCCCTCGGTTTCGAAACCGATCGACTGAGCCTGGTTAAAGCCTTGCAAGCCGACGTTTGAGGTCATGACGATAATGGTGTTCTTGAAATTCACTTGTTTGCCGACCGCGTCGGTGAGGTATCCCTCGTCGAGTACTTGTAAGAGTAAATTAAAAACGTCCGGATGTGCTTTTTCAATTTCATCGAATAAAACCACAGCATACGGTTTACGCTTCACCATGTCCGTCAACTTCGCGCCTTCTTTGTAGCCGACGTAACCAGCAGGGGCGCCGATGAGCTTGCTGATATTAAAGCTCTCCTGGAATTCCGACATGTCGATGCGAATCAAGGCACTTTCATCTTCAAACACTGTGCGGGAAATTTCTTTGACCGTTTCGGTTTTACCGACGCCGGATGGACCGAGGAAGATAAACGAGGCAATCGGTTTATTCGGATTGGAAAGTCCGACGCGCGACCGGCGAATGAAGTCAGCGATAGTGTGAATGGCGTCGTCTTGGCCGACGATACGTTTTTTGAGCGTCGTTTCCAGGTCGAGTAAGCGCTGTCGTTCCTCTTGTACCAGATCGGTGAGGGGGATGCCGGTCATACGCGAAACGACATCGGCGATTTCTCGTTTGCCGATCGTACCAACTGTGATAACTGGACCATTTTTTTCGCGTTCTTCGAGCTTGCTGATTTTTTGTCGCAACGCTAACTCTTCGCGCTTGAACGACAATGCCTCATCAAATTGTTCGTGTTGAACTGCTTCATGTTTCTTGGTGTGTAATTGTGTAAGTTGTTCTTCAAGTCCGCGGAGTTGTTTGACGATCGGTGAACTACCTTTACTCACTTTCAATTTCGAGGCGGCCTCATCAAGTAAGTCGATGGCTTTGTCCGGCAGGAAGCGATCTTGTATGTAGCGCGTCGATAATGTGACCGCGGCATCAATCGCGTCATCACCAATGCTGACATGGTGGAATTTTTCGTAGTTGGCGCGAATACCGCGTAGAATTTGCCGCGTCTCATCAGCTGAAGGTTCATCGATAATGACCGGCTGGAAGCGCCGTTCAAGCGCCGCATCGGATTCAATGTGTTTCTTGTACTCTTCCATGGTGGTGGCACCAATGGTACGGATTTGGCCTTTCGCTAGCGCCGGCTTCAGTAAGTTCGCCGCGTCCATCGACCCCGACGCCGAACCGGCACCGATAATGGTGTGGAGTTCGTCGATGAAGAGGATGATATTCGGGTCGGCCTTAATCTCGTCGATGATTTGTTTCACCCGCGATTCGAATTCCCCGCGATACATCGTGCCGGCGACAACTAATCCTAAATCGAGCGACAGCAACCGCTTATTCTGCAACGCTTCCGGTACTTCGCCGCGCATGATTTTCTTGGCTAAACCTTCGACGATAGCAGTCTTACCAACGCCGGGATCGCCGATAAGAACCGGATTGTTCTTTGTGCGGCGTGAGAGGATGTGAATCAATCGTTCAATTTCGTTGCTTCGCCCGACAACCGGATCAATCGTACTCTGAATCTGTTCATTCGTGAGGTCGGTAGCGAAGAATTCTAACGCCGGAGTTTTGCTGTTGCCCTGCGGGCGGCCTGGAGCGCCAGGCGCGACGGCGAGTTCTTCGAGTTGATTCGGTTCAGCGTGCTCATCGAAGAAACCGCTGAGGTCGGGGAATTTCGAGGTGTTCTTCAAGACAGTCACGAGTTGTCGTTTTGCCTCTTTC
>CAIJZX010000026.1 GCA_903825245.1 Candidatus Kerfeldbacteria bacterium
CTGGTACTGGTGTCAGGATGCGAACGGTTTCGACGCGCATTACCATTGCGAGGTTGCCTGATAGTTCAGCAATCCTGTCGACAGGCATACCCGGTGCTGGATGTAATTCAAACAGCGTGACCGTTGGCCCCTTAGTCACGTCACCGGACTCAACCTCAATACCGAATTCGCGGATGGTATCCTTCAGAATTCTAGCCTGCGCTTTGAGGTCGTCTACAATGTTACGCGCCGCCGGTTCCGGTGGTTGTTCAAGTAGGTTCAGCGGTGGCAAAACAAACTGCTGAGTTTTTTGTGGCTTCATAGGGACTCCGTTCTTTCAAAATTGGTTGTTATCCCACCATCTTAATCAGGCACTCGGTCAAATAGAGTCCGAGTAAAATTTATTTATGTTATGTGGAATATTCGACCAGGTGATGTACGCCACAGTCTGTCGTCTAGAGGTTGGACATCTTGGTGAATTTGTCACTGATGCGATATTCTTTCGCTTATGCCGGTACTCGTTCAGGAAGTGTCTTACGGTTTTGCCAATGATCATTAGGCATTGCTTGCATCAGCAGTGCGATTCGCTTCCACCGCGCCTCGGCAATCGCGGCAGATTGTTCTTCCGCTTCTCCGGATGGTGGGGCGAATAGCTTGTGTTGATGGATAAATCCGACACAGTAATCATCTAATCCTTCCGCCAGTTTTCCTCGGTAGAACTGGAAGCATTCAACAATATCAATGTATTGTGGTTGGGTGAGGTGCAAGTGGACTTCATTCCTGGCTTTAACGTTTTTGATTTTTGTCGTTTGGCACGCCCAAGCTGCAATATTCATTAATAGTCGTAGTTCGATTTTGGACTCGACGTGAAAAATGTAAGCGTCGGTGGTTTGATCAATGAATTGTTCCGGTGTGATTCCATATTTCGCGCAAATCGCGTCCCGTAGGACTCTTGCTTTGTCGCGCTCTCCACCAATTCCGCGTTGTACCAATTCCTCAAGTTTCCGGAGCTTATCAATCAGTCTTTCTGGTGTTTCACTCATGCCACCATCCTAATTAGGCACTCGGTCAAATAGAGTCTGAGTAAATTTATTTTATCGGTTGGTAAATGTCCTACCAAAAGGGGACTGGTACAGACTTTTGGCGTAATATGGGTGACTACGATACTGTGGGTGGGGTTTCTGCGATCAGATTGTTGATGAGCTTCCGTACCCGCCAAAACCCCAATGCGCCAATTATCGTGGCTAAGACATTTGCGGCCGCGTCTTCATATTTCTTTTTCTTGGTATTTTCAACGGCTCCGAACCCCGATTGAAGTGTAATTATGCCAAGAAGAGTTACCACCACTATCAAGGCATATTTCGTTAATACCGATAGAATTGTATTCCCGACAGTTTTGTTGGCCCACCAGGAACGGCGGATTGGGCTAAGCGATAGTATGCCGCCCAAAAGAACCACCACAACTAACACACCGACATTAGACGATTCCCCACGCACGGCAAGAATAACACCACCGCATATTGCCCACACAATCAGGCTCACACAGGTCAGATGCAGATCGGTTCGGCTGTCGTAGACCACAATTTTACGCTTCAAACCAAGTTGCGAGCCGATAATCACCAGAATCGCGACTACCAAGCAAAATAGCACCAACAGTCCGATCATACACCATCAACCGTAAAGAGATTTGCAACGATTTCGTTGATGATCATAGGATTCCTAGTTGTTTCGCCATGTGTTGAACTTCCTCGCGCACCATGTCTTTTAGTTCTTTCGGTTCCAGCACTCGGACGC
>CAIJZX010000027.1 GCA_903825245.1 Candidatus Kerfeldbacteria bacterium
ACCAGAGTTTCACGAGCTTTTTTTACTTGTTCGGCGTTCCCACCAGACGTCAACATCATGATGCCGCCCCAAATAAACATCAAGGTGGCGATAATCGCGATCGTGCCGAGGATGTAGCGAATCACTTGACTAATAAGACAGGTAGCGTCGCCACAGGTAATCGGATTGAGGAGGGTGACACTCGCAGTGGCCTGAGCGCTCGCTGCAGGTGTTGCGCCCGGAGTAGCGGCTGCGGTGGTGGCTGCGGTGGCGCCCGGAGTAGCGGCTGCGGTGGCGATGAGAATTGTGGTGGTCGAAGTACCAACGTCGGTTACGCCAGGAGACTCAGTGACGGTGGCAGTGGCACGATATGTACCAAGCGAAGTGCCGGCGCTAAGCGCCGCGGTTGAAGCAGTAAAAGCACCAAACACATCTGTGGTCACGGTGCCCACCGTAATTGTGGATACCGGAGGAGCAACCTTAACTAGCGCCACATCAACACGTAAACCAATAACCTGACCCCCAACTAAATTCGTTACAGTTCCACTAACCTTAACTATGCCGCCAACCATATACGACGACGAATCTGTTGTGACTGTGACCGCATAATTTGCCGCGTGCGTAGGTGTAGGATGAAGGAGGGTTACTAGGATAATTGGTATCGCAATAAACAAAAAACGGGTAAAAAAAGAAACGGATAAGAAGTTTTTAGGAACAACGCGTAAGAGTTTCATATGCATGACAATAGTATAGCGCATCTATTCATTCGGCGTAATAGTGTTGGTGCACATGCCATTACAGGCTGGTGCACCATTGCAGAGCCCGGTGTTAAAGAAAGTGTCGTAGGTGTCACCACTACTGCCCACAAGCGGAGAAATAACGTTTGTGCACCAATATTCGGAGACCTGCTGGTTGCAAAAAAATCCGGACGTGGTCACCGGAGCAACTTTACAATAACCGCAGCGCGTTGAGGTTGGCATTGAGCTTGAGTTGCACGTATTGCTCGTGCTGCCGCCATTCGAGTAAAAATCGTTACTCTCTCCTAGCCCGATACAGGCACGATAGGGGATATTATCGAGACAATAATAATCGTTTGTTGTGCTTTTGACGACGCAACAGCCGGTATCACTTTTTGCCGCATCTTCTGCGCTGAGGTCGGCGGCAGCAGGAAGTGTGCCTGCCACGGCGGCGGCGATATCAACACCGCCACTCAAAACGAGAGTGCAGCTACTACCACCCGCAATAATTTTTGCCCTGGTGCTCGAATCGATCATCCCAGATGGCGGTAGTTTGTTTGCTATTTGAAACCTTCGAACCGCGTCGATTGTTTGTGCACCGAAACAACCATCGACATCTATTTTTGGACAACCAAGATCATTAAGGTCTTTTTGCATGACCTTAATATCGCTCGATCCGCCGTCGACCGGATCGGCACAATGGCTATAGAGATTACCCGGAGTGCAGGTCTTATCCCAGTCGCTTGTAGCATCGGCACAGCCAGTCGTTGAACCAGCCGGGGGAGTAGTAGTTGTAGAGGTGCCCGTCTTGGTCTTTGGGCCGCTGAACGCTTGTTCATAATTTGTTTGTTTTTGAATCGTTCCGGAAACGTTACCAAACACCGAGCCGATTACACCGAAGGGATTTTGCGAAGTTACTTTGTAGCCGGTGATAGCCGTGACGGTGGTGTTGATCAGCACATACGCCGTTAAGGCGATCGTCACCCCAATAATTGTGCCGGTGATTACCCGTTTACCTTCGTCAACTTTCGACGACCGACCGGCGGCCGTGACGAATTGAAATCCACCGTAGACCATCATTAACACCGACAAGAACGCTAGAACGCTCATGCCCCACTTTGATAAGTAGATGAATAGGTTAATAAAATCATTGACCTGGCACGGGCGATTGACGGACAGTTGGGTTGTTGTGCCCGCAGGATCTGTCGTTTTTGTTGTTCTCAGACACGTTTGGTCGCAACCGAGTTGCTCAACAATCGATTTGCCGTTTGGGGTCAACGAGGCTTCGTTATCGGGGCATGCCGGAACATCGTCGGCGTATACGCGCGAGGGTAGCCAGGTGGTAACCAGAATCGCCAGAAACGCGATAACGACGAGTTTCATTTTCATAGCGTTGATTGAATTTGGGTGTTGGCGAGGTCAAGTAATTTAGTCAAGTCCGTTTTCGCCGCTAATCCGCCGGTGATTAATTGTTGCATATACCCATCAACCGCGGTTCCGTCATGGCCGTTGTACCACGTTTTTGCGGTCAGGAGCTGTTTCGCAAAGACGCCGAGGTCGGGATCGTTTTGTACTTGGGCGAGAATCGCGCGTTGAGCCGAGAGTTGATTGGATGACTGAAGGTATGATGTGACGTTCGCTGCTTGGGTGATATACTCGATAAAATTCCACGCATATACGGCGCGACCACTCGTCGCACTAAACTTGGAAACCATCGGTACCTGGTATTCAGCGGCGTCAATATATCGCTCGGTGCCGGTAGCGCCATCATTATCACCACTGCTCCGGACGTGTAGCATCGGCGAAACACCCCAGTTCAAGGCGCTCGCCACAATCGTTGGACGGTCGGCAAGTGTGCCGAAGTAATACCCAACCTTGCCCTGGAGGAAGGCGTCGCGGGCGTTTGTTTGTTGTTCATTCCAGCTGTAGTTGCTCTTTTCTGATTGGGCAAAACTTAGGTAAAATTGGAGCGCCTGCAATCCGTCCGCATCGTTGAGATGCGCCTGGCGGTCGGCGGTCGTCATGAGCGAGCCGTTTTGCATCATGAGCAGGGCAAGCAGATCAACGCCATACGGCAGGTTAATCGTCGTGCCGAGTGCTACGCCAGATTGGACAATCTCGCCCTTCTGGTTAATCATCGTTAAATGATTAGCTGAGACCTGTGATTGGAGGTCGGACCAGGTTGCCGCTGGTTCAAAAATCTTGGCATTATTCAGTAAATCCTTATTGTAGTATTCAACGATGGTGTCCATGCTGAGCGGCAGCCCCCAAACCTGTCCATCACGAATAACGTTGTCCGTAACCGCTCCAACAAATTCATTTTTCAGCGCGGCGGTCGTGGGCGCAGGTTTTGCGCTCGTGACGACACTGGACGTTGTTCCAAACAACCCCTTCGAAGCGACTACTTGAGGAATAGTCAGGTTTGGTGGCATCGCGACCGCATAATCAGTCATTTGTCCGATAGTGGTTGAGGGGACGAAAAAAATATCTGGCCCCGTGCCTTGAGCCCAAGCACTAATGAGTTGCTGAGTGTAATCTTCGGGTCGAACCTGGGTATAACTGATATTGATATACGGTCGGGAATTTCGGTATTTAGCAATGACGCCGGCGAGGTTACCCGCGTCCTCGGCGGTTCCCCAAACGGTCAGGGTTACCGGAGCAACGGTTTTTGGTTTGCTTTTCAATATTCCAGTTACAACCAGCACGATCGGCACAGCTGGTAAGAGGCAGATAGCAAGAATGATGAAAACGCGGCGCATACGTTTTTAGTGTTGTTGTTTGATAAATTCGCGAATAGAATCTTTCAACTCTTTGTGTTGCAAGGCAAAGTGGATATTGGCTTTAATATATTCGGCTTTATTTCCTGAGTCCCACCAGCGGCCAGTAAGTTGGTGGGCGTGAACTTTTTCGTGTTTTGTTAAAATATTGACACCATCAACATAATAAATCTCGCCCTGGAGTGAAGGTTTTGCATGTTCCAAGGAACGGAAAATTTCTGGTGTGAATATCGCGCCGCCCATCATGGCATACTTTGAAGGCGACTTAGCTTGTTCGGGTTTTTCAACGATGCCACTGATGCGAAACGTTTTACTCTCAATTTTTCCGGTCGGCTTCATCATTCCGTATTTGCTGAACTTTTCTTCCGGAACAGGCATCACCCCAATAATGCTTGTGCCATAGTGATTATAGGTCTCGACAAGTTGTGTAGCTGGCGAGATCTTTGCCTCGATGAATTCATCGCCCCAGCACATCAGGAATGGTTCGTCGCCAACCACCTCTTTGGCCATCAGAATCGCGTGACCATTGCCGAGCATTTTGTTTTGGCGGACGAAAACAAACTTTGCTAATTGCGAAATGCGGTGGACTTCGTGGAGCTGATCAAGTTTATTGTTTTCGCGCAAAAGCTGCTCGAGTTCGCCTGAGTAGTCGAAATGATCCTCAATAGCACGCTTATTTCGCCCAGTGATAAATATAATTTCCTCGATGCCGGCCTTGGCGATTTGTTCGACGATGATTTGGATGACCGGCTTATCAACGATCGGCATCATTTCCTTTGGCATAGCGATGGTCATGGGTAAAAATCGCGTACCAAAGCCGGCTACCGGAATGACAGCCTTACGTATTTTTTGTCTGGTTTGTCGTTTTGTCATGTCCGTACCATACCACAAATACACACCGATGTCCACTTACTTATTTTTTAGCATTGTTATCGATGGTGGGCCAATGAAGCGAAGGGCGCCGAAGCAGATAGCACAAGAAGGGTTTCCTTTTATTGCTATCGGAAGTAGTGCTGGGTATACTGAGCGCATGACAAAAGCTCGTTGGTTCTTGTTGGTCCCCGGGATTGGGTTCATGATGGCGCTTGGGTTACACCTTTGGCACATCGGAACGCCGAACGTGCTGGTGAGCGACGAGATATCATTTGTGAACGACGGCTGGAGTTATGTTACCCATCAGCCATATTTTGATCCGCATCCACCGCTGGGAAAACTTATGCTCGGCGTGGTGATGAAACTCTTTGGTTATGCGCCAGACGTCTGGCGATCAGTAAATGCGATCGAAGGTGCGCTGTTGATTCCGTTGTTGTGGTGGATTGTGCGGCGACTAACGAAGTCAAACGCCAGCGCGAACATTGCTGTGGTTCTAGGGTTGGTTGACGGCTTAGTCTTGGCGGACTCTCGTCTCGGCATGATCAATATTCCATTTGTGTTATTCTCGATAGCGGGATTTGCGGCGATTTTGACGGCGCTATCGTCGCCACGACCACGGCGGTGGCTATTCCTGGCCGGCTTGGTCATGGGTTTGGCGGTGTCCACAAAATGGCTCGCGGCGCTGGTAATAATTCCAGCGATCCTGGTTTGGATCTGGCCGAAATTTTTTGGCCAACAAAGAACAGTTGCATGGACAGGCACTTTGAAAATATTTTCACTTCTTGTACTCGTCGTGTGGCCGATGATTCTTTATAGTCTGGTGTTTGTTGTGCATTTTGCTTGGCTGCATCTTCCAAACACCTTTTGGTCGCTTAATGCACACATGTTGCGTTACCATTTGAGTGTGCCAGCAACCGGCGATCCGAACGCCCAGCCGTGGTGGGGTTGGCTGCTCGCGTGGCGTCCATTCCCTTACTGGGCCTCCGTTCAGGGAACGACCGTGAGTACTATTCGATCACTACCAAACGTGTGGGTATGGTGGACCGGCTCATTGTTGGTACTGTGGAATTTGGTTCGTGGTTGGAAAAATCGGTTGCAACGACTATTGAATGTTTTAATTCTTTTCGTTTGGATTCCGTTTGCCGTTATTCAGCGGGTGATGTATAGCTATCACGCACTCTTATTTGATGTGGTGATGATAATAATGTTGAGTGTATGGTTGGGGAAACTATGGAGCAATCATCGTCGCATGGTGTTCGTGTATCTTGGCATGAGTATCGTTACATTTATTTTTTTCGCACCGTGGTGGCTCAATATTCCGTTGTCGACACAACAAAACAACCTGCGAACGTGGTTACCAAGTTGGAGTATTACCCGATAGCTATCGCTCGGTGTCGAGCAGTGTCTGTAGTTCGGTAATGGCATCGCTCGGTGTCGAGGAGGCCTTGATTATTTCACGTACCTCATCACGGGTTTTTCCAATCACGCGTAATTCTTCTGCGAGTCGAAGCACCTCGCCAATATCTTTGCCTTGTTTCCAGCCGCGGTCGCCAAAACCTTCAATCAGTTCGCGACCACTGATGAGTGGTTCCGGTTGATCAGCAAGCGACAACCGCTCAATGTGGTGAACCCACCAGGTGTGATAGCCAGAGGTGTCGGGAAATTTTTTCTCACCTAAGGGCGAGGTAAACGGCCCGCGGCCGCGATGATCCGCTTCACCAAGTAGAACGAGACTGAGAAGTTGTGACGGACCAACATCGCGTGCGAGTTTTCGCAAGGCGCGATCAGTGATGGCGTCGCGTTCGCGGTAGAGCGCAGGTGGTCGCATGTGGTACTCAACGAGCTTGGCAATGCGAGTGATGCTGGTTTCAGGAATCCCAATCGTGCGTAAAAACGATTCCGCCGGTTTCACTCCAGCGGCTTCGTGCCCAAGCGCCGTAATGTGATCGTTAGTTGCCACGGTCGTCGATGGTTTTCCCAAATCATGGGATAAGGAGCCGAAGAGAAGCTCGGCGCGTTGTTGCGGGTCGAGTTGCTCACTTCGCGCGAGTTCCGCCGCCGCATCGACAACCATTTCTGTATGGACACCGGCGTTGCCTTCAGGATGATAGGATGGATCTTGTTCGGTTTGCCATAACTTGGCTACTTCCGGATGCAGGTGTTCAATTACACCAACGTCACGCAAGAGTTCGATGCCGATAGATGGTTTTTTTGATTCTGTCAGCATGCGTGTCCACTCCTCGCGCAAGCGTTCTTTCGCTAGCAATCCAACCTCAGGCACCATGGCCTGCATTTTTTCGACCGTGGCCGGTTCGACTGTCAATCCAAATCTGGCAGCGAATCGGGCGCCACGCAAGACGCGTAACGGATCCTCGCCAAACGTTTTTTCATCGACCATCCGCAACGTCTTAGTATCAAGATCTTCAATACCGTGGAACGGGTCAAAAATTTCTCCGGTCAAAACATCTTTGGAAATTGCCCCGATCGTAAAATCCCGCCGTCGTGCAGCCTCGGTAATACCGAATTCGGGATGAGCGGTTACGTCAAACGCATTGTGTTTGTTGCCGGTTCGCACCTCTGTGCGAGGAAGTGCAATCTGTATTTCTGATTGTCCAACACGGAACTTGTACGTCGCAAAACTTTTACCGGTCGCCTCAGCGACGCCGAATGGTGCAAGCAACGGCGCGAGTTCTTCAGGGTTGAGTCCGTGTACCTCAAGATCAAGGTCGTGCGGCGCTTCGTTCAATAATTCATCACGCACGGCACCACCGACAAGGTAGACGCGTCCGGCGTGCTCGCTAACACTCTTGGAAAAATCAACTACGGCCTCAAACGCACCAACCAAATCGCGCGTTTCATCGTGGCGACGTAATTGTTCGATTGTTTCAGTCGGAGACCAGCCTTGTTGAGCCGGAGCTGCATCCCTTGCTTGTTGTTCCATGAATTCACTACTCATACAATGAGATTACCACGTAATCACCATACCACAAATACCTATTTTTGTTTGCCAAAAGCCTGCACTTGGCGGAGGCGGAAGGATTCGAACCTTCGATACCCTTGCGGGTATACTGGTTTTCGAAACCAGCGCGTTCGACCACTCTGCCACGCCTCCATCAAGCGAAGACCAAGACAATTGACGGCCCCTTTAGAGCCGTGCGGATTGTACACAATTCTTTGGAAAATATCAAGCCCGCTGCTACTTCTGATATAACTGGATCTTACTACCATGACCGGTTTTTGGATTGGCGATTTCCTTGGTTGGCGTCCAATCAGGAATAGCAAAACCAAAAGAAATTATTTGCACGCCAGCGCGAAGTTTCTGTTCCAGCAACTTGGCCACCTTGGGCATGAAATTAGTAATATAGAAACCGTAGATGACGGTAGCGGACGATAAATCTTCTTTCAAAAAATCACCGGAGCGAATACGTACATTCGCTAACCTTCTCGTCCGCCATTTCGCGAGAAGAAATGGCCACCATTGAATTTCGATGCCGATGAATTTTGCTGCTGGAAATTTTCTTCCCAACGCTACCAGTAACGGCGCACTCCCGCAGCCGAGTTCGTACACTACATCATGCTCTGTGAGTTGAAGATTGTCTCGTAGCCAGGTAATTGCCCAGCGCGGTGTACTAACGAATGGCAAACCGAAACGGAGGGTATCCACCAGGGCGTTTAAACAAAAAACGACGGCTATGATGCAACCGAGAAGAAAGAGCAAGAGAAACACGAGTAACATAGAACAACAGTGTACCCTAAAGTTGAAGAAAGAACCAGTAAAAACTTGATTTTTTGTTGAAAATATGCTACACTTATCTTCGGAATGAAAAAAGAAAAAAACAAAAAACACCACCATCGTATCGTTCCAGTTGCACTGATTGCACTCGGGATACCGGTCGCCCTGGTAACCATTTTTTTGATAAGCGCGAATTTGTTGTTTCACGACGAGCAACCGCCGAATGATTCGTCGCTATTGTTACCAAACGTAACCGTCGCAGACGAAGACAACGCGTATACTGATATCCAGAAACTGGATACGGACGAACAGGCAGTCGACCTGAACAATGATCAGCCATCCAACGACAAGTCCATTGACACGATGCTCAACGGCGGAACATGGGACGATGCGCACGTGACAACACTGCTGACGAAGTATGCCACGGTTATCTCCGATTTTCATGCTGCGGCGAAGAAGTTGCAGTACCAGGACCCATATGCCGCTCATCCGAGTACGTTGACGATGTATAGTCCGCTACCCGACGTTGGCACCCCCAGATCGGTTGGTCGTTTAGTGGCGCTAGAAAGCATTCGTAAGGCAAAGAACGGCGATATCGCTGGCGGATTGTCAGAAGCAACAGAAGTGGTGAAGCTTGGGGACATGATTGAATCGGGACAAGGAACGCTTATTCAATGGTTGGTTGGTAGCGCCACGAAACTAATTGGTCTCACTGCCTTACGACAAATTGGACTTCAAACAACACTGACTGCCGATCAAGCAAAGACGACGAATCAAGCTATTGAAACATATCGAGATTCGCAAGTCGGCCTCGTGAAGGCCATGAAGTCGGAATATGCGTATTCGATATTGTTCTACCAACAACAGCGAGATTTCGGACAGGCATACGATAGTTATTTTTTGTCGACTGACAGTAACGGACAGCAACTCTATCGATCGACGACCGGAAAAATTCTTTCGGCCCTTGATGCAATGGGGCTATTTCGTTTTTATTACTGGCCAAATCAGAACCTACGGTTCATGGTTGAAGCTCGGGAACAGCTGGTCGATGTTGCAAAAACAAATTGTGCGACCGGTAATCTGGGTGAAATTTATCCGCCACAGCGGAGCCAACGAAGTGGTTTTGGACGCTTACTCGAACCGAACGCCATCGGCAAATTGTTGGCGGACATCGGCCGGATCTCCTACGGCGGCATCGTGCCGAAGCGCTGCAACGAAAGCCTCGCCGTTTCAGCGACGCAAGCAACGTTTGCTATCAGCGCCTACCAACACGACAATGGAAAACCTCCAGTAATGCTCAATGAGCTGGTGCCGAAATATCTTGCCAACGTTCCGCTCGATCCATACAGTGGAAAAGTGCTCAACTATGATGCGGCTAAGAAGATCGTCTATTCGGTTGGACAAGACCGAAAAGATGAACACGGCAATACGAAAAAAATGACAGACTACACGACCCTCGGCGGCGATTGGCAAAACATGCTTGATCCGACGTTTGTGGTGGGAAAATAATCTTTGTAAGAAAATACTAGTCGAGTTATACTACAATTAATCAGAAAACTAATTCACACAAAATTATGGAACAGCAGACGCAGATTCAAGAAAAAACCCGAACGCACATCTCGCAAGCGGTCGGTATTGCGCTGATTACCGCCGCTGGTGCGTTTGGTGCGGCGGCATTTTTACTATTTGGTGCGGTAAAACAACCGGTCAGCACAACCCAAGTAACGACTGCAAAAGAGTCGGCCATCGCAATAGCGCCGGATCTGAGTAAAGATGCCCTACCAACAAAAGAAATGTTGGTCACCGGTGCGATGCCGGCGACGGTAACGAGCAGCACTGTGTCAGTTGTCATCACTTCGCCGAAAGAAGGCGCAGCAGTGAACGGTGATGCGTCGTTGAGCGTTAGTCTGAACGATCCAAATCATGAAACCACCGCCGTTCGCGTTTTACTCTATGGTGACCTGTTACCGGCCTATATGCAAGGCGTCTCGATGGGCATTAAAACAACGGCCCCGTACACATTCAGCTCGAACTTAGGTATGTACAAGAGCGGTGAGTATCGCTATGTGGCTCAAGCTGTTAAGCCAAACACCGACCCGAACCGAACGGATGATTGGACTGTAGTAGCTTCGACCGATACCATGGTGACGTGGGTGCGTAGCTGTTACTGGCTTGCCTATCAGGGCATGACACTCACCGCGCCAACGTCTTCGGTTACAGCCGGTACGACATTCACGGTAACCGGAACTCTAACGAACCCAAACCGAGGTAGTTGTCCGCACATCTACGACCTTTCGACAACGAACCCCATCGGTTTAACCTCATGGTTGCCAAGCGGTTGGATCGCTACGGTCACGCCATCACAAATGACTATGGGCATTAACGAGACGAAGACGTACTCCATGACCGTTACGGTTCCAGCAAACACACCTGCCGGCAAATACGGCATCGGCGTTTCGTCCACACTGGAATCCACCGGATTTATCGCGTCACCACAGGCAACCGTCACGGTTGTTGCACCAGGCGGCGGTGGCGGCAAACGAGAAATTCCTGTTGGGGGGACACAATAAGTAAGAATGTAATAAACTACCGCCCAAAGAGCGGTAGTTTATTACACCCACGTTTCCCGATACGGGAAAAAATAAAGCTACGTTTTCGGTTGTCCAAATTTCTTAACTTTTGTTACTTAGTATTGTTGTGTGATTCACACACACTACAACGCCGGCGATTTGCGGAATATATTGGATCCATCGCTCGTGGTGGGTAGGGGTGTTCAGAGGCCAACAAAGCAGAACATATATTGCAAGTTTTTATCGTAGGTATATACTCTTTCTGTCCCTGGAAATGACATAGGGACGCTTTGCAAGGGGCGCGAGCGCCCCGTCAATCGGAGGGTGTATGCACCGGAACAAGGGTAGTTCTTTCGAAGCTATCGTGACGATCGCGGCTTCCCATCGCCTGGGCGACAGCGAAGGGATCACGAACAAGGACTACGACGTCATCTAAGGGCAATGGACGCGGGTCTGGCCCTCCCGGCGGTTGATTCATGGGGATTGCTAACGCAATTCCCATTTTTTCTATATCCAGTTTTCCCGATGCGGAAAATAATCCGGCTGCTTTTTTGGGTACAGTTTTTTGAAGTCAATAAAACGTTTTCTCCATAACGCCACAACGGTTTTTGGCGTAATAATTTTTGTGTGTTTGATGTTCCGCAGTTTTTCTTCAATGTACCAGACATTTCTTGTTGATGTTCGCCACGATCGATTCTTGAGCGTTCGCAAATCCAGCACGCCAAATGACGTGATGTGAGCCTTCGCATCAATGTATGGAATAACATAACTTTTTGCCAGAGTATCAATAGTTTTGAATACTGGTTTTCTTCCATCAAGTCCGATGTCCCGCGACTTGCCGACCGCACCCCACTTGCCGTGTCGCTGAAAAACAAACAACGTGTGATCAAGAAGATCGGTTGATTCAAGATCGAGAATGAGCGGCGGGTAACCGTGGTGTTCTAATATCGCGGCCGCGCTCAGACTTCCCTCGAGACAATGTGCGCGGCCGCGACGAACCACCATCGGCAAACCGTACATTGTTTGTTCTGTATTATAGTTAAGCGACGTCAGCCACCGCTGTACTTTTACCGGGGTGTTCAAATGACGAAGTAGTTGTTGGGTGAAGAAGGAATAACGAGTCCGTGCGACAGTCATGTACAAAGTATACCCAGCTCCACTTCGGATAGCAATGTAAGTCAAATATTTAGGTCGAACCCCTTCTATCTTGATGTACATATACTCATTTATTATCGGAAGCGTGGCTGGGCATAGCAGTTTGAAAAAAATACAGCACGAGAGTACAATAGCACCATGAGCCTCATGGAAGATCATCTGCACGAACAACAAGAAGTCATGGAGGAGCACCTGGAAATAGACGCCGAAAATAATCGAAAGATTTTAGCGTTTCTCAAAACACGCGTGAAGGATGAGAAAAGCTTGGAGTTGGTTAAGAGAGCTCTACAATCCGGCGGCGACCATACATTTGATTTTGGCGACATGAAAGTGGCCCTCGGTTTTGACGGCCTCTACCACATCCTTCAAAGTGGTGAGGACGGAAAGTTTCACCAGATTGAGTTACCCGAAGTAACCGAAGATATCCAGCGGGCGGCGTAAACAGAAAAACGAAGCAATCGCTGTTTGCTGGCAAGAAATTTTTTGCTATTCGGAACTTTTGGTCGCCGGAATCTCGAGGTTATTCCATTTCGCCACTTGGGAAAAATAATCTTGGTGGTACAGCGGTTTTCCGCCCGGAACAATTTTTCCGCTCAGGATCATTCGACCATCGTGCCGCAGTCCCATATAGTGCCAGTCGTCTTCCACTTCTCCTGATGTGCGGCGGATCGTAATTCGATCATACAACTTCAATACTTGGTCACGCGGATTGACGTTTGGTACATTCGGTTCGCCAAGCTGAGCCCGCAATTCGGCGATGTTCTCTCCGGCATTATTGGTAATTCGTTCAGCCGCTTCTGGTGGCGGTAACCCTCGTTCGTTGCCCATGTGATTAGTATACCCGAGAGTCTCCCGATAGGCAAAACAACCGCCTGATTAGGCGGATTGATTTAAAATTTGAAGAGTAAAATCTTACTCTACCAGGATCGGCGCCGCTCTTCTGGTTTTGGTTCTTGGGTCTCTGCCTTTTTCCAATTCCTTAACTCATAATATTGCTCAACCGCGCTGGCGGGTAGCACCTCAGTTGAAGTTGGTTTTATTTCCGGCACATCGATAATGGCAATCTGGCGCTCATCAATCTCATGAAGGCTTCCTTCGGGTAAGTTGTTGGTGTCTATCGCGTACAGATAAATTTCTTTTTCGGGGTCGAACATTTCCGGGTGTTCGAACTCAATTGTTCTTGTGGTATCGTCCATATTAGTCATGCCCTCTGGTCGAGCGGCCATGGCGATGGCGAAGCCGCGGTCAGGCGTCAAATATATTGCATTGAGCAACTCGCCTTCGGGGACGTTTATGCCTTCGCCAGCAGTAGCTTGCCGGGCGCGAAGTGTTTCAAGCTTGTGCGGTGAGCCGTGATAGAGAATCATGCCCTCAAACTATCATGATGTGCCGGTTATGTAAATACAAAAAACCTTGGTATTTGGCGGTTGGTTTGTGTTATGAAAGTATTGAGGTCAAACCTATGCGACTTTTTTACTCTCAAGTTCGTTGACCAGCTCCATCCAAACATTTTCGAACGTCAGTTCTTTCGGAGCGTTTACTTTCTTCTGCCGGAATGTGCGGAAATTTTCAACCGCCTTGCCAGCCCTGGCTAAGAGTTTTACGTGTTGTCGATCGTTTGGATCTTGATTGCCTGGTTCAGTTGAATGTTCTTGTTCGTATCGAATGAGCTCCTGCATTTTTCTGACGGCGTCGTCCTTTTTCGAGTCAAACGTGTTATTTAATCGGTTCGCCTCACCAGCCGCCTCTTTCACTACGCCACCCCTCGCTCCTTCAGCGAAATATGCTCCGAACTCCTCACCCTCTTCCTTAAAATCATCCAGCGCGGCTTGCGCCTCCGCAAAGCGGTATCGTAAATGATTATAGTCTACTTCTTTTCCGGCCTCCCAATCTGCTATGTCTTGCGTCCAAGGTTTTTGCAGTTCTTCGAATCGACCCATAAAATTGAAATAGTGTATCAGTCAACTTAGGATAGCGCGATGTAATCGAGAGTGCAAATTATTGAACAAAAAAATATTTTTTCAGATAGACGTCCATGAAGGTTTTGTGATCCCCGCTACCAGCTCGTCCTGGGTCTACATATTAAACACCAAGAACTTGGAGTACTACTTCGCGCTTCCGCGGACTGCATAACTCGATTAAAAAGACACGCTGCCATCGGCCGAGCGCCATTTTCCCCTCGACGATCGGAATGGTTTCCGATGTGCCGAGAAAGAAATGATTGAGGTGACTATGGCCGTTCTTGTCGCAGCGATTGTCGTCGCAGTCGAGGTTCTCGGTTCGCACGCCCATATCATTGTGACGATAGTATTCGAACGGCGGATAGATCTTTTTCACATGTTCACGAAAATCGTGTTTAATACCGGCTTCGCTTTCATTGATTCTGATAGCCGCCGTGGTGTGCTTCGAATAGACCAAGACGGTGCCGTTTTGAATCCCGCTGCTTTTCACCGCTTTTTCCGTTTCGTCCGTAAGGTCAATAAAATCAGGAGCTCCGGTGGTAGTGAACTTGAGAATGGTTGTGCGGACGATCATGTGAGGTGGTGTTTAGGTAGCTGCAATAGTATACAGTAAATAGCCGGGGATGAAAAAACCGCCTGGTGGGTGGTGCTTTGAGAAGAGACACATTGTCCCTGCCTACCGGCAGGCAGACCCACCGCTACTCGTCCCTGGGTTGCCGCGGATGAACCGCGTTGTTTTCATTACTCCTCAATCTTCAGGCGCCCACTAAGGCTTGGGTATTCTTCGGTATATCTCCGTAAATGTCTTCGTTTGGTGGAATCAGCATCGCCCTCAACAATTATTCCGCCCTTACCATCGTTGCGAGGATAAAATTGCCTAAAAAAATCCTTGTGCACATCAAAAATTTTACGGTCTTCATCCGTAGCTGCAAAAGTAATCATGAAATGTTTTGTGTCTAGGGTTTCAGCAACTGGCTCTTGGGCTTCAATTCCCAGTTCTCGGGGATCGATTCCTTGTTCAGGTCCAAATGGTGTCATAGAAGCACTTTTAATGAATACCATTACGTTAGTGCTTCAAGACTCACATGTCAAGAGAGGTGGGATTGCCCACTGTATTCCACCGATCACGACCAATTGGTTTCTGCCTGAAAGTAGACTAGTAACTCGTGATAAAAAAGACTGCTCTTGCGAACAGATTTTGGAAGAGAAACATGATCCCCGCCAGTTACTTGTTTCTCGCGAACGCTGTCCTTTCTATAGTAGTTAAAAATTACAAAGTGCTTTAAAATCTGATGTAGAAAATTGATTGCAAAAACTGTGTGCGAAGGCAGGATCTCTTTTTACTATGTATAAGCTTGAAAAACGATTGTCTGCTGCGTTTGTTATGATTGACCAAAGGCATTCATCGTGTGCTTGGGGATCGATTATTTTTTGACAGGCCGACGTAGCTTCTGACATACAGAATTGTCGCTGTGACACATTCTCTTGATACACCGAGGCACCTACCATATTGTCAGTCAGGCAAGTATTTAATTCCAAAGCAGTTTGTTGGGACGATAAAAAAACTTTATGAACGCATGTTTTCCAATCCCCAGATATTGCCGGGGTGTTTAATATATTACAATCCGTTACGCCATTCGGGTATGTAGTTGCCCTATCCTTCGTCTCATTAAATTGTACTTGCTGTTGATTACGTTCTTTGGTGGAAATTTGCAGACTATGGATTGCACGATATGTAAGAACTCCAAGGATAAGCACTAAAAGAACGAAGAAGATGGTTGTAACTATTCGTAATGAGCGAAGACGTTGAATGCGTCGCCGTGGGTCAGGATCTATCGATATGGAGTGGCCAATGTTGTGCATTACCACAATCATACCAAGGCCCAAAACGATACCTATTGGCTCATAAACAAACACCGCCCAGGAATCTGCAAACAGTGGCGCAAGCAGAAAAACCAAAAAAATTATTGTTGCCGGGATTATCCCAATATTTGTACTTTTTTTCTGTTGTGCGTTGTTCGACTCCATATGATAACAGTTTAACATAGACGCTTTAACCACCCTAATTCCTGCCCGAAAGTAGGCTAACGCTTTTTTGTAAAAACAAAAACTGTCCTTTCGGACAGACTTTGGAAGAGTAACATTGTCCCCGCGGCCTACACTGGATAATTCGGCTCCTCGCGTTGCTGCGGTGCAACGAATTATCCGTCTTCGACCGCCGAGAGCAAAGCAGTTTGCTCTCTGACCGCTGGTGCGGTCGCGGTCTCGACCCTTCGGAAAGTAGGCCGTCGCTACCTGTGCGGTAGTACAGAAAATAAAAACGCCACCGTGATGGTGGTGTCTTTAGAAGAGTAACATTGTCCCCGCGACGGCCTACTTTCCCCCCGACATGCATCGGAGTATCATCGGCGCTAACGGGCTTAACGACTGTGTTCGGGATGGGAACAGGTGTGACCCCGCCGCTCGAATCACGGAGACGATATGACCCTTCTCTGAAGCGAAACTGACTATTTCATGACCGCGCTGGTGGCCGGTGAGAGCCAGAAAATGATTCCCACAAATGCGGTAATCATCATCAGCATCATAACCAACCGAAGCTTCGGTGAAGCAATAAAACGCGACATACGTAATATCAAGGTAGCACAATTCGCCAGTTCGCGCAAGCCGTTTACCGGTCTTTGGCGCTGGTGGTTCTGGTCCAGTACACTCGTTCCCAAACAACATATCAGAACTCGACTGATTAGTACGGCTCGGCTACATGCATTACTGCACTTCCACCTGCCGCCTATCGACCAGGTTATCTCCCTGGAGTCTGATAATGAAATCTCATCTTGAAGTCGGCTTCACGCTTAGATGCTTTCAGCGTTTATCCATACTAAACGTTGCTACCGGGCGATGCTCCTGGTGGAACAGCCCGTACACAAGAGGTTTATTCTTTCCGGTCCTCTCGTACTAGGAAAGAGTCTTCTCAGATTTCGACGCCCACAGTAGATAGGAGACCGAACTGTCTCACGACGTTCTGAACCCAGCTCACGTACCGCTTTAATTGGCGAACAGCCAAACCCTTGGGGCCTTCTCCAGTCCCAGGATGCGATGAGCCGACATCGTACTTTGATCCATATTTTCGTATGGCGTAGACTATATCTTTTTCCTGTCCTCCGTTGTAGCTCTTCGATAAACTCAGAGCATGACGTGAGTGTTAATGACAGGACTCGGCGTATTACCTTCTCATCAGTAACTTCTTGTGCAGAGAAAGTCTCTTCTTTCGAATCAGTCGTTACGGGGTTATACATATTACTATGTAAACTTCCCACGGTATTGCCCGCCTATTCTCTATACCACTGAATAGGGTAGGGGTTCACCGTTATAAGCCGATATTTCTTTGGAATGGAATCACTTCCATTGCACCCCAATGTGTTAAGGTGCCAAACCTCCTCGTCGATGTGGACTCTTGGAGGAGATCAGCCTGTTATCCCCGGAGTAACTTTTGTCCGTTGAGCTTCGACGCGCCTATGTGCGATCGTCGGATCACTAACTTCGACTTTCGTCCCTGCTCGACTTGTAGGTCTTGCAGTCAAGCCAGCATATGGGTTTGCCCTACCGGTTGGGTTTCCATTCCAACCTAGCTGACCTTTGTAAACGCCTCCGTTACATTTTAGGAGGCAACCGCCCCAGTTAAACTACCCACCAGACACTGTCCCCTATACCGGATAACGGTACGGGGTTAGCATTCACAATCCATGAAGGTGGTATCTCATATTGCGACTCCATCCCGGCCAGAACCGGAACTTCGAAGTCTCCCACCTATGCTCAGTACACGGATCGTGAAGGCAATGCCAAGTTATAGTAAAGCTTCACGGGGTCTTTTCGTCTAACTGTGGGTAACGAGCATCTTTACTCGTCTTGTAATTTCGCCGAGTCCCTCGTTGAGAGAGTCGTCAACTCGTTATGCCATTCGTGCAGGTCGGAACTTACCCGACAAGGAATTTCGCTCATTGTGCTGGGCGAGACAACCTACGGTTTTCTCGTCCCACGCCACTCTTTCCCTTTCTTGTGTCGCCACTGGTCGCTGCAGCGAAAGTAAATTTCGCTTCGCGCCTGCGTGCTCGACCCGTCTTTGCTTTGTGCGGCGCTGGCTATCGCTGTGCGCCGCTTGGGGGAGTGTACAATTGGACTATATCTTCACCCGATATTTCTATTGAGGGTGCTTGGCGTGTAGTCTCTACGGGGTCAGATCGAAACTGGGAGAAGGGGAGAACCGATATTTTGGTTCTCCGGAAAGAGCGGAGGGGTGGGACGATGTTTTGTCCGTACAGTCGTGCTGGTAACACGAGCTATAACCGACGTTGCGGGCGTCAGTGGCGTCTCTGGAAAAATTCACAGGACTGCCTCACCCCCTCCTTCTCTCAGTTTCGATCGACTTCCCTCGGTGTTGACGCTGTTCAGCGGTTTCACCGATATAGCCGAGTATTATTTTTGAGGACCATCATCACATTACTGTGATACGAGGCAGTTACTATTCCTTACTGCACTCTCTATATCAACCTCTGACTTGCTACAACCGTCTCTAGTCCTTCGCCACACGACATGTGTCATGTGGCAAACCTTAGGACGGTTATAGTTACCGCCGGCGTTCATCAGCGCTTCAGATCAAGGCTTTCACCTCTCCCTTTAACGTTCTGACACTGGCCAGGCATCAGCCCCTATACATCAGCTTGCGCTTTCGCAGGGACCTAAGTTTTTGGTAAACAGTCGGTTGACGTCATTTATTGCAGCCCATCTTGCGATGGGCAGGCCATGTACCGAAGGTACGGCCACTGTTTTGCCGAGTTCCTAAACGAGGGTTCTCTCGTACGCCTTGGCAGATTTGCTGCCCATCCACCTGTGTCGGTTTACGGTACGGGGACGCCATGACGTGAACTTGAAGCTTTTCTCGGCCCACTCTTTTCCTACATTGGTTCGCCCTTGCGGGTTTACCTGCGCCTTGCGGCTGGTTCATAACCAAAGAACCAGTAGAATCCGAGCATGCGTCACTTCAAGGATAATCATGTCGTCGTGCAGGAATATTAACCTGCTGTCCATCAGCTACGCCTTTCGGCCTCACCTTAGGCCCGACTCACCCTGGGTCGATCTGCGTTGCCCAGGAAACCTTGGATTTACGGCGAGCGGGGTTCTCACCCGCTGTTGTGCTACTTATACCTACATTCTCACGTCCGTACGCTCCACGATGAGTCGCCTCTGTCGCTTCTGCGCATACGGAACGCTCCGCTACCACTCATGAGTCATCGCTGACTCACAAATCCTCAGCTTCGGTACGATGCTTGAGCCCCGATACATTTTCGGCGCCCTGCGACTTGACCAGTGAGCTGTTACGCTTTCTTTAAAGGATGGCTGCTTCTAAGCCAACCTCCTGGTTGTTTGAGTCGCGAGACTGCCTTTAACACTGAGCATCGATTTAGGGACCTTAGCTGGAGGTCTGGGTTCTTCCCCTCACGTCCGGTGGAGCTTAGCCCCCACGGACTGACTGCCATACTTAATTCCACGGCATTCGGAGTTTGGTTGGAATTGCTAGTCTTGCGACACGCAGTCCCATTCAGTGCTCTACCACCATGGAGAAACATATGACGCTAGTCCAAAAACTATTTCGCGGAGAACCAGCTATCGCCGAGTTCGATTGGAATTTCTCCTCTACCCTCAACTCATCCCAGAGCGTTGCACGACTCACGGGTTCGGACCTCCACGGCATTTTACTGCCGCTTCATCCTGGTCAAGGGTAGCTCACCCGGCTTCGGGTCTGTTCTGGCCCACGGGCTCAGGCGTGAGTGTGACGACGTCTTTCGACACCGCCAAACTCACACAAGAGCAAGCGCCACTGAAGGCTCGCTTTCACTACGACTCCGGTCTAAGACGACCTTAGTCTACGTGGGACACAACAACTCGTAGGTTCATTCTTCAATAGGCACGCCGCAACTCTTTCGAGCCGCGACTGCTTGTAAGCGTATGGTTTCAGATACTATTTCATTCCCCTCACCGGGGTACTTTTCACCTTTCCCTCACGGTACTTGTTCACTATCGATCACCAATGATATTTAGTCTTGGGAGGCTAGTCCTCCCGGCTTCTCACAGGATTTCACGAGTCCCGTGGTACTTGAGGAAAGTAACCAGTAAAGCTTTTGAGGGTCCATTTCGTCTACCGGGCTATCACCGTCTGTGGCAGGTCTTTCCAGACCGCTTCGACTATGGACTGGTCAAACCACTATCCGACGACCCCACCGTCACCTCCCCTCGAATGAGGGGAGGAGCGGGGAGGGGTACGGATAATAATTCAACATGCGCTCTACTCCTAGAATCACAAGCTCTAGACGTTACGATCTCGCAACCCTCACTATATATACGGTCTTGTGAACCTTTCTCCCTTGCGGAAGAAACAATGTAAGTTTAGACTGTTCCCGTTTCGCTCGCCACTACTCAGGGAATATTGTCACCCTTGCGGGTGACGGACTTTTTTTCTGTTCCTCGAGCTACTAAGATGTTTCAGTTCGCTCGGTGCACTCCACATGCTCTATATATTCAAGCATGGGTACTATGGAATTTCTGCCATAGTGGGTTACCCCATTCGGACATCCCCGGATCACAGGTTGGTTGCCACCTCCCCGAGGCTTTTCGCAGGCTCCGACGTCCTTCATCGCTCATTGGTGTCAAGGCATTCACCATACGCCCTTCTTGTTCTCATATATTGTCGAGATATAACTTTGCTTTTAAGGGCAAAATTACAGTTTCGAGTGTCTGTAACCAGAACCATCAACGTCATATTGTTGATCGGTTCTAATTTCGATTTGATGCGTTACCTTTATTCGGTTGTCAATTTGCGAGATTAACATCACTAGGAGAGGTACGAATTCGAGGTCGTACGCCTTGATAGTGGAGTCAATGAAATTGAAAGTACAGTTGGTAGCCCGCGTCGAGGGCACATGGTTTGTGGTACTGGCTAGGGTTCCACGGAGGCCCATGTGCACACTCGGCGCGGGAATGTAGTACTCCGGAGGGAGCGCCGTAGTCGTATGAAGCACGATGGGCCGGTTACAGCTATTGCCCGCGACATACGAACGCTCCGCACCGGAGCTTTTTTCCTGCGCCCCAGACCGAGCGTGCAGTTTTGGGATAGCAGGACAATGGTGGGGATCCCGTGGCGTTTCATCAGGATGTGCCTGATGCCTTGACGCGCTCGAGTCGGGCACGTATGGATGCGCGCGAGACCCCCGATATAGGTGTGAAGAACAAAGTGGTGAGACAACCCTTCGACAGGCTCAGGATTATCTATCCGCTTCGTGCTTCTGATTTTTTGTAAGGTGCAAATGAGACTGAAAAACCGCCCGATCGGCGGCTCCGGAAACGCAGGGCAGTAACGACAGGCCCTATGAGCCGACGACGATCTCCTTTCTAAGACTGTTCTGCATCAATTTGAGGTAAATGTTGAAGTTATTTTGCCCATTGGTGGGCAGGACGTAGGGTACATGAATTCCGAGATAACGTCAAGGGAATGACGGGGACAAGATGGGGAGAGAAAAACATATTGCATAATTATTAAAAAATGTGTTATAATACACATATATATGGAGCTTATTGTTAAGAATCCTCTATGGAGGATGGGTGTCGCCGGTTTAGGGTTGTTTTTTGCTTTTTCAGTAACCGCAAGTAGGAACAACACGGTATCGGCTCAATCGGTGGTGGACATTACCGGGTGTCAAGACATTACGAGCTCTGGATCATATCGCATCGCAAACAATATTTCAGTCACCGATCCGACGGACGGTGCCTGTCTTATTATAAAAGCAAATAACGTTACGCTGAATGGGAACAATAA
Source organism: Candidatus Kerfeldbacteria bacterium (assembly GCA_903825245.1). Taxonomy (GTDB): domain Bacteria; phylum Patescibacteriota; class Patescibacteriia; order SBBC01; family CAIJZX01; genus CAIJZX01. The sequence goes on from CAIJZX010000027.1 coordinate 21,650, forward strand.
GTCGATCACCATCACGAATAAAAATTGGACCTCAATGGCGCTTGATGTTCGTGATTTGCCGGATAGTAATTGGGTATATAGTAATTGGCACGATATTTCCGTCAGTAATTTTTCTTCTAACGCTGATGTTCGGACATACGGCAACGGCGTGAATCACGTACTCTTCGACCATCTCACAGTTTCAGCAATCAATGTGTTGGGAAGCGACGATGTCACGATGAGTAACAATACCGTTGGTGAGGGCGGCATACAAGTAAACGATAGTGATACGATCGGTTGGAACCCATTTCGTCCTATAATCACCGGCAACACGATTACTGGTGGGGCGACTAATGTTAAAGTATTGATGGAGATCTGGGGGGATAATATACATCCTTGTCCTCGTTTAGATGCGGTGGTGACAAACAATACGATTACCGACACACGAAATGATGTGCCGCAGGAGGCAAACGCTGCGGTCCGCATTCGTTGTGCCACGCATACGACATTCACTGGCAACACCATTCATTCGACGGGGACGACCATTGGACTCTACATGCGTGATGAGTCAGATGACGGCGTATATGAGAACAATACTATTTGGTCGCACGACAATGAAACGCACCGCATATCGAGTGGTAATGGTGATAAGACGTGTCCGGCAAGGAATGTCTTTCGAAATAATATCTTTCGGTCTGATAACGTATCCACCACCTATTTTCAGTGTCTTAGTCAGGGAAATATCTGGACGCAGAATTATTTTTGGGGTGCTTCCGGCGGGTTAGCATTCATCAGTGGAGCGTTTGGATCAACCTTTGACCATAATACATTTTATGTCTCGAGCACGGGATCATACGTGCAGTTGAGCTATCGTAACGCTTCGCCACCAGATAGCTGGACCAATAATATTTTTAGCTATACAGGAACGTCGCTTTTCGATTATGACGGTTGGGTGGGGTCACCGTATATTGGTAACCATAATCTGTTTCAGAATCGAGCGGGCGTCGTCGCGTTTGGAGACCGCGGTGCGTCTTTGTCTGCCTGGAAAACAAATAACGGTCAGGACGCGGCTTCAATCGAAGCGAATCCGCAATTCACCAATGCGGCGAATGGCGACTTCTCTCTCCAAGCCGGATCACCGGCACTGAACGCCGCAAGCGACGGGACGAATATCGGCGCTTGGCAAACAAGCAGCTGCACGAGCGCCTGGACATGTGATGCCTGGCAAACATGCCAAAGCAATAATACTCAAACCAGAACCTGTCACGATGCTAATACCTGCCAACCACCAACCAATCAACCAGCACTGACCCAAAGTTGTGATGGTACAGCACCGACGGTGAGCATCACTGCTCCAGCCAACGCCGCTACGGTCTCTGAAACCGTATCCGTCACTGCGACCGCCAGCGATAATATTGGCGTGGTTGGCGTCCAGTTTACACTCGATGGCACAAACCTAGGTAGCGAAGACACCGTGGCGCCATATAGTACGAGCTGGAATACGACGACTACGACCAATGCCTCGCACACACTAACGGCGGTGGCGCGAGATGCGGCCGGACAAACAACGACAGCAATCACCGTTACCGTAACGGTCAATAATGTTGTCGCGTGCGTAGAAGACTGGATGACGATTCCCTGTAGCGGCTGGTCTGGTTGCGACAAAATCTCACACACCCAATCACGAACCTGCACCGATAATCACCACTGCGGCACCTTCGTCAATCAACCAGTGTTGAGTCAGGGGTGTACCGCGCAAGATTCAACAGCGCCGTCGGCTGTGGGTAACCTACAAGCGAAGTAGCTGAGGTTTGCAGTGTAGTATGTACTGTCTATATGAACAAGCGATTTCTTTTTCTTCTAGCAGGCGGACTGGTAATAACAACCATTTTTTTTCATCGCCGGGTATCGGCGCAATCCGTGATTGATCTCACGGAATGCCAGCACATCACCACTAGCGGGAGTTACCGTTTAGCGAAAGATGTTTCAGATCCTTCTACTATTAATACTAACACCCCAAGCATCGGATATTGTTTCTCCATCCGGGCGGGAAATGTTACGTTTGACGGAAACGGAAAGACGATTACCTCATCCACCGGGGAGGCTCTGGAGGTAGCGGATTTTTCAAATGATCAAAATGGATTTTCGAACGTTACGGTAAGTAATGTTGTCTCGAGCGGTGGCGTCCGTGCGTTTGGTGAAAACATCAACCACGTGACTTTCCAAAATTTACAGGTTGGCGGGATTGCGGATTATGGTTCTGATGACGTGATCATTCACAACAATACCGTCGGTGAAGGTGGCATTCTTGTTAGTGACGACGATCGTGAATGGACGGCGTTCCGCGCAATCATTACTGGCAATACAGTTGCTGGGGGCTCAACAGACGTCAAAGTGCTTGTTGAAGTTGTTGGTGGACAAGTGCATCCGTGCCCGGAACTGGATACAATTATAACCGGTAATACGATTACTGACACCAGAAACGATCCGCCACCCGAGGCTACGGCGGCGGTGCGAGTTCGTTGCGCAACGCACACGACATTTACAAACAACACCATTCATTCCACCGGATCTACGCTGGGTCTCTACCTGCGCGATGAATCCGATGATGGCACGTATGAGAATAATACATTTGTTACAAACAGTCGTCCGGCTCTCTGGATCGCGGCTGGGAATCCAGATAAAACCTACCCCTCTCGAAACACGTTTCGTAACAATGTCTTCCAGACAAACGACACCACTCCCACCGATCCAGACAACGGCTATCTGTATTATGGTTTAGGCATCGGCAGCGGGAATATATTTAGCTATAACACGTTCATCTCGAAGAATTATTGGTTACTGGGACACGTTGGAAGTACCGGTGGAAACACCTACAACCATAATACGTTCTATGCTTTCGGAAGCGGAATACTACAGAACCTCACCGGCGATACCACCGCTGGTCCACCAAGCGATACCTATACGAATAATATCTTTAATTATTCTGGTGCGTCGGTATTCGGATATGATAAATGGCTAGCGTCGCGGTATTCTGGTAACCATAATTTATTTTACAACCGCGCCGGCGCCTTGTCTTTCGGTTCTTTTGGAACACTAGCGCAATGGCGGACGACAACCGGAAGCGATGCTGGCTCGATCAATATGGATCCAAAAATTACGGATGCTACGAATGGTGACTTCTCTCTCCAAGCCGGATCACCGGCACTCAACACCGCCAGCGACGGTACGAATATCGGTGCCTGGCAAACCAGTAGTTGCACGAGTGCCTGGACGTGCGATCCGTGGCAAACATGCCAAAGTAATAATACCCAAACTAGAACCTGTCACGATGCTAATACCTGCCAACCACCAACAAATCAACCAGCACTGACCCAAAGTTGTGACGGCACAGCACCGACGGTAAGTATTACTGCCCCGACAAATAACACTACCGTTTCTGGAACCGTATCCGCCACCGCCACCGCCAGTGATAACGTTGGCGTCGTCGGCGTTCAATTCAAGCTTGATGGCACAAATCTGGGCAGTGAAGATACAGTGGTGCCATATAGCACAAGCTGGAACACCACCACCGCAACCAATGCCTCGCACACACTAACAGCAGTGGCGCGTGATGCGGCTGGACACACAACCACAGCGTCAACCATCACGGTAACCGTCAACAATACTGTCGCGTGCGTAGAAGACTGGACGACGATTCCGTGCAGTGACTGGTCTGGCTGTGATAAAACCTCACGCACCCAATCACGAACCTGCACCGATAATCACCACTGTGGCACCTTCGTTAATCAACCGGTGTTGAGTCAGGGGTGCACCCTGCAAGACTCAACACAGCCATCGGCCGTCAGCGACCTCAAAGCAAAGTAGCTGAGGTTTGCGGTGTAGTATATACTGTCTGTGTGAACATGCGACATCTTTTTCTTCGAGCAGGCGGACTGGCAATCATTGTCAGCATTGTCTTAGTCGGGACGCACAACGATACTGCCCGAGCCTTAGTGGTGACCGACCTGACGAGTTGTCGAGCGATCACGACGAATGGCAGTTATCGATTGCTGAACGCGGTGACGAGCGCTAGTGGTCCCTGTTTTCCCATTCGCAATAGTTCCGTGACGTCGCTGTTGTTTGATGGTAACGGAAAAACAATAACGGTTACGGACGGAAGCGCGGCTGTGGAGGAGGCAGACGTTGGTTCTGGTGCGCCGAGTAATGTGACCATAACGAACGTTGTCTCAACCGCCGGCATTCGGATCTACGGCGATAATATTAACCATAGCGTTGTGCAGAACTCAATTGTCGGTAGCATTGCCTCGGTGGGTGGCGACGACATTACTATCAGCGGCAATACCGTCGGCGCGGGTGGTATTCAAGTTAACAACAACAACGGCATCTGGACGCCATATCGTACAGCTATATTGAGTAACACAGTTACCGGCGGATCGACGAGCGTTCCGTATCTTCTCGATGTGGTTGGTGGTGACACACATCCTTGTCCCAAACTTGATACTATTATTTCCGGAAACACATTTACCGACGCGCGCAATGATTCGCCGACTACGTCCACGGCGGCCACGAACATCCACTGCGCAACGCACACGATATTTACGAACAACGTCATTCGTTCAACCGGTACCACGATTGGGTTGTCGCTCTTCGATGAGGCGGATAACGGCACCTACGAGAATAATGTATTTTGGACGAACGATCACCCGGCACTGTTGATGGTTGCTGGGGGCGCGGATAAAACCTGGCCGTCGAATAACGCGTTTCACGCTAACGATTTTCGATCAGATGCGGATAATGTTTTTTATCTGTCTGGGATGGGCACCGAAAACACGTTCACCAATAATACGTTTTTTGCCAACAGCGCCTATATTACCGGATATTATGGCGGACTATTCGGGAATAGTTGGGATCACAATACGTTTTATAATGCCGGGAGCGGTAGTTATAGTTTTTTCCTCAAAGGCGACTATCAGCACGGCCCGCCGGCTGATATTTTCACTAACAATATTTTTAGTTATAGCGGCAACGTTATCTACATTTACGACGGTTGGGACAGTACGCGCTTTGTCGGAAGTAATAACTTGTATCAAAATCGTGCGGGGGTGGTAAGGTTTGGGTCGTATGGCGACCTTGAAGGATGGAAAAGCGCCAGCGGTCAAGACGACCAATCGATCGAAGCGAATCCACTATTTACGAACCCATCACAAGGTGATTTTACTCTTCAGGCAACATCGCCGGCGCGCGATGCCGGTGTGAGTGGTGGAGATATTGGAGCGTTTACCTATGGCACTCCGTCCCCGAGTGATTGTACTCCGCTGTGGTCATGTGGTGCCTGGAGCGCCTGTCTCAATGGTCAACAATCACGACGTTGCACCGATGCCCACTATTGTAAAACGGTGCTCAGCGAACCGGCGCTCATCCAGGTGTGCGGCACTAGCGCGGTCGTGGACACCCTCGCTCCCGCAGCCGTATCCAATCTTAGCGCGCAATAGAAAAATCCCTACGGTTATTTCGTAGGGATGATGGAGCTTGGTTCTGTGCGTCGGTCACGGAACATCTGACGGGTCAATCGCCACCAGAGGAAGCACAGGTGATGGAGCAGTTGTTCCATGAGGCCGAGGATTGCCGGTCGAAACTCAGTGCCAGTTTCGTGCTGGGACTGATTGATGGCCATGAGCACCTCCAGAAAGAACGAAAAAAGCGTATGGGTCAACACTACGCGTCTTTGTGGTCGGGGTCAAGCCGAGCGCTGGCGGATAATGTCGCGGTACGTATAGGCGCTTGGACGGATGGTGCGCTGGAGTGTGGCGTAATCGATGGCGATTAATCCGAATCGCGGCGCAAATCCTTCCCGCCATTCGAAATTATCAATCAACGACCAATGCAGGTATCCTTGAATGCGAACGCCGCGTTGCAATGCTTTTTCGATTTCGGCGACATGGTCGCGGATGAAGGCGGCACGGAATTGATCGGCCGCATCAGCCAAACCGTTTTCGGTAACAATAATCGGCCGATCGTATTTTTTGAGAAAATCAAACAGCTCTCCCAATCCGTGCGGATGAATTTCCCAGCCCAGATCACTCATCGGTGCGCGGTCTTGCGGTTCCGGCCGCAGGAGATTTTGCAAGCCGCTGATTTTAAACCGGAGCGGGTGGTAGAAGTAATAATTCAGGCCGATAAAATCCTGGGTTAAATACGTTTGGTCGAGCCACCACTGATTGTGCCAGTATCGACTAAACGTCGCTAACGTGCGGTCGAGATAATTATTGCGCCGGGCGGGAATGAAGTGATTGAGATTATTGGCCACGCCGACCTTGGCGTTCGGATTGTGGCGGTGAATAATCTGGTAACCAAGCCGGTGGGCGGCAACGAAATTCCGGATAACGCTCCAGGCGGTTATCGGATTTTTTCGCTCCGGCGGCCAATAGCTGAAGAGGTATGATGAACTCGAATAAACCGTTGGCTCGTTGACGGTGATCCAGTAGGTGACTAAATCTCCGAGTTCGCGGACGATCGTCGAAACATACCGGCCGTAGAGATCGATCGTTTGTTTGTTTGTCCAACCGCCGAGTTGTTGTACCCAAATCGGATTGGTGAAGTGCCACAGCGTGACCATCGGTTCGATGCCGAGCCGTCGCAATTCCAGCAAGACATCGCGATAGTGGGCGATTGCTTGTTGGTCAAAAATCCCTGGCCGCGGTTCGATCCGGCTCCACTCAATCGACAATCGATGCATGGTGTGGCCGAGTTCTTTGGCTATGGCAAAATCCTCGCGGTAGCGGTCGTAGTGTCCAGACGCGAGTCCCGAGTGTTCGCCATGAGCGACGCGGCCGAGTTTTTCCCACTCGGTCCAATCGTTGTGATTATTGCCTTCGACTTGGTGGGCGCTTGTCGCAGCACCCCAGAAAAAGTGTTTAGGAAATGATTTATTTTGTGTCTCCATACACTCAGTATACTATCGTGTTTTATTGGTTCTCACAAGCCGCAGGGATTGACAAAACACGGTATTCGTGCTACTTTGTTCAGCTCAAAAAGTACCCCCACTTTTTGATGAGCACCTTAACATTGTGTTGGGCAGTTTCACTCTCTCGGGAGGTCGCACATGAAGAACACATTGGTTATGACGTTCGCGGCTACTCTGTTGGCGGTTCTGACTGTGCCGGCCACGGCCTACACGCTCCGTTCGCCGCAGGTGGTGTTCAACAGCGCCTCGTTGCAGGGCTACTTCACCGGCATCGGTGAGACGTTCGACGTCAATGCCGCACAGGCCGATGTCCAGGTCTGGTCGGCCAATTCGATCGGCCCGATCGCAAATTCCGATTTCACCTTGGCGTTGAAGAACGGCGTTCAGGACGAAATCGGCGTGTACAACTCGTCGGACCCGACGCTGACAACATACGCGATTTTCTCGTCCAGCGCTGTGAGTGGTTGGCACGCCGATATGCACTTTACGCCGACCGGTCTATCGGTCTCTCTCTTCGATGAGAGCAACACTTACCAGGGCCAGACGAACTACGCCGGAGTGAACAAGGATTCATTCGGGTTTTACATCCGGAGCGTGAACGGCGTGTATTACTCGCAGGATTCTCGCAATGGGCGTCCCATGATTCTCGCCTACGCCGGCGCCAAGAATGCCGGCGATTGGTGGATCTGTTTCCAGGATGTTGCTTATCCTCTGGAGACAAGCACCTTCGACAGCGCAGTGCTGGAGATCCAGTCGGTCAAGCCGACGCCCACGCGCTCCACGACCTGGGGCAAGCTCAAGTCCGACTACCGCTAGTTCGGCAGTCGAAGTCCCTCGCTCATTCAGTTTTGTTTCACTCCTCGCGGACACACTTCGCGAGGTTTTTCTTTTACCTGTTTTTTTCACTTGACACTTCTTATAAACGGCGTAGAGTGCCGTCATCGCAGTTCCTTGACAACCCTTCCAACCAAAGGAGTGGCTTATGGCAAACACGTCGTACGGCACTACCGTTTTGCCACGTGAAGTGACGTGGCAGGCAGTCGTCGGATCATTGCTGATCTCGACCATCCTCGCCTTTAGCTATCCGTACATCGTGCTGAAGCTCGGACTTGGTCCCAGCATCAGCATTCTGGCGGCGTTGCTCGGCGCGCTGTGGTTCCAGATGACCGCCGGGAAAACTCGCGGTCTCAACTATCTCGGCATCAACATCATCCAGACCATGGCCACGGTCGCGGCGGGCATGGCATTCATGTGTGTCGTGTATGCGGCGTTTGGCTATCTCGATATGAACGAGAGCGCCAACATCCACATGCACATCAAGCCGTGGCAGGTCGTGATCTGGTTGAGCCTCAATGGCATCATCGGCGTGCTCATTTCGGTGTTGTTCCGGAAGTACTTCCTCGATGATCCCGAAATGGTTTTTCCCGACGGCAAAGCCGCGGCGGTGACGATCAAGGTGCTCGATAGTACCGACCCGTCGTCGCGTCAGCAGCTGAGCGCGTTGGGTATCGGCACGTTCGTCGGCTTTGTAGTGGCGTATCTTCGCGATGGCCTGAGCAAGTTGGCCAACTGGATGCTGATTCCGAAGTTCGGTATCGGCATGGAGTGGTCGGTGCTTTCGCTCGGAACCGGCATGCTGATCAGTCTCAATGTCGGTCTGTCGATGTTGCTGGGCACGATCGTCGTCGCTGTCTTCGGTCACACGGTCATGAACATGGCGGCGATGTCTATCGTCAGTCAGTCCGTCGCGCCTGCTCATCTGCAGCAGGTGATGGCCATCGTTCACGCCGGCGTCAAACCCAGTCCGGCTGATGCGCTGATGATTGCCCAACATGGTGGCATGGCCGCCAAGAATTATTTGGCCGGACGCTACTTCCCGGTGCTGATGATGTGGTTCATGTGGCCGGCGACAATCATTATGGTTGCCGATTCACTGACTGCGGTTCTGATGCGCTGGGGCAAGATCGCCTCGATGTTCAAGAACCTGTCGATGCCGGCCGAAGCCACTGAAGAGCGCGACCTGGCACTCAGCACCGTCTTCGGCGGCGTGCTGGCATTGACGGTACTGCTAGCGATTGTTCAGCAGGCATTCTTCCATCTGCCGCTGTGGCAGACGGCGTTGTCGGTGGTGATGAGTGGTCCGCTGATTCTCGTCGGCGTGCGCGTGCTCGGCTTGACCAATCAGGGACCGGTGTCCCTGATGGCCAATTCACTGCAGGCGTTCTTCCGTTTGCTGTCCCGCGACATTGGTCACAACCTCGTCGCGGCCGGCATGGGCGGAACTATCAACGTCATGTCTGAGAACATGATGCAGTGTTTCAAGACCGGTCGGATGCTGAAAGCTACGCCGCGCACCCTGACGCTCCTGTCGATTCCGGGCGCGATCATCGGTTCAGTGGCAGTGGCGTTCATGTATCCGCTGCTGGTCAGCAAGTTCGGTCTCGGTGAGGGGCTGGCGGCTCCGACGGGACTGAAATTGGCCAACATGGCTGTGCTCCTAAGCAAGGGATTCTCGGCTCTGCCACCCGGGGCGCTGCCGTGGACGTTGGCGGCTGGCGTGGTTGGTGTCATCCTGGCGATTGCTAAGGAGCGCACCAAGTCGCCGTGGTTGCCAAACGCTTCCGGATTCGGCTTTGCCTTGATTCTTCCGGGGACGCTGATCATTCCAATTGCCCTCGGATCGTTCATCGGCTGGACCTGGCGCCGTAACGCGGATCAAAACTACGAACGCTTCAACGCCGTGCTGGCCTCTGGCTTCATCGCCGGCGAAGCATTTATCGCTGGTCTGGTGCTGCCGGTGCTCAGTTTGTTCGCGAAGCAGTAGTCCAACTTCAACCCAACGACTTGTGTCGATGGGTTTTTTCTTACTCCAATTTTCTTGACGCCAGGTCAGTGGGTGCTAGGATACGGTCAAGCTCTTTCCAGAAGGAGGTTTGTCCTATGTTCACCGTGTTTGTTGCTGGTGGAATTGTGTTGATTGTAATCGGGCTCGTTACTGCCTGGTGTTTGCATCGCGGAGTAAGCATCTTCGATGAGCGACCGACGTGTATGGTTCCGAATTGCCGCGGCAGAATGAAAAGCTACCGCACCGCCTGCGGAGCAAACGGCCAGATGACTGAGTTTCTCGTGTGCCTGAAATGCCGGCGAATCGAAAGCGTAATCTCGCCGAAACTCTTCGTGTAGCTACACCCAGCCGGAAAATATCCGACTGGTTTTTTCTTTTGAAAAACAAAACACGCGTCTAGTACGACGCGCGTCTCGTGGTGAATTTACTTCAGTAATTCTTCGACGCCGATTTCCTGCATTGGTGCACGGTGCTTCATTCGGTCATCGGATCTTTCAATCTCATTACCCTCTTCCCTTCTTGTTTCATAAGGAACACTGCTTTCCAATCTAGCAGCTTCTTGCCGGGCGACATCGTTCTCCTGAAGCAGTTGCGCTATTTGTTGATCTCGATCAAGGGTCCAATCACTCATTTGCACCTTCAGGCTTTTTTCGTTCGCAGCGAGTGGTTGGTACTTCTCTAGCAGTGCCCTAGCGGTATCATTGGACAACTCAACGCCGTCGACGGTCCCCTCGTATTTGCTATAAACACGCTTAACGTTGACTGCTTTTCCGTCAATTGTGCCATACAAGAAGTCACAACAATCCTGCCCACATGTATCGTGTCCGAGCGCCCCACTGTGACCTATTTCTTTCCAAGCCTCAGTAAACGGTTCTTGTGCAGTTTGACGTATGTCGCTGATGAGCTGCTGTTTTCGCTCGGCAATGAGCCTCAACTTTTCCTCGATTGCGGAACGCAGTTGTTTGGCTTTTCTTGCCGCTTCGACGAGTCGCGTATCTCCCGATCGTAACATGTCGTTAATATGTTTTGCCTCTTCTGCATCGTCAAGAGCTTTTGCTTCTTCATGTGTTCGATCAATTTCTTGATTAAGGTCGTGACGGTACCGGTATTCACCTAGTAGTCGCTTAATCGGATTTTTTCCTTCATACTTTTCGATAGTGTGGACCATTTCACGGACAAAACCATCTTCGGGAACTGCCTTGAAGCGCCTCTGCACGGATTCAGGCATTTCTTTTGGAGACGAAAAATCCTCCGGATTAAACCCTTCTTGGTGATTGTTTCCGATGTCAGGCATATGTGTGATATTAACTGCTTAATGGTGGAAGTATACCACAAAAACATGAAACAGTCAAGCAAAAACCATAACTTTATTGCCGCTGTCCGAAGAAGTAGCCGAACAAAATGCCGGCCACGAGGGCGATACTGGCGATGATAACAATCGCGGTAAATGTTTTGTTGTACATCATCGGGAAATAGTAAATGAACCTTGACGAATGCCATTGCGGATATCAG
>CAIJZX010000028.1 GCA_903825245.1 Candidatus Kerfeldbacteria bacterium
CGGAGTCCTTCTATATCGCTCCAGAAACTATCATAACCATGACATGATGTCAAGCCTAAACAACGCTGTCCTGAGAACCCTGACCTACTTCGATACTTTCGATTATCCCTTGAACGCCGATGAGGTTTGGCGGTGGTTGTACCCCGATCCAAGCAAAGTAAAAGAATTCTGGTCAAAAGAAGATGTGATGCGTGGGATTCATGAATTAGAACAGAGAAAATTGATCGAACGACGCGGCGCATTTTTCTTTATCGCCGGCCGTGAACAGATCATTGACCTGCGCATGGAACGGATGGTCGCGAATACGAAGCTCTGGCGCCGCGCCGCCTCAACTGCGCGGTACCTCGAGCTCGTGCCGTTTATTCGGATGGTGGCGGTCGTCAATACCTTGGCCATTGATAATGCCCGACCGGAAAGTGACATCGATCTACTGATCGTTACATCAGCAAATCACATTTGGATTACCCGTATTTTAGTTAGTGGCATCGTGAACATGCTCGGGTATCGTCGTCATGGCACGAAAATCGCCGGACGCGTCTGTTTGAGTTTTTACGTGACGACCGACGCACTGGATTTTTCTTCACTGCAAAGCGAAAAGCCCGATACCCACTTCGCGATGTGGGCATCGCAAGTAGTGCCATTGTTGAACGACGGGACGTATGAAAAATACCAAGCCGCGAATGGTTGGGTAACGGCGATGTTGCCGAACGCCTGGAACTGGGAATGGAAATCAAAACTGCTCATTCCAAATTCCGGACTGCGATCAATTAAAATGTTTTATGAAATATTTTTCCAAACGCCGATTGGCCATTGGTTTGAAGCCTGGGCCCGCAGTTATCAACTCAAACGCATCGACAAGCACATTGAAAGTAAAGCAAAACTTGGGACAACAGAGGTCGTAATTTCTGAAGATGTTCTCAAGTTCCATGAAGCCGATCGTCGCCGTGTATATAATGAACGGTTTGAAAAACGATTGCAGGAAGTTTTGTCAAAAACATGAAACTGCCGCGTTCCGTTTGGATTCCGATCCTCATTCTGGCGGCGCTGGTATTCGCTTGGCGGATGAATACCCAGCCGTTGACCAATTGGGATGAAGGCATTTATGCCAACGTCAACCTTGAACTCTTTCATTCGCAAGATTGGACGAAGTTAACGTATTTTGGGGTAAACTTTCTGGAAAAACCGCCACTGCAGTTTTGGTTAACGTACCCGCTCTTCGGAATATTCGGCGCAAACGAATTTTCGGTTCGGTTTTGGTCGGTGGCGGCCGGGATTGGTACAGCACTGTTGATTGGTCTGTGGTCATGGCGGGCATCTCAGAAAAAAATCATTGCCTTGTTGGCGCCCGCGATGTTTATCCTCGGTCGTTTTGCCCTCATTCATGCTTTTCGCACCGGCGACCTGGACGGCTTACTGACGTTTTTTGTGACGCTGGCGATGTACGGATATTGGCGAGCTAGTGCGCTTACGCACAATGGTCGGTGGATGCTGGTGTGGGGGATGGCGAGCGCCGCCGCCATTATGACAAAGTCACTCGCCGGATTGATACCGGTGATTGTCGTTGGCATCGATGTACTAATCACACGAGGCTGGAAGAAAATTGGATGGGGGAATATCGCCTGGGGTGTTGGTGCGTTTGTTGTTCTGGTAACACCGTGGCACATGGTTGAAGCACAGCGCTTCGGCAATGCCTTTTGGGATAGCTATCTTGGCCGTCACGTTCTTGATCGTACCAGCGAAGCGTTATTTAATACCACGTCGTGGACATATTACTTTGGCATTATTCGCGACCGCTTCTTTCCATTCAGCTATCTATTGCCAATTGCGATAATTTCCGGCGTTTGGAGAATGTGGAAACGCGACGGCACATTGGAACGACAATTACTGTTGTGGATTATCACGGTGTTCGCTATTTTCACCTACATTCAAACGCGGCGTGAGTGGTATGTATTGACCCTCTATCCTGCGGCGGTTATGTTGGTCGCATTATCTATACAACAATGGTGGCACGCAACGTGGAAACCGTGGGTGTATGCTGTAGCTACAGTGTGTTGCATCGCGCTCTTCGCCTACATCCCGCAGGATCACTTCTTTTTACTACTCCTGCAACGTTTTCCCGGAGTAAACGTATTGACGAAAGGAATTTGGCAAAAGAATATTGGACAGCTGATCTTTGGAGTCGCGGCGGCATTATTTGTCTTTGTCATTTCATGGTTATTGAGAACGAAACGATTCACACTGTCGAAACGACTGATGCTGACGACGGGCGGTGTAATGTTTTTACTGGTCGGACTTTGGACGATACAATATCTTCGTTCGCAACCAACAACACTCCCGTTGAAAACTATCGCGGCCCGCATCGCTAAGGAAAATCCGGAGAATATCCAACTCATCGGCACGAAACTCAAAAAACAACCAGCCGGCTATTTCTATATTTTGCGGCTTGATACACATAGCATCGAATATCCGCCGCAAACCGATCCGCGCACGCCATTGGTACTCACCACAAACGAAGCTTTGAATGCCCCTTTGAATACTGAGGGGAAAGTTCTGGTGCATGCCGGGGTATTTGATTTGATAGATATGCGGTAGGTCAATGTAGGAAAAGAAAAACTTCATCGGCTTACGATGAAGTGGTTGATCGTTCGGCAGCCTTACGCTTTTCTTTATTGTAATACGCACTGAGCGTATCGGCGACATCATATTCGATGCAGCCGTCAGGGTACACCCGACAACGCACGGGACTGCCGCTGGCGGTGCAGATATCCCACTCTCGAGGCAGAAACTCTACCTCGATGAGCTTGACGATAGCCGAGGGCCAAAAGAGGAAGACGAGTCCGAAACAGGTACGGTCGATTTGGACGGCGTGTTTGATCATCGCTGACCACAGGGGCAGCATAGCCAGGTTGATGATCCAGAACAGAATTGTCAGGACTAGCAGCAATGTCTCTCGTCGATCTCTTCGTCCGATCCAAGGATATTTCTCAGTTTCCTTCATGGAGTCCCTTTCGGTGCCTTTGGCAGTCGTTCACTCAGGAACTTCGTGAACATCATCGCGCTCAGCAGGATGCCAAGCGAACTGAAGACAAAGTCTTCGAGATGATCAGGGCGTGAGGGAATTTTCGCCATCCAGGAATAGGCGATCAGGACGAGAAGAAAACATCCCGAAAGTATTGCCCGACGATAGAGTGGGCTCATATTTCCTCCAATGGAAAGGGCAAACTTCGATAGGACGAGTCTACAACTGGTGCCGATTTTTGTCAAAAGAAAGTAAATTCATCAAGTCGCTCCTCTCCGTCGTCCCGACATCTGTCGGGGCTTCCTCCCCATCCCCTGAGTACAGGGGAGGCGTATCTTGACGAATTAGCACTCCTTGCTGTAGACTGCTAACTGTAAATACCGATGGTATTTAGAAGATTTATCGACATTTATTTCAGATTAACTAGCACCACGTCTATGTCCCGTTAGAAATTACTCGGGACAGATACTTACGACCAATCACAATAGAGTCTAGAGAAAAACACCACTTCATCAATTTAACTTTATTTCATTAATTTCTAACGGGATATGGCACCATTGAAACCCATGCGGGGCAAGGTCCTGATCAAATTGATCAAGGAAGAAAAGATGACCAAGTCGGGTATTGTGTTACCGGATTCGGTCGAAAAAGAAGAACTCGAACGCGGCGAAGTGATCGCGGTCGGAGATGCGAAAATGGATCATGGCAAAGAACTGCCGATGCAAGTCAACGTCGGTGATAAAGTTATTTTAAAGAAGTACGGACCGGACAAGGTCAAATTCGACGGCGAAGATTTCTGCGTCGCCGATGAAGACGACCTGGTCGGGATTGTCGCATAACCGAAAGGACTATATTTATGGCAAAGCAAATTCTCTTCGATGAAGCCGCTCGCTTGAAGCTCAAAGCCGGCGTCGATAAACTCGCCAACGCAGTCAAAGTCACGCTCGGACCGAAAGGTCGGAACGTGGTGTTAGACAAAGGCTACGGCGCGCCGACGATTACCAATGACGGCGTGACGATCGCCAAAGAAATCGATCTCGAAGATAAATTCGAGAACCTTGGCGCTGAATTGGTCAAAGAAGTCGCGACCAAAACGAATGATGTCGCCGGAGACGGAACGACAACTGCAACGCTACTCGCACAATCGATTATTTCCGAAGGATTGAAAGTCGTCGCCGCCGGAGCCGAACCGATGGCCATTCGCCGCGGGATTGAAAAAGGTGTCACGGCAGTGGTGGAAGAATTGAAATCGATGTCCAAGCCGGTGAAGAGCAATGAAGAAATTGCCCAAGTCGCTTCGATCTCGGCCCAGGACGATGAAATCGGTAAGGCCATTGCCGAAGTGATGGATAAAGTCGGTAAGGATGGCGTGGTAACGGTGGAAGAATCGCAGACCTTCGGATTAGAAAAAGAAGTGGTGGAAGGTTTGCAATTCGATAAAGGCTACGTTTCGCCGTATATGGTGACCGACGCGAATCGGATGGAAGCAGTCTACAATGATGCACATATTCTCATCACCGATAAAAAGATTTCCGCGCTTGGTGAAATTTTACCTGTCTTAGAAAAGGTTGCCCAAAGCGGTAAGAAAGAACTGGTCGTGATTGCTGACGATGTCGATGGCGAAGCGTTAACGACATTCATCGTGAACAAGATCCGCGGCACATTCAGCATTCTGGCGGTGAAGGCGCCAGGTTTTGGTGATCGTCGCAAAGAAATGTTGAAGGACATCGCAATCGTGACGGGCGGTCAAGTGATTTCCGATGAACTCGGATTGAAACTCGAAAATACAGAACTCTCAATGCTTGGTTCGGCTCGTAAAGTCATTGCCACGAAAGACAATACAACTGTGGTTGATGGCAAGGGTGAAAAGAAAGCGATTGATGATCGCATCGCCGCGATTCGCGCTGAACTGGAAAATACCGATTCTGATTTCGATAAAGAAAAACTGCAAGAGCGCTTAGCGAAACTGGCTGGCGGCGTGGCCGTCTTGAAAGTCGGAGCGGCGACGGAAACGGAAATGAAAGAGAAGAAACTACGCATCGAAGACGCCATCCAAGCGACGAAAGCCGCGGTGGAAGAGGGTATTGTCGTCGGTGGCGGCGTGGCCTTGCTCCGCGCCATGTCTGCTTTAGAAAAGATGTTGCTCAAGAATGAAGATGAAATGGTAGCCGTGAAGATTTTGAAGAACGCGCTTGAAGCGCCGGTCCGCCAAATCGCCTTGAACGCCGGGAAAGAACCGTCGGTCATTCTCAACCAAGTGATGAAAGAAAAGGGGAATGTCGGCTACAATGCTGCGACCGATGTCTTCGAGGATCTCGTTGCTGCCGGTATCGTTGACCCGACGAAAGTCACGCGTACCGCGTTGCAAAACGCCGCCTCGATTTCAGCCTTGATGCTGACGACCGAAGCGATCGTGACCGAGAAACCGGAAGAGAAGAAAGATTCCGCTCCGGCCGGCATGCCGGGTGGCATGGGCGGAATGGACATGGGATATTAATTGAAAATTCTCGAGTAGAAGTTTATTTGACAGCGCGGGTAGACTACCTCTACTCTGCGTGCACGCAGAGACCCCTCCTCAACTAAGGAGGGGTTTTGTGGCCGCGCTGTTTGTTTGCGCCACAAAAGCTTAAGAGCTATACTGTATTTGAAATATTAAACACTAATACACACCTATGAACGACCTCCTGAGCATGATGAACAACTATTTAAACGTTCTTTGGTTTGTCCTGTTGATCGGTATGGTGCGCAACATAATTCAAGAACGTGAATTTGTGTTGAGTTGGTTTCACCACCCAAGAATTGGTAAACATACCGGAGTTAATAGTAAAGAACAGCAACACCGTCGAATGCGAAACCTGCTCTACACACTCGGCGGCGTCTTGATGGTGCTCATGGCGTGGGCGATGGTGATTACCCTGGCTCGATATTTCTATGGCGTGACAAACATCGCCTTTGCCGGGCATTCGCCGAGCAATATGTTTACGCCGTTCCGGAATAGTGTCGGTGACTTTGCTGTCCTGGGCGTGATCGGATTTATTATGGCCGGTACGTGTTTTACGCTTTCTGCCGGGGAGCGCTGGTTAGTGAATACCGGAAAATTATTAACCATCATCACCATTATCGGTTTAGCGTGGTTGTACGTTTTTGCGGCGCTGGGGTAGGAAAATAATTACAACAGCGCCGGTTTCGAAACCGGCGCTGTTTTGTGAAAACAAAAAACAAGAAAAGAACTTGATTTTTTCCTAAAAATATGCTATACTCCACCCATGCCCAGCACTACAATAACTACCATAGCTTCATGCGGTGATTCTCGAAGTAGTACTGAGCTTCAACAGGTGATGGTCTTTCTTATTTCTTTATTGTAGTGCTGGGCATGTCGGATTATCAAACGTTGCCGCCGACCCGAGCGATGATCGGGAAGTGGAGCGTTGATCGGTACATGGCGCTGATACGGCGTTGGATGTATGTCGGTGGCGGAATGGTCGCCATCCTGACACTAACATCGCAGGCGCGATGGATGACCATCGTCGTTGAAGCAGTTATTCTGCTGGCTATCGGTTGGATTGTTGTTCAACGGAGCGGCGGAAAGACGGAAAGCTTAGCCGCCGGTGCATTTGTCGGAATATTTCTCGGTCTCGCTAGTTCATTGTGTCATTACATTGTCGCACCGAACGTGGCCAACGGCATCAGCATCATTATCGAAACACTCGTGACGGGATTGGCGGCGCCGCTCGTGGCCGTGACCGGAACGCTCATCGCAACAATTATTCATCAACAAAAAAACTAACGCCTTACGCTATGCCTACACCGCGCAGTAAACAGTTCGTCTTGTGGTTCAATGAGCTTGGAATTAAGGATGTGCCGCTCGTCGGCGGAAAGAACGCCTCGTTAGGCGAAATGTATCGGACGCTGACGCAGAAAGGCGTACGCATTCCGAACGGCTTCGCGGTTACCGCCGCATCGTATTTTTATTTCCTGAAAACGACGGGCATCAAGCAGGAAATAAAGAAAATATTAAAAGATCTCGATACCTCAGACATGAAAAATTTGTCTGAGCGCGGTGAAAAAGTGCGGCAAACGATCCTTGATGCGGAACTACCGGCGGATTTGAAGCGCACGATCGTCACCAATTACCGAAAATTGGAAAAAGAGTTTTTCAAAGGCGTTGATGTCGCCGTTCGCTCGTCAGCGACGGCCGAAGACTTACCCGATGCATCGTTTGCTGGCCAACAGGAAACGTATTTGAATATTCGTGGGGAAGCGGATTTACTGCTGGCCGTAAAAAAGTGTTTCTCGTCGCTGTTTACGAATCGCGCTATTTCCTACCGCCACGACAAAGGATTTGATCATTTCTCGATCGGTCTCAGCGCGGCGGTGCAGAAAATGGTGCGTTCGGATAAAGCCTGTTCCGGCGTCATGTTCTCGATTGATACCGAATCTGGTTTCCGCGACGCCGTACTGTTAACCGGCTCCTATGGACTCGGTGAAAACATCGTCCTCGGCCGCGTTAATCCGGACGAGTTCTATGTCTTTAAGCCGACCTTAGCCGAAGGCAAGCAGGCGATTCTGACGCACAAGCTCGGCGATAAGTTGATTAAGATGGTCTACACCGGCGACCATACGCATCCGACGAAAAATATTCCGGTGCCGCCGTCCGATCGCACGAAATTTATTTTGAATGATAAAGAAATCGAGCAATTAGCCAAGTGGGCGGTGGTTATCGAACAGCACTACGGTAAGCCGATGGATATGGAATGGGCGAAGGACGGCCGTTCGAAGCACCTGTTCATCGTTCAGGCTCGTCCGGAAACCGTGCACTCGCATGAAAAGAAAGACGTGCTCGAAGAGTACATTCTTGCGCCGCACAAAGCCAAGACGCTCGTAACCGGCGCGCCGGTCGGTTCGAAAATCGGCGGCGGAAAAGCACATATCATTCTCGAAGCGGCGCAAATCAACCAATTTAAAGCCGGCGAAGTCCTGGTGACGGACATGACCGACCCGGATTGGGAGCCGATCATGAAAATCGCTTCGGCGATTGTCACTAACCGCGGCGGTCGCACCTGCCACGCCGCGATCATCGCCCGCGAGCTCGGTATTCCGGCGATGGTTGGAACGAAAAACGCCACGAAAGCCATCAAGACCGGACAAGACGTGACGGTCAGTTGTGCTGAAGGCGCAAGCGGCGCGGTCTACGAAGGACTGTTGAAGTACAAGGTCGTCACGCACAACTTGAAAGCGTTGAAGCGCCCGCCGGTGAAGATTATGATGAACATTGGTAATCCGGATCAAGCCTTTGCCCAAAGCCTTATTCCGAACGATGGCGTCGGATTAGCCCGAGAAGAGTTCATCACGGCGTCGTGGATCGGCATTCACCCAATGGCGCTCATTAAGTATCCGCGCTTGAAAGATAAAAAAGCCAAGAAACTGATTGATGAAAAAACAATCGGCTACAAAGACAAGACGAAATTCTACGTCGATACAATGGCGTCAGGTGTGGCCATGATTGCTGCGGCGTTCTACCCGAAAGATGTGATTTTACGCTTAGCTGACTTTAAATCGAATGAATATTCGACGCTCATTGGCGGTAAAGAATTTGAACCGGTGGAAAGTAACCCGATGATGGGTTGGCGTGGCGCAGCTCGCTACTATAGCGATGCCTATCTCGAAGCGTTTAAACTTGAATTGAAGGCGATGGTCAAGGTGCGGGAGAAAATGGGACTGACAAACTTAAAGTTGATGATTCCGATGTGCCGCACGACCGACGAAGCGCACAAGGTGCTGAAAATTATGGCGGAGAACGGTTTAGTACAGGGAAAAAATGGACTGCAAGTTTACGTCATGGTCGAAGTTCCGTCGAATGTTATTCTGATTGAAGAATTCGCCAAAATTTTCGACGGTTTCTCGATTGGTTCGAATGATTTAACGCAATTCACCTTAGCCGCCGACCGCGATTCGGAGCTTGTCAGTCATGTCTACAATGAACACAATCCAGCAGCGATGTGGATGTTCTCGCACGCGATTCAAGGCGCCAAAACCGCTAAGCGAAAAATCGGATTCTGCGGCCAAGCGCCGTCTGATTATCCGGACATTGCGCTCTTCCTGGCCGAACAAGGCATTGATTCCATCTCGCTCAACCCGGATACGGTCTTGAAGACGACGATGATGTTGAACGAGAAACTGCACCACAAGAAATAACGACTAATGTCGGAACCACGAACAACGTATATTGGCCTGGCGATCATCATCGCCGGGCTCGTGGTATACGGCGGACTTCAGATTCAACAGCTTACTCCGGTAGCCCATAGTGCTGCTGTCCAGACGGTTCCGCCGTCGAACAATTGGGCGTTCCCGCACACGACGTTGTATGGCGGGGGTTCTTCATCGGGTTGGCCGTTCACCGGAAATGAAAGCGATCTCCAGGCACCAATCGGTGCACCGTTGAATCCGACGGTGATCGCCGACTATGCCCGTTTTCCAATGATCATCATCCCGATCACGCCATCAGGGGATACGCGTCCGGATATTCTTGCCGCTCTGCGTCAACAAAATCCGCAACAGAAAATATTCGCCTATGTCCATGCGACGGGAATATGGTGTCCAGCTGATTCGAGCAATAACAACTCCTATCCAATGAACGGATTTTATCGTCAAGAATATCTCGACGCGACGTTTGGTGATCCGAGTTGTGCCTCAAAAAGTAGTGGTCTTCTTTGGATGCAGGATGGAACATCAGCCACTAATAATCTGAATGGCGCTGGAATGAATATGAACTTGGCGCATCGTATCGATCTCGGCGGCGGTAATTACCAATACGATGTGGCCGATGCGTTGGCGACTACAGCAGCTACATATGCTATTCAATCCCATAACTACGATGGGTTGTTTCTCGATGTCTTTTGCCCGGACATACAGTGGATGGATCCGATTGATCCAAATCAACCTTACGTTTCGCCGACGAATTTCGACTATGTTAAAGCTGGGTATGGCGTAGATAAAGATGCCAATGGAAAGTATATTAACGACCAGGCAAGCCATGATGCGTTTCACGCTGGTTGGCAAGCGGGTCAGCAAGCATATACTGAGAAGCTTCGTGCGTTAGCAATTGCCAACGGACAACCAAACTACCCGATAAGCGGAAACTGTGCTCAGGCGCCGACTCGGCTCCAGCCATATCTGAACGGGTGGATGCGCGAAGGCTTTCCGTTCCAAAACTGGTACGCCGGTGCGGCAAATTTCTACTCGAATATGCTGGCTTGGCCATGGGGGTACCTGCACCAAGATCAAGATTTTCTCTCGCCGCAATATAATTTTATCTTTACGCCAGCTACCTCGGACTATAAAGACAGTAATGGGATTCCAGTCTACAGTCCATATAGCGTTACCAATCAACGGAAAATGCGCTACGGCCTGGGAAGCGCCTCTCTAGGGAATGGCTCAGCTGAATTCCATGACAGCAGTGGTAATCCGGCCTACGGACTATGGTACCAATGGTGGTATGACGAATATGGTGTACGTACCGATCTGCCGCAAACTAATCCCGCCTTTGCCCAGGCGGTCAAGGATAGCCAACATACAACATGGCTCGGTATGCCGCTCGGCTCCGCCTACGCACAACCGTCGAATACATTCGCTACCATACCGAATATCCTCATCACCAATACAGGATTTGAAACGGCTGGCGCAGACCCGTCGTCGATTCCCGCTTGGACATCGGTTATCAATTCTCAGTTTACGTCGAATACCATACACCGTGACTCCTCATCTGCGGGCGAAGGATTGGCCTCTGCACGAATTGATGTGGTAACCGTCGATCCGACGAACGCAAATCAGACCGCTTTGGAGACCGGTTCGTTTGCAATTGCCAATGGCCAAACATATACCATAAGTTTTAAAGCCAAAGCTTCAGCTTCGTTGCCGATCAATGTCAACCTCGGTTCGTACGTGGGTCAAACACTTCGAGCCGACACCGAGTGGCGGGAGTACCAAGCGGTGGTTACGACTGTGGTCGGTGAGCCAGCGGCGAGCGTAGAATTTGGATTCGCCCTTCAAGCGGGAACCTATTGGCTTGATGATGTACACGTCCAGGTCGGAGCATTGGGAGTTTGGCGTCGTGATTTTGAGCATGGCACGGTTCTGGTAAATCCAACGAATACGGCTCAGACGATACTTTTAGAAAAACCTTTCCAACATATCCGCGGTACAGTTAACCCGACAGTAAATGATGGCTCGATAACCAGCCAAGTAACGATTGCCGGAACGGATTCCGGCGGCGGTGTCGGTGATGCAATATTTCTCGTAGCCCGCGACCAAGTTGCACCAGCTGCAGTTACCAACCTTCAGGCGCCGTAAGAGTTGACATGCCATCATCGGAGGAGTATGTTGCTCCTACGCACTTTTTGGTTTTAACTGCAGGTCGCTTACCACCCGTGGAGGATCAGACTTCGTCTGCTGTCACTTTGATCACGATGATCAACGATTGGCCTACGAGGAATTGTCCAATGGATCAGTCGCCGCAGATTCGGACGCTGGATGAAGCCGTGACGGTTGCCAACCTTCGTCTGGTACTCAACGAGCATCTGTCGCTCACGAGCGCTCAGCTGGAAGAGCTGAGCTCGAACGAAGCGTTCATCAGTCTGGCCATGTCCAAGCTGGACGGCGCAGACGTGAATCAGGCCGAATTGGCCGAGACGAAGAAGCGCTGTATCACACTCGTGTCCAGCCGCAATCTGGCCAAGTCCGGATCTGCCTGCTGTGCGATCAAGAAGATTGAAGCCGATCTGACTACCTACGCCGAGGTCCTGCTCTCGAGCTAACCTCACCGCACTCCCGCTATTTCTGAACGGGAGTTTTTCTTATTCCGCGTTCATCAATTCCACTAACTTCCTAACCGTATTAATATTCCGCGCAGTCATGTGTTTGTAGACCCGCGTGCCGATGAACTTGTGCATGCCGCTTTTGTTGTAAAACTTGCGATCAACGTGCCACACGATTGCTCCGGGGCAGTATGAGAGTTCGTCGACGTCCGGATTCTGGATGATTTCTTTGAGTGTTTCCTTCCTATCAACTTCATCCCACAGAAATAGCACATCGGTTTTCTGATCGGCGTCGTTTTGCCACTTACTGGGAACCGCTTTCACAATCGCGGCGATGCTTTGTTCATCACGAATCACCACCGGAATCACAAAGGAAAAAGCCTTATCCAATCCGGTGCGAATGAGTGTGAGAATGGTTTCTGTTTTTTTATCTGTAGTAAACAACACATTGCCAGAATTGATATAAGTTGAGATCTGGCTAAAACCGAGCGACAGAAATAGCTCCCGAAGTTTTTTCATTTCCACTCGGCTATTTCCACCGACGTTAATTCCGCGTAGAAGGGCGACGTAGGTCGTTTGTTGTTTCACTGTTTTGGTTGGCATGAAGCGCAGTATAGCAAGGAGCTCTCTCTTTTCAAAATCACGTCAATCTGGTAGGGTAAGTCCTGCATTGGAGGGTTCGCATAGTGGCCTAGTGCATACGCTTGGAAAGCGTACATACCGCAAGGTATCGAGAGTTCGAATCTCTCACCCTCCGCCAATACAATCTTTTATCGGAGCCGACCCACGTGGCTCAAGCGGTAGCAGGTTGCATTGGCACATATATACCCAACCCCTTGTCGGAGTACCCGACGAGGGGTTCTATGTTTTTACTTCATTTAGATAAAAGGTGACCACTGCGCCTAAAGTGGAGTGGCGTCAATGTTCGAATAAGAAAAATACCCCACGAGCTAATTGCTCTTGTGGGGTATGAGGGAACCGACTGTTGGAGACCTGTTAAGCTCAGATGCAAGGTCCTTCGCTGATGATGCCACATCGCTTGCAGGGTAGCCGTGCGACATTGAGCTTCACCGTTCCTGAGGCAGGATCCCAGTCGTGGCCGAGTACTGCGCAGACGAAGCTGCGCCACAACTGCCTGAGAAAGTGCATTGCGCCTCCTATCCTTGACTCTCAAGTGGAAGAGCTGCGACGACCTCAGCGATGGTGTGCCAGACCTCATCGAGATCGGCGTAGCGGGAGTAATCCTTGCCGCGCCGGTCGATCGTGAGAACTGGGTAGTGTCTCGCAAGCGATTGGATCTCCTCCTGAACGCTGATCATCCGACTCACGACCATCTCGTGTTGTTCGAACTCGCGCGCACGACGGGCAATAACCGACCGTAGCTCGGCTTCATCCGTCAGCAGGACGACACAGAGATCGGGCGTCACAGAGCGCAACCGATCTGCCTGAAGATGTACTTCAGGCGAATCGTGCCGTGCTGCGTCAACACGCAAGTATGCTTCGTGGGTGAGTGGACCGGAGTCGATGAAGCAGTGAATACCAGGTGTACCCAGCCGCATCGCGCACTCGCCTGCGCGAACACATCGTTCGGTGAACCAGGTATTCCGCTTGGATACGAGTGTGTGCGAGGCGAACGAATTAGTGACCCATTCCGGGAAGACCCCTACTTCACCTTCGGGGATGACGGGACATCGTGTGAGTGCTGCGAGTTGCGCTGACAGAAACGACTTACCAACGCCGCCGGTACCGTCGATTGCAACGATGGCCATGGTGTCTCCTCTAAAGGGTTAACCTGCGCTAATAGACAATGTGTTGGACAAAGTAGAAGCCACAGCACTGTGGCTGGGTTTTTGTGCATGTAATGAACGTCTTACTAAGACCCTAGCAAGCTGGCGCGTAGTGTCAATGGCACACCGTTGGAGGTTGGCTGTTTAAGTGTCCTGCAATAAGTTACAATGCAGGAACCATGGAGCTTCCGGAAAACATCAAAACCCTCTACCGCCACTGGTCATATCACATCCAAGAGGAATTGTCTCCAATTGGTGATCGACCCTTGATTGATGAGTCTCTTTTTCGTGACATGTGTTCTTTTATTGATGAGAGAATGTTAATTTGGCAGAAAAAAGTTTCCCTCCAACCTGAACCCTATTCGACGGATCCTATTCTTGCTAAATACCGCTTCTGCAATATCTTCCGTGAGCTGGATAAACAAACCATCTTTTTTCATACTCTCCTCAACCCATTGCGAGATGATTTTTCGCTGTGGCTGTTGAATATGTTTTATTGCCGGATGGTGGCACGTCCAGAAACTATTGAATCCGTAGGGCTACTCTCTTTTGACACAATGAAGAATGAGGAAGTATTTGGACGCTTGATATCTTCGTCCCGGCCTCGATTCGGCACCCCGTATGTTTTCCCTATTAGCGTCATCCAGAAAAGCCCAACGCCGACCCGCGAACGATTTATTGCCGAATACCTGCCGTCGGTGATGAAGGTGATAGCGGCAGAAATACAAACGTGGAAGAAAAAATCCGTATACGATGGCCTACAAAGGATCATTCCGCTGTTTGGTAAAAACCTCTACTTCCTCTGGACAGAAGTGCTGATAGATACGGCCTACCAGTTTCCAACATACATCAATCTCTTTGAGCGTTTTCCTATTGGTCCGGGATCAGCTCCAACATTAAAAAGACTGAACCCTGCTATAGATCTGTCCATTCTTGTACAGCAGCTGACTGATGTGCCCGTGAATACGGCTCTACAGTTTAATAGCTTGCCGCTTAAACTGTCTGCAGAAAACTGGGAAGGAGTCGGTTGTGAGTTTCGGAAATACACCAACCTAAGATCGGGTATTGGTCGGAAACGCCTGTACCGTTAGTTTCTTATTAATGAGAATATAAAAAAGAGCAGTTTCACGACATGCTCAGGTCAATGTTCTTGGGTTGCAGCACCAAGCGTTTCGGTGCCATGGTTTCGATTTTCTGCAGCCGCTCACGCAGTTGCGCGAGTGCGATCTGAATGTTGTCGAGATGGCCAGCCGCTTCACTCAAGCGGCGGCGCCACTCGGCCGGATCATCGAACAGTCTGGCATTGAACACCAACTTGGCAGCAGTCTCAAGATCTTCGATCGGTCCAGTGCGCGCTGTCACCGAATTCCCAGCATGCATTGGCGAGTTCTTTCGAGACGCTCGGCGGGACATCGCGGTAGCGAGTCTCATCCTCATCGGGTTCAGCCATGGAAGAAGTACCCCCCTTTCTTACTCGACATCGAAATCGCCACCACCGACCTTCATCCCAGGCTCGACAAGCTCCTTATGGATATAAACCGGATCAATACGAATGCACCGTGGCGCTTTTGGATCGTGGCCATGTCCTCAGACCCCGACCCACATGCCTCAAATCGCCCTCTAGAAAAATCGTCAGAAAACCCTTATAATGCTTGTGTGAGTGTGGTACCTAACCCATGTGTCCCGCCAATAGAACTAAGTATCGGACAAATCACTTTCCTATGAGCATGAAGCAACCCGGGTGCCTTGTCCCCATCGCATTATAAAACGAATAATGAAGCTTTCGGATATCAGATGATTATGATGATTATCTTTTCCTACAACATTGACAAGGATATAGAGAATATTATTAATGGAACACATGCGATCAACAGTAAAAAACCAACAAAGTTTCAGCTTTCATTTAGCGACAACTACGGTAACAACTTTGAACCAGAAAAAGTAAAAACATACATCCAACAACAAGATAAGATAAATAATTTTGATGCGAACAAAGAAACTGTCACCATGGAAGCAAAGTGGAAAAATGCCGAGTCTATTTTTATCGAGCGTGCGGAAAAAATATTCAGTCTTACTTACCCATCACCGATAACTATATATTTGACCCACAATGAGCGCTGTACTTACAACATTGAAAAAAACTATTTTTTTGTCAAAATCGGATCGGAATTTTCAAACAACGCAATCATGCATGAACTGTTACATTTTTATACGTGGCAAGCCTTTGGCAAAAAACTATTGGAAGAAGGAGTTGCAAAGTCAACATATAATGACGTCAAAGAATCTCTGACGGAACTTCTCAATCTTGAGTTTTCTGACCTTATGAGTGGAAAACCAGATAGTGGATATCCGCAGCATCAGGGGATGAGACGAATAATCCACGATACATGGCTACCGCAAAAAGATCTTTTTTCCATAGTTCAAAAATTGATCTCATAGGTATTGGCGATGTAGTTGCAGGCACAAAACAAATTTATAGAAATAATCTTCGAGGGATCGTCTTCTACGTCTCAGCTACCGACCTACTCTCCTTAACATCCTCCCTAGGGCGAACCTCATAAAACCCTTATAATGCTTACGCGGGTAGGATACCTAACTCGAGTGTCTCGCCAAGAGAACTTAGTATCGGGTGACCCATATGCCTAGAATCAAAGTCAAAATGTGGGAGGCACAAATAGGCAGAATTTGACTATGCAAGTAGCCCAACTCCACAAAAAATTCGATGCTCTACAGAAAACATTCGGCCACGGTGAACTAAATCCGATATACGGCGCTGGATGTGTACAACATCCAAGGTTAATGTTGGTATTTATGAATCCAACTGGAAAGAATGTTGCATCAAATACCAATTGGTCTGGACTTCGTGCCCCGTGGCTCGGAACAAAAAACATCTGGAAACTTTTACACGAGATAAAAGTTGTGTCAGAAGAAAGTTTTTCTGCAACCCAGACAAAAAAGTCAAACGAGTGGACACCCTTGTTTTGTTCTAATTTGTATAAGGAAATTGATTCGCACGAGGTGTACATTACAAACTTAGCCAAATGTACTCAATTGGACGCACGACCATTATCAAATTTGGTCTTCCAAAAATATCTAGAGTTATTCAAACAGGAAACACTCCTGATCCATCCAAAGAAGATAATTACCTTTGGCAACCAAGTAAGTTCGATTATTGTTGGAGAAAATATCTCAGTGGGAAAGTATGCTGGTAATCGGCATGAAGATGTGAAAATTGGGAGCAAGATTTTCCCAGTTTATCCGACGTGGTATCCAGTTGGGCAGGGCATGAGAAACCTCCCATTAGCTGCGAAACGAATTAAGAAAGTTCTCTCCACCAAATAATCTAAAAAGGGTACCGAACAATTGAGACATCCTTAAGAAGTGCCTCATTTTGGTTTTAGACCCCGACCCACATGCCTCAAATCGCCCCCTAGAAAAATCGTCAGAAAACCCTTATAATGCTTGTGTGAGTGTGGTACCTAACTCGAATGTCCCGCCAATAAAATTTAGTATCGCGCAACTCATCCAGGCAGTTACTTTATCCATGAATCCAGAAAACACGAAAATCGAATCTCGCGAAATCCCGGAGATTGGTTTGCGTATCGAATTTTCACCACAACATGATGCCGAAATGGTTCGTGATAATCTCGATCCGGAAGAAATAGAATGGAATCGTACAATGGGATATCCATGCAGATTACCGAATAAAGTTGAAGAAGCTGTTTCGCGCGGAACCATTCCAACAGTTGAAGAAATTATTGAAGCGGTGACAGCCGAGTACCAGTCGGCGAGATACGAGCAACAATCTCTGGTCTTTACCGAGGCGTGGAATGAACAACGGGATGGATTCATAAAAAACCTATCGACCCTTGGTGTACCATTGCCAAACGAATATATCCTCCGATTGACCAGGTATGGTACCGGCGGAATGTACAAACTCCCGAATGAGATTGAGGTGATTGTGAACGACCCGATTACGACCGATTTCCACACACCCTTTCATGAGATGGTTCATTTGACCATCGAAGATCTGATTGTCGAGCACCATATTGGTCACTGGACCAAGGAACGATTGGTTGATCTTATTCTCAATATGTTCGTTCCGGAAAAGAAATATCTCCAACAAGACCCGCCACACACAAAGCAAATCGATCAACTTTTCGAGCAGTATTTTCCTGACGTGAAGCGCATTATTGAAGAAATAACTACATTGGGGAGAGGTGCTTGATTATACTACAGTTCTATGGCCGAACTCCCACTACAACCCACCCTCGTCGATTTCCAAGCCCAACTTCTTAAATCTCGTTAATTCCATTATTTTCTTTGGTATGAAAATCACTCGAAAAGAATCTCATATTGAGGATAAGCATGGAATTAAACTTTGGGTTTATCCTGTTGGTCGGAAAGAGGCTGGGGTGGTTTATGTTGAAGTTGAGGAAGGACACTTCCAAGAGTTTTTTGATAAGAAAAGTACTTTTATTTACTACATTATTGAAGGCCAAGGAACTTTTTTTCTTGATGGCAAAGAAACTACCGTTAAAGAGGCGGATTTGGTCGTTATTCCGCCCATGACAAAAATTTACTATTTTGGGAAAATGAGAATGACCCTAACGACGGTTCCCGCCTGGGAGCCGGAAAATGAAGTTCACGTCAGGTTCATTGAAAAACCAAGCAACTAATACTTTTTATGCCCGAACTTTCGCCACAGCCAACCCTCGCCGATTTCCAAGCCCACATCAAGGCAGTTTGCACTGAACGCGGTTGGGACAAAAATTCCTATTCGGAAATATTTTTATTGTTTACCGAAGAAGTTGGAGAACTCGCGAAATCAATTCGAAATGAAGCGAAATTACATGCCCAAGTCGATCCGAAGAAACGCTTTGAGCTGGAAGAAGAGTTCGCTGATGTTTTTAACTACCTTCTGGACTTAGCCAATTACTTTAACGTTGATCTCGAAGCGGCATATCGGAAGAAACATGAGCATAATACAACAAGAGCTTGGAAAGCGAAAGGGGAATAACACTCTATGAGCACACAGCGTCGAACCGTCGTTTCCTACAATCGTTATGCAGGATCATGGGCCTCGTTGATGCGGTCCGGCGGTAATACTTCGCATCGGTACCTCGAGAAACCGGCGATGTTCCGTGCCTTGCCGAGCCTTCGCGGTAAAACGGTGTTGTGTGTCGGTTGCGGGACTGGCGAAGAGTGCGAATTATTGATGAAGCTCGGCGCTAAGCGCGTCGTTGGTACAGATATTTCCAAAAACCTCATTCGCGAAGCGAAACGCGCTTTTCCCGCGATCGAATTTTACACGAGGGATATGGAGCGACTGCGATTGCCGGCGCATGCATTCGACGTGGTCTACTCGAGTTTGACCATGCACTACGTGCCGAGCTGGAAGCAAACCCTGGCCCAAGTCAAGAAGGTGCTGAAACCCGGCGGACAGTTTGTTTTTTCAACGCACCATCCAGTCCGTTGGGGCGCTGAGACGAAAGAAACGAAGCACCACAAGTCACACATTCTCGGGTATGAAAAAATAGACAAGGGCAAGGCAATTGTGTACGGCGATTATCTGAATGGCCACTGGATTCACGATCGTTGGTTCGGCGATTTCGATGTCACGTATTATCATCGGCCGTTATCGCTCTTGATACGCGATATTTTGGAAAGCGGACTTGAGCTTATCGATTTTCAAGAGCCAAAACCGCTAGCAACTGTCCGCCGCGAGAACCCGCAATACTGGAAGATCCATCAGAAAATCCCGCTCTTCATGATCTTCGTCTTGCGAAAAAAGGAGTCAAAATAAATAGTCTTAATCGACTTCGCATTTTGTTCGGTTTTTGGTATACTGCAGAAATAACGCACAATAAATTATGAAACTACGCAACCACGCCGTCCCGGCGGTGTACCTCGTGATGCGAAAGGATAACAAGATTCTCTTTATGCGCCGGCAAGGCAGCGGTTTTTATGACGGTTGGTATTCGCTTCCGGCCGGCCACGTTGAAGCCGGTGAATTGCCAAAGGTGGGATTAGCGCGAGAAATGGAAGAAGAACTGGGGATAGGTATCGACGTGAACGCGCTCCGGCTCGTACATACGCTGTACCGGACGAAGAGCGATGAATCCGGCGATCGGGTGGACATGTTTTTTGACGTCCCGTCGTGGCAGGGCGAGCCAACGATTATGGAGCCGCACAAGTGTGATGATTTGCAGTGGTGCTCGATGCAAGAATTACCGGACAAAGTGATGCCGCACGTACGGCGAATATTGGAGGCCATCGATCGAGGCGAGACGTTCTCCGAGTTCGATTTGCCGACAATGTTGTCGTTTCCGAAATAATTCGCTTATTTAATTGTTTGTGGTAGGCTAGAACCATGGCACACCTTCACGACAAAATAGATTTCACGACCGAAGTCTTCATTGTTTTTCAGGGCAAAGTATTGTTGCGGAAGCACGATAAATACAAGATTTGGCTGAGTGTGGGTGGGCATATTGAACTTGATGAAGACCCGATACAGGCCGCACTGCGTGAAGTGAAAGAAGAAGTTGGGCTTGATGTTCAACTCTTTGGTCAACCGATCAGTGTCAGCAATGAAGGAGAAAACGGCTATCACGAGCTACTCCCGCCGATGTTTATGAACCGACACCATATTTCTGATACGCATGATCATATAACACTGACGTATTTTGCCAAAGCGACAACTAGTACTATTCGAAATCAAGAAGACGAGCATAGCGACGAGCTGAGATGGTTTACTGCGGAAGAACTTTCAGATTCGAAGTTTGGCATTCGGGATAGTGTTCAGAAATACGCATTGGCCGCCTTACAAACAATTCAAGGATAAACCATGTCAGAAGAAATGATCGACGTGCTCGATACACAGGGGGAAAAAACCGGACAAATATTGGAATTAAAAGAAGTCCATCGGCAAGGACTTTGGCATCGTACGGCGCATATTTGGGTTGTGACCTCAAAAGGTAATATACTTTTTCAACAGCGCTCGCCGATCCTTGATGTCTACCCTAACTGTTGGGATATTTCCGCGTCCGGCCACATTCGAACTGGTCAAACGAGCCTTGAAGGGGCTATAGCAGAAACACAAGAAGAAATCGGATTATCCTTAAAACCCAACTCGTTAGAATTTCTGACTACACTGCAGCATGAAAGCGAACATAATCAAGGCACAAACATTAATAGAGAATTTCAGGATGTGTATTTGGTAACACAAGACGTGTCATTGAATGAATTAACAATACTCAATACCGAGGTCAGCAATCTGCAATTTATACATTGGTCGAAATTACGTCGACTAGTTGACAATCATGACCAGGGGTTTGCCCCACGTGGTCAAGAATACCAACTACTATTCTCAATATTGCAGCAACGTTATCCATAATGCCCACCCCCGTCGAAGACATCATGGTTCGACAGGCTCACCATTCAGTGATCAATAACCTGCCGTTATATAACATTTAGTTTATTTCATGCCGACACCCGTAGAAGACATAAAGGCTCGCATCGATATCGTCGATTTTATCGGCGAGTCGTTGCCGTTGAAGCAAGCGGGCAATAATTGGAAAGGGAAGTGCCCGTTCCATAACGAAAAGTCGCCGTCGTTTATGGTGTCGCGCGAGCGCGGCTCGTGGCACTGTTTCGGGTGCGGTGAAGGCGGAGATATTTTTACCTTTGTCGAAAAACAGGAAGGGTTGGATTTTCCGGAGGCATTGCGATTGCTGGCCAAGCGTGCCGGTGTCCAACTCCGCGAGTACAACGCCGAAGAGCAGACGCAACGCACGAAAGTGCTTGATGTCTTGCGCTGGGTGAGCCGATATTACCAGGAAGTGTTCCGCAAAGCCGCTGATGCTGAGCCGGCGCGCGAATATTTACAGAAGCGCCAAGTGAATGAAACATCGCTGGAAGATTTTGGTGTTGGTTATGCGCCGGCGGCTTGGGATAGTACGTTTCAAGCATTGAAGAAAAAAGGATTTAGCGACGATGATATTTTCCAAGCCGGTTTAACGATTCGCAAAGATCGCGGCGCGGGTTTTTATGATCGTTTCCGCAATCGGATTATGTTCCCGATTCAGGATGTGCACGGTACAGTTGTCGGATTCAGCGGTCGTGTTCTCGATGCGCTCGTTGATCCGAAAGGACCGGTGCCGGCGAAGTACATCAACTCACCGCAAACCATCGTTTATGACAAAGGAAATATCTTGTATGGTTTAGATAAAGCCAAGCAGGCGATAAAAAAAGCAGACAAGGCGGTCATCGTCGAAGGACAGATGGATTGCCTCATGTCGCATCAAGCGGGCGTGAACAACGTCGTAGCGTCGTCGGGCACGGCATTGACCGCCGAGCACGTTAGTTTACTCAAACGGTTTACGACGAACTTGGTACTGTCGTTCGATCAAGATGCGGCGGGGGCGCAAGCGGCGCTTCGCGGAGTTGACCAAGCCTTGATGGCAAAGATGAGCGTGCGCATCGTCCGGCTCACGCAAGGCAAAGATCCGGATGAGCTGATAAAAAACGATCTGCCGGCGTGGCAGAAGGCGATTGATAGCGCCCAGCCGTTGATGGAGTATTACGTCCAAGAGGCGACGGCGGGAAAAGATTTACAGAGCGTTGATGATAAAAAAGCAGTAGTGAAGTTCCTGTTACCGATTATCGGCAAGCTCGGCGATCCAGTTGAACGATCGCACTATCTCCAACAATTGGCCGACATGGTGCACGTCGAACGCGATGCTCTTCAGCAATCGCTTGATGCACAGGCACCGAAACGCCAAGCATCGACCACCCAACCGGTGCCTGTCAAACAGAAAACCGAAGCCATCGCCGACCTCCGCGTTGACCGTTTTCGTGCGGTTTCGGAGCGATTGGTGGCCTTATTTGTTCATGAGCCTTCATTGCTTGACCGATTTGCCAGCGGGTTTGACCCGGCTGTGCTTGTGGGGCAGGATCTTCAGACCCTATACAAGACGCTCATCATCTGGTATAGTGTAAATCACTTTTCTACCCGCCATGCCTTGGCGGATGCAGCCTCGTCACTCGACCCGGAACAACAGGAGTTATTTACCCTCCTCACCCTCCTCGGAGATCATGAGTATCCCGATGGAATTACACCGAGCGTCGAACACGATATTTTAACGATGATCGTCGCCATGAAGCGTCGGTCACTCTCTCTCGAATTACATCGGCTCGAAGCCGATATTCGCCGTCTCGAGCAATCGGGTGGCGCCAATGCCAGCCAACTCTCGGAGTTGTTGGCCAATGTGCAAACCGTGACCGATCAACTTCGGACACTCGAGTAGATGTTCCTTCGCAGTATCAACGTTCCAGAATACTTCACAGCTCGTCGCCTTGTCGACCGCTGAAGCTTCAGGACGAAGATAACTTTTTTATCCATTGTTATAGAGAGGATTTTTTCACCATGCCAAAAAAAGTAGTCAAGAGCAGTAAGCATCCAGCGCCGAAAAAGCACCCGGCAGCGAAACGAAACAAATCGAATAAGCGATACGTCGCAAAAACAGCGCCGCGTGCTCCGCGACCACCACGACCGGTGATCACGCCGGAAACTATTGCCGATCTTGTGCGAAAAGGACGCCAACGCGGTTTCTTAACCGAGACCGAGTTATTGTATGCCTTTCCGGATCTTGAGAATTATATTGACCAGTATGAAGGCGCGCTCGATGAGTTTGAAAAGAACGGCGTCCAAATCGTAGAAAATGCCGGCAGCATTCTCGAGCCGGTCAAGCCGTCATTTCTCGAACCAGCACACGCCAAGAAACATTTGCCGACTGATGAGCGCCATTTTGATTTAGGTGATATTTCTGGCGACTCGATTCAAATGTACTTACGAGAAATTGGTAAAGTCCCATTGCTCACCGGTGAAGAAGAGGTCTCGTTAGCCAAGCGCAAAGAAGCTGGAGATGTTGAAGCTTCGAAGCGTCTCGTTGAGGCTAACCTTCGACTCGTTGTTTCGATCGCTAAGAAGTTTACCGGACGATCACTGTCACTACTTGATCTTATTCAAGAAGGGAATATTGGGTTGTTTCGGGCAGTTGAAAAATTTGATTATCGTAAAGGGTATAAGTTTTCAACGTATGCCACCTGGTGGATTCGACAAGCGATCACTCGCGCCCTTGCCGATCAATCCCGCACCATCCGTATTCCGGTGCACATGGTTGAAACGATCAATAAGTTCCAGCAGATCCAGCGCCAACTCATTCAGGACCTCGGTCGTGAACCGCTGCCGGAAGAAATTGCCGCGGAAATGGGCGAGCCAATCGACAAGATCCGCCACGTCATGAAAATTTCTCAAGACACGGTATCGTTGGAAACATCGGTTGGTGAGGACGATGAAGACTCGACACTCGGTGACTTCATCGAAGACGTTAAAACAGTGTCGCCGGATAAAGTGGCCGCTCTGCAACTGTTGCGCGATGATGTTCGCACGATTATCGAATCGCTCAGTCCGCGTGAACAGAAAATTCTGGAAATGCGCTTTGGATTAAATGACGGTGTGGCACACACACTTGAAGAAGTCGGTCAGGAGTTCGGCGTCACGAGAGAGCGTATTCGCCAAATCGAATCGAAAGCGCTGGAGAAAATCCAACAGCATCAGCACATGCGGAAACTTAAAGACTATTAGAACACCCCCAGTCCTACGGACAACCCCCTCCCACGACTACCCCATACTCACTTCGCTCGACCCCTCCTCGCAAAGGAGGGGTTTGGGGGGCGCTGAAAAGACTGACCGTTGACGAGAATAGCATTTTTCCTTATACTCCTCCTGTTCTTGAACACTGTTGATTCCCAGGTAGCTCAATGGTAGAGCAATCGGCTGTTAACCGATTGGTTCTCGGTTCGAATCCGAGCCTGGGAGGTTAGAGGAGAAGTTGCCCGGCGACCGACCCCTATCCAAACCGCCCCACTGCCTTAGCCAAATTCTCTCGTCCCTCACATCGTCGAATTTTCCAAAAGCGTCAAAGATGAGGAGACTAGGCACGATATTCGAACCAGTCCATTTCCTGTAGAATAGTAGAATCTTTGAAAACATTTTGAGCGCTATTGATTCCCAGGTAGCTCAGCGGTAGAGCAATCGGCTGTTAACCGATTGGTCGTCGGTTCGAATCCGACCCTGGGAGCCAAGAGCGTTTGAGGTGAGTTTACACGGAAAATCACAGGTTCGAATCCTGTCCCCGGGTACGGTGGGGATTTTGGTTTACAAAAGTGATACAATTGAACCATGACACTCATTAAGTACCAGGAGTTCCTACTTCACTTTCCGACATCAGAACAAAGGATCTTCCATCTCGGTACAATTACGGAAAGATATTTTTACATGTCTGAAGATCAGGTTGAGGAGTTTCAAAAAGAGCTTGCCGCAGTATTTGACCCATCAAGAAGATTCACTAAACCCGCTGATAGGCTGTACTCGTTCTGTTTTGGTTTCTATTCCCTGATAAGGGTTACTCTAGAAGCAACGTACAAACTGAATCAATACTTTGACAAGAAGTATAGTAACCAGGAATTACAGCAATACCGTGAAGATTGGTTTACACGGATTGACGCAATAAGGCAGATAGCAAATGATATCGTCAAACATCCCCTCGATGATGAGACAAGAAAGAAAGATTACTTTTTTGAACCAGGAGGCTCAGATAGCATGGGGTCTGTTACCATCTACAAATGGTGGATCGACCCCCAAAAAGAGATGGATTTCTCCAAAGAGATAAAACCAGCAATAGATTTGCAAACCGTCTTTGATTATCTAGAAGGGCTTGCCGAAAAGTACTCAGCCGTTCTGGGTGCAGTGGTAAAATAAGTTCCAAGGTACAAAATAGAACCGAAGTCTCTTTCAAGTATTACCTACATAAGCCAGTATGAAAATAGTAAAACCTATAAAGGCAGACATTGTTTGGCATACTTGGCTTCAAAGCGAGTGGTTTAGAATTGAGCAAGATAATCACGAAATTTCTCATCTAATACCCCTTGTTCTCAATCCAAACTTTGGAGATGAGAACGAAAACAAAATAAGGTTAGAAACCCTAAGATTACGCAGGGGTCTTATAATTGATAAAATGCCTGATGGGACTAATTGGTTTGAAGTAGAAATTGAAGAAAAAGATATAAATAACTTATTTATTATCCCTTCTCCCGATTGGTTTATGGATACGAATGGGACATTCAAATTATCTGCGCTTGGAGAGAACCTAAAGCCTGGTCGTGGTTCACGAATTCATGGTATGGAAAATATTGATCACTTCCAAGAAGTTCAGCGAAAGGTTAAGTATCTTTCTGAACATTCAGAAATCGAATCTCAGGAGTTGCCCATTATTATTGCTACTCAAAACTCCGGACCATACACAATTATTGATGGCACTCATCGAGTGGGTGCCTGGCTTCAAACCAATAAGGCTTTTCACTGGAAGATGTACTTGGCCGTGAACTCGGCCTTTGATAATTACGTTTTTAATGCTGATGGTAATCAAGTCCACAATACAATCACTGAGCTACAGAAAAATCCTACAATTTCTGTCATTCTTGTAACAATTATCGACTTTGTTGCCTTCCTCCCCACATATCGAAAAAGCTATGAGGAGCCACACACCGAGACCATCACGACCTATTTCCTGAGTGGAGCATCCAGTCTTGTCGCCCTATTCGCACTCGCTGAGTATTCAGTCGCTACATCGCTTTACGTATCTAGTCTAGTAATAACAAACGCCGTAGTTGTAGTGATTCTAGTGATACGAAGAAAGAGCGTTAAACAATCAACGGGCATCATTTAGCGATCCACGACCCACCCGCTTCAACTCCTCTCTTGAAAAATCGTCCGAAAAACCCTTAAAAGTCTATTTTGAGACAGTCCTGAAACAGCCTTAAGAAGTGTCTCAAGTTTCTCAAAATCTGCTACAATAGCCGAAAGACCGCCTAATTCCTTGTAAGGCTCCAAATCCAGACCGGAGTGGCGAGCCAACAGTGTTTTTAGTATCAACAACCAGGCGCCTGGAATGATTGCGATGCGATTACGAGCTGGTTGTACTGGTGGTGTCTGATGTCGTCGGAGCTGTTTCAGCACCGCCGTGTCCGCCGCCCATGCCGGTGTCCGTGCCGGTCACTTTGTAGTTAGCGTCGAACTTCACGGTAATCTGTGTACCGTCGGCCTTAGTCATATGCGCCTCGTAGGTCGCGCCTTCGGCGTCGGTTTCAACGCGTTGGATTGTTCCGCCCGGATAGGCGGCGAGTGCAGCGGCTGTCACCTTCGTGGCTGTGTCACCAGTCAGAAGTGTCTCAGTAATGCCGTTGGCGGTGTGGCCGCCTTTACTGGGGTCGTGTTGTTCAGGAGGCGATGGTGTGGTTGCGGCAGTGGTTGTAGCGGTAGTTGTTGAATCATCAGTAGTACTTGCGGCATTGGCAGTTACAGTGCGGATGAGTGATCCGCCGAGTCCGCCTATGAGCAAGGCGGTAGCGGCAATTCCGGTGACCATCAGATTTTTCTTGGAAGCCATAGAGCTGTGTCCTTTCGTGTTAGTCACTAAGAAAACCAGCATAACAGTCACAACTGAAATATTGCTTACACTCCTTCTGGCCAGCGTTAAGAGTATATTTTTTCCGTGTACACAACAGGGTCATGTTATACTTGTGGTATGTTTCGA
Source organism: Candidatus Kerfeldbacteria bacterium (assembly GCA_903825245.1). Taxonomy (GTDB): domain Bacteria; phylum Patescibacteriota; class Patescibacteriia; order SBBC01; family CAIJZX01; genus CAIJZX01. Next base: position 27,278 of record CAIJZX010000028.1, read on the forward strand.
ACAGTCTTTATTACGACATCAAAGAAAACATCAGAAGTAGTTTTGGGTACAGGGTTGTTTATCGCGAGTGAATCGCTGTTTATTTTTACTGTCCATAAACTCGGTTGGGCGGTTGCGGCTACACTGTATTCCGTTTTTTACAGTGCATTATGCCTGATGATATTTCGCTGGTTTCATCACGAAGCGACTACAGTTTCACGTGTTGGAAATGTCACTCGCTGGATTATTGCCAAAGGTGCCGCAGTAAAAACAAAATACCACAAACTTTTTAAAACCAGCGCACCGTTAGCAATATTTCTGTTATCGCCGCTCGTGGGCGTGTTTGTGGTGACGGTCGTTATTGGCTTGCTCGGCTATACGGGAAAACGAGCATATATGATGCTGATTATCCAGACGATTGAATGCGAAATACTTTGGGCGCTGATCTATGCCGGCGCTCTGCATCTCGTGATTGGAAAATAACAACGCGTATATTTAGCCATTAGGTCTCTAGCGGAGTCATTGACTTTATTGGTATACTATGGTTTACAACTCTGTTTCATCACCGTAAACCACATGTCGGATCGATATATTCCCTCAACTATTTTACACGAACTCAAGTCTCACGAATTGGAGGATCGTGATCGAGCCATGGTTGAAGTTGCCCCGGAGGTTGAGCGGCCAACAGGTGCGTCACTCACACTAGCGGAGCATTTTCGGTTAATCCGAGACACAATCCAGGATGTCGTGGAGCCGGTACCGGAATTAATTCCGGATAAAGTGACGGAAGACACCCCCGAGGTGAAAGAATTACGTGAGTTATTGACGCCGGAATTGAGCGCGGAACACGGCAAAATTCTACGGACATTAGTACGAAAAACACAAGTAAGCGATCAGCATGTAACCAGGGAAATTGTCGATATTGAAGCGTCAGCCACTATCGATATATTGGAGCACTGGATTAACGGTGTACTTGCCAATGTTGCTGATCGACGGCCGGATTGGAGTGCCGCTGATCGCGAAGAACTTGAGGCTACGTGCTGGATGTACTTCGACGCATTGGGTGTGACGTTGAATACACGCTCGGTCGAGGAAGACGTTCGTCAATTCAAGACGGATCGTCATTTTGAAACAACCGATGGAAAAGACCGAACCGCCCTTCGCCAGGAACTACAATCCACCGTTCAGGAACGGTATCAATTATCTGAAGTTGACGCGGCAGCCATGGTCGATCTTGTTGAGGCGCAAGACAAGGGTAAGCCATACAATCTTCGCGTGCTGATCGATACCTGTGCGAGATTGTGGAAGGATTACGACCTAGACTCTCAGAAGGGACAATTAGGAAAAATTTCATTGGGGTACTTGATCGGCAAAAGTGCTGAGAGTTTTGCGCCATATGTCATGAAGGATCTGTATAAAGAAGGAGGTTTTAATTTTGCAGCCTTTGCTGAGTTTTGGGGTCTCAACTGGAGCTCGGAAATAATTCAGGCCAAGGCCGGGATTGAATTAGAAAAGGTACTGCAAGATATCGGACAGCGGATTAACGAACGGATTGTTAATTCACTTTTTTACGAACAGTTCGAATTTGTTCACGAACGATCGCTTGGTGAAGTGTATACAAAACTTCAGCGCGGCAAGAATGCTGTCAAAGGGATGGTAGGAGAAGTTACCGGTCGGTTCATTCCAACCTTAGCGGGTACAGGGATGTCGATCGGTTTTCTGACGAAGATTAATCCGGTGTTGGGCGGTGTTGGTCTTGCCGGCTTACCGATTATGTACCATATTGCCCGTCGTCAAAATGAAGCTCAGCGGCGAATGCAAGATCGATTGGAAAAGCAGGATGAGGCGATCATGGGATCCTTAGACAAGGCTATACATGGAATTGAAGAAATTCGTACCTCGGCCGAAGCGCCGACCATTGCCGGTGAGGTGCAAAGTACGATGGATGAATCGGAACGTTTGAGTTATACCTGGAACGTCGAATCAACGAAACGGATGATGGCGCGGATGATTCCCTACAACGTTACGAGTCTTGCGGCGGGTGGCATCGGAACCCTACTGCAACGGATGGGGAAGATCGAACCGGGAGCGGTTTTTTCCAATATTATTTATACGAACCAACTTAATCGACCGCTACAGGAATTGGTACGAATTTATTTTGATGATCTCTCGCGCTATGTTCAGGATATCGATCGTATGAACGGCATCCTCAGTGATATTGAATCGCAAGACTTGCCGGACGGTGAACGCGAACAAGGGCGGACTGCGGTTTCATCCTTGCCGAATGTCGATATTTCTCTCCACGGTGTGGGGTATAAAGATATTTTACGCGATGTTGATATCGATGTTCATCAGGGTGAATTTGTGACTATCGCTGGTCCATCTGGGGCGGGAAAATCAACACTCTTGAGGACGCTGGTTGGTTTGTACAAACCTACACAAGGGACTATTACGATGGGCGGTACGCCGGTCGATGATATTAAACGGTATGGCGCGGACTCGCTCTATGGAGCGATGTCCTATGCCAATCAACGGCCGCAGTATTTCGAAGACATGACACTGCGACAGAATCTGTTGCTGTGGGCCCGGGAATCGGTTGATGATGGACAAATCAACACAACGCTGAAAGAGCTCCACCTCGATCACTTAGTGGCACGACTTGATGAAAAAATGAGTAATGCTTCTGGCGGAGAACTGGTGCGAATTGGGGTTGCCCGAACATTGCTTAAAAAACCGCGAATCATGTTACTCGATGAACCAACATCCAGCCTCGACTCACAATCTGCCGACGAAGTCCGACGGGTTATTCAGGAGCTGCGCGTCAAACACCCAACAACAACAATTATTTGTGTCTCACATGACCCGACGTTGATTGCCATGGGAGAGCGAACGATCGAAATCCAAAAAGGAACCGGCATCACCGCTGCTGAACAGCAACCGCTAGAGACCGTTTCGGTGTAACCACGCGATCGGATCATCCCACGCCGAAAGCTCGCCTTTGGTTTGGACGTAGCCCTTGTAATTGATATTTGCTCCCTTGATAATTCCGAAGTGGAGGTGCTTTCGTTCGCCGTCAGTTTCGCTTGAGTAACCGGTGCCGAGGACGGCAATTTTTTGTCCCGTCGTGGCTTTGTCGCCTTTCTTAACGGTGAACGATGTGATGCGTAAATGGCCGAAGAGCGCGGTCACAGTTTCGCCGTTGATGGTGTATTGAATCATCATCACGCCACCATATCCGTTGACATGCCCAGCGAAAACAACCGTACCATCGGCGATAGAATAAATCGGAACATCCGTTGTCGCCTCAGACGCCGTGGTTTCTGCATCAGCTCCGGTGTGGTAGCCGGTGAATTTTTCCGGTTGAACTGGCGATGTTTTTGGCGTAATATAGATGCCGAAGGGTTTTTTTGTGACGCGGGAAAAGAAATTCTCGATCGGGACTACTATCTTTGGAGTAACCGTTGGTTGAGTAACTGGCGGGATTATAGTGGTATTTGAGTTTACTGAGGAGTTCATGTTGGCTGTTGTACTTGTCGTGTTGTCAACAGCACTATTTGATATTGGTATAGTAGTATTGTTATTTTCGGTAACATGAGTGTTGATTGTGGTGGAGGCCGGCGTGGTTGTTGATTGTGGACGCGTAAATACATAGACACCAGTGCCGACGACAAGCAGGACAATGGCGATCATCAACCATGTTTTTTGTACCATGTGGATACTATACCAGTCGTCTCCTTGGTTGTATACTGACCACGAAAAGCATCAAATATTCAGGAAACCTTCAGATGCTCATAGTTTACTATATCTCATGAAGAAGATTGTCATATCATCGCTTGTGGTTCTCGCGTTCGTGGCGTACGTCTTGCGTAGTCGTTTTGGCGGCGATCAGACAGCGACGCCAACCTCAAACGCAGCAGCAACGAATGTCGTCCTTGGTACGCCGCCGGTGACCTACAAAGATGGCACGTATACGGGATCAGTGGCTGATGCGTTTTATGGCAATATCCAGGTAAAAGCTATTATTACTGGAGCGAAAATTACTGACGTTCAATTCTTGCAATATCCGAGTGATCGTAGTAATTCGGTGCGTATTAATACTGTAGCCATGCCACTGCTACGACAAGAGGCGCTGCAGGTGCAGACGGCCAATGTCCAAACCATCACCGGCGCGACCGCAAGTAGCGGAGCATTCGTTCAGTCGTTGCAGTCCGCACTCAGCCAGGCACAAGTGTAATACAAATTTCACATGAAAGAATCACGATCGATGATGGGTATGCCGATCACGATTGAAGGTGTCGACAACAATGCTTGTTTTTCCGACATCGATCAGGCGTTTGCCTACTTTGACTATGTTGATCATACGTTCAGCACCTACAAACCGCAAAGCGAAATTTCTTGTATCAATCGCGGTGAACTGAAGTTGGAAGATGCGGGTGATGATATGCAAACGATTTTTCGTTTAGCCGAGCAGACGAAACAAGCAACACATGGTTTCTTTGATATCCACCATGGTGATAGTGTTGATCCGTCGGGGATTGTCAAAGGTTGGGCAATTGAGCAAGTATCGCAACTATTGCAACGGCTGGAATGGAAAAACTTCACGGTTGAAGCGGGTGGTGATATTGCCGTCGTTGGCCACTTCAGCGGGACGACGCCGTGGAAAGTTGGTGTTCGTCATCCATTCGAAATCGAGAAAATTGTTAAAGTACTGTCAATTTCCAATCTCGGTGTCGCAACGTCGGGTACATATCTGCGTGGACATCATATTTATAATCCACGAAATGGCGACGTTGTCGTCGCTGACATAGCGAGTTTAACCGTCATTGGCCCGAATATTTATGAGGCCGATCGTTTTGCCACCGCTGCATTTGCCATGGGCAGTCAGGGGATTCAGTTTATCGAAAACCTAGCGGGATTCGAAGGATACATGATTGATTCGCACGGAACTGCTACACTGACCACCGGGTTTGACCACTATTGCCTACCGTCATGATGAAATTTGTCGACAACATTCTAAATCGGACGACGATGTATCGTTTGTTGCTCTATGTTTTAGGTGCATACCTGGCGATTGGAATGATGTTGAGTTTTGCCGGAAAGTTGCCGTATAACGGTTGGATGGTTCTCCTTTCGACCACGATAGTACTTTTCGGTTGTTGGTTTTCGAATCTCGTTATGGCCTGGGCGTATGATGCACCGCGACATAATCCATCAGCCTACATCACCGCACTTATATTAGCGCTCATTATTTCTCCAATCCGCACGGTCGGCGACCTACCACTGTATTTCTGGGCGCCGATTTTAGCTATGGCTGGAAAATATATCCTGGCATCAGGAAAGCAGCACCTATTCAATCCCGCGGCTTTCGCGGTAGCGCTGACAGCGATCGCCATCAATGGTTCGGCGACGTGGTGGGTGGGAAATGTCTGGATGTTGCCGGCGGTGGCGATTGGCGGATTTCTCATTGTTCGTAAGATTCGACGCTGGGATGTGGTTGGCGCTTTCCTTGGTATGGCGGCGATTTCCGTCACCGTGTTAGCACTATTCCGGCACACGCCGATTCTTAACACTTGGAAAGTATTGATTCTTGATGCCCCACTCGTTTTTTTTGCGACCGTCATGTTGACCGAACCCTTCACCATGCCACCGACACATCGTTATCGCTTGTTCTATGGCGCTACGATCGGATTGCTCTTTGCACCGCAGTTGCATATTGGTTCCTTGTACTCAACACCAGAATTAGCCTTGGTCATAGGTAATTTTATATTTTGGTTAATTGCCAGTCGAGATCGTTATGTCTTGAAATTGATTCAACGCGTTCAGTTGTCGGATACGACGTATGATTTTATTTTTTCTTCTGATCGACCGATACGCTTTCGGGCTGGACAATACTTAGAGTGGGCGTTGCCGCACGCTAGCAGTGATCAACGCGGCTCACGTCGATATTTCACGATTGCTTCCGCGCCGACAGAATCGACTATCCGGATGGGCGTTAAATTCTATCCCCAATCGAGTAGCTATAAACAGACGCTGCGTAAACTTCATCCCGGGCAAACGATTGTGGCCGGGCAACTCGATGGAGATTTCACACTGCCAAAAGATGTTCATCAGAAGCTCGTGTTTCTCGCGGGTGGTATTGGTGTCACGCCATTTCGAAGTATGATTCAGCAACTCATCAACACACAGGAACAACGGGACGTCGTTTTGTTGTTTGCTAATCAACGACCATCAGATATCGTCTACCAAGATATTTTTGATCAAGCTAGCCAGCACAATGGAGTACGCGTCGTACACGTTATTGCCGACGAAGCATCACTACCGCCAATGTGGGGCGGTGAGCGCGGATATGTCACGGCCGAAATGATCCAACGCCAGGTCCCGGATTATGCGGAACGACTTTTTTACATTAGCGGTCCGCAGGGAATGGTTCAGGCGTATAAAAAAACACTCCGATCGCTCGGTGTACCGAATCAGCACATAAAGACCGATTATTTCCCCGGATTTTCTTGATGCGGTATACTGTGCACCTGTGCGACTGATACCACCAAAATTCAATCCAAAAACCGTTGTGGTGCTTGCCACAATAGTGTTTATTGTATTCTTTTCCGCCTCGAATTGGTTTCGGCAGGTAAATCTTGTGACCTCGCAGTTTGACATGGGCAACATGGATCAAGTACTTTGGCACAGTCTCCACGGACAATGGTTCATGATGGCCGATCCGATTGCTGGAGCTCTAGAATCCAGAGCCGCTATTCACACCGATTTTTTATTGCTGGCCTATATGCCGTTCTATGCACTCTGGCCAGATCCGCGGACACCATTACTCTTGCAAGTCCTGGCGGTAGCTAGCGGCGTGATACCGTTGTGGTGGTTAGCCAGAAAAAAACTATCACCGCGCCTGAGTGCAATGGTGGCCGTAACATACCTGGCATTTCCGGCACTGGAGTGGTCGATTATCTTTGATGTTCACGCTGTCGTCTTGGTCACACCACTGTTCTTGTGGGCGTGGTGGGCGGCATCAGAAAAACGATGGTGGCTGTACGGATTGACGGTTGGATTAGCGCTGCTCGGCAAAGAAGAAGTTGGTTTGGTGGTGGCAGCCATGGGCGTGTATTGGTTGTGGCGTCGCGGGTATCGCACGATGGGTATTGCCAGTGTTGTGGCGGGATTAAGTTGGACGATTGCTATGGTGGAATGGGTAATTCCACATGCTCGCCAATTACCGGGGCACTTCGCACTCAATTATTTTTCCGATTACGGTTCGTCATACGAAGCGATAATAAAGGGTATTATTCAACATCCGCTAAAAGTTCTTGGCGACGTGTTTGGCAAAACGCAGCTTGAATTGATGTTGATGATGCTTGCTCCGGTTGGTTTTGTGGCGCTACTGGGTTGGCCGATCTTGTTGGTGGCGCTACCCGATCTCGGTATTAATCTGCTGAGCAATAATGCCAATCAACACACCATCTTTTTTCAATACATGGCGGTCACGACGCCATTTATTTTTTTAGCTGCAATTGATGGTTTAACGAAAGTCGTACGGTGGCATGATCGTGGACGAAAAACCCTGTCTGGTTATCGACGGCGTACCGCGATTCTTGGTTTGGCGGCTGGTGTGGCCGTAGCTACCGTGTGGTGGCTTAGTCCATTGCCGTTTTTTCACCATGGCGGTGATGCGCTGACGCCGTTCAAAGCATCGCCCTATCTGCAAGACGTGAAAACCGTTCAACGGCAACTGCTCGCTACCGATAAAGTCGCGGTGACGAATAATCTTGGACCGCAATTCTCCCGTCGGGAATATATCTGGGCATTTCCGAATTCATTGGATCGGGCCGATGCGGTGATCGTCCTAACCGGAGGCGCATACGACGTCTTACCGAAAGAGCAAATCATCGCCAAAGTTGCACAGCTGGCGAACGACAGTCGTTTTACGCTCGTTTTGCACGATCAAGACTTTTGGTATTTCCGACGAGTAGCAAAATAATCATCGTTTTGTAGGTAGTGTACATAGCCGCGTGGTATACTGTCTCCATGGTACGAAAAACCATTATTATTACGATCGGGATACTCCTTGGACTGGCCTCATGGCGGCTTTTCCCATTATTAACATCGGCGCAAAGCGTTATTAGTATTATCGGTTGCGATCAGATCACAAGCCCAGGTACGTATCGTATTGCCAATAATCTGACCACGGTAGGGCCCATTTGTCTTGATATTAAAGGCAACGATATTACGATCGATGGAAACGGGAAAACCATAACCATGCAAAACGGCGGATCGGCATTGAAAGTAATGATGAACGATCCGAGCGTACCAGCGCAGCGATGGCATAACATTACTGTTAGTAATTTCGTTTCCAAGCGGCGATTTTCAAGCGTATGCTGATGTCCATAATATTAGCTTGGATAATCTCACCATAACTGGTGTGAGTGTGCTTGGTTCGCATTTTGTCAGTATCACAAATTCCACAATTAACGGTGATGTTGGTATTTCTCTCTTGAATCAGGTGGATTCAACAAACATTACCTTTACCGGAAACACGGTAACCGGTAGTAGCAACCGACTAGCAGTATTCGCTGGTGATGCACACACGATAGGGAATTGCGATACGACCGGTTATACGATTAACAACAATACATTCACAAACACGATTCCTGTGGTCGGAGATAATGCGGTCAATGTTTTCCTTTCCTGCACAGAAAATGGTTCGTTCAGTAATAACACGGTGAACTCACCGGGGCAGGCAACCGGTCTGCTTATCCGCGACGGCTATTCGCATAATACCATGTCCGGAAACACCATCCACGTTAACCAGGCGGTCAATGACTCCAGAGGGGCAATTGCTTTTGTTTCCGGATCAACGACCGTCGGACCGGCTACCTTCAATACCTTGAGTGGGAACACTGTCATAGCCGATAATGGTAAAGCTTTATTCATGTATGATGCGACAGGGACCTCGAACACGGGTACTCTTTTTCAAAACAACCTTTTTGTCTCGAACAGCGGAGCGGGAAGCCAGGAATTCTACACCACCACCGATGCCAGTAATCCGAATGTTTTTTCACATAACACTTTTATTGAACATGGGACTGGATATGCCTTTGGTTTTCCTGATGATGGAATGGTCGATGGAATGGAAAACACTGTTCTTCATGACAATATTTTTGTTGCTGCATCCGGTCCGGTGATTGGCGGAGATACCGCGCCCCGCGCAGGATTCGTTGCCAATCATAATCTCTACTACAATCGTTCTGGGGCGGCGAGTTTTACTGGTATTGGCAATTTCAATGCTTGGAAAACAGCTACCGGAGATACGTCCTCACTTGAAGCCAATCCGTTGTTCGTTGATTACACGAACGGTAATTACCATCTCCAAGCGACCTCGCCGGCGGTTGGTGCTGGCACGGGTGGATCGGATATTGGGGCATATGGAGCGAGCGGATCGTGTACCGAATCCTGGTCATGTGGTTCTTGGTCAACCTGCACGAACAACACGCAATCGCGCACCTGCGCGGACGCTAATAGTTGTAATACCTTCGTCAACCAACCGGCTTTGACCCAAAGCTGTGACAGCACCGCGCCGACGGTGTCTCTTACCGCTCCGACGAACGGCACAACCGTTTCAGCCACGGTTTCCGTAACAGCGACGGCCAGCGATAACGTCGGCGTCGTCGGCGTACAATTTAAGCTGGATGGCGTAAATCTCGGCAGTGAAGATGCGTCATCGCCCTACAGTGTTAGCTGGAATACGACCGGAGCAACCAATGCATCACACACGCTGACTGCAGTAGCGCGGGATGCGGCCGGACTTACGACAACAGCGACGACAGTCATCGTGACCGTCAACAACGTCGTTGCTTGTACCGAGTCGTGGTCCTATAGTGCCTGGTCAACATGTGTCAATGGAACACAAACCCGAACCGCGACAGACGCCAACCATTGCGGTACGACGGTTAATCGTCAACCGCTGACGCAAAGTTGCAGTTCGCCGGATTTGACGCCGCCGTCTGCGGTTGATAATCTGCAGGTGAGGTAAACAGTACTCATTAATTCACATCAACTTCCACGCGAAGTTGATAGTATTAAGTAATTATTTCATTAATCACCAGGCTATGCAACAAACAACATCGTTTCGAAAACTTATTACGCTGACATCGGCCATGCTGGGATTATTGTCGGCAGAATTTCTTCTGGGCATGCTGAGCAATCTCTATGTCGAATTTCCTACTACCACAGACCAGCAGACGTTGATGGATGCAACCTGGAAACATTGGCAAACTGCCAGCCACGCAATTTTGGGTATTCTGATCGTGTTGATAGGATTGTGGCTCGTCATTTTGTCGATCAAAGCGAAGGTTCGGAGTGTGACTGTTATCAGTGTATTGGCGTTTCTGTCACTTGTTCTGGCCGCGGTTGGCGGCGATCGTTTTGTTCGCACGCAGCATAATGTCTGGTCGTTGACGATGGCTGTTGGCTTCATTGTGGCTATGGGATTATACGGACGTTTATTAGCGCTCGTGCAATCTGCTACAAACGGTTCATGAATAAACACACATCGTTTTATATTTCAGGATTGATTGGCATGGTACTTGGCTTCATATCAGCCAAAACATTTTTTGCTCACTCGTGGACGGCACTGATTCCGTGGGGTATTGCCGGACTGGCCGTTGGTTTGGCTTCGAAAAATAGAAAATCAGCACTGTGGAATGGTGCGATCTATGGTTTTTTCCTACCAATGAGTTTTACCATTTTCGGTTTCCAAGGAAATAACGGCTCAGTACCGGCACTGCTGTTGCTGGCGATCATTCTGGGGGTAATCGGCGCAGGATGTGGGATGGTATTGTCGTTGACTGGCAAGAGTGTACGGCGAGAGCGCATGCGGCGTTTTGATATCTAAAGAAAAAGCCAGTCGCATGTGCGCTGGCTAGAATCGCTAATTGAGCGAGGGCTTGTCGCTCTGCCACGGAAACACGTCGTGCCACTTGGCCTTGTCGAGATCCTCGAGTTCGCCGGTGGGGACAATGAATTTCGTCTTCGTGGAGATTTGTGCCGACTCGATGACTGCCGTGAAGTACACGCCGCTGATGCAGCCCATGTTGGCGCTCTCACCCTTGGTGTAGACCGCGCCTTCAAAATCGTCAGTTCTGAACGCTCGCTTGCTTGTGCCATTGGCTACCATCTCACGGGCGACAGTGAACAGATGATCCCGCATGATCTTGGTCAACGGGGTACCGCTAGTCATGAGACAGTAAATCATCGTAGCCCTCCGTGGAAGTATTGTGGGTATTGAAGGTGCCACTTCGTTGCGGCAACGCTAGCGTACAAACTGATTGTTGTCAAGACGGACTTTGTTGCTGATGCATGAGGTGTGGGCTTTGGTGTATACTCTTTACATGCCATACCTGATCGCGTTTTTCATCGGTGCATTCGGCGCGAATGGACTGCCGTCTGTTATGCAACGAAGAACCAGGACAGTGCGGCTTACGCCTTTGACTCGTTCTCACCAACCACAATGACTACACCGACATACACGCGCTCTGATTTTGGGCCGCGCATTTCTTGGGCAGAGTACGGAATAATTGTAGATCGGTTGGCTAAGAAAGTTGCGTTGTATCTCAAACAGCACCGGATAAACATTGACGCTGTCGTCCCAATCGGCCGTGCGGGGTACATTCCTGGTACGATTATCGCGTACAAATTGACAACACTTCGCATTGTACCGGTGCAGTATAAATATCTTGACGGTCCCGGCGGAATCAAGCTGCGAAAGTTGTTTTGGCCATCGCCGGGAAAATTCTCCAAAAAACCCCGCCCGATATTTCTCGTTGTCGAAAATAACCATTGTTTCGGCACGACGTCGCGGGCGGTCATCGCCGAACTGAAGAAAAGAAATCCTCATTGCCGGATAATCTATGTCGCTGTATTGGCTGACTATTCATATCAGCGCATGGAACAAGCGGACGCGGTGCTGTATGGTGAACTAACGAATGAAACAAAAACGTTATTGCCGAAACAAGCAAAAAAATTACGCATCCGCACGTTGTTGTCACTCTATCCTTGGGAAAACATCACAGAAGAGATGGCCGCGGTGCAGGGAAAAAAGTACACGTATAGCGCGCCCGTGTAAAATCACCGACAGTATGGTGGTGCGGGGGACGATGTTACGATAAGAGTTATCCACAGGAGGGGACTTGACGTTCTTTATACTTAGTGTAGTATATACACCATGAAGCACTCAAGCCCTGTCCCGCATGAACTCCGATTCGCCGTTCTAGCCGCTGATGCGGTTATGTTCACGGTCTTTGATGGCCGTTTACACGTTCGGCTGATTCCAGTGCACCTACCGCCGTACTTCAGCCATCTTGCTGGTATCCCCGGTGGTTTACTGGCGCCAACGGAAACGGCCGATCAAGCTGCAGTGCGGCACGCCACGACCAAGGGCGGCGTACTTCACGAACATTTATATCTGGAACAATTGTATACCTTCAGCGCTATCAACCGTGATCCTCGTAATCGTGTGGTGGCAGTGGCCTATCTCGGCCTTGTGCCGTGGGAAGTGTTAACGAAAACCGCAGAACGGGATACCGCCGCGGCGACCTGGGTTCGTATCGACAAGTTACCGAAACTTGCCTATGACCATCGAGAAATTATTCGCGTCGGCCTCGAACGTTTGCGGTCGCGGGTAACCTATACCACAATTATCAAACAGTTGATGCCGAAAGAGTTCACACTGACCGACCTTGAAGTAATGTATGAAACCGTATTGGGTCAAGATATTGATAAACGGAACTTCCGCAAAAAAGTATTGAAGACCGGCGTCCTGCAAGTGTTACCTCGTGAACGGACAGGGGAGCAACACCGCCCGGCAAAGCTCTATCGGTTTCTCAATCGTGACATCGAACCAATCGCGATCATCTAAATTTTTTTATGTTTAGTTAGTGTAAGATTTACACCATTCAAACCAAGCTGGGTCGTCACCGCAACGATACACCTTGGCTGGAGTCAAGGACTTGTCCTTTACAACATGGAGAATATCATGGACTCGAAGAATATCGGTGTCATCGTGGCACGGTTTCAAGTGCCGGAGTTGCACGACGGCCATCGGTACCTGATTGATCACGTTCGTGAGCGCCATGCCCGCGTCCTGATCGTTCTCGGGTATTCCGAAGCCCACCTGACCACGCGGAATCCGCTCGATGTAGCAACGCGATTGATGATGGTACAGGCAGCGTATCCCGACGTACGGGTGGCCAGTCTGCCCGATATGCGCTGCGATCAACTATGGTCGAAGACTCTGGATCATGTAATCAACCAGGAATTCCCCGGATGCTCGGCAGTGCTCTACGGATCGCGATCGAGTTTTCTCAGCCAGTATCACGGCCGACATCAATGCCAGGAAATACCGCCGCTGCCGTGTCCGGCAGCAACGGAGGTGCGGGAAACAATTACCGCTCCGCTGGATTCGATGGAGTTTCGCCAGGGCGTCATCTATGCCGCTCGTCAAAAGTACCCGACGTCATACCAAACGGTCGATGTCGCGGTGCTGAACGGCGATCGAACGAAGGTGCTGATGGCGATGAAGGTCGACGACAACAATCGTTGGCGGTTCATCGGTGGCTTTGTTGATCCGGCTGACGCTTCGCTCGAAGCAGCGGCCAAGCGGGAAGTAACGGAAGAAACGTCGATGATCGAGACGGATGATTATATCTATCTCGGTTCCTCGCGGGTGTTCGATTACCGTTACCCGCGCGGCGACGTCGACGCGATCATGACGGCGTTGTTTGCTGCCACGTACATATTTGGTGCGCCCACTCCCAAGGACGACATTGTCCGTTTGGAATGGAGACCAATCGATGAGCTGGAGAACACGCTGGTCCCGGAACATCAAGCCTTGGGCGCACAGCTGCGCGCCTATCTCGCCACTGTCAATCACGGAAGGAGCGATCACCATGCGACGAAATCGTTCTAACATCATCGAGATGTCGGACAGCTACAAGATTTCGCATTGGCGGCAGTACCCGCCGGGTACGACGCGTGTCTTCTCGTTTCTCGAGAGCCGTGGCGGTGCCTTCTCGCACGTGACATTGTTCGGTCTGCAGTACATCATCAAGCAGTATCTCGAAGGCGTCGTCGTGACCAAGGAGATGATCGACGAGGCGAGCGAGGATTTCGCACTCCACTTCGGTAATGCAACATTGTTCAACGAAGCCGGCTGGCGGCACATCCTCAATGTTCACGGCGGACGTTTGCCGGTGCGCATTTCGGCGATTCCCGAAGGCACACCGGTGCCGATTTCGAACGTCATGCTGACGATCGAAAACACCGATCCTGCCGTGCCATGGCTGACGAGCTACCTCGAGACGCTGCTGTGCGAAGTTTGGTACCCGACGACTGTCTGTACGCAAAGCCGGGTCATGCGGCAAGTGATTCTTGAGGCGCTTGAGAAGTCCGGTGATCCGGCGGGCGTGGATTTCAAGCTCCACGACTTCGGTTTTCGCGGCAGTACATCAGTCGAATCCTCGGGAATTGGCGGCGCTGCGCATCTGGTCAATTTCAACGGAACGGACACGATGTCAGCGCTGAAGGTGGCTCGCGAATTTTACGGCGAACGCATGGCCGGGTTTTCCATCCCGGCCGCCGAACACAGCACGATCACGTCGTGGGGTCGTGAGCATGAAGGCGACGCCTATGCCAACATGTTGCGGTCGTTTCCGACCGGGCCGGTGGCGGTTGTCAGCGATAGCTACGACATCTTCCACGCCTGCCGCCAACTATGGGGCGCCGAACTGAAGGTCGAAGTGATTGAGCGCGACGGTGTGCTCATCGTTCGTCCGGACAGCGGCGATCCGCCGACGGTTGTCCTGCGCGTGCTCGACATTCTCGGCGAAGCTTTCGGCACAACGATCAACAGCAAAGGCTACCGCCTGCTTCATCCCAAGGTGCGAGTCATTCAGGGCGACGGTATCGACCTGGCGATGATTCAGAACATCTTGGGGGCGATCATAGCGGCTGGTTGGTCGGCAGACAATATCGCCTTCGGTTCAGGCGGCGGATTGCTCCAGAAAGTTGATCGCGACACCTGTAAGTTCGCATTCAAGTGCAGTGCCATCGAGATCAATGGTGCCTGGCACGACGTGTCCAAGGATCCGATCACCGATCACGGCAAAAAGTCGAAGGCCGGCCGGCTGAAGCTCGTCCGTCGTGGCGACTCTGTGGCAACCGTGACGGAAGAACAGTCTGTCGAAGTCAATCTCCTCGTGCCGGTATTCGAGAACGGTCAACTACTCGTCGACCAGTCATTCTCAGACATCCGCTCTCGTGCGCGCGCTGTCGCTCCGATTCTCGTTTGATCTTTGTACCCGTTACTTGCTTCCTCATGGAAGTCGGTAGCGGGTTTTTTCTTTGGCTGGGATTGACAACAACATCGTTTTTTGCTAGTATCATCGGTCATTAGAAGGGTCTGATGATTCGATCTTTTACATACACCATCTTCAAACATAGGAGGTGATTTGTGATTCCCATGAACGCCAAGACGGTCGGTGAGTGGGGATGTAATTCCTTCACTGTCGTGGAGGGCTTAGGCTTGTTTTCGCAGATTCGTAAGATCTGGCAGAAACGATCCGGAGCATCGGTGTCAGTCGGAATGTCGTTGTTCCTAATGGCGCTGTCCATTTCGGCGATTACTTACGGCTGGCCGAACCAGATGTGGCCGCTCGTCATCAACGGTGCGGTGCTCGGACTGGGTTTCGGCGTAATCGCCCTCAGTCTGCGGAAGTTCAAGGGCTACAATCGGCGGGAAGAAGAATTTTTCTTTGCGCTGTTGTTATCTCTGCTGTCGATGCTCCTTTCACATCACCTTGATCGGTGGTACTTCGTCTTCAGTGTCGGTTCGGTCGTTGCGCTTCTGCTACAGCCGATCGAGATCTGGAAGCGGAAGAGTTCCGGCGTGGTCGATGTTCGACTGCTTTGGCTCTTCCTCGCCAGTAATACGTTCTGGGTAATCTACGCGTACGCTATCCAGAATTGGGTGCTGATGGCGCTCTGCCCGTTTTACGTGGCGGTGTTGATCCTGACCATCGTGATGTGGCGGATCTATCGTCCGCGAGCCGTTCCGGAAATCTTTGACATCGACACGTCATGTCCGGCGATGACCGACGACGGACAGGAATACTACTGTGTCGATTGCGATCATCCACTAGTTCGGACAGAAGGTGGTCGTCTCTTCTGCGCCACCTGCAACTACCAACCGTCGAAGCAGGACGTCTACCTGGTGAGGAGGTGAACGAACAATGCACGAGGAAGAATTCCTCGGTGATCCGACACAATTCAGCGATGTCGATTGGCAACAGCTGGCCGATGTCGTGAAAGAGCACGGCGAGGTGACGATCTACTTCGTCGTCGGTATGCCGCCGCTTGGCCATGAGTACAGTCGACGCGTCGACGCTATGACCAGCGCGCTTCGCATGAATCTCAACCGCCTCATCGAGGGCACCGTACTCGTGGCCGAAGCCACGCGAGACGGCGGGCCCAACGCGCATGTCGGTTACGACATCGAGGTACAGCACCTTAACGAGTGAGTCAGCACTGACCACTCGTTTTTTCTTATCTCCACACCAATTGGCGAGGGGAATTGACAGAAGTAAATACTTGATATATACTTGAGTAGTCAAGTAATTAATATCTCTATGCACAAACTCTCGCCATCAACATCATTTTTCATTCAACTAGCGAAGTCGCAAGCCATACTGTCGTATCGTTTTGACCGCGCCCTCGGCGGTCTTGGGTTTACTGAGTTCCTTATTCTTCTTCAACTCGATCAGGCGCCCGGTGGTCAACTAAGCCGCATTGCCCTGGCTGAGAATATCGGTTTAACTGCGTCCGGTATTACTCGCGTTCTTTTACCGATGGCGAAAGTCCACCTGGTGAAAGACGGGAAAGCGTCGGATGACGCGCGGGTTCGGAGTGTGGAAGCGACTGCCGCTGGTAAACAAAAACTTGCCGATGAAATTGCGCGATTGAAATTTTTGACTGATGACCTGGTGCTAAAGAATACGCACAAAGAGCTCGAGCGCATCGCCGATGTGCTTCGCGACATTGCCGGCCGGGCGAAGACATAGCGCATCTAGACGACCAGGGCAAAGGTATGGTAGGTTTTTTACATCGTCCTTTGTTGCTTGCCCAGGTCGTTACCGAGGAGGGAGTCATGAAGTGTGCCTACTGTCCCACCCAGGACGAAGAGCTTCACTGGCCGACCAATACGGAAACCGGTAAACGCGAACCCGTCTGTGCCGCCTGCCTCATCACGGCACCGCCCGGCAAGTTCGATGTTGCCGTTTCTCACGCCGCCTAGCACCACCAGGCGGTTTTTTATTTTCTCACAGCTAGGGATTGACAAAAAGTCATTCCCGTGCTAGTTTTTCCCGTTCCGTTAGCACCCAACTAAGCGATAGCGTTCATTACAACTTTGCTCGACAAAACGACAAACCCCTACTCCGGAGGAATCATGAAGATCGCACACTTGCTACTCTGTCTCGCCGTCCTGCTGTGTGTCCCGTTCGTCGCGTCTGCGCAGATCAACTCGTACTTCCACTTGGCTGGACCGCCTGGGGAGCCTGTTTCCGGTGGGCAGGATATTGTTTTAACGCCTGCCGACGGTACGTTCCAAGTCAACCACGACCCCACGACCAATCAACTCCAGTTAGTGTGCTACACCCCGACACGTAGCCAGGATTGGCAGTTGTTGATCATGAACGCCAGAGAAACTCGCCTACAGGTAGGAACCTATAACAACACTAAGGCCCCTACCTGTGACGATCGGGCGCACCCGCTTCTCTACATCTTCGGTAGTGGTGAAGTAGGCGGTGAATCAGGTGGTTGTCCGACTGGAGCATTCATTGTACACCAGGTCAGCTATGCTCCGAACGGCGATGTGCTCACACTGTGGGTAACATTTACTCAGACCACCCATGGCGGGCACGGCTCACTGGTTGGTGAACTGGTGTTTAACCTCGACCATCAGGTTACGCCCCTTCCCGTTGCGCCACCAAATCTGAACAGTTTTACGATGACTAGCGATCCAGGGGATTTCGTTGGACAGGGCGTGCAGTACTCTTTCACTCCCGCCTATGGCTCAGGTAGTTCCTGGCGCCTAGATCGCAGTAATGGAGTACAGTTTGGTTATCGTCCTTCGACGACGACTGACTTCTGGAGTGTCTTAATCAATACTCCATCCAGCATTCCTCTAACGACCGGAGCATACACGAACATCCCGCGGACGAGCGATGCAACCCACTACGGTTTCAGTGTCTCCGGTGAATATCGTGCTTGTGGCTTGTCGATAAGTAACATCGACGTCCGGTATATGCAATATGATGCCGAGGGTTACCCGCTGTCACTTTGGCTGACCTTCGACCAGTTTTGCAGTGGTGCGACAGCCGGACTTCACGGTGAGTTGAAGTTCAACGTGCCGCCAAATCTTCCGGTCCCGATTCGACGCACGAGTTGGGGTTATCTGAAGTCGATGTACCGGTAGTTGTCCTCAGCGATAATGATGTAGCGCCCACGATGAAATATTTCGTGGGCTTTTTCTTTACGTTGCTAACACCTTTTGTGATATACTATAGCTATGCCGGAACCAGTCGTTTCTATCAAGAATTTCACAAAAACGTTTGGGAATAATCAGGTCGTGAAGGACTTGTCATTTGACGTCTATCAAGGCGAAACATTTGCCTTTTTAGGTGCGAACGGTTCTGGTAAGACAACGACCATCCGTTGTTTGCTTGATATTCTCCAACCGACCAGCGGCGAACTTCTGATTCACGGCCAACGGTATAGCGTTGCCATGGCCAAGGATCTCGGGTATATGCCGGAGGAACGGGGATTGTATGTTGACGCGAATGTACTCGAGACGATGGTGTACTTCGGGACACTGAAGGGCGTCAACCCGATGGCGGCGAAACAATGGTCTATTGATTATCTGCAGCGCGTTGGTCTTGGTGACAAGATTAACCAGAAGATAAAAACCATGTCGTCGGGGCAACAACAGAAGATTCAACTTGGCATTACTATCATTAATAAACCAGCACTACTAATTCTTGATGAACCGACGAAAGGCCTCGATCCGCTGAATCGCGAAGTATTGTTGTCCTCGTTAGAGGAAATGCGGAAAAACGGATCGACCATTATTTTTATTACTCACCAAATGGATGAAGTGGAGAAGTTAGCCGACCGACTGATCATGATCAAGGATGGGAAGCGGGTGTTGTATGGGGAATTACAGGATGTTCGTG
Organism: Candidatus Kerfeldbacteria bacterium; assembly: GCA_903825245.1. Lineage (GTDB taxonomy): Bacteria > Patescibacteriota > Patescibacteriia > SBBC01 > CAIJZX01 > CAIJZX01. The sequence continues at coordinate 46,546 of CAIJZX010000028.1, forward strand.
AAAGTTTTGGCGAAAATCGCGTACATGTTGAATTTGATGGTTTGTTTCCGGTCAACGAGAAACTGTATCGCATCGTCACGGCGGAAAATAATGTAGCGGAACTTGTGCCGGTCGATGGGGTAAAAGCCCCAGCCATATTCAAATACCTCGCCGGGTCGGATATTGAAATTACGAAGTTTGACTTAGCCCTGCCGTCGCTGCAAGAAATGTTTGTGGCTATTCAACAACGTCCATGAGCTTGAAACTCTTATTCGGCATAATCGCGACTATCCTAGCAATAGTTTGTTTTCTGCCATATCTGAGAGATATTGTTGCCAAGAAAACTACGCCGCATATTTACTCGTGGCTTGTTTGGAGTATCCTCCAAACAGTTGGGGTAATCGCAATTTTTCAAGGTGGCGGACAGTTCGGATCTTTAGGTTTGGCAGTTGGTTTACTTTTCTGTATCAGCATATTCTTATTATCGTTTAAATACGGAACTAAAAACATTACAAAATTTGATACCCTCTGCCTGATTGGCTCAATGATCGCCATAGTGATCTGGTTAATACAGCGTGACCACACGCTTTCCGTTATTCTGATCACAATAATAGACTTCGTTGCCTTTCTTCCGACCTATCGCAAAGGGTATGCCGAGCCGCGAAGTGAGACTTCCACCACGTACCTCCTGAGCGCAATTTCAAATGTTTTTGCATTGTTAGCACTAGCTCAGTATTCCTTGACTACTTCTTTGTATATAGTCAGCCTGGTGGCATCGAACAGTGGCATAGTATTGATTCTTCTTATTCGCCGAAAAACTTTACGTGTGCACCATGCGTAATCCTCTACTCCTCATCGCCAAGCGTGAGTATTTAAAGGTCGTTCGTAAGAAATCATTTTGGGTGATCATATTATTGATTCCGACATTTACCGCCATCGTCTCGGTCATTTCCGGTAATTCAGCTAACACGATTCAAAAGCACATTGAACAGCAAGTCAAAGGTGCCAAGCGGATTATCATTGTAGATAAGTCGGGCTTAATTGCTCCAGCTTTCATAAAAACACCACTGGAGGCGATGGCTGATGCCCAAGCGGCACAAACGGCTGTACAACAGGGGAAAGCGGACGCGGCCTTAGTCTATCCGGCGGACATCGCCAGCTCGCACGTGATGCAATCGTATGTCGTCGATACCGGCCTGATTAGCCGCGGTCGTTTTGATGCACTGGGGCAATCACTGTTACAGCAGAGTATTTTGGCGAAACTGCCAAATCCGAGTGATGCGGCGCTGATTGCCACGCCGCCGAAAGTACAAGCCACCGTCTATGCCAAGGGGCAAAAAATCATCACGTCGATTGAAGCCTACATTCTGCCGATTCTCGCGGTGGTTATTTATTTTCTGCTGACCGTGACCTCGGTGAACTACATGCTGATGGCTATGTCCGAGGAAAAGGAGAATCGCATGATCGAAACGATTCGTTCGATGGTCACGCCGCAACAACTGATCTGGGGAAAGTTGTTAGCTATGATCGGTTTAGCCTTCACTCAGGTGATGACCCTAGCAATCTACGGCGTGATTGCCTACCAAGTTTCGACGAAAATTTTACCAGTTCATATCGACTGGTCGCTTGTGCATTTTGGTGTGTGGCAATTGATCTTGACGATCTACTTTATTGTTTCCGGTTTTGCGGTCATGGCGGCGATGATGGTCGGGATCGGCGCGGCTATGCCGAGCTACCGCGATGCGCAACAAGTTTCGCCGTTGTTCCTCCTGACCTCAATTCTGCCGATCTACTTTTTCTCGATCTTGCTTGCCGATCCAAGTGGTTCGGTGGCACGGATTACAAGTTACGTGCCGTTCATGTCGCCGTTAGTACTGACGTTCCGTGCGTCGGTCGGCGCCTTGCCGGTGATCGAACAAATCATCGGGATTATTGTTTCGGCGCTCTATGTCGTCATCAGTTTCTATGTGGCCTTCAAATTATTTGAAGTCGGGAGTCTTGAATTCGGGAAGAAAGTTAGCCTGAAGAACATCTTGAGACGATCGTAGTTCCGGTAATACTGTGTTTCACCGAATCTGCTCAACGCAGGCGGGATTAGTGCTGTTGTTGCTACGCGAGTAATGGTGGGCGGAGGTAGGGGTTGACAAAATACCTATTTTGCGCTACAGTGTTCGGTCTCTTTCGCAAATCGCGATCGGGACGATACCACTTCACTCGCCCGCTCATGACCGGCAAGATCCGGCAGAGGATACACGGGCAGGAGGTACATCATGAGTATTCACGTGTTCTTTGACCCGTCGAAGCTGGACGAAGCCGCCCGAGTCGCTATCAGTGATCCTGATAGGAGCCACCTCACGATCACTATCGGCGGTCGACCGGTTTTGGTCGAAGCTCGCGATGGGGAAGTGTCCACCAAGATCGAACGCGAACGCCAGCTGAACCCCGAAGCCTGGGCTGCGGTCGGCCACGTCTCGATTCGGGACACCGTCACCGATTCGAAGATGGTCGCGCAGATGGCGTCCGGCGAATACGACGTCGAGGGCAGTTCGGCGACGGTGCAGATTTGGGAGAAAGCGCAAACTGGTTACGGCATGATCGCGGCAGACATCGAAATCATCGCCCCGACCTGGGCCGCCGCTACCACGCTGCACCGCGACATCCTGTTTGGCAAGTTGCCGGATCGTCCGTACGTGCGCACAGTTCTTTCGGTCGACGAGTCGTAAAGCATTTTGCCGGCCGCTGCTATCCACGCTTTTGCGAGGATGACAGTGGCCGGTTCTTCATTTCTTTTGATTGCTCGGCGCGCCTCTGTGTGCTCGTCTCAGCGTAAACCGGGCGTTTTGATTTTGTTGAAAAAAGCGCTACAATAGAGCAGCTAGATAATCTTGATGAAATGGGTTCCGTTACGGAAATAATACACATGAACGACACGACAACCAATACAAAGATTTCGCAACGAACGAGAGTCGTCGCCCTTGGTCTCATCGCCGCAGGCACTATTTTTGCTGCCGCGGCAATTATCTTCGGTTTCTCCAAGTCGTCATCAAACACCAGCACCACGGAAATTCGCCTCAGTGGTGTCGTTCGCGACGTGGTTATCGACACCATCGATCGACCGTCGGGTGACCAATATTACCTGGAGACGCCCGATGGACAGCACATTCTCCTTTCTCTGCCTACGACCCTGCCAGCCCCCGGTAGTGGCGACAACATCACCGTTACCGGTAGCCGACATGGCGACACGTTCTCCGTCACGTCCGTCATGCCAACGAACAACACAACCGCGGAAGTTCACGCAGCGTCCTTGGGTTCAGTCAGTGCACTATCGGCCACGCCGACCGAGTACCATGTTCTCGTCGTGATGGGTTATTATTCCGGGCAAGCCGTTCCAACGACGCCGACTCAGAGCGATGTACAGACGGTCATGTTTGGTTCTTCGCCGAGTGTGGCTGACTTCTATCAGGACAATTCGTTCGGCCATGTGCACGTGACGGGAATCGTCACGCCGTGGATTCCCGTGACCGGCTCGGAGTCGGGGAACATTAATACTTCGGCGAGCATGGCTCTCCAGGCGGCAAAAACCGCGGATCCGACGCTCGACTTAAAACAGTTCCAACACGTCGTTTTCATCTCACCCTATACGAGTAATACACTTCCGGACGCCTATTCGGTCGTCGGACCGCTATCGGTATCGTCTCCGGACGGCCCGCTCACTATCTCGGTAGAGATGGTGCGCTCGACCATCAATCAACTTCCGCGGACGACACTCCTGCTACCATATATCCTCATCCACGAGTTCGGCCATGGACTCGGCCTCGGTCACGCCGGATTACTCGGTTGCACCGACGTCCCGATTGCAACGACATGCCGGGTCATGGAATACGCGGATCGGTTCGATGTCATGGGTGGTGCCTACGAGCTTTCGTACGCCGAGGATTTGAATGCAGCACACCTCGACAAACTCGGCTGGCTCGATTCCTCCAACCTGCAGCTCGTCGATGTGAATCCCGGACAGGGCGGCACGTATACCCTCGAGCCGATCGAGAATCGGACGACCGGTCTTAAGGCACTCAAGATACCGCGTGGTAACGACGATTACTTCTACGTCGAATACCGTCAGCCGATCGGGTACGATACAGCTATCGACGATCCGCTACTGTTCACCGGTGCACTTCTGCATGTGTTGAATTTTGGCAGTTATCCTAACTCGCTTGGTTCCGATACGCTGGTTATTGATCCGAACCAACATCCTTCGGCTTTCAAGAATGACAGCCTGAAAGTTGGGTCATCGCTTACCGATCCGATTACCGGTGTCGTTATCACGACTACCGCGCAGGATGCGAACGGCGTTACCGTCCGCGTCGACCCGGCCACGAAACCGATTGTCACTGACCTTCCGCCTACCGTTACGATCACCGCCCCGCAAAGCGGTTCGACCGTCACTTCCCCCGTCACCTTTTCGGCAACTATCGACGATGACCACGGCGTCTCGACATCGCGATTTTACGTCGATTGTCCGGCGACAAGCTCCCTCGCGTCGTGCTCGTATACGTACCAAGGGTATCCGTATCAGATGAGCAAGGTGCTCGCGACCGGCGCGCACTCTATTCAAGTTACCGCCGACGACTACACCGGTCATCGGACTTCAAGCCCGCGCGTCGTATTCACCGTGGGAACTGCGCCAGCTACGGTCCCGGCTACTACTGTCACACCGCCGACTGTTCCCCCGCCGACAACCACTATCGCCCCGCCGATTGTTGCGGTGTCCGGTCTCGTCAATGGGAAGACGGCTGTCGGCCAGAAGACCACGCTCGTCGTCAAGGGCACAACAAGTACGATCTCTTCGGCAGTATTGAAGGTCGATGGAAAAAATGTCTATAAGCGGACGACTGCTCCATTCTCCTTCTATGTCGATTCGCCCGCCTATCCAAATGGTGCCCATACCGTCAGCCTTGTTGTCACCCAGACGAATGGTGTTATCACGACAAAGAACGTTACGGTAGTCACCAGCAACTCGTTATCGGTGTCGATTAGTGCACCCGCCAAGAACGCGAAGGTGAAAAAGTCTGTGATCATTAGCCCGACGGTCCGCGGTGGCTATGGCACGAAAAGCATCGCCTATACGCTCGATGGAAAAAAACTCGCCACGACAACGAAAACACCATTTAGTTATTCATGGAATACAACCAAAACGAAAATCGGCACGCATACGATCACGGTCAAGGTCACGGACAAGAAGGGCAAGACGGCATCCGCATCCGTCAAGGTTAAAGTGACGCGTTAATCCGAGGTTAACCGGATTCGCATCTTACCTCCACAACCTCTCCTGCCTGAGGAGGGGTGGCATTATGCACTAAAGGTGGAGGAGATTTTTGTTTTGGCATGATGTAAAGGGATTGACAAATTTTCTAAAAGAAGATAACCTCGGCTCACAAAAAACTGCTCGTCGCACTTTTCCAACGGAGGGAGTACATGACTGAATCGGTAGTGGGTAAGATCCGTATTCGGCCGACGGGTAAGAAGTTGTTCTTCGGATGCAACCAGCTCGTCCGCAGTACGTATGGGATCTTTGCCACCTGCGAGAAGAAAGAGGAAGTGTTTGAAGTGTCCCTCGACATCAGCGTCGCCAAGCGATTTTACAAGGGCATGACGGAAGTACTCGAAGCATATGCGCAGACCCATGGCATGGTCTACCGCAATCGCGGTACATGGTGCGGTTCGTACGAGTACACCCTGTCCCAGGAACATGAGCACATCAAGCCCGCTCGACAATCAGTTCGGGAGCACGTGCTCAACTTGATCAAGCAAGTGCAAGGCGTGATCATTGTCCAGGGGCGCGGAGAACTCCTGAATAGACGGATCCGAGCCAAGCGCAAGCGTTACCAGAACGGCTAGCGGTTATCACCGCCAACATTACTACCCCACCCATTCCTTCGGGAATCGGTGGGGCTTTTTTCTGTTTGTTGCGCGCGAATATTGACAAAGAGACCCATTTGTGATAACTTCTGCTGTTCGTTCTAGGCAGTTCATTCAACAAACCCGGAGGCACACCATGCCCGAACCGAAACAAGGAACCAGTAGTATCGGCCTACCGATGCATTATTCGGCCGGCGCAGTTATTCAGGATGATCACGGCAGGTATCTGCTGATCGATCGGGTCAAGCCGCCGTTCGGGTGGGCTGGACCGGCCGGTCATGTCGACGAAGGCGAAGACGCGCTGACGGCGGTCCAGCGCGAAGTGCTCGAGGAAACCGGCCTGACGGTCGTCGAGTCCGAACTGCTCTTCGCTGAGGAAATCGTCGGCAACTACTGCCGCCGCGGTACCACGATTCATCATTGGTCGCTCTACCGCTGTCGCGTGACGGGCGAACTCAAGACGAAGCCCGACGAGGTCAAGAGCTTCCGCTGGATTTCGGCGGAGGAACTGACGACGCTCCAGCTCGAGCCGGTCTGGATGTACTGGTTCGACAAACTCGGCATCTGCAATGTCGACCAGTGTGAAGGGGAGAACATCCTTCGCTGCGCGGAGTGTTCAGCTCCAATCGTCGACGGTTTCTGCCCACGATGCGGATTCGCACCGTCGGCACAGGATATGTACATCGGTATCAAGTAACACGCTCCACTCATTCCTCCGGGAATCGGTGGGGTTTTTCTTTTCTCCCATCTTGACACGCTTCATTTTTTCTGGTAAGAACATGCTGGCTACAAAGCGTAGCTCACTCAGTCGTGCTGATAGTCAGCGGCGCTAACCTGCTGACGGATCGATTGAGGACAATCGTGATGCGAGTACCATCGCGGTGACAGCACCTTTCAACTACTTCGACGGGGGAACACATGTCTGCGAAAACCGGACTTCCCGACACGCTCAACGTTTTGGCCGGTAAACTGGTTCTGTTGTTCACCAGTGCCATTTCGTTGATTGCCGACAACCATCGCGACAACGACCAGATTCGTTTGCTCATGAAGGCGCTCCAGTTGTTCAAGGAGAACAAGCTGATCGGCGTCATGTCTCGTGATGATAAGCCGGGAGACGCCCTGGTGTCGTTTCGCGCCGACTTGCGCGAGTTCGATCGCCAGCTGGTGACGAATCGCGTGTTCGTTCATTTCGGGAATCGCGTGCACAGAATGTTAGTTGTCGCCAAGATCACGACGCTGGCGCAGTTGCTGTCGGCGACCCGAGACGAATTGATGTTGTATCGCGTGGCCGGGGCGACGGCGCTCGATACCCTTGAGTCCGACTTGCGCGAGTTCGATCTCCATCTCGGCATGACGCCGGAAGAGATTCAGGCGAAGTTGCCGGAACTTAGGGAGGAAGCGCTCGATCTGTTGGCTCATCCCAGGCCTCGCCGCCGTTGGTAACACGATCGTTCATTTCCGCCACGTCTTTGGACCTGGCGGTTTTTTCTTTCCTTCGTTTAATCCCCAATTGGTGTGAGGGTCTTTACGTCGGCCATAGCGGGGTGTAAAAGAAAAAAGCAGGGAACGTGATGTCTCCCTGCTCGTAGAGCTAATCCTCCTCGTCGAGTTCATACCCGTAGTTCGAGTAGAACGCCCCTTCGACGAGCCGGTCGATCTCGGCTTTTCCGACTCTCCATCCGAGGTTGAACGAGGCGGAGTAGTTCCGCCATTGTCCATCGCGGATAGTGTTGTCGTCGAAACCGTAGGCATAGCCGCGGTCCCACGACGCCATGTTCTCGCCAGTCGGGTCGAGAACCGGACAACCGTTGTTGTGTCCGCCGATCGAATGCGGACGGTGACAGAAGTAGCAACGGGTGCTGCTGACCGATCCGGCCATGGCCATCCCCCTGTTACTCACAGAGAGATAGACCCGACGGGTTTCGGGTATTCCTATCCATCTATGAGAGTAAGTGGCGACAGGTTAGCACGGATTTTGGTTTTTGTCAATCCCTGACGGCCGCGCCTCCGTCCCTGCCCCAGCCCGCGCGGAGCCTGTGCCCGCGCAGGCGGGCATTGCATTTCACTATGGCGGGGTGTAGGCTATGGTGGTTCAAGTATTGCCCTACTAACATACTATGCAGTTAAGAGAAATTTATTCTAATTTGGGACTTACGGCCGACCTGCGTTCTGAAATAAAGAAAATGAACGTTAGGTTAAATCGTATTGTTGGCTGGATAATAGAAGATCCAGATTTTTTTACAGTTGAAGAACAGGAGTCATCAATTCTAGATATATTGAATTATGAACTTGGAGCGGACCATAGTGGACTGGATGATTTTATTAGATATGGCGACACCGAAGAGTCTCTAAAAGATAATCTTCTTGCCATTCAATTAATTTTAGAATCAATAAAAAGCAATTCAGATTGGAATCGTTCACATGAAAGGTATTCAAAAGCTATCGAAATTGCATTAAATAAATCCCTTGTAGATTCAGGCTATATCGTTAAAGATGGTGTTTTACTAAAGTCAGGAGCTAAAGAATTGGACGAGCAACTTATTATTGCCAACTTAGTCTGGTTAGAAAAATACCCTCAAATTAAGGAACCGTTTAGCAATTCTTTACAGCATTATTTACAAAAGAAGTACAAAGACTCAATAACAAATTCATATAGTGCTTTAGAAGCTAGTGTCAAAATGTTACTAAAAACGAAATCGGGTTTAGATAACGATAAAACGATTGGTTTGTTTATTGCAAGATTGGGCCTGGAGAAGGAATGGGAAGCTGTCCTTACAAAATATTGTAAAGCCGCACACGAGTTTTCATCAAGGCATGGGAAGATTGAGGAAGGTCTAAAAGACAAGCAACTTCCTGAAAAGGCTGAGTTTTTTATTTATATGACCGGGACTTTTTTAAGACTAATTAGTCGTTTATCTTCGGAAGTTAAATAAACCTCATGGCCAAAGAAGTTGTAAAATTTATCGCCACAAAGTATAAAAATAAGCCAGTAAAAATTAGTTTTTATACAAAAACCGGAGAAGAGGTTAACTTTAGGGCAACGCATAAAGTAGCTTCAAAAGTTGTTGTTAAGTTTCAATCAAAGAAAAAATAGTCCGTGTCCAGCCATTACTTGGATTATCAATTCGGATTTCCAGAGATAATTCCGTCGAGCAATCGTCATAAACAGTCGTTTCATGCTTTTAATGGACTAATATCAAAGGCGATTAATAGTGGATTGCCAGATGTTGATCTATTTCCTACTACAAACCCAGTTTTAATTATTATTTTGCAATTTTTTAAGTTTCAAACAGAATACGATCGCAGAGACGTTGATAACATGAGTAAGACAATGCTCGATACCCTTAAAGGAAAATTATTTAATGACGATGTTCAAGTGAAAACTTTAATAGTTAGTAAACATGTTGAAAGAAGAATTCCTGAAAATTTTATATTTGTCGGTATAAAAATCACGACAACTGACCAGGATACTGGAATGATACAAGCTAACAAGGCGGAAGCAATAGCATTATATAAACAGTCGAAACCAACCGAAGCCTGATACATATTCTAGTTGCAAATTAAAACCACCCTCTTTCGAGGGCGGTTTTTTAACCCGAGTTACGCTCGCATTCCCGCATCCATCGGTTTCATCATAGGCTTTTGTGGTTGAGGGAGTTCCTCAATCAGCGGAGCCGTAAATTGTGAGTTGTACAGACTCGCCCCGCATCACTCGCTTGCGCGAGCGTGCGGGGTAAACTCCGAACCCATTCGCCTTAGGCTTTTCCTCCTGCCATTGCCGGTCGCATAGGCTTGATTGGCATCGGTGCTTCTTCAATAAGCGGGGCAGTAAATTGAGAGTTATATAGTGAAGCGTAGAAACCTTTGGCGGCTAGCAATTCGTCGTGCTTGCCTTGTTCGACGATGTTGCCGTCTTTCATGACGAGGATCAGGTCGGCGTTCTTGATCGTGGACAGGCGGTGGGCGATGACGAAGCTCGTCTTATCGTGCATCAGGCGGTCCATCGCTTGTTGGATCAGGATTTCCGTGCGCGTGTCGACCGAGCTCGTGGCTTCGTCGAGGATGAGCATCGGCGTCTTGATCAACATCGCGCGGGCGATCGTCAGCAACTGCTTTTCACCTTGCGAGATGTTGTTCGCTTCTTCGTCGAGGACCATGTCGTAGCCCTTCGGGAGGGAATGGACGAAGTGGTCGACGTGAGCGGCTTTGGCCGCTTCGATGACCTCGGCTTCCGTGGCTTCCGGGTGGCCGTAGGCGATGTTATCGCGGATGGTGCCGTTGAAGAGCCAGGTGTCTTGGAGAACCATGCCGAAGAGTTTGCGGACATCAGCGCGAGCCATGGTGCGCGTATCGACGCCATCGACTTTGATCGAACCGCTGGTCACGTCGTAGAAGCGCATCAACAGGTTGACCATGGTGGTCTTGCCGGCGCCGGTCGGACCGACGATGGCCACGCGTTGTCCGGGTTCGATCTTGGCCGTAAAGCCGTGGATGATTTCCTTATCAGGGGAGTAGCCGAAGTGGACGTTATCGAATTCGACTTCACCTTTGACATTGGAAATGTCTTTCGCGCCGACGGCATCTTTCGACTCTTCTTCCTCAGCCAGGAATTCGAATACGCGTTCCGCGGCGGCGGCTGTCGATTGCATGACGTTGGCCACGTTGGCGGTCTGGACGACCGGTTGGTTGAACTGCTGGACGTAGGAAATGAAGGCCTGAATGTCGCCGATGTTGATCTTGCCGTTGATGGCGAGCCAACCGCCGACAATCGCGACGCCGACGTAACCGATGTTACCGATCACGGTCATCATCGGGAACATCAGGCCGGAGAGGAATTGCGATTTCCAAGCCGTGCCGAAGAGTTCCTTGTTGAAACCGGTGAAGGTTTTGATCGAGCGTTCCTGGCCGTTGAAGACTTTCATGACTGTGTGGCCGCCGAACATTTCTTCGATGTGGCCATTCAAGTGGCCGAGGGTTTCTTGCTGTTTCACGAAGAAGGCTTGCGATTTCTTGACCACCAAGGCGAGCAGGCCGAAGCTCATCGGGAGAGTAACGAGTGCGACCAGCGTCATTTGCCAACTGATGGAGAGCATCATGCCGAGAATGCCGAGTATCATCGTGACGGAGGTGATGATCTGCGTCATCGATTGGTTGAGCGTCTGGCCGACGGTGTCGATATCGTTCGTGACGCGGCTTAAGACTTCGCCGTAGGTCGTCTTATCGAAGTACCGGAGCGGCATGCGGCCGATTTTTTCCGCCAGGTCTTTGCGGAACTGGTAGGTGATTTTCTGCGTGACGTTGGTCATGATCAACCCTTGGATGAAGTTGAAGACCATGCTAATCACATACAGAATGAGCAACTCGATAGCGATCTTACGCAAGATGTCGTAGTGGAAAATCGGACGGACAGAGAGATCGAGCGAGCTCAGCGTCTTCTGAATGCTCGACGGAATATTCTTTGTGGCCGCGGCCGGAAGTCTGGCTAAGAATTGCGCGCCGGTGGTGCCGGCCGGGATTTTTGTACCTTTTGGTAACTGCGCGGTAAATTGATTGTAGGCCGTGCGGTTGATGAAATCGGTGACGATGTGATTCGTCATATTCCCGAGAATCTTCGGGCTGGCGATGGCGAAGCCGGTGCTGGCAATCGTGAAGACAAAGACGAGGATGATGTGCCACTTATACGGCGACATGTATTTCACGAGCTGTTTGATTGTGCCCTTGAAGTTCTTCGCTTTCTGCCCCGGCATCATCATCATCGGACCGCCGCGACCCATCGGACCCATCGGTCGCGGTGGCGTTACTGGCGCTTTTTCTTTCATTGGTGGTTGGTTGCTCATACAGCGGCTCCTTTCATGGCTAGCTCCGGAACATTGGTGGGTATATCCAATTCAGTTTCTGAAAGTTGTGATAAGGCGATTTCGCGATAGACTTGGCAGTTCTTCAGCAGTTCTTGGTGCGTGCCTTGCCCGACGATGCGGCCTTCATCGAGAACGATGATGTTATCGGCATTTCGGATTGTGCCGATGCGTTGGGCAACAATGAGAACAGTCTTGCCCTTCGTTTCGGTTTCTAAGGCTTTGCGGAGATTCGCGTCAGTAGTGAAGTCGAGCGCCGAGAAGCTATCATCGAAAATGTAGATTTCCGGTTTGCGAGCAACGGCGCGGGCGATAGACAGGCGTTGCTTCTGACCGCCAGAGACATTGGTGCCACCTTGGGCGATTGGGGCGTTATATGCGCCGTCGAGTTTTTCCACGAAGTCTTTTGCTTGAGCGATTTCGGTCGCATGTTTGACCGCCGCCTCATCCGCGTTTGGTTCTCCGTACTTCACGTTCGATTCAACCGTGCCGGAGAAGAGGACGCCCTTTTGTGGAACGTAACCAATCTTGTGATAGACATCTTCCATGCGCATCTGCTTGATATCGACGCCGTCGATTTTCACGGTGCCGGACGTCGGGTCGTAGAAGCGGGGAATGAGATTAATCAAGGTTGACTTACCGCTGCCGGTGCTGCCGACGAAGGCGGTCGTTTGTCCGGGAATCGCGGTAAAGGAAACATCATGGAGGACAGGCGTATCCGCACCGGTGTACGAGAAGGTGACGTGGTCGAATTCGACTTTCCCGCCTTTCTTCTCCGTGACGTCAACCGGATCCTTCGGATCAACGATCGTCGGATCTGTGTCGAGGACTTCGGCCAGACGTTGCATCGACACCCAAGCGCGTGGCACCATGATGAAGACCATAGTAATCATCAAGAAGGCGAAGATGGCTTGCATGGCGTATTGCATGAAGGCGATCATGCCGCCGATTTGCAAACTGCCGGCGTCGATTTTATGGGCGCCGAACCAGATGACGGCGAGCATCGTCAGGTTGACGATGAAGAACATCATCGGTTGCATAATGACCATGACGCGGTTGACGAACAAGTTGATCTTCGTCAGATCGTTGTTGGCCACGTCGAATTTCTGCTCTTCATACGGTACGCGATTGAAAGCGCGGATGACGCGCAGGCCGGTCAGGATTTCCCGGGTGACGAGGTTGAGGCGGTCGACAAGTTTCTGGAGTTTTTGGAACCTCGGAATAACAATGATGAAGACCGTCACAATCATGGTAATAACTGCGCCGATAGCTAAGCCCATAATCCAGGTCATCGATGGAGCGTTACGATAGGCGAGGAAAATTGCCCAGATACCCATGATCGGCGCCATCAAGGCCATACGCAGGACCATCACCATCACGGTCTGAATTTGGGTGATGTCGTTGGTCGTGCGAGTAATCAGCGACGAGGTCGAGAATTTATTAAATTCAGCAAGTGAAAAACTTTCCACCTTGGTAAAAGCACGCGCCCGAATATCGCGGGCATAACCGGCGGCAATACGCGAGGCGAGCCAGCTGGTGATAATACTGGCGGCGCCTCCACCGAGGGAGACGAGTAACATGAGTAGTCCGGTCGTCCAAACAATGTGGAGATCGGCACCGACAATGCCTTTGTTGATGATGGTGGCCATGTAGTCGGGGAGCGACAACGAAGCCGCCACGCTACCGGTTACCGATCCGATGAGGATGATGAGGTACCAGGTGTATGGCTTAAATAATGCGAGAAGTTTCTTCATAGGCTTAGGATTTTTTTAACATTTCGCGGATGCTCTCAACCTTATTACTCATCATGTCGGCCATTTTCTCTAGTTGGTCGAACTTGGCCAGGGCGACCATGTTCTTGCCCATGCCGAAAACGAGCAGTTTATCGCCGCTCTTTAATCCCATAGCTTTGCGAGCCTCGGCTGGTATAACGACCTGACCCTTCTCGCCGATGGTCGTCGTGCCGTGGAAATGACGGTGATCGTGAAATCCTGGTTTCATAATTATACGTATTATCCTACATGTAGGAAAAGTAGGTTATTGGTAGTATAGTCGATGGTGTGGATTATGTCAACCCCAGGGATCGTCAGAAATGAAAAACCCCGCCCACATCCGAAATGTTTGGATGTGGAACGGGGCGTATGGGGAACCTCCTACTGGGTGGGCGTTTCTTCGGGGATGAGCTGCTCAGCGATGGCGACGCTGGCGACGATGCTGGCCATCTCCTCAGCCGTCAGTGCCGGTGTCGGCTTGTAGCCGAGCGTCTTGAAGATACTGACGGCGAACGAGCTGAAATCCTGGTTCGAATACTCCGGCCAGGCCTCGATGACGGCCGCAATAACCTTATTCGACTCGACCAGGACGCGATCGAGGTGGTTGATGATATTGTCCTGGCCGCGGATGATGCCACCGTGTTCGAAGACGATGGTGTTGACGGACAGGTCGTTGACCACGTTGATCAGCCAGTTGACGTTCAAGGCCATCTGTGCGAAGTGTCCCTCGGGCAGTGGCATCGGCGTCAGCAATCGGCGCTCGGTGTCGGTCAGGTCGATGAGGTCTGAGGACAGGACGATCGCTTCTTCGTTACGGTTGTCGGGCACAGCCACGAAGGTCAGTTCGCCCGGCGAGTGTCCACCGAGCTTGAAGACCCGCAGGTAGTAGCCGTTGAAGCGAAAGACTTTACCATCGTCGAGGGGACTGAACCGATAGCGATCGATGCCGCAGGCGCCGGATCCAAAAATGTTCCAGGCGTAGACGGGGTAAATCCAGTACATCGTGTTCAGCGGCCAGCCCAGGTAGCGGGCGCCGACCTTGTTCATGATCGCGTTCATACGTTCCGGCAGGTTCGGGGAACCGCAGGGATCGGTCAGATGCCACGAGTCCTCACTCGAGGTGAAGATGCGCGAGAACTGCGTTCCGAGTTTCAGTAGTTCGGGTAGCCCGCCGATGTGATCAGGGTGCGGGTGACCCATGATGAAGTCGGATAGCTGATCAACCTTTTCTTCGCGCATCAGTTTCTGTATGGCGCGAATACGACTCGGTGACCAAACGCCGGCGTCGCCACAGTACAACTTGATGTGGAGATCGTCGTTGGGCCGAGTGCCGTACATGTTCGTTCCGGGGTTGTAGCCGCCGGGACTGGTGATGATCCACAGGCCGTCGCGGAGCTTGGTGATCTTGTCTCTGCCGAACAGCGCGTGCAGTAGGTACTTCCACCCGCCGAAGTAGACGACCTTCTCGTTCCACAGTCCGGCTTCGATAATGACGACCAGGAGAACAACAATCGCCAGACAAATCTGGACGATGGTCATGGGAGACCCTCACTTTCGTATGGTAGGAGGTTTGTAAAAGAGCCGTGATAATAGCAAGTTCAGGAGCATCAAAAACGTATGAGTATACTGGAAGTATTCCTATTTGTCAAGACCATGATTGTTCAGTACACTATCGCTATGCAACGACGACATATACTCAACATTACGGCGATGGTCGTTCTTGTTTTGGGAGCCGGATTTTGGTTGTGGCAACGATCGGTGCAACAACAGAAGGATGTTGTAACCAAGACCAAACAAGCAGCGATTGTGCATCCTGTGCCATACATCTACATTCTGTTGATGAATAACGGACAACCGCTCGTTACTACGTTAGCAGCCGTTTCTTATCCGGTCACACCATGCATCCATCAACCCTGTTCATTGTCGCCAGTTCTTCATCAGCGGCGTTCCAATGCGCACGGAGTATTTGGTTTACCGGTTGGAGTTGACGTTGGACGGACGACCATTCGAGTTGATGGCTTTACGCCAGTAGTTTTGGGTACCGCCGGAGTGAAGCAAAAAAATGGTCAGTGGCTGGTGTCGCTGAAGGCAAAATGAATAACCCTGGTGGGTGAGGGTTGATAGCTTAGTACCGTCGCGTTAATCCTGCAACGGTTGAGTCTGGCGTAACTTCGTGCGCTCTCGCGCATCGGCACTGGCATGACGAGCCACAGCATTGACGAACCCGAGAATAGTACCGAGACCGAGGAAAATATAGACAATGGTGAAGATTTTTCCGGTCGTTGTGACGGGAACGAGATTGCCATACCCAACGGTCGTCAACGTGGTGACACTAAAGAAGAGCGAATCAAGCCAATGCCAATGTTCGGCGTTGTGATAAAAAACGGTGCCGGTCACTAAAATAATAACCACTACATACAGTAACCCGCGAAACTCGGCATCTTTTATACCGCTAGCGAGCGACCGCAGGAAACGGTAGATCGTAATAATGAAGGGAAACATGATAGTAGGATACCAAGAACGCCTCGCTCTACGCAAGGCGTTCGAAAAAGCGAAATTATTTCTTTGGTCGACGCTTGATTGGAGATTTCTTGACCGGCGATATTTGTGCCGCGTGGCCGCCGAATTGTTCGCGAAGTGCTGAGAGAATTTTTCCGGTGTACGACGGTTTCTGCTCTGATGTTTTGCGGAAGGCAAGTGCGTCAGCAATAACTTTGGCTTGTACTTTCAGTTCCGTCGCGGTTTTTACTGTCCACAATCCTTCGCCGGTATGGGCGACGGTGCCGGTAATATCGTTGAGTTGCTGTCCGTGCAGCACAAAGGCGTGATGCAACCATTCCATCAATCGAGACTCAATGACACTGCCGTTGTTGTATATTTCCGATACGGTAGTAAGGTCGAGATCGTATGCGGACTTGTCGAGAATAGCGAAACCTTCGGCAATCGCCTGCATCATGCCATACTCGATGCCATTGTGCACCATTTTGACAAAGTGGCCGGCGCCGTGACCGGGGAAGAAGCGGTAGCCATCGTGTTGCGCCAAGTCGTAGAACAAGGTTTCAATCGAATGGACGACGGTTTTTTCACCGCCGACCATCAGCGCCGGACCACTCCGCGCGCCGCCAGGTCCGCCGGAAACGCCGATGTCAATGTACGAAATACCGTGACTTGATAATTTTTTCGCGCGAGCGATGGAATCTTTGTAGAATGAATTGCCGCCGTCGATAATAATGTCACCGCGGTTTAGTAGGGCGGCTAATCCAGTTCGACCGAAGAGTACATCGTCGACTGCGTTATTCGGCACCATCACCCAAATAATTTTTTGGCCGGGAATTGCGTTGACGAGTGATGGTAGAGATTCGACGGTCTGCATACCGGCAATGGAAATCGATTGCGGATCGAAGCCGATAACGTTCCAGCCCTTGTCTTTCAAACGCAAGCTAAGATTGGCGCCCATTTTTCCTAAACCGACCATGCCAATCGTTTTCACCGCTGATGTTGGTGTGGTATTTGTCGCGGTGGTTGCCGGTAATGATCCTGGCGTATACGTAGCAATCGAACCTTGTTTTTTCCAAGCGGCCATAATCGGATCAACGAAGCGCCACGCCGCTAAAGCTTCGCGGCCGGAGACGAACAGGAGTTGATTGCCAGCGATGGC
The DNA here is from genome assembly GCA_903825245.1 of Candidatus Kerfeldbacteria bacterium. Classification (GTDB taxonomy): domain Bacteria; phylum Patescibacteriota; class Patescibacteriia; order SBBC01; family CAIJZX01; genus CAIJZX01. The sequence continues at coordinate 63,726 of CAIJZX010000028.1, forward strand.
TTCGGTCAGCAATTGCGAGTATTCGGCTAAGTAGCGGACGCCTTCCTCGGTCGGATAATCAAACGTCATCCAGCGTTCTTGCAGTTCGGTATCCGAACCGGGCTTTCGCGAGTAGAACTGGACGGCCATGCCGGCATGCGGTTGGATGCGAAACTCGACGCGCGATTGGGCATGATGTCCGGGCGGACACAGGCATGGCTCAGGGTGTTTGAAGGTGATGATGACGCGTTTGTCGTCATCCGGCATCGCCTTGCCCGCTTCCAATGTTATCGGTACGCCTTGCCAGTGCGGATGATTGAGCGTCGTGGTTAAGCGGAAGAATGTTTCGGTCGTGGAGTCGGGACGAACGCCAGCCTCGTTTTTATAACCGTCATACTGTGCGCGGAACGTTTGGCGATCGATATCGTGGATCGGTTCAAGGCTGGTTAATATTTCTTCGCGCTTTTGCCAGATGATGGCCGGCGATACACTGAGCGGATGATCCATCGTTACTAAGGCTAACACTTCCAGCAAGTGATTGTGGCCGACATCGAGTAAAGCCCCGACGTTATCATAAAATGCGCCGCGACCTTTGGCGGTCAGGGTTTCGTGGAGGCGTAATTCAATACTTTCGATATGATCGCGATCCCAGGCTGGTTCGAGGAAGCTATTGGCAAAACGGAAAGAAAGAATATTCTGAATCGCTTGTTTCCCGAGGTAGTGGTCGATGCGGTAGATCTGCTCAGCCTTAAAATGTGTGGTTAGTAATTGCTCGGTCCGTTCCGCTTCGGCTAAGTTTGAGCCGTACGGTTTTTCGATGAGTATTCTGGTCCAGCCAGTGGTTGTACTGCACGGTTCATTCAAATGCACAGCTGCCAGTTGGTGAATGATTGGCGGATAGGCTGACGGCGGAACGGCCAGGTAAAACAATTTGTTCGTGCACATGCCCCAAGCCAAATCGAGTTCATCGAGCTTCGCTACTAAAGTACGGTAGAATGTTGGCGTGCCGAAGTCGCCACTGACCGCGTGAAATGCCGATAGGAAGGAATCATCGGCTGGTGGTAAATCGTGACCGAAAGTCGCAACTGCGGTGCGAACGTGTTCGCGAAACTCGCCGTCGGTACCGATACTGCGGGAAAGTCCGAGGACGGAGAATCGTTGCGGCCATTTTCCGTCGACCTGCATATGCCGTAAGGCAGGAATAAGTTTGCGTGCCATCAAGTCACCGGTAGCACCAAACACGACGAGAATCGTCGGTGGTCGATGGTGGTCGTCGGGGATTGGTGGCGGAAGTGGTGTTGTTGGCATTGGATTTTTGATAAGGACTTAAGTAAGTAGAGCGTAACACTCTCATGTCAATCTGAAAACAGACTGATTGTTTGCTTATAGCAAAAAAGCGTTATTTCTGCTGTACAAACGCCTAAGAAGTAGGCGTGTTATGATGTTCAGGAAGAGTTCAGGCTTCTTCGAGATAATCTACCTACCTATGTCACGCACACGCGCCATTGTTAGCGACATTCGACCGCTGACACCTTCAATTCTGGAGCTTACACTCCGCCGCACTGACGGTAAGTCGTTTCCATTTTTTCAGGCTGGTCAGTATGCGACGTTAAGTTTTCCGGCTTATGATCGTCTAAAGAGCGAACGGTCATTCTCCATTGCCGGCTCCGCGGCGTATCCAACCGAATTGCAATTCGGTATTCGCGTTGGCGGTGACTACACATCGACGCTGCGGTATCTGCAGCGCGGTGATCGCGCGGTGATTGGTGGCCCATTCGGTCAATTTACCTTTGATACTCAGCGCGACCAGTCCGCGGTCTTTATCGCTGGTGGAATTGGTATCACGCCGTTCATGAGCATGATTCGAACAGCAACTGACACGAAATTGACGAACGAACTCATACTTATCTATAGTGTTCGTTCACTCAGTGACGCAGCGTATCTCGATGAGTTGCAAGCACTGGAGAAGCGGAATCCGAATCTTCGAGTTATCTACGTCGTTAGTGACGGAAACATACCCAAGAAATCAAATTCCTATTTTGCCGGGCGTGTTTCCAGTGAGCTCATCGCGGCGGCGGTACAACAAAATCCTTGGGGTCGATCATTCTTCATGTGTGGTCCGTCGGCATTTATGACCTTCACGAGTAAACTTCTGAAAGAAATGGGTTTACCGCTGGGTATGATCCGGAGCGAACGCTTTGCTGTTGGGTCGAGCGCGTTAATCGAGCGCGGTTCGCCAATTCCGAAATTTACTTTTGCCGCTTGGGGTGTGGCGACGGCGGTGCTGTTGACGATGATTGTTCGGGTTGAGCAAGTGAAGCGTGCGACGGCTCTTGGTAGTGCTCCGACGACTACGTCGGCGACCCTGCCATCGGCTGGAACAACAGCAGTGACCGCACCTTTAGTGAGCACCACACCAGTTGTCACACCGAGCGTGACGACAACGCCAATTGTTAACACCGCGACGCCGGTCAATACGTCGACAACTACTCCGCAAAATACTGCTCCTGCTGTTACAACCACACCGACTCCGGTCACGCAGTATGTGCCGACCTATCAGCCCCGAACACACGCCTCGTAACCTATGAGCCTTGTCACTGCACAATTTCATGCACTTGGTTCAACCATCGAAGGCGGTTTTCGAGCTGATCCCGAGGCCGGCCAACAACTGTGGA
>CAIJZX010000029.1 GCA_903825245.1 Candidatus Kerfeldbacteria bacterium
AAACTTGCCGGCTTCAATCTTCGAGACGTTGAGGAATTGGTTGATCAGCCGGATCATACGCTGCGATTCGCCGAGCAAATCGACGAGTATTTTTTGGTGTTCCGGTTTAATTTTACCGAAATCCCCTTGTGTCATCATCGACAAGTATCCCATGATGCCCGTCATCGGCGTCCGCAATTGGTGCGAGGCGATTGATACGAATTCCGATTTCGCCCGGTCGAGTTCTTGCAAGTGTTTGTTGGCGTCTTCCAGCTGATCGTTCGTTTTGCGAATTCTATCGAAGAGCGTGATGTTTCGAGCGACAACGCCGAGTTCATCAGCCATCGATTGCAAGGTTTCGATTTCGCGCTGGGAAATTTGCGCTCGCTCGCGTTTCGCCCCGACCTCAATCACGCCGATAACTTTTTGCTCGGACACAATCGGCACGAGAATCATGGTCCGAATGCCGATCGCCTTCTGCATCGCATTGGCAATGAGCTTCGGAATCGGCGGCGACAACACCTCTGCCATACTGTTTGAAAATCGAACTTCACCAGTATTGATGACATCATATGCTAGCGTATGTTGGCTTTGATTCGTTAGGTCTGTTGTGTACGTCGAAACTTGCTTCGGTAACAATTTCATCGCTTTCGTTGTCAACGGTGTTTCGGTTACGGCGCGCGCGCGAAGCGTTTTCCCGTCGTCATCGAGTAAAATAAGAATCGCGCCTAAGAAACCGAGCTCCGTCGCAACAGCGTTAGCAATATTTTGTACGACCTTACCAAAATCAAGCGTACGGGTAATGTCCTTCGTAATCGTTTGCAGGGTTTGCAACGACACGTTCCGATCGCGCAATTCTTTTGTTGCGTCGTCTACTTTTACTTTTAGATCTTCGCTGAACTCGCGGACTTCTTCGTACAAGCTCGCTTTTTGAATCGCTGACCCGATTTGTGGCGCGAGGACATCAATCAACTGCGTATCCTCGTTCGAGAACGAATCGCCGGAGAGTTTTGGTCCAAGCGTTAAGACGGCAACGAGATGATTTTCCGAGAAAATTGGCGCAACCAGGGCAACACCAAGACGTTCAAACTCTGCTTTCGAAGCAATTTCCTTATCGCGATCCGGTCCTTCCGGGGTATCTTCAATTTTTCGTTCTAACGCTTCGAGTAATGATAGGTGTTGGTGGTCGCGGACGAAACGAATAAGCGGGCTATCATTTGCAATAACAATATCTGTCTTAGGATAAACGTCCTCAGCGGTCACCGAAAACTTCGTCGTTTTGCCTTGTTTATCTTGGGTGCGCAGTAATATCAAGCTATTTTTTACTTTGAGACCTTGCGTCAGTTCTTTTTCAAGATCATCGAGCAGTTTTTGGAGATCGAGTTCTATTGAAATAATTGAACTTAGGTTTTGTAGTAGTTTTGTATATTCAATTTTTGCTTGAAAAAAGACCTTATCGGTAGTTTTTGACAATAATCTTTTTAACGGGTCTAAGCCAGTAACAACAAGTATGGCAATTACTATTGAAATTCCAGTTCTAGCGCTAGAAGAGCCATTAAAAAATTGTGCAGAGAGTAATAATACAGAAATAAACAACAATGCTACTAATGTCACTAGAATACCGTATATCAGTGACCTAGTAAGGACAACCCTAATATCGAGTAGCCTATGCCGTATGATCGCATAAAAAGTGAAGCCTACCCAAATTAATGAGCTTGGACTATCAAGGAAGGCGAGATTTGGAAAACCGATTGATGTAAACAATACGCCAGCAGTTATAGCCAGAAGACCATATCCAACCATCCCGAATAAAGTGTATCGTAGTTGCTCTCTTAAAACCCCATGCGAATTTTTATAATATCTATTCGTAATAAGTACCACATAAATGAATGTAAAAAGTTGGGCTACCAACATCACATCGAACCATGGTCCGGACACACCCTTAAATACGATTGGGGATATTCTATGGATATTAGTTAAAAATCCTGGCAAAAATGTAATAAGAAAAACAAAAAGGCCAAGAATAATAAATGGTACTATTTTCTTTAGTGAAACAGATCTGCCTTCTACAAAGTACTGAACCCATATAATTCCTGCACAAGTCAAAGACACTCCAATTCCCCATATTGGTGGGAGTATTTGGGTCAATCCAGTCAATCGTAATAGAATATTTAAAACTCCAATCAAGGAAGACAATATGGCAATAACAAAAAACCATTGATTAGAGATGTTTCTACTATTTCTCTTCAACGCAAGTATTCCAAGAAAAGCATTCGAAACCGCAGCTATCGACATTATTATTAATGCTGCTTGGTACATGATTATTCTACTCCTTGATGGTTTTAAAGAATTCGATTACTTTATTTACGTCACCCTCTGTGTGTTGTGATGTAAAGTTAAAGCGCACACGACTTTCACCCCATGGTACTGCGGGATACCTTACTACGGAAGCCATGATCCCGGCTATTGCCAATTCCTTCTCTACTTCGATGGATTTATTGTCATCACCAAGCATTACAAGCATAACTGGAGCGTTACCTCCAAGCACCTCAAACCCTAAATCAGCTATTCCGTGTTTAAATTGTTTGGCTAATAATATTATTTTTTTTCTGTCTTCAGAAGACTGTTTCACTAACTTAATTGATTCATTAACGGCTGCCGAAAGTATCGGCGGCAACGGCGCCGATAATATGCTTGTTTTTGATGCGACACGGATATAATCAATCAAGTCATGATTACCGGCAACGAACCCCCCAAAAACCCCAAAGGCTTTTGTCATAGTGCCCATATAGAAATCCACATCTTTAATATTTTGATCAAAATATTCGGGGGTACCGCCTCCATTCTCGCCTAAAACCCCAATAGCATCCGCATCATCAAGCCACAGCATAGCTGAATATCTTTTCTTTAGTTCAATAATTCTAGGGAGAGGCAATATACTACCATCTGTTGTAAACACTCCCTGTGTAATAATTAATTTTCTTTCCGTTTTACAATTTTTTAAAGCTTTTTCCAATTCGACCATGTCATTATGTTTATATACAACCTTTTCACATTTCGCTAGTCTAATCGCATCATGTATACTTCCATGATTACTTTTGTCACTAAAAACCGTTATCTCATCTCGTTTAGGATCACGTCCCGACATTCCCGGGATGTTAATCGGATTTATTATTGTGGGTAAGGCTCCAATATTAGCCATATAACCAGTTGAAAAAACTATTGCGTCATCAGCCCCGATAAATGCTGCAAGGGTTTTTTCAAGTTCCTCGTGAATATCATGACTACCACCTAAAACTCTTGTCGAACCAGAGCTAATCCCATATTTCTTTAAAGCAGCAACTACTGCATCCTTAACCTTTTCATTATCTGACATCCCTAAATAATTATTTGAGGTAAAATTTAAAACCTCCTTGCCTCCTATTTGTACTTTTGATTTTGAACCAGATGTGTGAGAAATCGTTGGCTTTGGGAAAAGGCCAGCTTTCTTTATTATTTCTATAATAGCGGAGTAAACTGAGGTGGGAGAGCTATACATGTTTTTCGATAGGTTTATGGTTTGCTAAGTAATCTTTCTGCATCGCACGAAAATCAATTATAAGATTTTTGGTTATAGCACCAACCGAACCCCCCAATATTAACTTATTATCAACTTGAGTTACTGGCATTATGTTCATTGATGTACTCGTAATGAAACACTCATCAGCAGTATATACTTCTTCCAAAGTGATATTATCCTCCAAATATTTATAGCCCGAATCGATTACTTCAAGTAATTTTATTCTTGTAACCCCATCTAATATATCGTTAATTTTTGCACTTTTTATAACTCCATCTTTCACAATAAAAAAGTTCGTTCTGGTACCTTCGGTTACAAATCCTTTACTATTGATCAGCAGACTATCCATTGCTCCCTGTTGCACCGCCATCGAATATGCAACGTAGTTCAAGAGAGTATTAATTGATTTTGCCTTTGGAATAAATCTCTCGCCACGATATGTCACCAACTTTGCACCTTGAGAATAAATGGCATCCTTATAAAAGGTTAAGCCTAAATGGAAAATATATACATCTGAAGAAGTATTTTTCTCGGCATCCCCAAACATAATTATCCTAATTAAGCCATCTTTAATCTTATCGATTGAGCATTTCTTTTCTATCCATCCAGTTATATCGGTTTCAATATAACTATTGTTAATACCAAGTAGAGAGGCCGAATTCAAGAGTCTTTTAGCATGTAATTCTGGATAGAAAATCTTACCCTGTAGCACTTTTATTGACTCATATACACCATAATTAAACCATATCGCTTTATTCGAGACGTGGACTGTTGCATCAGCGAAATTTAGTATTTCCCCATTACGAATTATTTTTTGATTATTATCCATATTTAATTTATCTCTATACCTAAACCGCTAGGCCAAGTAAGTTAGTATAGCATTAAAGCATTCATTTCTTTCTCGAAATAATTAATACCGTTCCTCCAATTAAAAAACCACTAGGCAAAACGGCCAATAACGGATTTGTAATAACTGCAAAGAAGGTTGCCCACAAATTTAATATAATTGCAGGAACACCGCCCACGACTATAGACGCTATTAGGATTGCTAGATTCTGTTTGTGTGGTCCATCAATCTTATTATATCTAATAATTAGCAATATTATTGCCAAAATGAAGAGGAACGCAATGGAAATTTGAAAAAAAGCAAACAATGGACCCGGAGTTAATATGCCAGGACTATTAGGCGTGATTTGATATGAAGAATATATTGTTTTTGTAAAGAAAGCCAGGCAAGAATAGATAATACCTATTGAAATAAAAAGTAGTTTATGTATTTTATCAAACCTAAAAATCGGATATGGATAAATAAAACTAAAATATATTAACGATAAAACGAAAATAATGGCAAATATAAAAATTGAGTTAACTGCTACGTTAATAAAAATACTTGGGTTAGTATATGAGGTTAGAGCATTTGAAATAACCCATAAACCGGTACTTATCACCATAATCGACATCACTTTACGAATTTCGCTTTTCGAGTTTGTCACCCAAAAAAATACGCCGAGTATCAACTCCCCAATCCCCACCAAATACGTTAACGTCAGTAAAATATCTTTTGTCATTTCTTTCGTACGATATATGTTGTCGCCCCTAGCCAAACAATACTTGAAATCGGCCCATACAAGTAGTTATAGGGCACGTTTTCCATGAAGTGGAATATTGCAAAGAACACACCTGGCAATCCGGCGATAAGCAATGAAAAAAAGATTATCATTGTGTTCTTTTTAGCTACACCTTCCAGTTTCGTTAATTTCCATATAATTAACCCTAAACCCAAGAAATATAACAGGGCAAGGTAAAAATTGAACGCTGGAAAAATTGAACCTCCAGTTGTGTATCCAGCGTTATTTACAAGATACATGTCCGCCACAACAACCCTTGTCCATAAAAGTAAGTAAGAAAAGAAAGCCCACGGAAGATATAGACCTAGCACATGTAGCCGATCGAAAGTAAATTTTCGATAAGGAAAAACAATGGCAAAGTGAACCATAGCCGTTAGTAACAGTGCGCCGAATACAAAAGGTAACACTCCAACCAATGAATACTCACTGTTTGTCATGGCGTTCGTTATCCCCCACCCTGCCGTCGCAAAAGCTAAGATCGCCATAACCCGTCGAATTTCACTCTTCGAATTCGTCGCCCAAAAGTAGATGGCGAGAATAAGTTCTCCGATACCAACCAAGTACGTTAATGCCAGTAGCAGTGTCTTCATTTTCGCATGACTATGTAACTTGTTGTTCCCAACCAAATGATCGTCGAAATCGGTCCTATAAGTGGATAACTTCCGCCATTAGTAAAAATAGGCACAATAACATCTAAATAAATAGAAGGTAAACTACCTAAAAATAATGACAGCATAACCCCTAATGTGTTCCGACGATGAATTCCGTCAGCCTTTTTATATTGCAACCAAAAAACTACGATGGAAATAAGAAAAACGATCAGGATGAAAAATGTATAAAAAGGATACAGCGGACCTCCCGACCATTTTCCTGAAACATTGGGGTTGAAAACTGATTGAGCAATACTTGGTTGATCTTTAACCAGAATTGCAGCAAACATGACCGATGGTATGTACATAAGTACATAATGTAATTTATCTAGACGTATCAGTGGATATGGATAAAGAAGGGCTAGATTAAACAACGCGGTAACCATAAACGGCGCTAAAGAAAAAGTGAGGTTGTCTACGGATTTGATCACCTCGCTACTACCCGAATAGGACGTAAACGCATTCGCTACCACCCAAATTCCAGTGGCAAGAGAAAGAAAGGCCATTACCTTCCTGACTTCATTTTTCGAATTCGTTTTCCAAAAATAACCAGCCAGTAACAACTCTCCGAACCCAACCATATACGTTAAGGTGATAAGAAATATTTTCATTTCCGTGCCAAAACGTAAGTAGAAACGCTAAATAAAAGTAGTGCATGAAGACCGCCAATCGGAATCCTCGGATGGCCGAGCGCCGGACGAATGACATCGAAGAACACCGCTAGTCCCGTCGTAACAAATAAGGTCAACACAAAGAGTCGAATCGAGCTTTGCGAAACGCCCTGCGCTAATGGAACTTTCTTCAGCAGTACTACAACACTAGCAATAAATAGGGTGCAGATAACTACCGGAAAGAGCCAAAAAAACAGGCCATACGTCTCATGAATACCGCCGGAAACGAATTCGACGCTCTTCAGAAACGACGGATTGAGGAATATATAGGGCAAAAAGAACGCAATCGGCACGATCCAGAGCAGCGCATTTTTCACCGGAAGGCGTTTCGTCGGAAATGGAAAGAAGAGGCTAAACATCAGAATCATCGAAAACGTCCAGACGCCTCCGAAAAAACCAATCCGATCAAACAGAAGCGCAATTGAGGCGTCTTTTGTCGAAAAGAGTACTACTTGAGCCGTCATCATTATCGCCAAACCGACCAACACCCCGGAAAGATACAAGACCGAGTGGGAGCGTTGGTATTTCTTGACCATCCAAAACGCCGTGGCGATCGAAACCGCAATAAACACCGCGTAAATAGCGACGAGGAAGCTATTCATTGCGCATAGACAATTTCCCGCTCCGGTTGTCCCGGGTGGGCAATAAAACTGATGTCACTACTTCTTTTTTTGTGATAACGCCTGAAAAGTCAGTCACGGCGAAGATGTATTAAAATACACCATGACTATAACAGAAAGACCGAAAAAATGCAAACTATACTGCTTTTAGCTGAAACCCACCAAAAATTGAAAACGCTTTACTGTTCTATGCCAAGAAATGTGTAAATAATTGAGCCAACCTTTACCTTGTTTGCCTCGGGCACTTTGCTATCCGCGGGTTCGCGCATTTCACCAACAACCTGGTTAAACAGAATCCGGGCTTTATTGGTTCGCAAATCTTGGATAACTACTTTCTTCGGTCCCAACCCATTATTTGTGGTAAAGATGGTAACCGGGACAAACCGGGATGTTGGGTCAAAGTGCTGCACCTCACCAGCAATGGTGATCTGACGATCACTGTTATGGGTAAAATTATGATACCACTCGCCGTTATTCTGGTAATAGTACCCCGCTAAATTGCGATCCAAGACGTCTGGATAATACTTAAGGATTGGGGTGATATTGGTAAAGGCAGAAGTCATCAGGTTAAAACGGACATATTGTGCGCCATAATTATCGCTCGCCATATCACGCTTAAGAAAAATGACGCTTTGACCATCTGGTTCAAGCCATTGATACGTATATGTTAGCCCGGCATCACCGGTTGGCGACTGAAAGTTCCGTTGAAGTTCTGTAAATGTCCCCGTTGATAAATCAACCATTCCTAAAACTTGCAAATTGAGTTCCTCTTGTGAATTAATTTGGATCAATACCTTGGCATCAGACTGAAAATCTAAAACATCAATTTTGAGTGGAGCAACGTTACCAACGCCGAAGTCTTTTTGTTGAAGAGTTTTTGTTGAAAAAGTTTTTGTATCAAAAATGCGAAAGGAAAATACCATCGGACAAGGACCCTCTTTAACGACCGCACTACACGTAAGGTCAGTAGTAACTACATACGTACCGTCGGGACTTTGTCGCGTTTTGATAAAAGGATTAGCGTCTGTTATTTGCTTGTCTGTCACCCGCACTGAGATAACCTTGCCCTGTTTATCGAGCGTCGTAATCGTGCCTATCGGCGCCGGCGTTATTGCAACAGAACTCTCTTTCTCTAAAAAATCAGTAATCGTCAATCCAGAAGGGGTAAACTTTGCTTGATCGGAATACATAACAAGGTTTGAATCCGTAAATATTTTTCTTGGAGCTCCAGTCATTCCGTCTACACGATAGATGGTATTCCGACCGCGGGCATTTCCGGCAAGATCAAAGCCAGTGACCGATAAAGCCGAATAGTATGCCGAAAAATGAGTTTGGTTATTATTGATAATATTACCTAAATACCAGAAAGCTGTGCTACAAATAATGAAGAATATGACGCTGACAACCGTTATATATGATGTACGTAATGTTCGATACATAGTATAGAAAAATAAAAAGTGGGGTACTAAGAGTAAGAATACTCTGTTCCCCCATGATTGAGAAGGTGCGAATTAGAACTGTTTCATGTATGTCGGCTTGTAGGCCGTGTAGCCGCCCAGCTGATTCCACGCGAACGAGTGACGAGCAATCACGAAGGTTCCGTTGCGATCGACATTATTCGAGTCGATCAAATCCAGACCCCAACCGAGATTAGCCGCCACAATGGCACTATGTTCGCCAGGACTCAGATGCTGTATAACCCACCCAGTTTTCGCCTGGGTGATATCACAAGGTGTCATGTAACCGCTGTAGTCGTAACCACCACCAGGCAGCACCAGATGCCAGCCGTTTCCGATACCGTACGACGAACGGTACAGAACCAGATCGACGAAGAACTTGCAGTAGCCGCCGAGGTGACCACCACCATACGTCCCGTCGATACTTCCACGGTTAACTGTCCCGCCAATGTAGCTGGTCATGACATTCAATGCAGTGTTATCACTGCGCACGTAGTCCCAGTCGCCGAGATGGATGCCCTTGTAGACGATAGTCGACGACCCGGTCCGGTAGACGTTCAACGCATAGCATGCTTCACTAAACACGTTGTTACTCCAGTCCACACCGGTATACGTGGCATCCGGCGTTGCCACCGGCTTCTGGACGTGACTCGTGTCCGTAACTGCCTGGACGTCCGTTGCCGTCGGCTCAGTCATCTTGTTCACTTTCGAACAAGCGCCGAGAGACATGGCCAGCATCATCATTGCTACGAGGCACTTCACCTGATTCGCCTTCATTGTGTACTCCTTGGCTTCTCCACACAGGGTGTGGGAGCGTCTGTACTTCGGGATTTTCGGCCTACGGCACTGCGTGGAGTGAATTGTCTTTCACCCCCTTTCGCGTACGTACTTTGTGAAGGATGCTCTGTGTAAAGCTTACTTAGGCACTACGTGTTTGGGCACCTCCTTTTCGATTTGTAAAGAACGATGAACCGTTGGCTTGCACAGGTTTGCGATCGGTATTTCCAGTGTTCACCGGAAATTCGACAACACAAAACCGGCCTGATGCAGGATGTTTTCCTACACCGCCATCGTTTGCCTCACCTTAGCGAAGAACAAAACGGTGGCACGACCTTCTCCCCAAGAGGAGAAGAGCAAGCCACCGATTCGTACTTCTAGGGTACTCTTTTTTTGGGGAAAGTCAAGGGGATAAACGGCATTGAAATGCAACTATTTCACTATCGCTGCGCGAATGATATTATTTACTGAATCGACATATTGGTTCTGTACTTTCATCATAGAGGAAATCGTTCTTGTAGAAATCCAGCCGACCTCTTGAAGTGGCGGAATATCAAGGAGAAGCTTTGTGCCGTCGGGTGACCAGACTGATTGCCCAAGATTTATATTCTCGGTGAATGGCGTGGCGGACAAAGTCGTTTCGTGTTGTGTTACTAAGTCAAGTCGAGTAAATACTCCCGCCTCTTGGCCAGAAATTTTCTTTACATAGATAACCGATTTACCATCAGGGCTCGGCAAACTCACTGGGCCATCTGACCACGTGGTAATAGGATAATCAGTTGTAGTTGCCGTTTCAAGATGGTAGCTGTGTAGCCCTTGACCATCGAGCCAAAGCAGAATTGATTGTTGACCGCTATCTGGTGTTGTGGAAATAGCACTGTTCATGTAGATAGCACTGGAAATATTTTCTTTTATTTCCGAAGCTTTCCCGTTATCCGATCTATACCACGTAACACCTTCGGTCATATTTCCAATGACATATACTAAATGCTGCAAGTCATCGCTTGACCAAATAAAAGTAAATCCGTTTTTTGATGCAGGTAATGTTGTGGCAACATCAAGCACTGTTTGAACCGTTTTACTGGAAATACTCAGTTCCACGACAGATGTGATAACTCCTTCCGTTCCATCACTCGTCGAACTATTCGGATCAATAAGTTCAACAACTAAACTATTTTCATTGGCAGTCCAAAATACACTTCGTATTTGTTGTGATGCTGGAGTTGTATACAGTAACGTCAGTGTTTGTTCTGGATACTGCAACAGATACAGGGAACGATTATCTGTTGTGAGAATCGCTTCTTGTTTTTTTGAAGGCGCAAGATATTGAAGCGTTTTCACGAAGGACAACTTGCTCGCCGGAATACGTGTATATGCAACCCCGGTAGCAGCATTAATACGGTAATCGTTAGTCAAGAGGTCGCAATTACAAAAAGTGTTCAGCGTCGAAATAGTAGCTTGGCTACCCTTCGGTTTAGGTTTGTTTTGTAAATTCACATAGAAACATCCTACACCCACGATGAGCATGATAATAACCACAGCTGCAAATATTTTAGTCGGATAATTTTTCATGTATAGAGTATAATAAAATTCTACAATATTGTCGAAAGAAAAAGTGCTGGGTGAAGCTTGAGCATCACCCAGCATGAACGAGGAGGCCTAACCGCCAATGACCTGGTAAATAGTGTAACTGCCGCCAGAAGTCGATTCGAATTTGGCGTAAGTCACATAGTGGATTTCCAAGCCACCGAGAAAGTCCATATTGCAGTCAATGACGTAAACGCCATTTCCGTCATTGGACCAGATGATCATGGTGTGGGGCCAACTTCCCCAACTGGCCTGGACGATCTGTCCACGCTGAGCGCCGTTGATCGGCATACCAGCAGGACCATAGCCAGGAATGTTAACATACTGGCCAGCTGCCCATCTCGACCACGACGTACTCGCGGGTAGGGAGGCGACGTTACGAGAAGCAACGAGAACAACGTGCTGTGCCCAGGTCTTGCAATTGTATCCGGACGGACGAGAAAGCTTGTTGAGTCCGCCGCCAAGCGCAACCATTTCGGTATTTGCTTCCTGGCAAATCGCTTCGTTTCTCTGCGCCTGGGTAAGGCTCCGCCACCACTGCTGATTCGCAACAGTACCGCCGAAATTACCTGCCCCCGGCTTCTGAACGCCAGAAACGCTGGAATCCGTAACTGCCTGGACGTCCGTTGCCGTCGGCTCAGTCATCTTGTTCACTTTCGAACAAGCGCCGAGAGACATGGCCAGCATCATCATTGCTACGAGACACTTCACCTGATTCGCCTTCATTGTGTACTCCTTGGGCTTCTCCACGCGGTGCGTGGGAGCGTCTGTACTGCAGGATTTGCAGCCAATCGGCACTGCGTGGAGTGAATACTTATTCACCTCCCTTCGCGTGCGTATAACGTGAAGGATGCTATGGGATTAAGCATTTTCAGGTACTACGTGGTTGAACACCTCCTTATGATTGTCACGTAAATCTTTCGCCACGTGGCACTGTAATGAGCGATGAACCGTTGGCTTGCACAGGTTTGCGATCGGTATTTCCAGTGTTCACCGGAAATTCGACAACACAAAACCGGCCTGATGCAGGATGTTTTCCTACACCGCCATCGTTTGCTTCACCTTGGGTAAAATCAAAACGGTGGCACGACCTTCTCCACAGAGGAAGAAGAGCAAGCCACCGATTCGTAACTACAGGATACTCCTTCGGAGGAAAATGTCAAGAACAAACAGAAGAAAAACGCGTCGCTGATTAGGCTACGCGTTGGCCGGAGAATTCCGGAACGAGCTCGAGGATACTGACGTCTGGTGGTGTCGGCATCAGTCGCACGACCTCACCGCCAGATTCGCCTGACACATGCTCGTAGACAAGAACTGTTGTTGCTTTGGTCATCTTGTGGACGAGCGTACTGTTTTCGTACCACACGCACCACATGGCGCCTCCGACGGTCAGTTAGTGTCCATGGACAAGGAACAGTATATCGCGTTCTGGATTATCGAGTAAGATGGCAACTGCTTTTTCCAATTGGGAAGCGAAACGCGAGCCTTTCAACAACACGGCCACGCCCGGCGCCAGCATCGGCTGCACCACGGCTGCCGCCGCTTCAGCGTTTGTCACATTCGTGATTCGATCGGTCGGCATACCCGATGCCGCGGCGGCTTTCCCGATCCGATCGGCTAACGGCCCAACGGTCACTAGGTAGTCAATGCGAAGTTGCGCGACTTCGTGTCCGATCCGGTCGTGCCATTCAGCAGCCATCGCACCCAGTTCGGACATTTGGCCGAGGACCGCGATACGTTGTCCAGGAATCGCCAATTCATGTAAAGAATGTACGGCGGCCATAACCGCTTCGGGTGAGGCATTATACGTATCGTCAATAATGAGCGACCGATCCCGGCCGTGGAATAACCGCATCCGACCCGGCGGCGGCGTATAGGCGCTTAATCGTTGGATAATGGACATCACGTCGTCACCCAAAGCGCGGCCAACAGCAATCGCCGCCAGCAGCGGATAGACTTGGTGACGGCCGAGTACACCGGGCAAAGCGATCGGGATCGTACTTCCGTCGACCGATATTTTAACGACCATGCCATCAGGTAGTGCATGATCATCATTCGTGAGGCTATATGATACCGCGCGAATCATCGCTGTCGATGACCATCCATACGATATTACCTTGACCAACGGCGTCATCGGCATATCAGCAATCCGAGTATCATCAATATTGATTACCGCAAATCCTTGGGGCGGTAGCCGCCGAACGACAAGCGATTCTTCTTCAACCACCGTCGCTTCATCACCAAAAAATTCTAAATGCTCCGGCGCGGCTGAGGTTAAAACGCCAATCGTCGGTCGCAGGAGGCTGAGCAACGGATCGAGATCGCCAGGATGGTCGGCCGCGAGCTCAAGTACGAGCACTGGCGGATATCGTCGATTCGATATTGCCTGCCAGACGCCGCGCCACAACAATGACAACCATTGACTCATTCCTTTTGGCGCGCCACCGGCACTCATAATAGTGGCCGGAACACCAATCTCGGCATTAAAATTTCCTTCGGTTTTTCGGACGCTTCGAGCGACGCCGGCTAGTCCAGCAGCAATCGCATCTTTCGTCGCCGTCTTTCCCACTGATCCGGCCACGGCTATCACGATCGGATGTGCTCGATATAGGATGATCCGAGCGAGAAACCGAAAGACGGATCGTACGAACCGTTTCATTATTTCGTTGTTATTGGACGAGTCGGCTGAATATGATCATATAACATTAAAAATTTCGCGAGCGAGCCAAACAGCGGTGCCGCCGAGCTTTCAGCAAATTGCACATCACGCGGATGCAGAAGTTGCACTACCATCACAAATTGTGGATCCTCAACCGGGGCAAATCCGGCGAAAGTGCCGTTCGTCGCACCGACCATGTACTTACCGGTGGTGAGATCTGGAATTTGTGCGGTACCTGTTTTTCCGGCCACGTAGTAACCGGGTACAGCCGCTTTTTTCCCATGACCATTCTCAACAACATCCACCAACATTCCCGAAATGGTAGCAGCTGTTTCTGCCGAAATAACTTGGCGCACAACCTTCGGCTGTGTTACTACTTCTGTGCCGTCCGGTTTCTGTACTTTCGCCACAATATACGGTTGCATAAGCTTACCGCCATTCGCCATCACACCGTAGGCTGCCGCCAATTGTAATGGCGTGACCGTTAGCCCTTGACCGAACGCTCCAGTATCAGCATAAATATCTTTCTTGCTGGCCACGCCGCTAATGTTCCCGCTCGATTCATCGAGATCAATATTTGTCGGCGATCCGAAACCAAAAGCTTTCACGTATTGCGAAAATTTATCAGCACCGATTTGACTCATGGCATAAATTGCTCCAGTGTTCAGCGACTCATCAAGAACTTGTTTCATGGTTTGTACGCCATGCGCTTTTTCATCGGAGTTCTTAATGGTGAAGCTGCCAACTTTTACTTCGCCGGTATCCGTGTAGGTCGAGTCCGGCGTCACTTTACCCTCATTGAGCGCGGCGGACATAGTGAAGGCTTTGAACACCGATCCTGGTTCATATGGAACTTGGGTAGCGGCATTAGCAAACACTTTGGCGTCGGTCACTTGATTGAAATTGTTCGGATCGTAATTCGGCGCACCGCACATCGCAATGATCGCCCCCGTCTTCGGATCCATAATCACCAGACTCCCACCATCGGCGCCGTGCTTTTGGACGGCATCATCTAACTGTTGGCAGGCTTCGAACTGAACCGTGCGATCAATCGTTAATAGTAAATTCGATCCGTCGATCGCTGGTTGCCACGATTGTGTCGCCGTAGCGATCAGCTGACCGGAGGCATCCTTTTGCGCATTGATATATCCTTGCTGACCAGCCAATTCTTTTTGGTACCAGCCTTCTAAACCATACCGGCCGACTTTAAGGTTTTGCGCGTTGTATCCGACGAACCCTAAAATTTGCGAGCCAAGGTTTTTATCCGGGTAATAGCGCGTCGGTTCATCACTGAACGCCACCCCGGTGATTTTCAGCGCCGCAATCGCTGTCTGCTGATCATCGGTCATGCTGTGCTGAATCGGTTCATAGAGATCATTCGCCTTGCTCAACCGCTTCAGCAATTCGTCTTTGGGCATCGTCACCAATGGCGCTAGCGCTTCCGATGCTGCGATCGGATCAGTAATTTGTTTCGGTACGACGTAGAGCAAGTGCAGGGTTTTATTTGTGGCTAATGGATAGACGCCCGTCGATGATTGCGGATCAGAAACGAGAATCTGCCCCCGCGTCGGCAGAAGCTTCTCATTTAATTGATGGATATCCGCAGCCAGGGCTGTATAAAAACCGTGCTGCAGTACTTGCAGAGTAAATAATCGTAAGCCAAGCAATAAGGCAAAGACCACAAAAAAACCAATCACGATGCTCTCACGATTGATCCGTCGATTTCCCGTTCCCCGGCGTTGGGCCATCGATGTCAGAGTTTCATTAACGAGCTGCCACCGCGCCGCCAGTCGGAGCCAAATATTGGAATGTATCGGCCGACACCATGCCCAGTTGTGTACTCGACGCCTGCACCGCTGCGAGTGCCTGCAAATCGGCGGATTTCAATTCCAGTTTCTGATTATCGGCTTGCGTCTTGGCGATTTGCTGCTGTAGACCTTTAATGGCAAAACCTTCCTGCGCCGTCTGGTTGGTCATAAAGACATAACCAAAGCCCGTAGCCACTGCACCAATCGATACCAGGATGGCAAACTTCTGGGTGGAGAGTTTCAAGGCATGCCACCAATGATGTTCGGGAGACAGTATTTCGCGGGAGTTGAGTTTACGAGCCATACGTTTGTATTAGTTGTTTGTTTATATCTTCGTAAGAATTCTGAGTTTTGCGCTTCGCGATCGCGGATTAGCAAGTTGTTCTTGTCGTGTTGGCGCGATAACGTGTTTGGTATTAATCGTTACATCGGCGTCGGGTAGTGACTTCATCCAGCGCTTGACGATGCGATCCTCACCGGAGTGAAAGGTAATGACTGCGAGTCGACCGCCGTTGGCTAACAGTCGTAGTGCCGCCGGCAAAGCCGTGGTAATTGCGCCGTACTCATCGTTAACCGCAATCCGTAACGCTTGGAAAACATTCGTGGCCGGATGAATTCGACCGCGCCGATGTTTCACTGTTTCAATCGCCGTCACCAGTTGTAACGTCGTAGAGAACGGTTGGCTGCGGCGCTCATCAATAATTCTTTGGGCAATGCGTTCCGCTACCGGCTCCTCACCATATTCTCGAAAGAGTTGGACGAGTTGCAATGCGGAATACTCATTCACGATATCGGCCGCGGTTGTCGTCTGCGCACTTTGATCAAACCGCATATCAAGCGGACCGTCAGCTTGAAAGGAGAATCCTCGTGTCGGATCGCCGATCGTCATGGACGACACGCCGAGGTCGAACAATATTCCTTGAACATTCGAAATATTGTTTGCTTTAGCCAACTCTTCCAAGTTACGGAAGTTTCCATGCAGAGGAATGAATCGCTGGCCGAAGGAATTCAGCGTGCCCTTCGTTTCCTGCAGTGTGCGTTCATCCGCTTCAATGCCGTAGAGCTTTCCGTTTGGAGCACACACTTCAAGCATCGCCTTCGCATGACCGCCGCCACCGAGCGTGGCATCAATCACATTGTCATTTGCTGTAAGGTGCAACCCGACAAGAACTTCTGAGAGAAGAACCGGAACGTGATCCGGCATAGCGTTAGGCATTTAGACGCCGAGCTCGCCAAGAGCTTCAGCGATATCCCCGCTCTGCCGTTCCGCCCCGCTCCGGTACCTCTCCCAAGTGTCTTTGTCCCAAAGTTCTAAACGATTGTAGAGACCGGCGACCACCACGACTTTCTTCAAATTGGCATACGTCCGCAAATATTCCGGCACATTCCCCCGCCCCTGGCCATCGATATCGAGTTCCATCGCCCCGGCCAGCATCAATCGGGCAAAGGCGCGCGAGTTCGCTTTGGCAATCGGTAATTTGGATAACTTTTCCGCCATCACGAGCCACTCTTTCTTGGTGTAAATAAACAAACAACGGTCGAGTCCACGCGTCACCACTGCACCGGCTTTCAAATCAGCGCGAAACTTGACCGGAATCTGAACGCGGCCTTTTTCGTCGAGTGAGTGATGATATTCTCCGATAAACATGAACGTGGTGATTTATGCACTTTTTTGGCAGGCTGTGGATAATCCCCACTTTTTCCCACCTACACCCATTTTACACCACAATTGGACAAGCGTCAACACAATGTTCCACGAGGAACACGGTGGATAACTCGACCATTTTCAGGCTGAATTGTCCATATGGGGTCGTAAAACCCCATGCCGTGATCCCGATAGCGTAAACGCATCGAGACTTCCTCCATTCCCCTCAATAAGGGGAAAGGTATAAGAAAAACTCCATGCTGTTCTGCATGGAGGTATTTGATATATTTCAGCTGACGCGATGAGCTGACGCAGTTAGGAGATTGCCGTCCGTATCGTACGTGACGTCCGCGGTAAATTCTTCACCGCGTTGAACATACCCGATCCACGAACGATTATCCTCCATCATCTGGCTAATGGTTGCATCGTTGATATCGTACCAACCGACGCGCTCAAGCTTCTCGATACTCTGCGGCTCACTGTTGTAGTCCATCGCTCGATAGACGCAGAGTTCAATCGTCGGTCCATCAACGTGCGTGATGTGAATGATTCCGAGCGGTTTTTCATCGAGTACAGGGATGACACTCGTCTCCTCGCGAGTTTCGCGCACCGCACAGTCTTTCGGGGTTTCGTTCAACTGCGCACGACCACCAGGCGGTTTCAGCTTGCCGGCACAAAACGGCGCCGAGAGCGGTTGATAGCCGAGGACGACTTTTCCATCGGATCGAAAGACGTACACAACGGTTTGTATCTTTGATATACTCATGGATTTCTCTCCTGAGGCAATGAGCGAAACGAAAGTTATTTGCCACTAGACTACGGCGATTGAAATCACTTGTCAACAGTATTTCGGGTGAATTGTAGGAATGAAAATATCGGCTCGGAATTTCTCCGAGCCTTCGCGCCTTTTCTCTGTTAAACCCCTGCTAGCTCTGCTTCCTGCTCCGGAACAGGCAATAGTGAAAGTTCAACCCGACCTTCTTGAGCAGCGATATATTTCTCCAGTTGTTCTTGTGTTGTTCGATCCAATTCACCGACCGCAATAATTTTAAGCGGATTGTCTGCCGTAAATTCTCCTAATCCGTGAGACCCGGAAGCTATGTCAACGGCTAACCGTATGTCGTTCAAAATATCTGCAACCGCTGCGGACTCGGTCGATACGACAAAACCTTTCGGCAATTCTCTATTCTTCAATGGCTTGATATCGCCGACGTAAATAGCTGAGGCATCATGTAGCTCGGGAGGTCGTGACATTTTTTCTGGTGAAATAAATCGATACTCAGCTCCGACATCCGCGGCCAGTTCCTTTGACCATGTAGCAGCATACCGATCAATGGTTTCCTGAGAAACATCGTGTTCGTTCGGATGATCCCGCCGGTAGGCAATTCCTGCTGCTCCACAATTTGCATGGGCGGTAATTTCTGATACCCCACGTTTCCGTAGTTTACTGACGAGTGTCGCTCGATCTTCACCGGCCATAATATATGAACCAGCATTGCGGTCCCCTTTCATACCCTCCGGAATATCGATACCGTCGTCCATACAGGCCACACAAATCTTCGGACCTTGTTCAAAAACAGGTCCGAGTTCTTCAGGAGTAAATGCTAATAATGGCTTTTTTTGTTGTTCGCTAAACCGGCTTGCTTCACGTTCCATTTCACTGCCTTCAGTTTCGTGGGTAAATGACATACATCGTTGACAACTATATGGCTAATGAAGCAACACTACCCGATACATAACGAATAGTCAAAGAATGTTGTCGAGAAAAGTTTTCCCCAGTCTTGACGAAACAGTTTTTTTGCGCTATTATAGATATCCTAAAAAAATATTTTAGACCCTGAAGCGCATCGAATTCCACGGTGTCACCTCGTGCTTCACGTTCAACGGTCATAGTTCTCATCCCCAAATCTCCCATGGTACTCACCCTCCATATTCCTTGGATCATGTTTACCGCTGATACGGTACATCCAAAACCGGCGCTCGTTCCGGCTGGGACATACGCCGTGGAACGGATTCCGAATCCGCGGCATGTCGGTGGGCGACCATGGATCATCATTGAAGGAACCACGATCGGCATGAATGAACATCTGGCTACGGAAATGACTCACGTCCACTTTGGCGATTTTCAGCTAGAGCTGGCCCTTGAAAAAAAACCCTGACGTTTCCGTGACGGTTACTGGTGATGACGACGCTCGCCGAGCGCCACATAGCCTTGTAGGACGTCAATTAATTCGGCTTCGGCGGCGTTAGTCTCGACGCTGGTAAAACAGCGAATCTTTCGAGCTTCGGCCAATATCACCTCACCGATGATCTGTTCCTAGGGCAGCGTGATCGACGGATTCCAGGCAAGGCCGTTTCTGGCGGTTTTTGCATACGCCTGTTGCAGTGCATTCAGTAACAACCGCTTACGAGCTGATGACTCAAGTATACCCGAATACGATGGCTAGACACTGATTGTTTTACCTCGGCGACTGACCGTACAAGATCCAATCTCCACATTTGGAACAAGTCATTGAACAATCGTCCGACGGTCATATCCGCCTCCATCGTTAAGGAGCGACATGCGTGTATTGCTCATATCTGCACGCTACCGCCAGCAGCAGTTGTCAATGTATTGACGTCCGAGTACATGTTTCGTATACTCGACGCACCTATTCGCAATAACAACCGTACTGCTCCGGGATCGTCTCATGGTAGGACTCCATCCAGCACCACACTGGGTGCTGGATAAAGGTTCCCCGGCCCGCTTCGCCTGCTCCTAAATTCAAAATGTTTTCTGATTCCGGGATCGTCTAATGGTAGGACTCCAGGTTCTGGACCTGGCTATCTTGGTTCGAATCCAGGTCCCGGAGCCACAAGACATGTTGAATTACCTCTGGATTTCGTCGGCGAAGCAAACGGGGCGGGCTGGACCTGGCTATCTTGGGTCGAGTCCTGTGCCTGGGAAGGGGTGGATTTTTTGTTGTTATGTTAGTCCTTTAAGACTTTGTACATTGAGTTTCCCAAGATTTTGAGTTGGTTCTAGTCTCACGACTGGTACCAAAAATTTCAACCCAAAATATCCCAAGTTGTTTCTATAGAGCCCAATCAATCGTAGCTCTTTCCGCCTGTAGTTTCGTATCAATAATTACGCTTATAACGCCCTGATCAGCGCACCACGTGCCTTCGTGAGAATAGAAGCGATCTCCTCCCCAAGGTCTAGGTTCACAATTCGGTGAAAAATACCAATCAACAACATACTTGTTATTGAGATACTCTTCGTTTTTCGGCCATTGTTTCGGCGAGTTGTATTCGATAAAACCTGGAGCGTGAATCATAAACCAGTTTTTTGAAAGGCCGTCCTTTGCTAATTCCATTTCCGGTGTCGCTATGAATGAGGCGGGTAAATCAGTGTTGGGGTTTTGAAGATTTAGGTCACGACTGTAGATAGGTCGACCATCAAGAAAATAGTTACGAGCAACGGATATCAGCTGCTTATTGCTGATGCCATTGGTTGATTGACTATAAAGTGGAGAGACATTCGCACGCTTCTGTGCTATAAAAAATAACGTTTCATTTCCTACGCGCCACAGAAGCAAAGCTCCTACAATTGAGGAGGTCATGATTCCCAGCACGATAATGCCCTTTTTCATAAGGTTGTCTTTGAATTAAGCTAAAAATAGCATGGTATAATACGCATAGCAAATATGGTTCGACCCCGTGTATTTCCGTGAAAGTCGAATTTGAAACACGAGACATTACCTACTAAAGACTGCCCCATTTGCTTCATGTATTTTCGAAAATTTCTTAAATTTGCCAAAACCATCCCGAACGATGCACCGGGTTTAATCCAGACCGGAGTGGCGAGCAATGCGGTGGTTTTGTTTCTTATACAACACCATTCCGCGCTCCCTTTTTCGTCACATTAACTAAAACTTGCCACCACTTGGTCCCACAGATCATTTTTCGGTGCCAGCGGCTTAACCGCAGACACCGTTGGCGCCGGCGTACGAATTGGTACTGGAACATTAACTTCCTGAGATTTCTGTGGTAACTCTGTCACCGGCAGATCAGTGACAATAACTCGAATATGTACCGATTGCCCCAGCGCCTCATCTAAGGCGGTTTTTAAAGGCCCGCTATATTTCGGGTCGTTCAGTCGATCGGCGTGTAGTTTAAACGGCACATGCAATATAACTTCCGTATCGTTTACATCACCAATCACGGCATGTTGAATACTCAAACCAATGCTGGGATACGAATGGCCGATCGTCCGCTGGATTGCCCCCCAAACATCTCGAACGGCCTGTAGCGTTAACTGCGCGCCACTAACCGGCTTCTTGTGTATTGTTGGTGCTAATGGCGCTGGTGGTGGATCGGAAGGTTTTTCTGTGGGTAGCGATGATGGTGATGACGTCAGTTTCACTGACATTGGCGGTGGTTCTGTGCGATCACCTAAACCGTCCAATGTGGAATACGAAATAATTGCTAGTTCAACTGGAAATTCAGTCATGGTCGCGGTTGACAATCGTCTTTCGGCTTTCAGAAAGGCCTCCACTAGTCGTTCGAGATCGTCGACCGTCGTCATGGTCGCCATTTCGGTCAGCCGCACGACGTCACTTTGATCGAAATCTGCCGCTACCTGCTGAATCAGCCGTTGATCCACTGCACACAGGAGCAACCCGCGAACAGTCCGCAAGACATCATGCACCAACGTCGGAATATCCCCGCCTTCATCACAAAAATGATGGAACATGGTGATCGCTTCCACCGTTCGATGGTGTACAAGTTCCGTCAGTAAGGCCAGGATAAATTGCTGATCTGAATGTGGCAAGACGATATCAGCCAACGTATTGGTAATGCGTTTCTCGTCAAAGGAAAATAATTGTCCTAACATGGTTTCCGCGTCACGAATCGAACCGCCGGACTGACGAGCAATCCTCCGGGCAACATCGTCATCAAGTACTCGCTGCTCCGCGGTCGCTATTTTCTGTAACCGCGTGGCAATGTCTTCTACCCCAACTTTTTTAAAGTCAAATCGCTGGGTGCGGGAAATAATCGTCTCAGGAACGCGATGCACCTCCGTTGTCGCTAAAATAAACATCGCGTGTGCCGGAGGTTCCTCTAGTAACTTCAGTAATGCATTAAACGCCGACATCGATAGCATGTGTACCTCATCGATGATAAATACCTTCCGGCGTGCAAGGGTGGGAATTGTTTGCGCACTGTGGATAATGTTCTCCCGCACATTATCAACTCCAGTTTGCGAGGCGGCATCGATCTCGATAATATCGAGACTGCTGTTCGTTAACATCGCGATACAGTTCGGACACGTATTGCAAGGCTCATTATCCTTCGTTCGTTTCGTGCAATTCACCGCTCGCGCTAAGATCCGAGCCAACGTCGTCTTACCAACCCCGCGCGGACCAACAAAAAGATATGCATGAGCGACGCGATCTTGTTGGAGGGCGTTTTGGAGTGTGATGCGAATATGCTGTTGATCGACAACATCAGAAAAAACTTGCGGTCGATAGGTACGGTATAATGCTTCAGCCATGGTTGATAGTTAACATTGCAAAATGAAGAAGCTCGTGGCAACGGTGGCTCAGAGCCTCCGTAACCGAGTATAGTGTACCTGAAAAAGGCACACTCCTGCAAGGTGCTTTCGAAACTTTTAAAGCAACTACAGCAGTTCTTTCGCTGTATCGCTCTGTTTAATGATGTTTTCTACGGCTGCCCAGCGAGAGTCGCCAACTGCCGGTACCAACACCACCACATCATCGCCCGTTTCGCCCTTGAAATACGTGATCGAGGCCAGGAGGACTTTAAAGCTTCGCCCATCAGCTACCACCCGATACTCGCCCGTGACCTCATCACGAGTCAGTTGACCGATAAGCCGTTGTCGATCAATTGGTCCGATCTGTTTGTAAATAAACGAACCATCGCGCGTGATCGTCAGTTTCAACACATCACCTTCGACCAGTTTTGATTTGGAAGCATAGTTGGCCGGGACAGAATACTGTTTCCCATCAGGACCAAGCATATTCTGACCATCGAAGGCTCCCTCGATAATTTTTGATCCTTCCGGATCTGCGGTCGTAGGAAGTGAGGCGTTTCGGACACGAATTGCTGGAGCGATATGTACACCCCGAACCGAAAGCATGTGGCGAATCGTATCGATCGCCTGTTGAGCAGATTCGAGTAAGGGCAGGATTTCGGATGCGTCAATCGGCTCAACCGGAGGGGTGTCCGTTGAGGTATCGTCAGTGGTGTCAGTTGTCGGTGCTAGCTGTTGGTCAAGTTCGTCCATATATTTTGTGTGGGTATAACTTAATGTTTATTTTAGTGAACGTCCCCAGGGTAGCAAAAAGAAGATAATCCGTCAAACTGGCTACCAGCATAGTCGCTGAACCTGAGTAAGGACTGAACACCAGAAGTGTTCACCCTTCTTACACCCGATACAACCACACCGCCATAGTTCGCGGATTGGGTTTGTCCTTCGACACCGGTTGCCACCCGGCGATGGAAAAAGCGAACGACACAATTCTTGTCCCGGAACGTAATTCTCGTCGAAATTTTTCACCCAATTTCTTCATAGCCGCCGGTGTCAAAAAACATACCACCACATCAGCATCTGATAAATTTTCGTAAAAGAAATCCTTCATTACTATGGTTGCTGAACCACCAAGCCTGGCTCGCCAGAGCCGGATTTTTGCCACCATATACGGAAGCAGTGAAATTTCATACCCAACGGCTAGAGCATGATAGTCGCGGGCAGCGGTCAAAATAAACCTTCCATCACCGGCACCTAAATCAACGACCTTCTCTCCCGGCTTGAGATCGGCAATCCGTAACATCCGTTCAACGTCATGTTGCCGCGTCGGCACATACGGTGCCGCTCGCCACCCAGCCCAGGCTGCAGTTGCCGCCACGATAAATACGACAAGTAACGCTACCGTCCACAGAAGGGTGCCAATCATTATCGTGAGGTTTCCGCTACCGGCGCCGCGGGCACTGTGGCTGGCGAACCAAGTTGCGTCCGCTCTAAGATATCCGCCTCGACAAAGCTTCGCTCTTTGCCATACCGAAGACGAGAATATTGTTTGATGGCTTCGGCAATCTCCGGCGTTCCTGGCGACAGTGGATAGGTAGCGATATGAAACGGCGGCGCGGCGGTATTGTCAATCAATAACCGCAAATACGCCGTATACTTCTTTTGGTTGACCATGTCGTACGCGGTAAATCGCGGCGCGAATTGTTTCTCTAATATTTCCGCATCATCAACGCCAATACGAAATGCGACCATCGTTCCCACGTTTCCTAAGATTGCATCACGTACCTTGGTATCATTATTCTGAGCCAATTGGCTCATGTATTGGTGAGCCATAGTCAAATTGAGTTTGTACTTTCTCGCCTCCGAGAGAATGGTGGCAATCGAATCGGTAATGAAGTTTTGGAATTCGTCAACATACAGATAAAAGTCTTGACGTTGATCTTCTGGAATATCGGCGCGGGACAAAGCCGCCATTTGCAGTTTGGAAACAATAATCAACCCTAACAGAAAGGCATTCACTTCGCCAACCTGTCCCTTTGATAAATTGACCAACAAAATCTTTTTTTCGTCCATAATCTGCCGGAAATTAAAGGCCGACTTCGATTGACCGATAATGTTTCGCATCATAGCGTTTTCCACGAATCGCCCAACCTTGGAAATCAGATAGCCAAGCATTTCTGATTTATGAAAATCGCTCGTTTTGGCCATTTCTTTTTCCCAAAACGCTCGCACCACCGGATCTTTCACTTTGGTCAATTTATACGCTTGAAAAGCCTTGTCGGTAAAGATGCGCGGAATATCGGCGATCGTACCCGGCGACTCCTCATCTTCCATCAACGTCAGCATCGCGTTACGCATGTTGTGCTCAAACATCGGACCAATCATCTCCGGCGGAAAGAGTTTCATGAAAATAGCCACCATCTCCTGCGCCGCCGCATCACGTTCTTGCGGCGTATGTGCTTCCATCATGTTCAAACCCATCGGCCGTTCCAGATCAGCAGGATTGAAAAGAATCACATCGTGCATCCGTACCGCCGGGATATGCTCCATAATGTCTTTGATTAAATCTCCGTGCGGATCAACGACGCATACGCCTTCACCGCGAGCTATGTCCTGAATCGCCATGTTAGCCAGCAAGATCGATTTACCCACACCGGTAGTACCAACGACATAGACGTGACGTCGCCGATCACCGGGCTTGATTCGCACAACTAAGTCTTGTCCACGATACTCGTTGTGTCCTAAGGTAATTCCTTCTGTCGGCAACGCTACCGGTGCCGCAGCTTGTTGGGCAGCTAACCAGGAAATATTCGGCGTATCCATCGTCGAAAGTGGGAAATGATAGAGACTATTTATCTCTTCACTATTGAGGATCATCGACGTCCGATGGAAATTCCGCCAAATCGTGTCCCAAATCACTCGTCCGGAACTTCGCACCCGACGACGTTTAAACGTCGTACCAGACTCCGGTGCTTGAAATTGCGTAAAGGCATTGACGACGTTTTCTAAATGAACCCGGGCATTTCGTTCATTCGGCGAGCAGGTAACGATACGTATATTCACTTCAAAGGCTGGCTTACCCGCTTTCTCCTCCAACGATTTTATTAACTCCTGTTCTTGCGGTGTAATATTTGGCATCTTACTCATCGCCGGCTCTTGGTTGGTTTTGAGTGACGACGTCAGCACCGAAAAAATTCCGCCAGCCGAGGTACTTCGTCGATCTTTACCTTCTTGCATCAATTTCGCTTTTGTCATTCCCGCTTTTTCCCAACCACGTCGTTTGGTTCGAATACAGATTTGGATAACCGCGCCTTCACCGGCTTGCACTTTCCCGAGCGCCATCGTCATGGCGTTCAATGGATCGCTGTCGAGCTTCTTATACGTCCGAATCGAATACATTGACGGTTTGGTTAATTTCAGTTCCGTACCCTGAACAAAACTATTCGGACTGAAAATATTGTAGTCTTCTATTTCTTCGATTTGCGCCTTCGGATACTGGGCCAGAATTTGTGACTCAAGAAGTTGCCGCAAAGCGCGTGGCGCGACAACATAGAAAAAGATTTGCCCATTTGTGGCCACCATTTCAAATGACATGTGGTCGTGGCGGCCATACCAAAACTCAAACCACAATTCGCGCACCTTACCGTTACCCGGACGATAATGTACTCCGCCCAAGGTAATGAAAAGCGTTTCGTACGTGGCTAATGTTTCCCGCCAATCACGTTGCGATTGTCCCGGTTCGGCAACTTCTTTCGGCAGACTGACCCGCAGATGCACATAGGCATGTAACTGATCGACTCGACTATGCCGCTGTAACCACCAGCGCAAGAGATATACCGTCAAAAATAAAAACACTACAATCCCAGTAATGATACCGGGCACCATCCAGTTTATCGCGGTGAAAGGATTACTCAATGAATACATGTTTGGTGTGTTATGCGTCGTGACGCGGCGTGTGACCAAGCGCTACAATCGCATCGGTTTTAATTTTTGCCTGTTGTTCAAGAAAATACGGATTGACCTTGGGAATAATACGTAGCCAACGGAGTAACAGTGAAACAATTTTTTTTACGCGGATTTTTGATTGTTGCAACAACTTACTAATCGCCGTGGCTGTTTCCTCTCCGGTTTGCTTAAATTTTTGTTGAGTTGCTGGGTCCATTGCCGTGAAAGCATCCTCTAGACCTTCCGCCATCGCGGCTTCGATATTTTTTACCAACAGGTCGTTTGGCTGATGTATTGCCACTGGCGCCGGCGCCACATTCGGCATGGGCACCAGATCAACTGGCTGAACTTCCGGTTGACGTTCGGCGCTTGAGTAATTGAATTCTGGGGTCGATTCGAGATGCGACGATCCAACTTCTTGCACCGGTCGCGGTATTTCTGGAATATGTACTCTTTGTGGTTCGGGCATGTGTTTACTATACCACTTTTTTTATCGATTGACGACCCGCGCTTTCTACGAGACTTCCAGATCACAAATACTTAAGTGGTCTGGAAAATACTTTACACTTCACTATTAGTGCTCACCCAAATGACAGCAATCATGATAATCTTTTTCCCTCATCAAGAAATGTGACACAAATAATCGTGCTTGATTACTGGATTCAAAGCACCCTACGACAGATGTACATAAGTTGAATCGACTTCCATAGAGCTTGACCCAGCACTACAATAGCTAGTCAAAAATTGAATAAAAAGCTAGTCGGTTAACAATAATTCGACTACACCTCATATTCATTGCTCCATTGTGGTACGGGCTTGACAAAATGACGAAAGTATGATAAGACTGTACGTTCATCTTTGAAAACCCAGTAGTCCTGCACCATATACCGTTCCCTAGCGGAACATCTACCACAGGAGGACTCAAATGAAGAATTACGTTTCTGGTTTCACCCGCGTGCTGATGGTTACCATCATGGCGATCATCATGACCAGTGTCATGACGAGTTGCATCACCGACCCGAAGGAAGAAAAGTACGCTTTCGAGGCGCAGAACTACACGAGCGATCCGACGTCGTGGACGATGACCACACGCGACGGTAAGGAGTCTTTTGCCTTCGACGTGTCTGCGCTCCGCGACAACAAGTCCGGCAAGTCTGAGCTGTACGTTCACAACTGTGACTACGAGGTGAAGATTTATCTGAACACGCGTGATCACACGCTGGTCTGCGACCAGTGGATTCACATCGACGGTACGCGCGACAATGCCAGCCTCGACGGTATCACGGCGGATGCGATCGGTGCATGGTACGGCAACGGCCTGGCGGTGCAGTCCTCTGCTCAGCCGGCTGACAGCATTGCCACCAGCGACGCGCCCCACGACCTGTATTTGCTGAGCATCAAGCCCGTCACGCATAACCGCATCAAGCCCATCTCGGCATCCACCAAAGTGATGTAAGGAGGAAGCGATAATGCGCAAAATCCGTATGTTGTTCTCACTGTTCGCAGTCGCACTCCTGATCAACGGATGCGCTGCCGGCGGCTGGATGCACCAGCTCGCTAATATGCCGATACCGCCGGTCGAGTGTTACCCCACCGACAATGGTGCTCGGTTCGAAACGCATTACGACGCCAGCCAGATCCTGCCAACATTCTGGCCCAACATCTGTGCTGAGACGTATTTGCGCCAACAGACACAGGATCGATCCTGGCCAATGATTCATGGTCAGCACATCTACTCCCTCGGATATGATGATCCATATGTCGACGGACGATGGATACATCTCAAGCTCATCACGGCAGGCGTGGTACACAGTGCCTCGTTTGAATGCGATGGGATCAAGTATCCTGTTGGCACCGACAATGGTTGGATCGCCAATATCCCGAACACCGGAGATGGCGGAACACATTTGCTCACGGTGACCCTGATTTACAACAACATCGGGCAACCGCAGCGGAAGTTTCCCATGCCTCCGTTCTTCATCGAATTCGAACGTTAGAACAGGCAAGTTTCCCGGGACGAACGTTTACACCGTTCGTCCCTTTTTCTTACCCAAAAACATTTGACTTTTTGTCTAAAGTGTGCTAGAATAGGGGAAAGTAAAAGAAAAACATAAGTTCATATGGCAATTCACGAACTGCAAACTGCAGCGGCTCACGTCCTTCATGTCGAGCATATTACCGATGCTGATAGTGCTCAGCTTCGTTCACGTTTTGGCTTCCATCCGCTCGACCTCGAGGGGCTGTTTACGGTACCTATCGAATCTACGTTCAGTTCCTATGGAACGTATGGGATCTTGACCATGCTCTGGCCGGAAGTGAGCACCAACACCACGAGTGATATTCGATTTTTTCTTGGACGTCATCAACTCGTTATCGTTGGTGATACGATTGATCATCGCCTCCAAGATTTTATCGAAACACTGGCGTCCAATCCGGGTGATCAATCTGAGCCAGCCATGCTTTTGCAAACCATGGTGATGTGGCTGATGAAGGATCTGAGCGACGCCGTTGGTACTCGAGCAATTGCTCGACATCTCGCATCAGTGGCGTTGGCCGTTCGTCAGCTCGGTCGTTGGCTACAAGACCAGAACCGAAAGCAGGCAGTGCCGCTTCTCATTCTGACCGCGCATCGGCTTGATCTTGATGTTGATCGAATGAATGATGTTGTACCCTCCCCTACCACTTCGGTGATGTCGCAAAAACTGCCGCGCTTTATGCGGTCGTATGCCGTGGTCTCCGCAGTGATGGTCGTGGTGGTGTTGCTAACACTTTCGCTTCACTCATAACTATTTATGAATACCTCTCTCGCCGATATTTTTTCCGGCCTCGCTAGTCCAACAGGATGGTTTACCTTACTCGCCTTTGCTGGGGTGTTTTTAATCTTCGGGATTCTCCTCTTTCGTGAAACAAATAAGGAACGTTTTCGTGGTTCAATTCTTGAACTCTACTCCCAAGATCTTACGGCCTTAGCGCGAAGCAATAAACTCGATCCGGTCATCGGCCGGAACAACGAAATTGAACGCGTCATCCAAATTCTTTCTCGCCGAACAAAAAATAATGCTGTGCTCGTCGGCGATAGCGGCGTCGGCAAAACAGCGATCGTTGAGGGTTTGGCAAACTTGATCGCTAACGGTGAAGTCCCCGACCCGATCAAGAATAAACGAATTCTGGCTCTCGATTTATCCGGGCTCGTGGCCGGCACGAAGTACCGCGGTGAATTCGAAAAGCGGCTAAAAGGAATTCTCGATGAAGTCATAGCTTCGCAACGGCAAATTATTCTCTTCATCGATGAACTCCAAACCTTAGCCGAAGCCGGTGAAGCCTCCGGCGCGATCGATGCCGCCGATATTTTAAAACCGGCACTGGCCCGCGGCGAACTGCAAGCGATCGGTGCCACTACTGAAAAGGAATATGAGCAGTACATTGTTCAGGACATCACCCTCGAGCGACGCTTCCAGCCGGTACTCGTCAACGAACCAACACCCGAACAAACATTACAAATTATTACTGGCTTGCGCCCACGATACGAACAACACCACCACGTAAAAATTTCCGACGAAGCATTGCAAGCCGCCGTTGCTCTTTCCGGAACTACCTTGAAAGATCGCCACTATCCGGACAAAGCTATTGATGCTATGGATGAAGCTGGGGCGAAAGTTCGTTTACACGCTATCAAGCTCCATGATACTTCTGAGCCAACGGTCACTGCTTCGGATGTGAAGACGGTTATTGACGAGTGGGCGCGAGATATCGTGTGCTTTAATTCTCATAAAGAACAAAAAGGTCGACCTCCCCTACCGCCCGGTGTTCAGCCGACGGCCGACGGAGCTTAATCACCCTGAACGAAAATTCGTCCGTCCTTCTCCGGAGAACGGATGACAGATAAATAAAAAAACAAAACCATGGAAAATACAACCTCAATGCCAGCGGCAGAAATACCAATGGCGACACCGGCCATTTTGCCAGAGGTAAAGCCGATGAAAAAGAAAGACCATTGGCTGGTTGAAGTCGTTGGTGGTTTAACCATCGCTTCAACAATGGTCTCAGCACTCGCTCTTTTCTACTTAGCGCTCCTGACGATTACTACTTCTCCTATCTAAGTAGGTTTCTTTGCTCTTTAACCTCCCCCGCGTCAAATCGCCCGGCGACACGCGGGGGTTTCTTTTCCTCGCAAAATCCGATAGAATACCGACATGACATTGAAGCTCTACAACACCCTCGGACGGAAACTCGAGACATTTACCCCCCGACATAGTGATGAGGTTGGGCTGTACACCTGCGGGCCGACAGTCTACAACACGGCACACATTGGTAATCTGCGTACCTATATTTTTGAAGATATCTTGCGCCGCACGCTCCAGCTAGACGGTTACCGCGTCAAGCACGTCATGAATATCACCGATGTCGGTCATTTAACCGGCGACGGCGATATGGGTGAGGATAAAATCGCTAAGGCTTCACGGGAAACAAAACGCGACGCGTACGCTATTGCTCGCGAATTCGAAGTTGCTTTTTTTTCCGATATTCAAAAGCTCAATATTCTCCCGCCGACCATTACACTTCGAGCAACCGAGACGATTGCCCTACAAATCGAATTGATCGAAAAACTCGAATCAAACGGTTTTACCTACCGCACCTCTGACGGGATATATTTTGACACCGCTAAGCTTCCGACCTACGGCCAATTGAGCGGGCAAAGCTCGGCAGACAAGAAGGCCGGAGCCCGCGTTGAAGTAAACGACGAAAAACACACTCCCACCGATTTCGCGCTGTGGAAGTTTTCGAAACCAGAAGATCAGCGGCAAATGGAATGGCCAAGTCCGTGGGGTGTTGGCTTCCCCGGTTGGCACATCGAATGTTCCGCCATGTCGCTCAGTGAATTCCCGAATGGTCTCGACATCCACTGCGGCGGGATTGACCACATCGCCGTCCACCATGAAAACGAGCTAGCGCAGAACGAAGCCGCCGGTCGGAAAGATTTCGTGAAGTTTTGGATGCACGGTGAATTCCTGGTAACCGATAAACGGATGGGCAAATCTGAGGGTAATGCAGTGACACTCAGCGATCTCGGTGTTGATCCTCTTTTCTACCGTTACTTGTGTTTACTCACGCACTATCGCAAGCAGCTATCCTATTCTCAAGACTCTTTGCAAGCGGCCGGCAACGCATTGATGAATTTATGGATGAAGCTTGACGGAGAAAAACTTGATCGTAGTATTAAACCCATCAGCAAATACATTGAGTCGTTTACTTCGGCGCTCAATAACGATCTGAATACTCCAGAGGCTTTGGGTATCATGCATGAAATGATGTCAGATAAAGAATATGAACGATCCGAGAAAGTTTCGACCTTAGCAGTATTCGACACCGTCTTGGCGCTCGACTTGACGCCGGAAGCGGCCGCGCCGCACATCGCCACGACCGGCCACGAAGCATTGTTGCTCGAGTACATCACCGCGCGTAAAGAACACCGCTTCGACGATTCCGACAAGATTCGTCAGCAATTTTCTGACCTCGGAATTCTCGTTGAGGATACGCCGTCGGGATCGCGGTTGCGCAAAGCGTAAACGTCAGGTAGTGTACTAGAACTATGGCTACCAACTTTTGGTTACAATTGAAGAAGCCGATTCTGGCATTGGCTCCAATGGAAGGTGTAACCGACTTTGCTTTCCGCACACTGTGCCGTGAGCAAGGCGCTGACGTCGTCTATACCGAGTTCGTCGCCGCCGAAGCGATTATTCACGGCGGAAAATCAGTGCTCCAAAAATTACGCCGCGGCGAGTCCGAGCGTCCAGTGATTTGCCAAATCTTCGGCACCTCGCCGGAGGCGTTTGCCGAAGCCGCGGTCAAAGTGGAAGCGATGGGATTCGATGGTCTTGATTTAAACTTCGGTTGTCCGGCACGTAAAGTCGTTCGGCGCGGCGCCGGCGTCGCCTTATTGCGCGAACCGTCGTATGCACGGCAACTCATTGAGGTCAGCTTAGAAAAAATTACCATTCCGCTTTCCATTAAAGTTCGATCCAGTATTCGCAAAGAAACGAAGGACGTCGCCAACACCGAAGAACGTTCAACGGCGCTCGACCTGGTCGAAGCAATTCGCGATTTGCCGGTTTCTGCCATCATGATCCACGGCCGCGGATTTGAACAAGGACATAAGGGCGATATTGACACCACGATGATCAAAGCCGTTAAAGAACGATTCCCCGGCATTGTCTTAGCCAACGGCGGCATTACGTCGCCGGAGCGCGTCAAATCTATGCTCGATGAAACTGGAGCTGATGGCGTCGGCATCGCGCGCGGATCGTGGGGTCAACCGTGGATATTTACGCAGGCGCGACAGCTCCTTGACACCGGATTGTTCCAGCCGGTCGATCAGCAACACGTTGCCCACACCATCCGCCGTCATGCTGAGCTCTTGTTTGAACACAAAGACGCACACGGCCTGTTGGAGTTCCGCAAGCACTTTGGTCGCTACATCACTGGTTTTCGTGGTGCAGCCGAATTACGATCTCGAGCGGTGCGTGTCGAAACACTTGGGGATATAGAATCAATCATTACTGCACTCACCAACCGCGAATAACAAGAATCCAAAACAGCGCGAGGCTTCTGCCTCGCGCTGTTTATTTCTACCGAATGTTATTTAAGGATAACCATCCGTTTCGCCAGCATGTAATTGCCGACGGAATTCCACGAACCTCGAACCTTCACCGTTTGGCCATTTACCAAATCACTAATTGCCTTGACCGTACCATCTTTCGCGACATACGTCGTGGCGCTATCCATTTTTACCGTCGTGGTGTACTGAATCCCCTTCATGGTTACCGTTAAGGTAAATGCCATACCGGACGTGTTCAGGTTGCTGACCGTGCCGGTTACTTCGGCGGACCAAATCCCTTTATCCCAAATCAATGTAGCTGCGCCATTCGTTAATGCCGTGTTCCAGACTTGGACCGAATCGCCGACCATTACTTCATTAATGGTTGCTGTACCCTTGAACTTGCGGATTACTTTCGTCGACGAATTGACCGTGAAAGTGTAGGACTTCGTCGTCACCGTCGTGCCGGTATTCGTATTGGCATTCGCAGTACTGTCGCTTAATTTCGTTTTCACCGAGACAGTAATTGATGTCGCGCTCACCGCAGTGACCGTACCGGTCACTACATGGCGCTTCGTATTCTTTACTTCGCTATTGTACTTACCGATAGCATTAGCATCACCCTTGCTGTCGATGGCAATTGGGTTTGATAATTTCGGAAGTTTCACCTTCGTTTTAGCGAAGACCATGCTTGGAACCACGACGCTTGCTGTGAGGGCAAGGGCGCCGAGACTGAGGAGGAATCGTTTATTCATACGATCGTTGATTAGCCCTGAACCCGGCCGGTTGCCGGTAATAGGGGTCGAATAAATGAAAATGTATAGATGGTAAACGTAACGCCGTATCAGGGGTCACTTTATTACCGACATGTCTTTTACTTTACTGACATTCATTATCGTTAGTTTGGTGACATTCTTTTGTCCCCACACCCAGATACGATCATTAACTCTCACTTCTGACAGGGTTCGCAACTTAGATTTTTCATTCTGGTATACTGTTTTTGACGATACGGATACGACATATAACTTTTTACCAACAACAACTGATAACGCACTCTTCGTCACCGAACGAACCGTTCCGTAGGTCGCCGACGTCGGTAGAGTTGTCGTTTTAGCCAAAACAGTGCCTGGCATAAACGCCATTCCCATCAA
This sequence comes from Candidatus Kerfeldbacteria bacterium, assembly GCA_903825245.1. Classification (GTDB taxonomy): domain Bacteria; phylum Patescibacteriota; class Patescibacteriia; order SBBC01; family CAIJZX01; genus CAIJZX01. The sequence goes on from CAIJZX010000029.1 coordinate 34,265, forward strand.
CAAACTGAGACTAATAAACGCCTTTCTTTGCATAACTGTTATTACAAAGTAAAAACACCTCTATACAGTTATACGCAAGAGTAGGGAAAAGAGTTTCAACGACGACCGTCGGTCTTGGTTTTTTGGTTATACTCAGCAATACTCGCCTGTTTTCGACGGATGGTTGTACGCTGTCGACGGGTTAGGACGAGAATAACAATCGCTAGAATTATGGTCGAAACGGCCGGTAGGAGATGATGACGAGGGATGTCGTACCATACCGAACGGAGGGCATCAAACCAGCCTTGCCGTAAAACGTCCCAACCTTCAGTATAAATATCAAACACTTTCAAGCTTTCTCGTTCTCGAAGGGTGAGAAAGATCGAAATCACCGACAGGACGACAAAGATAACCAACACACCCACCACGACCCAAAACACAGCTAACCAAATGCGCGTTCGGCGTCGTTCAAGACGGACGATTTTCTGCATGATTTGTTGTTCGGGATCAGTCATGGGTGTGATCGAGTTCTCGTCGTAATAATTCCTTCGCGCGTCGCAAATGTGTTCGGACGGTGTTCAGCGGCAAGTGCATCACCCGCTGAATTTCTTCGTAGTTGAGTGTATCAAAATAATAGAGTTGCAGCACGTGACGATATTTTTCTTCCAAAGTGCTGATTGCCCGTCGGACATATTCACCATCACTCGCCTTCATGAGACGCTCCTCAATCGGGTCATCATCCGCAATATGTTCGGCGGCATCAAGCGGAACAACGTCCTTCATCTTTCGCCAAGTAGAAATTGCTTGATGCTTAGCGATGGCATGAAGATACGTGGAAAATCGCTGAGAGGTATCGACGCGATCTATCGTCCGATATAAATTCAAAAAGGCGTCTTGCACAACTTCCTCAACTGTCGCTTCGTCCTGGATCATGCGCCGCAAAAAAGCAAACAAGCGGGCATGGTACCGTCGAACAATATATTCAAAGGCCCGGATATTGCCACTTTGCACCTCCAGAACCAGCGCCTCATCGGGCCAATCTTCAAACTCGGTCAACCACGAGTTATTGTTCGGCATAGGGACATGCTACAGGAAGACGGCCTTGTTGCCAATGGGCATAACGCAAACCAACGCATAGTGATTACCAAACGCCAGCAATTGTTTTGAATTAATTAATCGTAATCCGCGTTTGATCGACTTGATCGCCGTTTTTCCGCCGCTCCGCCTTTCACCATGACCATCGCCAGAATCGGCGCGACGATCCAGAGGAACCGACCGGTATCGTGGACAAACACTTGTTGTGTCAACGGCGCAAGATGTGCGGATGCCGATGGTGGAAGAAAGGACAGCGTAATCGAAATCAGTAGCCCAACATGCAAAAAGCTGAAGAGCAACACTTGCCACCATGAACCACGCGAGTCGGCTGAAGCTACAGTCGATAACAGCGCCGAGCGAGACATCAGGAAGAACAGCGCAATGAAGACCACCACGAACGTCGAGACGCGGAAGCCGAAGAATTGATTGATGCCAATGTCCGCTTGGTAGTTGCCGATGAACGGCGCCGAGTTGACGACCGCTAACGCCATATACACCGAAATCAGAATCACGATCACACGATCGCGACCAAGCGACAAGCCGTACAAAAACGCCGCTACAATAAAGAACAGGACAATGAATAAATCCCAACTCGGTTGTGCCCAGTTAATGTTGGCAACGAAACTCTTGGCTACCGTTGGACTTTGGACGAGTATAGCGGAGAAGATTGGCATTTGTTTTATTAGGTTGTGTATAGTATAGCATAATTACAAAGAACTGGCAATATTCAACTTTGAACACTCCCCGGAGCATATAGTTATTATGAAATAAGAAAAAACGCCGAATCAATCGACGTTCTACTGCGTGGCAGTTCGAAGGACATAGGACTTTTCCCACTGACGCAGAAAAGACTTTTGTCGGCGCAGAATGAGCCAGTAGCATACGAGGAAGAAGTACGTACCGAAATCCTCAAGACGCGCAGCACGATCTGCAGCCATGTCGCAGTCGTATATCGCATAGAGCATGGCGGCGACAAACGTCACGTGTTCCAACTGTCCCGTAGCTTGCAGATACATGTACAATAACGGTTCGAATTTCCGATGCCATTCCCGTTTCCTGTACATCCACTGCAATGAGGCATAGTTCATCAACAGCATTGCCAACCAGACCATCAACATGATGAGTGGTCCTTGCATCCGTCCCTCCTTGTCGTAAAAAGAGCCGCGATACTGTAACCGATTATTGCTAAAACGTCAAGATTCTCGTCCAGGAAAATTCGCCACTTCTACAACCTGGTTGTTCGTGACCACCAATCGTTTCCCATGGAGCACGAGTGGCAACCACCGCACACTACCGGAAAACATCTGCGCTAGCGGTAAATCGTTTTTCGGCCACCAATGAAAATCTTTCAGCGATGCTTCCTTCGCTTGCAATTCTCCGCGCCATGCGTGCGCCAGAAATACGTGCAACAGCAATTCCGGCGAAACATCAATCTGCGCAACCTCTTCAACATCTTTTTTCTCAACAATAATTTCCGTTTCTTCCTGCATTTCCCGCACGACGCAATCTTCAAGCGATTCCCCTGCCTCAACATAACCGCCGATGCCGTTCCATTTCTGATCGCCGGGTGCGTATTCAATCAACGCTAATAATACGCAGTCTTTTTCAACGATGAAACAAACTGTGCCGTGACGTTGTTGTGTTTGCATAATGTGTAGTATCGTATACCGCGACATTGAAATAGGCAAACACCCACACCTTGACATCCTGGCAGTTTTGTGATAGAACAATATGTTCGTTACAAAACCAAACAACCACTTCCCTCTCAAAGGAGGTTGCACCTTGAAGAAACGTCGCCGCGTCTTCGAATACCTGCCGGGATTCATCGGTTTAGCATTGCACCTGTACGAGGCCTACCAACTCCTGCTTAAGCTCGACGAGAAGGGTCAGCGCAAGTTCCGAGTCGTCGGCGTCTGTGGCTATCTCTGCCAGAAGCTGGGCAGTTACGAAAGAGGCTTTGCCGCCTACATGTCGCTGGTGAAGGTAGGTCTTGTTCAGTCGCTCGGACGCGTGTCTGGCAAGGGCAACCTCTGCGAATTCATGGTGTACCGCAAGCCCGTCAAACTCTTGCGCGTCGACTACCGCGAACATAAGAAGTCGTCGAAGCGAAAAACGAGTGGTCACCACGCGGTTGCCACGAAGAAGCACGTCAGCGGTATTGGCGCCTACAAGCCGATTCGGCGCGCCACGCCCGCAAAGAAAAGTCGAAACGTCGCGTTCGAACCGCCGAGGAAGTTGCTCATCGCGCTCCTGAAGCACGCCGGCCTGGACACGAAGGTCCTGCCGAAACGCACTCTAGTCGATTTCATCTTCGACTAGACTCACCCGCTCGTCCCCCGCGAGCGGTTTTTCTTTGTGCAAATTATTGAACTTCTGGCTTTCTTTTTATTGATGACCTACGAATAATAAGCAATACGGCAAACAATAAATTAGCAATCGTCCATGTGAGCGGATACAGCCACGTGACAATCGTATACTTGGACAGTGCACCTATACCGAGCGCGTGGCGAAATGTCGTGATGAGATAAAATGATAGTGTTTCAGAGTGGGGCTGATGCCATGTTTTTCTGACGGTCGGAATAAACCCGAGCATTTCGGTCGTTGACAGCAATATGATTGAGATGACTGGTTGTTTCGCGTATAGCCAAAAGATCAGCGCAAGTATTGCTAGGCCGAGAAACAAAAAATCCGTCGGTCGAATAAGTTTCGAACCATTCTTCAAACTCCAGATAAAAACGCCAAGCGAAACGATTGTTATCGCGAGGGTAATCCAGGCACCTGACCCTGCGCCTGCCTGAACCTGCAGTCCATACACAATCCCCGTAACCAGCGTCCAAATAAACCACGAAAAATATGCGGCTGAGTCTTTCCTTTTTTTATATCACGAACATACGGCACATAACCGATGAAGACGAGGATGATAGCAATAACACTGAGTACTTCTTTCATATTACGCTAATTCGTACTTCCACCCCGGCTGCCAATGCCACGGCGCTGGAATAATTTCAGCGTACGGTTTTCCGAGAATCCAATGTTCTAATCCATACTGCGTGACGCGGTGGCCGATAATCATGACACGTTTGCCGTCGTAATTTTTTTTGAGATCATCAAGAAATGACTTCATTCGTTCTGATGTTTGTTCGTAGCTCTCACCGTTCGGAAACGGTTCATGAATACGTTTTGGTTTTTGGACATCAACTTCAGCACTCGGATGCTGAGTAAAGTCACCGTAATCGCATTCGCGCAACCGTTTATCAATGACAATGGGGAATCGATCACCTAAACCAATTCTTGCGCTGTCGACAGCCCGTTTTAAATCTGAACAGAAAATCGCGTCGAAATGATCGTCCTTATAGCGCTCGGCCATTTCCTTCGATTGCTGAATACCGAGTGGCGACAACTCGACATCATTCCAGCCCGACGATTTGTGGGCTTCGTTATCGAATGTTGTGCCATGAGCTTCAAAGATGATCGTCACCATATTATTACGTGTACCCCATGTCTTGAGCTAACTCCTGAAAGGTCATCGATTGTCGTCGTTGTAATACCACATCGATACTGGCAATTGTTTCATCAAAGTGACGAAAGAGATCATGAAGTACCTCTTGTTCAGCCGGAGTAAATACAGCAAGCTCTGTATCGAACATTGCTTTTCGTCCAACAGCAAATCCGGCTGATCGCGTCATCCATGCGACCATGCGCTGTCGGAATTGTTCTTGTATGTTGTCAGGAATCGGCTGACCGGAATTTAAGGCATCCAGAATATCGAGATTTCCTTCTCGAAACAGCGCGTCACTTGTTTGATTGTAATTCTCTGGTCCCTCCATTCCGGCAATACCCAGATCGGCTAAAGCTAGAGCACGAGTAATGATCGATGACACTTCTCTTACGTTCGGCTGGGTTGTCGTCCCAAGTTTTGTTTCGAACGCCGGCACAGTACCGTCAATTGCCTCGTTCACCCGTTGTTCGTCATCAGCAGAAAAAACATCATATCCTAGTTGGGTATTCTGCTCGCGCATAAAGGCAATTGCCTCTTCCGCGCTAGCACGTTCGCTCACCCCGACATTCTGACCAGGGACTGACCTGATATGGACGGTATCATGAAAACCTCCGGCTAACCGACCAATTTGAATATCTCGTTCCGAAACTCGTTCGGGACTCACGTCGCGAAGAGCGCGAAGAATCGTCTCCGTCCGCCGAATGACACCCTCGGTGTGATCAGTATTATGATACGGCAACCGATTGCGAATATCGGGGGCCTCGTCAAATCGTTCGCGAATTGTTTGCAATGCCAGCGCGATGACGGCATCAACGCTTTTTCTTAACTGCTCGAGTTGCGCCTCGGGATTGTGCTCGCGTTCAGGCATGTGCGGGAGTGGCTTTGTTACGAAGTTTCATGCAATATCAAGAGCATTCTGCAATCACCATGAAAAATATCTACTAGTTCAAAAAGTTAAAAAACCTGCGATTACGATTCCGATTTTTCGATATGCCGACCTTCAATTGCAAATCGTACTGCCGGAAAATCAAGTTCCTCGGGATCAGCGCCCTCCTTTATCAGTTTTGATTGAATCATGTCTAAATCGCGCTCTCGTTCTACATCTCGATATGGTCCATGATGCACCGTATCGCGTAATCGGCCAACAGCCTCACGTATTCCAGGCTCGTTATGGAGCGATCCATTATCGCTTAGCGCCTGTGAGATCTTATCCAGAGCGGTATTTGCTTCGAGTTTATAATCACGTTCTGTCATTTCTCTTTCACGCATATGGTTATTGTTAATTGTGAATAGCTATAGTATATCGACTTAAAGCAAGAATAACAATCAACTCACGACCGCTTTTATCCGGCGCAGCCCGGAGCCGACCGACTGCTCGGCCGTGATCTTGAACTTCCCGACTTGCGCCGTGTGGTCAACGTGCGGGCCGCCGCAGAGTTCTTTCGAGAAATCGCCCATCGAGTAGACCTTCACTTCGTCGCCGTACTTCTCCTTAAAGAAGGCCATCGCGCCGGCGTCGATTGCTTTTTGGTAGGGCATAATTTCGAAGCTGACCGGTAAATCGGCTTGCACTTTTTCGTTGACGAGATCTTCGACCTGCTTCTTCTCGTCGTCGGTGAGTTTTCGCGGGAAGGTAAAATCAAAGCGTAAGCGTTCCGGGTCGATGTCGGAACCGGCCTGATGCACGTCATTTCCGAGGATTTTGCGTAAACTCGCTTGCAAGAGGTGCGTCGCGCTGTGTAATCGTTTCATCATGAAGATCTGCTCGGCCGTGTATTTCGTATCGAGATCCGGATCGTTTAAACCATGACCGCCGAATTTCTTCGTCGCGCCGGCGCGGGAAAGCTCCTGGTGAGCCTCGATTTTTTCGTTCACGAGCTTCTTGTCAAACGTAAAGCCTAGACGCTCAAGCCTATCAAGCGATACACCGTGCGACGTGAACAAATTAAATGCTTCATCAGGAGAGAGTTCAGTGCTCGACACGCCGGTCGGATCACTACCTTCCTTGTGTGGTACGAACTTTCGCATCTTGATGACCAGCTGACCGATATCGAGATTGAACACTTTGCGATACTGTTCGAGTTCAATATTCAGGTGTTCCTTAATTTGCGCCTGTTCGCGTTTCAATTCCGGATAGGCGTCGCCGAAATGCTTGACCACCGCGTCAACGACATCATCAAAACTAAATTCGAGCACAAGGAATTGATCGGCCGCGCGGCGGACGATACGACGCAGGATGTAGCCTTGATCTTTGTTGGAGAAACGAACACCGTCGGCGAGTAAGAAACACGCCGCGCGAAGATGGTCAGCGACGATACGTTGACGCCGCTTGTTAATTTCTGTTTGTTCACTGTCGCCGAAACTCGGGAGCTTTGCCACGACCGCCATAATGGGCTTGTAGATGTCGGTATCATACAAGTGGTTGGCGTCTTGCATTACCATCACCAACCGTTCAAAACCCATGCCGGTATCAATATTCTTCTTCGGCAGCGCCGTCAGTTTCCCCTGCTCATCTTTATTGTATTCGGTGAAAACCAAATTCCAAATTTCGACAAACTCATCAGTCTCATTCGGCTTGCCTTTTGGCGTATCGACAAGCTGAACGTGGATTTCGGAACACGGACCACACGAACCGGATTTTCCCGGTGGCCCCCAGAAGTTATCTTGCCCACAAGCCACGATGCGTTCTTGTGGTACATATTTCAACCACAATTGTTCCGACTCCGTATCACGCGGCACGTCACTGTCACCAGCATAAATGGTCACCCACAGTTTCTCTGGCGGAAATTTCAGGACTTCCGTCAGGAATTCCCAGGCCATATCAATTGCGCCCTCTTTAAAGTAATCGCCGAAGGAGAAGTTGCCGAGCATTTCGAAGAACGTCAGGTGCGACGTGTCGCCAACTTCGTCGATATCCGAGGTGCGGAAACACTTCTGGACAGTCGTGACGCGCGGCGCGCCGAAATCCACCAACGGATCTTTCAATCCTAAGAAGTACGGCTTGAATTGCTGCATGCCGGCCGTGGTCAGTAATACCGACGGATCGTTATCTGGAAGTAACGACGATGACGCCACAATTGTATGCTGGTGTTCATTGAAGTATCTGAGGAAGGCGTCGCGAATGGATTGGGATGTCATCCCGTTAGAAATCTAAGTGGGTAAAGAAATCGAACCTCGAATGACCACGTTCTACACAGGATATTTCTAACGGGATCATAGAGCCATAGTATACTGACATTCAACTGCAAAATCAAGAAAAAACTGATCGTGAGGATTAGTTGGAACTACCGGAATACGTCCGCGCGACTTGGGATCGGCTTTACCCAGAATTGGACGACGAGCGTGGCAATAACGTGCCACACGACGACCACAACCAATAACGGGCCAGAGCCCTCCCGCAAGCTGCCGAGCAGAATTCCTAACGTCAGGACGCTGAACCTGGAAACAGCGCCATAACCCTTAGCGAAACGATAAATATCGTACGCGCCGAGCAACGCCCCGAGAATCGACATCAACACCAAGGGAATAGCCATGTGCATTTGTCGCCTCCTTGAAAGGTACTGACTTTATTGTAAGCTACCATATTTTTTACCCATGTCAATCAGAAAAAACCCGACGGACGTATCCATCGGGCACCGCGCTCGTTCGCAATCCCCATCGGGATTGCAGTTGAGCAAGGATCTTGATTCTCCCTTGTCATCCGGACCTCTGCCGGCAGATTGGGAACCGTTTTTCCCCTCAAGCGTTACGCGTGGCCCAGTCCCCAGAAAACCACGTGAACTCGGGGAATATGGTGAGCCTATACCTTCTAACTGTAGTGTCAAGTACTAAGGTGATGACCACACTCCCGACGTATTCGTTGAATATATAAGGCAAGAAAAAACCACGCACTTCACGTCGTGGCTATATCCTAACCTTTACGCAGGCAATTTCTTTGCGAACATCTGCATGACGTGCGCCAGGGTCATCCCTTCATCCATCACGATCGGGCCGTCGGCTAGGCTAAACGTCAGCACGGTGCAAATTTCGAAATACGCAGCACCGACCGGCGTACTATCAGTGATGTATTGCGGAGCAACGTCGTTGGCTAAAGCAATCCTCTGTATGAGGTATGCGCGCAGCTCTTGCTGTGAACGCAACCGGGGTACCCGAAGATCGTCCATTGTTTCCTCCTATGCCGGAAAGAACAAACCGTCCTTGTCCTACCACAGGGCAAATTCCTTGTCAAGGATATCTTCAACGAACGAGGCTTTATTATACGATCACCGCGCTCCCAACACATTCGTCGCCGTTGTAGAACACAGCGAACTGTCCCGGCGTAATTGCGCGTTGCGGTTCCTTGCAGATGACGCGAATACTTTCGCCTTCGGGTAGCAATGTCACCGGTACATCGGCTTGACGATAACGAAACTTGGCTGTTCCGGTCCACGGGAACGAACAGGCGTAGCGAATCCAGTGCGCGTCACTAACGAGAAATTCTTGCATTTCTACGCTTTCTTTTTCTTCCGCCGGAGCAATAACGATTTCATTTCGATCCACGTTCTTTGCCGCGATAAACATGGCTTTCCCGGCACCAATCGTATCGGCAATCTTTTTTTGGTCGAGACCAGCACCAAATCCGTGACGTTGTCCGATAGTGTAGAATTGCAATCCGCTGTGCGTACCAACGTTGGTGCCGTCGCTAAGAACGATATTTCCCGGATTCGGTGGAATATATTTCGATAAGAATTCAATCATCTTTTTCTCGCCGATAAAACAAATACCAGTGCTTTCGGGACGATCCCAATTCGGTAACTTCGCTTCTTGAGCGATTACACGCACCTCAGTTTTTTTTATTTCTCCAAGCGGGAATAACGTTTGCTTCAACGCCTTCGACGTAATCGCCGATAAAAAATATGATTGATCTTTGTCGTCATCAACTGCCTTGTAGAGGCGTCCATCTTTCGTTCGCGCGTAATGGCCAGTCGCAATGAGCGGCGCAGATTGCAGCGCGCGATTAAGAAATAAGGAAAATTTAATTTCACGGTTGCAGAGAATATCGGGATTCGGTGTTCGTCCTTTTTTGTATTCCTCAATCATCGCCGAAAACACCAAGTCGCGATACTCTTTTTCGAAGTTCCATGTTTCGAGCGGTATACCAAGATGATCAGCGGCGGCTTTGGCTGACGCCTGGTCTTCTTCCCACGGACACGGTCCGCCGAAATCATCTTCTGACCAGTTCTTCATAAACACACCGCGCACGTCGTACCCTTGGCGTTGCAACAACAACGCCGCCACGGCGCTGTCGACCCCGCCGGATATTCCAACAACCACCTTTTTCTGTTCAGTCATAGATCAAACTTTTTACGTATGTATTTCGGCAACAATTGTTTTTTGACGATTCTTCATAAACGACCAAATCAAAACGAATCCCAAAAATACAATTTCACTCAGCACAAACCACAGTCGTGTCACCAGTGCGATCAAACTCGCCATAGCGTTCGGAATAACTCGTGCCGTCAGCTTCACAAAAGCCACTTCGCGAACGCCGAGACCCATCGGTGTTATTAGGGTCACGTAACCGATAAACCATGCGGCCACGTTAACACCGGTCAACCACAGAAGCGTGACTACCGGAACGTTCGGAAAACTCCAGTAGATCATAGCTGTAGCCAAACCAAATACTAACCACACCACACCATACCACAAAAGTAACCCCAACGATTCAAGAACAGAAATTTTCGGAACCTCGCTCCACCGCTTCCATTTCGATAACAGTTGAATCAGGAATGGTACGAGAAATGGAAAAATCAGTAGGATGACGACGGCAATCCACCATAAATGATGGACATCATACAACAAAACGGCAGTGATGGCGGCGCCGGTCATTTGGGAAAATCCCTCGATGCCAAGCGCTTGGAGTGCGGCTGCCGGTTTCGCCCCGCCGTCGACAGAGCCGCGATACTTGGCAGCAAACGACCAAACGTTGCCCGGTACATAACGTGCTAATTCGCTCAGTGTCCAGGTTTTTAGGGTTTGATGTCGTTGGGCCTCAGAACCGTGACGTTGGACAATAAATTCCCAAGCAAAATACCGTAGGAGAAACCACACTTGAAACACTAGGACAGAACCGACAAGCCATATAACCCGTAAATGTCGTAAGCTTTGCCAAACGCTATGGTCAAGCTTGAGTAACCATCGTCCGACAAAAACTAGCGCCAGAATGGTTACCACCCAGCCAATCACCTGCCACCAATTTACTTTCGGGCGAGAACGATCGTCCATGGAAAAGCTGAAATACTTTTTTCAATCGTCAGTTCATGACCAACGAAACGACTAAATTTCTTTTTCGTCCACATATTGATGTGTTCCGGATGATTACCAAACCGACGCACATGACGACCGCGAGCAAAATTCCCCAACCGAAACCACGGTTCATTCGGAACTGACAATAACACATAGCGTTTCGTTACCCGTTTTAGCTCCCGAATCGCCGCTTTTGGATCATCGAGATGTTCCAGCACCTCGCTCGCTATTGTTACATCCCAACTCGCATCCGGCTGGTGAATGTGATAGATATCGCCGGACTCTAGTTTCAACCCTGGAAACAAATGATGGCCTTCCTGCAGAGCCGCAGCAAGAGTATCGAGACCCAACATCGGCGTGGCCGGAAGTTGTTGGTGAATTTTATTCAATAAATATCCCTCGCCACAACCAAGTTCGAGAATCGATGTTGGTTGTACCGAAACCAGTGTGGCTAAAAATTGACGATGAAAATTACCGATCAGGCCTTGCTGAATCGGTGTTTGGTTCAGGAATTTCTGTTGATTCGTGGTACTCATTTTTTTCGTCGTTGTTGGACAATGAGGTCACCGAGCAATCCGGTAAACAGCAACTGTAATCCGGACAACACGAACAGCATGCCGAAAATGAGCAATGGTCGTTCACCGATAGCTTGTCCCATAAAATGAAGTACCGACAAATACCCTAGAATAATTATACCGATGCCGAAAAGTACGGCACCCCACTTGCCGAAGAAATGGAGCGGGCGCCAACGATATTTCGTCACCATCAGCAAACTCATCAAATCGAAAACACCGTTCAATCGTAAACCATATTTTGAAACGCCGTGCTGGCGTGGATGGTGCGTGACCGGCAATTCAATTGCTTTCCAACCTTGTGCTGTAGCTAACAATGGAATAAAGCGATACAAATCGCCATAGAGATCCAGTGAATCAACCACCTCCCGTCGATACACTTTCAGCCCACAATTGAGGTCACGAAAATTCGTGCCCAGTGCCCGATTTGCTAATCCGTTAAATGCCTTTGAAGAAATAACTTTGACGAACGGATCGTGCCGTAATTGTTTCCAGCCGCCGACCATATCAGCATTTTGTTCATCCAATGCCGCAACTAATTTAGGAATTTCTTGCGGATCATCTTGCAAATCTGCATCGAGTGTGACCACAATATCACCGGTAACTTCAGCGAATCCGAGCATCAGGGCGCTCGATTTTCCTAAATTCCGTCGTGAACCGGCCAGGTGAATGCGCTGATCATGCGCGACCCAATCGGTAACAATAGATGACGTGGCGTCCGAACTACCGTCATTCACCACAATCAACTCCCAATCGGGAAATTGTGCCAATACGGGCAACAGTGCCGCTTTCAGGTGCGGCAGGCTTTCGGCTTCGTTATAGGCCGGGACAACACAAGACAGCTTCTTCATAGAAGCGTAGTATAGCGAACTGAAGCGCCTTCGACAAGACTACGGCAAATGGACGACCTGACCCGGCTGAAGCTTCGTTCCCGTGTGCGACGGTTGCGGCACACGAGTGACCGAAGTTGGTGGGACTGGCGGTGCGATTGGACGTAGCGGGTTCAATGTTGGCACCGGTGACGATAGCGTCGGTTTTTCTTCCGGTTGCTGCTTAGGCAACAGATCTTGAAGCGAAATTGATTTTTCCGGAACCGGCGAAGCTATAGTTTGTGGCCGACTGCTTCGTTGACCTTGTGGCGGCCGAGCGTTACGCATTGGTGGACGCGAATTTTGCCGTTGTGGTTGATCATTACGCCGGGGTGTGGGTCTCGGCGCCGACGTTGGTTGGCGTGTCTGTGTTAGAGTTGTGTGTTGTAAGGCTTGTTGCAACGTGATTTCATTGGCGGCAGGTATGGCTACCGGTTTTCGGTCAACAACGATTATTTCCTGCTCCGGTTCACGTCGTTCCCGGCGCATAGGATCATTATTTCGTTGCGATCGATTTTCTTCAGCCGCCGTAGCCGCAAACGTTTCGGCCATTCCGCTCCAGCGCGCAATTTTATCTTCTACCACGGCTCTAGTTTTTGCGTACCGTTCGCGGGAAACTTCAATAATCGTTGCTTCAAGGTTATCGGGGTTTGGCACCGGCGGTAAACCCGTAGCAGAAAATGGCTCCGATGCTACACCATCAATCATGAGTTTCAGATACATATCGTACTTCGTGAGATTCAACAAATCCGGTTCTTCAAACACCGGTGTAAATTCTTTAGCTAAAAATTCTGCATCCGCCGCGCCAACACGGAAACAAATAATCGTGCCGACGTTGCCGAAGACGGCGGCTTGAACCGTTTCATCCAATTGTTCGATATACTGGTGGGCGATAATTAAATCAAGCCGGTATTTTCGCGCTTCAGATAAAATACTGGCAAATGATTCGGTGGCAAAGTTTTGAAATTCGTCGACGTAGAGCAGAAAGTCGCGACGATCGTTTTCTGGAATATCGATACGGCTCATGGCCGCCAATTGCAACTTCGTAATCATCATCGCCCCGAGTAATCCGGCATTATCTTCGCCGATGCGGCCTTTGGCCAAATTGAGTAATAGTATTTTTCCATTGTCCATTATTTCCCGCATGTCAATCGTCGATTTTGGCTGACCGACAATATTACGGATGATTGAGCTGGAGAGAAATTGACCGATTTTATTTTGAATTGGCGAAACGGCTTCCGATCGGAACTTGTCGTTGAACGAAGCGAATTCATCACGCCAAAAAGCTTTGACAATCGGATCCGAGAGATGATCAACAACTTTTTTCCGGTAATCTTTATCAACCAGCATGCGCGTCACACCAAGAAGTGTCGACCCAGGATATTCGATCAACGCTAGAATCGTGTTCCGTAGAATGTGCTCGAGCCGTGGTCCCCAGGAATCGGCCCACAATTTTTTAAAAACACTGATCAAGCCTGAGGCCACTAAGTGGCGATGCGTCGGATCAACAGATTCGAGTATATTGAAAGCAATCGGAAAATCAACGTCTGCCGGATTAAGATAAATAACATCATTGATGCGGTATGACGGGATGTATTTCACTACCTTCTCTACCAAATCTCCGTGCGGGTCAACCACGGCCAAGCCGCGTCCGGCGCGAATGTCCTGGATGATCATATTCTCCAGCAACGTTGACTTACCCATACCAGTTTTCCCGATGACGTACATATGCCGTCGCCGATCATCAAGTTTAATCCCAAACGGAATCAACGAACCACGGTAGTTCGTCTTGGCAAAGAGGGTGATGTCGCCGTTTGGATTGTGTTCTGTTGTTTGTTCTGGCATACGATGTTATCCGATCGGTAAATTTGGCGGCGGTGTGCCAACGTGACGCACCGGTTGTTGCTCTGGCGGTATTTCAGATACCGTCACTGGTTGCGGGATCACTGGAAGATGCGTCGGCACTACTACATCTTTTTCCGATTTCGCTTTTGGCACATACTCAACTTCCTCGCCGACCGGTAACGCTACCGGTGGTTCACCGCGTTTGGCTTCTTGCTTCTTGACCTGCGGTGCCTTAACCGTAAGAACCGGGAAGTGCCACAGCGAAGCCAGCTCTTCAATATTTAAAACAAAAACTTTTCGGCCGCGCCAAATACTCCGGTACTTATAGCCCCATAATATTCGACGCTTTAAATTGGCGACACGACGTTGAACGAAGAAAAAGTCGCGCGATGTTTTCATTTTGCTATCGGGCTTAAAACCGTTCAGATCAAGCGTATTGAATTGCTTTAAGGCACCGGTAATGGCAGAAACCCGCGCCTTGCTAAACACATCAACCGAACCGAAGTACAATGTCCGGAACTTCACATCAAACCCAATTTTGGAAATTTTCATACCAATTGCTTCAATGACATTTTTCACATTCGACGGCAAATGCATCATCATGCTCGGCGGCTCGTTATCATTTTTCGTTTTGGTACTCGTTTCACCAGGATCAAATAGGGTGCGCGTAATCGTTTCCCACGTCCCTAAAGCCAAATTTGCCGGTGCTTCAGTGAACATCGCGGCTAATCCAGCGTTCTTTTTCTTGGCTGATTTCAAGCCAATGATTTTATTAATAGCGTCAAGCCCTTTTTGTCGCCATTTATTGTCCGCGTTTGGGCGAAGGACGAGTTGTAACCATATTTGTTCGCTCGATTGCAAGCGCCCCATCATTTCTAACGTCGAAGCCAATGGATCAAGAAATGTTTGCGTTAAACTATGTTCCCAACTCGGATAGGTTCGGATTGGATAATACTCTGGCGCCGTTAAGGTCATTTCCGCGCCCCACATATCATATTCATCATTCGGAAACTTCGCGGCAAATTGATCGACATAATCTTCAACTTCAGAAATTTCCGCATTCGGGTATTGAGCGTAAATTGCCGCTTCCACGAGATCTCGTTGTGGAATCGGTGCGCGAATAATAAATTGGATAAACCCACCGAGTGAAATGAGCTCAACCGTAATCGTCGGCTGAACATAACCGTCACGATATTTTTCGAAAAAATTAGGATTTTTATGAATTCCATGAAAATGGCTAAACAAGTGTTCGACCGCTTTCGGTGTCTGCTCATTTTCTTTCGGCACATCGATAGCGAGCAACACGTATTTCGTGTTCATGATAAACCGACCCTGAATGTAATCCAGGTAGAGCCACCAAATACCAAAGCCGATGGCGAGAACTAATACAATCCACCCACCATGCAAAAACGCCCACAACATGGCATCGAGTGGGGTAGAAAACGTAGGAATCGTTATCGTCACATTCATTGGGCCGGGGTCGACGCCGTCGGTTCAGCCAAATCGTATCGGCCATCCGGCAATCGTCGGAATTTGTTTTTATTTGTTAATGCCAACGCCACAGTATTCTTTTTTACCATGCGTTGTTGCATAACGCGTTTCATAAGTTCTTCACGATCCATCGGCTGACCAACCTCGCGGATGATGTCCGCTAAAACGTCGGCTACGACGCCGGGCTTGTATCCCCATTCACGAAGCGCGTAGATTCCCCGTCCAACCAGAACGTACTCCTTATTCAAAATAAGTTCATTGTGCACCGTTGGTGGATACGCTTGGCGATGATCAAAGCCAATTTCATTTATTTTCTGAGTAATTTCATTAAAATGCATTGGTTTTCCGTGCTTCCGCATCACCAGCAATATTTTATCATGCATTCGTTTTGGAACGATTGTCCCCCAGGTACGTAAACCAAGTTCACCGAACGGATTTCGTTCAACCGATCGTGCCACGGCCAGGTAGCTGAGTAGTGTTTCGTCTACCAATTGATCCGCATGCTGTTGCACCAGCGGCGTCTGCCGTAAGCGCTGAAGAATGTCCGACTGTGATAGCGGTTTTGCGGCCGTTCGAAGCACATCCTCTGCGGCGGCAATAGTTTCCGCCACCAACGACGTATTCACGAACTTCAGTTTCCAATATGGCTTATATTCTGACACATCGACGCGCTCGACTTTGTCGTCGAGCAACTGTTCAAGCAAAAAACTGACAGCTGCTTGTCGTACTCGTACGGATTCCCCGGTTCCTTGCAAACGCTGGAGAAGTTCTTCTTCGATCATCAAACCGCCGCTTTTTTCCAATAATTGCTGAAGCACCAAGGTTAAGCCGTGCAGTAAATGATTGGTGCTGCCCGACTGCTTGATATGGGCAATGGCCCAATGCTGAATTTGTCGAACACGTTCTCGGGTCACTTTATACGATTGACCGATGACCTCCAATGTTTCCGGCTCATTCGCGCTAAAACCATACCGTCGACGTAAAACATCGGCTTCTTTTGACGATAAAAGCTTCAGCAAGTTGTTAACCGTCTCGAGCGGGTCGAAGTGCTCAAGGGTCTCACTTTGCTGGCTTTGCAGGACACGGTCGAGTAAATTCGACAGCGGTTGTGGTTGTTGAGAATCTTCCATAAACAATAGCTGAACACTGAACAATCTGAGTATAGCATAATATTGACAGCCTGTCAAGCAATCATTTGAATCAGAGCCCAGTTCTTCAATGAACACTAAAATCCCCTCCTTGGCGAATGGTTATCCTATCTTCCGCGACGAATCTTACGCCTACACTTATCGTCGATGATGTTTCCAGCGCTCGTACACGACCAACAATGGTGTGGCCACGAAGATTGACGAATACGTGCCGCTGGCGATACCAATTAATAGCGCTAGCACGAAATTCTTGATCGTCACTCCGCCAAAGAGGAATAATGCTGACAGGACAAGCAATGTCGTGAGCGATGTGTTCAGCGAACGAATTAACGTTTGGTTTAAACTAACGTTCACCGTTTCTTCAAACGTCGGCTCTGTCCCGACAATCAGGCGTTCTCGAACGCGATCAAACACCACGATGGTGTCATGCACCGAAAAACCAAGAACCGTTAAGAGCGCCGTCACAAACAAACTGTCAATTTCAATATTGAAGAAATGTCCAAGAATAGCGAAAATACCAACGACAATGAGAATGTCGTGTGCTAAAGCAATGAC
The DNA here is from genome assembly GCA_903825245.1 of Candidatus Kerfeldbacteria bacterium. Taxonomy (GTDB): domain Bacteria; phylum Patescibacteriota; class Patescibacteriia; order SBBC01; family CAIJZX01; genus CAIJZX01. The sequence continues at coordinate 51,603 of CAIJZX010000029.1, forward strand.
AGCCGAGGCACCATAGACCCATGACGGTACCGGCCCGATGCCAACTTTTCGAAACGCCCAACTCACATAGAGAATAATCGCTACTAGGACGATGATAATAGAAGTAATTGCTCGGTTCACTAATTCCGCGCCTACCGTCGGACCAATTGTTTCGAAGAGTTTTTCTGTGACCCCGCTGTAGTTGGTGTTTAATGTATCAATAATCTTCTGGCGCTGATCATTCGTCACCGTCGGCATGTTGATGACACTATCGTGATCCCCTGAGGTGATAGCAGTCGCGGTACCATATTTTAAATCTGTGACTGTCTTGGCAATCGCCTGAGCATCTGGACGCATTCCAGCAAAGGTAACCGTCATGCGCGTACCGCCGGTGAAGTCAATCGACAATCGCATGCCCCACATGGCTAAGGCAATCATCCCAGGAATGAGAATCGCCAGCGAGAAACCGAACAGCCAATTTCGTTTTTGAATAATCTTATACATGATGTTCAGGAGTTACCGTTTTTGGGGCACTAAAACCGAACAGCCAGAGATGCTTCCCCATCCAGCGACTCACTACGAGGCGCAAGAACGTTCGTGTGACCGTTAAGGCGGAGAACATGGAGACCAGAATACCAATGCTCAACGTAAAGGCGAATCCTTTGATGAGACTCGATCCGAAACCGATAAGAATAAAAGCCGTTAGCAAACTCGACACATTCGAGTCACGAATCGATAGCCAGGCGCGGCGGAACCCTTCGTCAATTGCTGACATCAGCGGACGTCCCTGCGCTAACTCCTCTTTCGTCCGTTCGAAGACGAGAATATTTGCGTCCACCGCCATACCAATCGATAAAATGAAGCCGGCAATTCCGGCCAGCGTTAATGTCACCGGCCAGAGCTTGAAAATGGCTAACGTAATCAAGGTGTAGATTCCCAAGGCAAAGACCGCTAACAATCCCGGTAAGCGGTAGTACACAATCATGAAGATCGCCACCAGAATCAAGCCGATAAGTCCCGCCACTAAACTTCGATCAATCGAATCGCGCCCGAGGCTCGGTCCGACATTCGATTGACTAATCAAGGTAATCGGTACCGGCAACGCACCGGCATTCAGCCGTTTGGCTAGATCTTTGGCGTCTTTCAGGGCGAAACTTCCCGTGATAACTGCGGTACCGTTCGTAATTTCTGTTTGTACGCGTGGCTCGCTAATCGGTGATCCGTCGAGATAAATGGCGATAACTTTGTTAAGGTTCGCTTTTGTCAATTCGGCAAAAAGTTTTGTTCCTTCGCTGTTAAATTGTAACTGCACTTGTGGCGCACCGCTGCTTTGATCAAAAACTACGTCCGCGCGCTTCAACTGTTTACCGGTTAATTGCGTGGTAACGTAATTATTGCTATTGATTGGCGAAGTTACAACACCAATCAAAATGTGCGCCGCATGGACTTCCAACACGTCTTTGCCGTTGACATTCGTCGTTCGGGAAGCAATACGTTCAATGATGTGATAGCCAAACTCTGTTTTTACTGGTGTTGGCGAGACTTGTCCGTCTTTGAGGTTTTTAAAAAGTTCATCGTCAAACGCCGTCACAAACTGACCCTGCTGTGCCCAACCAAGATCGCCGCCGGCATCCTTCGTTCCGGTATCATCCGAGTACTGCTTAGCTAAAGCCGTAAAATCGGCTTTTGGCTTCTTCACCAACGCCAGCACGGTATCAGCCTTCGCCTTAGCATCGGCATCAGCTAAACCTGTTGGCGTCGCCAACTGTCGAAATTCGAGTAATGGGGTTTGGCCGATAAGTTGAATGGCTTGATTAATGTCACCGACGCCAACAAGATCGACGCTGACGCGGTATTCCCCGCTGACCCGGCTGGTCTGCACCTGCTGTTCAGCCACGCCGTTCGGGTTCACCCGGCGCTCAATCACATCGCGGACACCCAACAACGCGGAGGCGCGGTCTGCACTAGGAACTTTTGACATATCGGCGCGATATATCAGGCTCGTCCCACCCTTAAGATCAAGACCTAGGACGACATTGAGATCACGATGAAAACTGCCGATATTGATATTCGGTCCTTTCGGGTAATCGACAACACCAACGGCGGCGACCAAGAGAAGTAAGAAACCGGTAGATATCCAGACCTGACGACGTTTCATCCCGTTAGACAGTCCTAAGCAAATAAGGTAATCCTCGGCTAGACTTCTGGACCCGGTATCTTGGGCTGTCTAACGGGATCGTGACAAAAACAAAAATAAAAGAGAGGCTGGTAGAGTATACCCCCTCTTTACCCGTCCGACAAGTCCTGCTTTATTTCTCGATTACCACCGGCGTCCCAATCGGCGCCCAATCGTACAAGGACTTCGCGTCGGTTAATGTTTGGCGAATACAACCATGTGATACCGGTGTGCCGATGTGGGCGGCGCCTTCGTATAACTTACCACCGTCTTTCAGCTTCCAATAGGGCAAGGCATGTAATCCCATTGAACCGTCCGGTTGAAATGCCATCCACCATTCCATGTACAACCCATATGCTTTCGAATAGGCGTTCGGAATTTTATTGTACGTCTTGTAGATTCCCGGCGGCGTCGGGGTTGACCACTTGCCAGTCGAGACACGGCGGATAGAAACGATTTGTCCGTTCTCGTACATGGTCAGTGTCTGCTTCGATAACGAAACGACGATTTTCTTTGCCCCGCTCCCGACGCCCGGTTGGCTCGTCGGCACAGCAACAGGAATCAGCACACCGGCAATAACTGTACCAGCGACACGAATACCGCCGCGGAACAGATTCTCAAACATGACCGTACTCGATTGCAGCGTACCGTGCATATCGAACATTCGCGCATCCGGTCCACCGCCGAGTGACGGGCCGGTGATGACGCGATCATTTCGAAACGCAACGTTGATTCCGGTTTTTACTTTCGCGTCGTAGGCCAACCATTGCGCCAGTTTTGTTTTTGATGTCATTCCCCACACTTGCACCACCGGCTGATCACCTTGCGATGCGCCGACGATGACGACGTTTTGCGCAAAGGTATCGCTCCATCCGCCGGCGACTGTGACGCCATTGCCGGACAATTTTCCAAACGGCGAAATTGATTGTACGACTTTCGAACCCGACGCGGTGTAGACTCGCACTTCATCTTCACGACCGAATCCAGAACCAACGATGATGTAACCACCAGAACCGTTACGTCCAGAAATGATGCCGATATTCATACCGCCGGTGTAGCCGGATTCAAACGCGTTAAACTTTCTCAGCAATGTTCCGCTTACATTGAAGACGCGGACTTCGGCGTTCCCGCCGGCTTGCGTTGCGACCACGATTTGCGTCGAGCCATTACCGTCAATTTGTCCGGCGGCGACCGTGACGCCCGATTTTATTTTTTTATCAAACGCATAAAATTGCGACAACATCGTGCCGTCGGCTGTGTAGACTTCGACTATCGGGCCGCCGTTCGGTCCAGCGCCAATAACATACTCATCAACTCCGTCGCCATTCACATCCGCCACCGCGACTGTTGCGCCGCCTTTGAACTTCGGAACGAGAATTGGAATACGTGCCGCTGAAGAACCAATTCGCAATTCAGGCGCGCGGGTTCGTGTGACCGGCACGACAACTGCCGGCGTCGTCACCTTCTTAGCAGTCGTGGCGGCAAATGTTTTCGGCGCAACGAAAAACGCGACTCCGACGAGCGCTGTGAGAAAGAAAACGTATGAAAAAATCCGTTGGTGCCCAACGTGGGGCATAGTTTTATGTGTAAAAAAGAAAAGGTGGAAGAGAGAGCCGCAAAGGGCAGGTTTCGCCGTAAGGCGAGACTCACCACTCGGGTGATACCTGGGATCAATGGTTCTCATCCCACGAATCACCTGGCGGCTCTCTCCGCGCTTTTTGTTTTTCTTTGTGTTTCCGAAGGAACACATTGAGAGTTTTTATTGAAAATTACTCTCAACTACCGTAGTTTAGCACAAAAAAAGGGTTTTGTCAACGTGTATTGACTTTCTACTTGTCTTGGCGTATTCTCCTCGCATTATGAATCTTATTTTCGACATACAAAGTAATTCCTATTATAACGACGCCTCTCAATGATCCGAGTGGTGCGCTAGTGCATTGTGCCTCAATAGCCGCCTTCTCGGGCGGTGTTTTCTTATTTCCATAATACCTCACTTACAATGAAAACTATTGGCATCCTGGGCGGACTTGGCCCACAAACAACTTCTGAATTCTTTCTCGACGTCATCAAGCGCGCTACAAAAATCCAACGCCCTGCGCTGTGTATTTGGAGTTTACCATTAAACATCAAAAAGGAGGCTGAACATATCGCTACCGGTAAACATGCCGATCATTTTTTAACGTTACTGATACAGGGAACTCAGGTATTAAATCGAGCCGGAGTTGATGAAATTGTCATTCCCTGTAACACCGTACATGAGTTTCATTCGCAACTCCTCGCTCGTTCACACGTACAAATAGCAAACATTATTGATCTGACCGCTCAAGAAGTAGGGAACAGAAATTGGCGGTCAGCTTTGCTATTAGCCACCAGTCAAACCATTCGTCAGGAGTTATTTCAAAAAGCTCTTGCGCGAAGCGGCGTCGATTTACGAATACCTTCAACCCACGACCAACAACAACTCGATGCATTAATTCAAGGGCTACTTACTCCCCCACTCTTAAGCAATCCACAAGAATTTTTACAACGAGTAATCAGGCGTTCACAAACACAAAACATTATTCTTGGCTGTACTGACCTACAACTTGTGCTACAACCAAACGAACATGTTATTGATAGTATGCAAGAGCTAGCAAAACATACTGCAATTATTGCGAACCAAGATTAAGATAAGACCAGCTTTAAACTTTCTGTCACAAATTTGGTGCGGTCGAATTATTGGTCATTTTTCGAGTGTCACAAAAACGAAACATGGTGTATTCGTACTCCCCTGGCCCGAAGTTGTCAATACAGTCTCTTGTCATTTCTACTCCCGCGAATGCGGGTGGAGATGATAGGAAGAATTGTATTGACGCTACGTACGCCATACAATTTTTTTCGATATAGTAACCGCCGTCAACTATATACCTTCTTCTTGAAGTTCTTTGAGCAATTTTTTTGCCTTGCCGGAGAGCGATGTTGGGATATGCACTTCAACGGTCACTCGTTCGTCGCCGCGACCACGACCGCGAAGATGTGGAATACCTTTACCTTTAATCAGGAATACTTTTCCGCTCGGCGTTCCAGCCGGAATCTTGAGCGTTACTTTTCCGTCAATGGTGTCAATATCAATCGTCCCGCCAAGGCTCGCCACGGTTAATGGTACATTCGCGTTCACCAACACATCGTCATCATTACGAGAAAATACGGCATCGCGTTCAATATCGACCTCGAGGAACAAATCGCCTGACGGCGTGCCGCGCAAGCCCGCTTCACCGCGTCCGGTGAGTTTAATGCGTTGGCCTTGATCGATGCCCGAAGGAATTTTGACGGTAATCGTTTCGGTTTGCTCAGTCCGACCTTGACCGTGACAGATCGAGCACTTCGTTTTAATCGTCACGCCTTCGCCCTGGCACGACGGACACACCTGGGCGGTGCGGATAGCGCCCAAAATTGTTTGCTGCACACTTTGTACTTGGCCGACACCCTTGCAGTTAGCGCAAGTTTCAGTATCCGTACCAGGTTCAGCGCCCTTACCGCTGCAATGCGCGCACTGTACATGGTGACGTAATTGAATTGTTTCTTCACCGCCAAAGGCCGCCGTTTTGAACGAAATACGAATCGTGGCTTGGATATCGCCGCCGCGCGTCGCTTGTTGTCGCCGACGCGAACCGCCGCCAAAGCCGAACATGTCGCCGAAGATATCGCCAAGGTCGCCCATGTCGACACTACCATTGAATCCTCCGCCAAACGGATTTCCGGCGCCAAACGGACTGCCACCAGCCGGACCGCCGCCTTGGCGTCGAGCTTGGTCATGGGTTTGCCCAAATTGATCGTACTGACTGCGCTTTTCAGTATCACCAAGAACCTGGTAGGCTTCATTGATTTCCTTAAACTTCTCCGCGTCGCCTGTGGATTTATCCGGATGGAATTGGTGCGCCTTTGTCCGAAAGGCTTTTTTTATTTCGTCGGTGGTCGCGCTTTTCGAAACCCCGAGCAGATCGTAGTAATTGGCGGCCATAAGGATTCAACAATACCAAATTAGCAGTCCTAGGTCAAGAGTGCTAATCCCATTAATCGTACGATGCTCGATAGACCTGACCGCCGTTATAGTATGACAGTGATTGTGCTGAACGAAGTTGCTCAATTGCGGTACCAGAGATCCCTTTCGTCCGTCGAATAATTGCCTGTTTCGGCGCTGGCTCGTGATGTGTGACGAGGCCGATCTTCGGCCAATAGAAACGGCGGACCCAATAACCTTTGCTATCTTTCTTCAGATGCACGGGCATGCGTTCGGTCATGAAATATATACTTTTTTCAGCCAACTCTTTTCGGCGAACATTACTTTGATGTTCAGCAAAACTAGCGTCATGGAACCGTGCCAAAGCTAAGCGTTCAACGGACACATTACTGCCGGGACGAATATAGGAAAACACTTCGTGGTACGTACTCCAAAATTCGCTATATCGCAACGGAAAAAAAAGATACCGCGTCGCCCACTGAATATCGACGATGAAAAAATCTGTGGCTATACCGACATCTGTTTTTTTATATTTCGCCGGCAATCCCCATGGGCAAGTCGCCAGGGTCTGCTTATTTTTTTTCATTGTCTTGATGATAGACGCAATATAGTCCGGTTTCAGACACCATGTATCGGCTGCCAATACAACAACATACCGGATGGTTGGAAAACGACGATGCAATGTGGCCAAGCCGACATCAATCAAGTCCGCCGCACCTTGGTAGTGTCCCGGATTTTTTTGTCGAATCAGAATGTCCTCCAAGTGTTGCTTCGGATACCACGAACGGCGGCCATTATAGGCGTGAACCATCGATATTTTGCCAAAATTACCGGAATCATGCCACAAGCTCCGGACAATTTCTTGATTGATTTTTGCATCATCCACCCGATCGTGGGTATAGATGAGACAACCAATATGTTCTTTGATCATAGATTTTTCGTTACATCCCCCACTCAACTTTTTCGGCTGGTACGGTTTGATGCGTTATCCTCACCACGTTTGCCGCGCGGTACATTTTTAAAAATACCCACGCACCCCAGACCACCACCGCCTGGAGCAGACTGGTGGCGAATCGTAGTACAAAGAAGAGCGCCAATGCCAGCAGCACCGGTACAAAGGTGACGTATCGCTGGACGTAGCGATCATACTGCAGACCAATGACCGCTACCAACATATCATGCACTGTTTCGTTGGGCTTGATGGTGACATCGAACCGCTGACTGAGTTCCTGACGCGTACTATCAATCGTTTGTTGGCGGAGGTTGAGGAGTTGCTGATCAAGTTGCTGCCGAATCGAAGCTTCGGTTTCTTTGGTGGAAATGTTCAAGCCACTTGTATCAACGCCGAGTTTCGATAGTTGGTCATTAATTGCCGTTTGTTGTGCTTGACCAGTGTTCAGTGACGAGAAATTGATATCGCGGAGAATGCTGTCCGCGGTCGGCATTTGTGCCCCGATCAACTCATCAACCGTCATCCCCTGCTTATAGCTTTTGTACACGATCGGTAATGCGCGTTCCGTCACGGTCACCGTTTGGTCAATCAGTTTCTTAGACAAGGCTTCGGTTGTATCGGCGCTACCGCGGAGTTGCTGATAGTACAACAACGATACTGCCACCAGCACACCGAAAATTACATAAGTAATACCACGCGGCAACGAGTGTAACGGCTGCACGGTTAAACGATTGTGGGCATCATCGAAAATCGCTTCCAATCCCCACCCAAGTGTCATGATTAACACTGCCACAGCAGCGCCCGTCCACCAGTACAGCGGAAAAAAGATTGCTAACGGTACCGCCGCCACCGCCGCTGACGTCCATCGCATCGATCGCCATGTGCCGACGTACGACACAAGCAGGATTGGGCTTAGCCACAACGACAGACAAACAATACCGACCAGTAAAAAAATACCGATGTTAACCAACGCCAAGGTGGTAAACGCAACATGACCGCGGAGCGCCTGTTGAACGAAATACCAAAACACCACGCCGCCAATCACACTCGGTACATACAAGGCGAACAGTTTTTTTGACCAAGGTGTCAGTCGCGGACTTATCATGGTTATTCGCTTTTGGTAAATCCGAAATCTTTGACCGGCGCTTCGGAGGCCGTCAACTGGCCAAACTGCGCTTCATACTTTTTAATGTTGTCTGCCAACGCCGCCACAATCTGCTTGGCGTGAGCCGGACTCGTTACCACGCGGCTAACGAGATTTCCCTGCGGCGGAAAGAGCGATAGGAAATCAAAGACAAACTCATCTTTGGTATGAGAAATTTGCAAAGCATTAGCGTACGTTCCGCGAAGCACTTCATCCGGAGCTTTAATTTGGATTTGTTGAGATTGTTGGGGCATAGTGTGAATAAAGTTGATGAGTAATTATTATTTTCCGGTACTCCCAAAACCCCCTGTTCCTCGCTCACTTTCTGGTAATTCTTCAACTACTGTTACTGTAGTTTTCGGAACCGGCAAGAAGAGGCACTGAGCAATGCGATCACCGATTTGTACGTTATAGATTTCTTGGCTCGTGTTAAGAAGAATTATTTTCCATTCACCACGATACCCGGCATCAATCACTCCCGCCAGAACATGAATACCTTTACTGCCGAGACTTGATCGATCTTTTATAACTGCAACAAAATCATGAGGAAAAGCCGCCGAAAAACCTGTAAGAAAACCATGATGTTCACCGGGTCCAATTGAATACCCCTCAATCGTACTCACATCCCAACCGGCATCATCATCGTGTTGCCGCTGTAGACCTTGACTGAGCGGGTTGATTCTTTTTATTTGGACAGTATTCATGAGACAATAGTAATAACTTGACAGGCTACACATAGACGACTAGTGTAGTCTAGCATCAAACGCACATGTTCGTACATTGATCACACCTCAGTCCCGCCTCATGGAGGAGTGATGAACGCTCGTCAAGCCAAGCAGTCTCGCTGCAACCAGCCCCGTCCCAAGCTCGGATCGAGAGAGCTCTACAGCAATGCCCAACTTAGCGGCGGCATCGCTCAGGTGCTCGCTCACGGCCACGCTATTCGGCCGACTGACCCGATCAACACCACGTTGCCTTCCCACCGCTCAAACCGACGCTCGACGCGCCGCCCCCGATCAGCCTAAGTGCTGGTCTTTTTTCTTGCCATAACCAAGCGCGGCTCCGAAGGAGCCGCGCTCATCAATTCGATGGAACTATTGGTCAGCCGGAATTTGCACTGGCACTGGTACTCCGCCACCACTTGTTTTAGTTGATGTCGTAAACACTTGTTGACCGGAAACAATCGACCCACCACCTACGATTTCATAAAGATAATGTGCACCCGGTGTTAAACCGGTAAGCATTGCTTGATGTGCGACATTTGTGCAGGGCGCAGTCTCTGCTACTGGCTTACTATTCAACTGGTTAGCCACCGTCCCATAATTGATACGGCTACAGGTCGTTCGGGGTGTGCTCCAGCCTATGACAGCCGATGTGGTCGTAGTACTAATAATGTGAATGTTGTCGTAGTCGTTGCACACAATTGGCTGGGTTAAGAAGATATCTTTGTACGGCTTACCAGTGGTATCGTAATACACAATATACTTGGCCGGTGAAACCGATTTCGCTGCGGGGAAACACATATTTAGTGTTTGTTTTTGATTATACTTCAAGGTCACGGTAATTTGTGGAACATTCACTACATCTGTCCCTGTTCCTCCGCCTAAAGCCATGGTCAACGGCACATAATCACGAGGTGATTCATTGTTATTTTTCGCCGTCCACGTTTGACCATCAATCACTCCTTGTAACTGGCCTTTGTTGTAGAGATAAATCCCGTGACTTGGATCAATAGTCATCGTACCTATGGCTTGCTCAACGCTCGTCGCTTTTAGTCCTTTTGCCATACTTTCCGCGCAGGTGCCGGTCATGGCGGGCTTCGTCAAGAAGATGTCGCTGTATGGGGTACCGGTAGTGTCGAAGAAGAAGTGGGAGACGGAGTACGTGGAGTCCTGATTGCGGAGGAACGTAGTTTGCGGTACACAGACCGTAGCCGTGAGTGCAGCGTCCTTTGCATCCTTACCGACGAGTTGTGCCACCACGCGAGGAAGCGTGTACGTCGTACCAGCAGTGTTGGGATCAACGTAGGGCACCACC
>CAIJZX010000030.1 GCA_903825245.1 Candidatus Kerfeldbacteria bacterium
CGGTATCGTTATAATTAATGGCAATCTGAACATCAACAAGAATCTTTCCTATGGAACAGGAACTATTGCTGATTTACGAAAATTGGCCTCGATTACCTTTATCGTCAAGGGCAACCTGACCATTGATAATTCCGTTACGAACTTAGTGGGAGCGTATTATGTTACCGGTACGGTGTTTACGTCGTCGAATAAATTAGCAAATAATTTAAATCCACTCAAGGTTTCCGGATTGATGATTGCCAAGACCTTTGATTTTGGCCGAATGTTTGCCGGGACGATTGAGAATCCGTTGCCGTCTGAATTATTTGTTTTTGACGGCCGCATACAATCAAATCCGATGCCGGGTTTGGTTGATTTCGCTAGCGCCCTGCCGAATTCCGCGCAAGTTGGCCCCTAGACGAAAATCCGTACTTTGACGTTTTGGTGTTTTTATGATATAGTCATGTATATTCATTGACCATTTTTCAGCCTTGAGCTTGTGGACAACTGCTGAAAAATTGGACCTATGGCAACATTCAATCCAAAACAAAGCTTTCTCGGTGTCGATATTGGAACCTCTGGCATTAAAGTGGTTCAACTTGGGTTAGATAACCAACGGCCTCGGCTGATGACCTATGGGTACGTTGAATTGCCGACAGATATCATAAAAAATGACTCGGCAGCGAGCCGGACAGTCGTCGTCAGCGCACTCAAATCGTTGCTCCGCGAGTCGCACGTAACTACCACCAAGGTAGTGGCTGCATTGCCGAGCTTTACAGTCTTTACCTCTATTATCAGCTTACCGTTGATGAGCCGGAAAGAGTTAAATTCAGCGGTGCGGTTCGAAGCGAAGAAGTTCGTGCCGATGCCGATTGACGAATTGGTACTCGATTGGAAACTCCTCAAGGACACCAGTGGCGCAAAAGTGAACCTACAGGCGCCGAAAAACCTACGTGTACTCATTACCGCCGCCCCAAAGAGCCTGGTCAAACGGTATATCGAAATTTTTAAAGCCGCTGGATTGCAGATTACCGATCTCGAAACGGAGGCGTTAGCACTCGAACGTTCGCTCATCGGTACCGATCCCGCGCCGGTGATGATTGTTGATATTGGTTCGATGGCTACGGATATCGCGGTGGTCGTTGATGGCATTCCGTTGATTAATCGTTCGATTGATGTCGGCGGATTAACGATTACGAAATCAATCGCTCAAAGTTTGAATGTCGATCAGGAGCGCGCTGAGCAATTCAAACGTGATTTTGGTATGGGTGGTGCACAGACCGAAACGACACAGATACCGAAGACCATTGAATTTATCATCTCCTCGATTGTGAACGAAATTCGGTTTGTTCTAAACCTGTACCGATCGCAAGGATCTGGCGCGATACAGCACATTGTTCTGAGCGGTGGGTCGTCGTTTTTAGCTAATCTTCCGATGCATTTGGAAAAAAGCTTGTCGATGAAAACCTTCATCGGCGATCCGTGGGCACGTATTGTCTACCCAGTGGAACTGAAGCCGGCACTGGAAGAAGTTGGTCCGCGGCTATCGGTGGCGGTCGGCCTTGCGATGCGAGAATTGTTGCCCTCGTAATTTTTTGACGAAGTATCATGCCAGACGTTAATCTTCTCAAAGACACTCAGCAGCTTTCCACCGGGGCAAAGAAGCCGGTTCCTCCGCCACAACCGGAGTTATCCGATCCGACGAAGAATTCCGGCGAAGGTATTATGGCGAAGCTGAAATCGCTATTCAATCGGGTGCCGAAACCATTGCCGGTTGCTCGGCCAGTCGTACTGCCGAAGTTACCACGCCCCGACGGAACGATGGCGACAAAAAAAATCGGCGGAGATAATGATCGAATTCTCAGTGAAAAAAGGCATAATGGTCCAGCTGTTGTGCCGCTTCCAGAGGATGACGATGCTGGATTTAATGTAAATCTGTTAACAGAAGAGTTGGTTATGCCGTCGAATCCGCGACGACGACTGATACAGCTCGGTGTGATTGCGGGTGGTGCTATTGTGGTGGTGGGGTTAGCCTTCGGTGGCTTATTGCTCTACCAACAGAACATCAAAAAACAAATCACCTCTACCGAGTCGCAACTGACTGATGTTCAACAACGGATCGCTCAACTATCCGTGGCGCAAAAGCAAGCCGCGGCTACGACACAAAAACTGAGCGCTATCAGTTCTTTGGTGAGTCGTCATACGCGGTGGACGAAGTTTTTTGCCATGATTGAAAAGTATACGATGCCAAAGGTGACGTATGGTGCGGGGTTCAGTGGTAACCTCAACGGCGCACTATCGTTCAGTGCTACCACCGACAGCTATGAAACGGTGGCACAGCAATATTTGATTTTTGAGCAACTGGTCGCCAATCATCAATTCATTAGCGCTTTTTCCATTACCGGCGCGACGAGCTCGACTGACAAGGATGGCAAAATCCAGGTGCACTTCACCGTCTCGATGACGCTGTTACCGAATGATTTTACGCTGAGCGCCGATGAAGTGGCCGCTGTGAGTGGCCAGTCTTCGGCTGATACACCATCTCCAACCCAATAATGTACCACCTGTGAAATACCCGAAATTTCTGACGAAAATACTTCAAAGCTACTTCCGGTTTCTCGCCGGTGGAGTGGTAATCGTGGTTTTGGTGGCCGGGTATCTCTTACTGATTGCACCAAAGATAACGGAATTGAAAACCAGTCAGGTGACCGCCCAGCAAGGCGCAGTGTCGGAATTAAAAACGCAACAGCTTTATGCAGATGCTCTCGCAAAGTCAAATACGGCGTTTGCGACGGCAATTCCGGCCGCTACCCAAAAGAAAATTGATACCTTTTTACCATCAACCGCGAATTTCCCGAGTTTGATACTGACCGTAAAAAACATGGTGACGCAGGCGCGATTGACCTTGAATAGTATTTCGGTCTCCCAAAGTGGTCAAGTTGCCGCCGTATCGGCAGCGACGCCAATTACGAGCGGGGTGACGTCAAATGCTGCCGTGCCTAAGGCGCAGGCGGCGACCGCTACTGGCGTTGGTGTGAAAACCCAGGATATTTCCATTAGTGTCTCTGGCGGAACAACATACGAGGCGTTTAAGAGCTTCTTATCGATTATTGAATCCAGCCAGCAACTCTTTGATGTGATGACGGTTAGCTTCACGTCGGGTGGGGATACGACGGCCACCACCACTGGTGGTGCTTCTGCTGGGACCGCGACGTGGAGTTTTGTGCTGCGAACCTATTATCTTCCGACAAATTAATTATGGCTCTCGCAAAAAAACGCTCGAATTCTACTCGGTTTGTCGTTATTGGAGTTATCATTGTCGCTGTGGTCGGTGTTGGTTTTTTACTCTATCAGCAATTATTTAGCGCTACCAATACAAATGCCCGTGGTTCCTCGACGAGCGGTACTAAGGCGGTTATTACGAATTTTGGTGAATCGATTCTTAATGATTCACGATATACATCACTTAAGTCGTATACGGTGACGACGAACGCCGATGCGAATCGAGACGGCGGTCAGACCAACCCCTTCCATTAATCTATGCCACTGCCGCGATTGGCAACATCTCAAAGTTTAGCCGACGTTTTGCTTGAACAGAAACTCTTGACGCCGACAAAACTTGGCGAGCTTCAGGCACAGGCGCAGCAATCGGGGGAGGCGCTTGATACGATAATCGAGCATGCGAATATTGTTCGTGAGGATGACATGTTGAAGGCGAAATCGGTACTCTACAATGTACCGCCGGTCGATTTGTTTGGGAAAATTGTACGAGCGGAAATTCTCAATATTGTTCCGCAGGAGTTAGCGGTGAATTATCGGATGGTGGCTTTCGCCCGCGAGGGGAATGATATTTCGGTGGCGATGGCCGATCCGACAAATTTCCAAGCGTTGGAAGCGATTGAATTTATTGCTCGTAAAAGTTCACTGACGGTCAAGTATTTCATTACCTCGGAAGCGAGCTTGAAATACATTTACCGACAGTATGAGAGTCTATCGGCCGAAGTCGAAGAAGCGTTGAAGGGCGCCGAAGTAGATGCGACCAAGCAGTTAGAGCATGTTGATGTCTCGGGTGGCGGACTCGAAGAAATTGTTAAAACCGCACCAGTTTCAAAAATCGTGTCGGTCGTCCTTCGTCATGCCGTCGAGGGAAAGGCGTCCGATGTCCACATCGAGCCGGTGGGAAACGAAACACGTATCCGGTATCGAATTGACGGTATTCTTCACACCTCACTGCTTTTACCGAAACATGTTCATTCGTCATTGGTGGCGAGAATCAAAGTGCTTTCGAATTTGAAAATTGATGAAACGCGGGTACCGCAAGATGGACGATTCCGGATGAATATTGACGGCCGAAATGTGGATTACCGTGTTTCAACTTTGCCGCTGATTAACGATGAAAAAGTGGTGATGCGTATTCTCGATACGTCGTCGAATTTGATCAACCTAACGAATCTCGGTTTTGATGGGAAAAACTTAGAAGTGATGAAAGAAGCAACGACGCGGTCACATGGTATGTTCCTAATTACTGGTCCGACCGGGAGCGGAAAATCGACGACCTTGTACGCGTTGCTGAATATCATGAACGAAGAAGGTGTAAACATTATTACACTCGAGGATCCGGTGGAATATTACATGCAGGGCATTAACCAGTCACAAGTGAATCCGGAAGTCGGTCTTACGTTTGCTGCCGGTTTGCGTTCTATTCTCCGGCAAGACCCGGACATTATCATGGTCGGAGAAGTTCGCGATAATGAAACGGCCGCGCTATCGGTGCACGCTGCTTTGACCGGCCATATTGTCTTATCAACGCTCCACACCAATGACGCCTTCGGAGCAGTCCCGCGGTTGATCGATATGCAAATTGAACCATTTTTGATTGCCTCATCGTTAAACTTGGTGATGGCCCAACGGCTAGTTCGCCGCGTCTGCCAATATTGTAAGAAGGAACTTACCTTACCAAAAAATTTAGAGGCAGAGGTGTTACAAGCGGTCAGTTCACTTGCGGCGGTAAACATTCCGAAAGATGTTTCATTAGTGCAACCTCTAAAAATGTGGCAGGGACAAGGCTGTGTCCGTTGTGAGAATACCGGGTATAAAGGACGTGTTTCGATTTCTGAAGTGCTGGAGGTGAATGAAGAAATAAAGAAAATTATTGTTTCTGGCGGTGACTTGATCGCCAATATTCAAAAATCGTTTGCAAATCAGGGGATGTTTCTTATGAAACAGGACGGTATTTTTAAATCATTGCAAGGGTTCACGACCATTGAAGAAGTTTGGGACGCGACCCGCGCCTAATCATTACCGCTATGTCAACATCACATACTAAGCCGATTATTCTCCTGGTTGAGGACGACTCGTTTTTGGCCGGGATGTACGTCACGAAATTGACGATGGAGCATTACCAGGTTGAATTGGCGACGGACGGTGAAATTGGATTAGCCAAGGCGGCAGAGGTGCATCCGGATTTAATTCTGCTGGATATTTTGTTACCGAAAATAAATGGCTTTGATGTTCTTCGTCAAATTAAGGCGAATCCCGATTTGCGCGATACGCCGGTTATTCTCCTGACAAATCTCGGACAAAAAAGCGACGTGACTCAAGGCCTTGATCTTGGAGCGGCTGATTATCTGATTAAAGCTCATTTCATGCCATCCGAAGTCGTCGAAAAAATTAAACAACATTTGCAGGCTTCGCGCTGACATGGGAGCAACTGATACTATAACCTTTACTCGCATCCTGACGACCGCTGCTGGCTGGCACGCGTCGGATATTCATTTTGTGGTTGGCAATCAACCGACGGTGCGAATTGACGGGAAATTAAAAGCGCTGGAAGACGAACAAATTGTAGCACCGGATTTTATCGAGGTCATTGTCAAAACTGTTTTGACGGAGCCGCAACGGCAACAGCTTTTGACGCAAAAAGAATTGACCGCGGCTTTTAGCCTCAATCCGCAGATTCGTTTTAAAGTCACGGCGGTCTATCAACGCGGATCGGTCGCGATATCATTGCACAGTATTTCCTCAGCAGTTCGTCGACTCGAAGATCTCAATATGCCGCCGGCGGTGGCTACGCTGGCGCAATTAACGAAGGGCTTGGTCGTGGTCTCCGGTCCGTATGGGTCGGGGAAAACAACGACGCTGAATGCCATTGTTAATGCGATCAATGAATCGCGCTCGGCAACGATTGTGACCATTGAGTCGCCGATCGAATACCTCTTCATTAATAACAAGAGTTTAATTGAACAACGAGAGGTTGGCCGCGATGCTCTTAGTGCTGAACAGGCAATCATCGCTGCCAGCCGTGAAGATATTGACGTCATTGTCGTCTCCGAGTCAAATACGGCCTCAGTTATTGCTGCTAGCCTTGATGCAGCCGAAGCAAGTCGGCTGGTACTAACGACGATGGCTACGGATTCGGTGATGGGGACGATTGATAAAATTCTTAACAGCTTTCCTTCAGCCGAAGAGTCAAAAATTCGTACGCAACTTGCTTCGGTATTAGTCGGTATCGTCAGTCAGCGACTACTACCGCGCGTTGGCGGAGGGCAAGTGGCAGTGGCTGAGATTATGATTCCTACACCGCCGGTTCGAGCAGTGATTCGTGACGGAGCCTTATTCCAACTCAGTAACGTCTTGCAAACCTCCCGTGGTTCTGGTGTGTTATCGTTTGACCATACGCTTGTGAAACTGGTGCAAAGTGGCGTCATAACCCTAGAAGATGCTATGCTCAACGCTCAAGATCCGAACGTTTTTCATCAAGCTCAATAAGTATCCTTCTGAACGCGAAACCTCATGGCCGTCTACGATTACAAAGCAAAAGATAATACCGGGGCGAGTATTAGCGGTGCGGTTGAGGCACCGAATGATGTGGTAGCCGCGGATACACTCAAGGAACGCGGATTAACGGTTTTATCTTTAAATGAGCGGAAAAAAAACACGCTCTTTCAATCCAGCCTAGGATTTTTTAACAAAGTTCCGCATAAGGACATAGTGCTCTTTGCTCGGCAACTGGCGGTGATGATTTCGGCGACGGTGCCAATTGTGCAAGCACTTCGTATTCTCGTCAAACAAACCACCAACATCACGTTTAAAATCATCATCTCGGAAATTGCCGATGAAGTGGACGGTGGCGCCCGGCTCTCGGCCAGTTTTGCGCGGTATCCGCAAGCGTTCTCCGACTTCTTTATTTATATGGTTCGGTCGGGCGAAACAACAGGAAAATTAGACGAAACGCTGAACTATCTGGCTGATCAACAAGAAAAAGATTACGATCTCGAATCAAAAATTCGCGGCGCGATGATTTATCCGGCCTTCATTATGAGTACCATGGTCGTGATCGGTGTTTTGATGATGATCTTCGTGATTCCGAAACTGACCGATACGTTGAAAGCCGGTGGGGCAAAACTTCCGTTGCCGACGGTTATTCTGATGGGAGCGAGCTCCTTTCTGACAAACTATTGGTGGTTGCTCATTGGTATTATTGGCATTGTGTATACTTTGGCACGTCTCTATCTCCGAACGCCGGCTGGCCATCGCCAATTTGATGTCATGAAATTCCATATTCCGGTCTTCGGCAGTATTTTTGAAAAGATTTATCTCGTTCGTTTTTCGCGAAGTTTTTCAACGTTGATCGCATCTGGTATTCCGGTCACGCAAGCACTGGAAATTGTCGCCGATGTCATTGGCAATGTAATCTATAAAGAACTGACCTTACAAACGATTCAGGAGGTCGAAGCTGGAAACTCCATTGCTTCGGTACTCGTACTCAGTAAGGTTGTACCGCCGATGTTACCGCAAATGATGATTGTTGGTGAACAAACAGGGAAACTTGACCTTATTCTCGATAAGTTAGCGGCGTTTTACGCGAAAGAGTTGGAAAACATGATTGCCAACCTGGTCAGCATAATCGAACCGTTGATTCTTGTTATTATGGGTGGGGCAGTGATGGTTATCGTTATGGCTGTGTTGATGCCGATGTATAACCTATCGAACGCGATTAATTAATACTGTTATTCGGACTACCGTGACTGTGAGAGGAAGGAGTTTTCGTAGTGGTTAGTCAAGTACAACGCTTATCCGGCAAAGGGTTCCATTAGGGGGTAAAACGTGTGTCGTCAACAGGTATTACCCACCATGATAGTGAGGGTTACTTCAAGGTGTTTACTGTACGAGGAGTAGACGATGTTTGTTTCTGGCGGTATACTATATGTATGGCTATTTCAATGTCTGTTCCTGTTCTTCTCGTGATTGAGGATGAACTCCCATTACTTGAGGCGATTGTCGTCAAGGCCCGCCAAAATGGTTTTGAGGTAGTCTCGGGTCGTAGTGTGGCCGAAGGGATTGAGATGCTGAAGAGTATTTCCTCGGTTGATGCAGTTTGGGTTGACCATTTTTTACCCGATCAGATTGGTTTGGAACTCGTCAAATTTATGCGTAAGGATAAGCGATGGAAGACAACCCCGATTTTTTTAGTCACCAACGCAGTTGAGCCAGAAATCGTCAATCAATACCTCAAAGCCGACGTGCAAGGATACTACACAAAAGTGTTAATGAGTCTGCAGGACATTGTCTTTGATATTAAGGCTCGATTAACGTCGACCACGGAACAGTCGAAAGTAGCATAGGGCAAGGTGCCAGCGACCGGAGGGAGGACTTTTTCGTTTGCAACAATGAGGGGGATTTGACGAAGATGTTCGTCTATGCTATCCTTCGTGCCTATTCATACTTTTCATACTTATAGCTATGACACATATAAAATCACACATTGAAGTCTTCGGCACGACCAAGATCGCCGAACGGGGACAAGTCGTACTACCGATCGAAGCCCGCCGCGCCCTACGGCTCCGTCCCGGGGATACGCTGTTAGCAGTCAACTGTTGCGGCATTCTGACCCTGATGAAACCGAAGGATCTCGACCAGATTCTCGACCGGGCGACCGCACGATTCCAGCACCAAATCAAAGGCTTGCGGACGGCGATAAAACGTCATCGTGCATAATCTATTCATTACTAAGAAATTCTGCTATGGATAAATCACATCCGAATCACAAGTGGTGGACACTCGTTACCGTTGCTCTTGGCCTATTGATGGTCGTGCTCGACGGTAATGTCGTTAACCTGGCCATTCCGAAAATTCTGCAAGACTTCGGCGCGACGTTGTCGCAAATGCAGTGGGTCAATAACGCCTATCTTCTGACCTTCGCTATTTTCCTGATTACCTTCGGTCGCCTCGGCGATGAAATGGGCCGCAAGAAGTTGTTTATTACCGGTATGGTGGTTTTCTTAGCCGGATCGTTGATGGCTGGACTGGCGGGGAATACCACGCAACTTATTATTTTCCGTATCTTGCAAGGTTTTGGCGGAGCAGCGATGATGCCGGCAACGTTATCGCTCATCAGCGCTACGTTTGAAAAGAAAGAGCGTGGCATTGCGATGGGTGTGTGGGGCGGTGTCGCCGGATTGTCGATCGCCCTCGGGCCGATTATCGGTGGCTTCCTGACGGAATCCGGTTTAGGTCACGGATTGAATACGTTGCTTCATGTGACGCAATTTTGGCGTTACGTCTTCTACATTAACTTGCCGATTGGTATTGCGGCGATTGTGATGGCCTTCCTGGTTATTCAAGAATCGCGTGATTCGGAAGCGACACACAAGTACGATATTCCGGGTATTATTTTGTCGGCGGTCACCATCTTCTGCCTTACCTACGGCTTCATTCAAGGGCCGAGCTACGGCTGGTGGAAGCCGTCCGCACCGTTTATGGTGGCTGGGCATTCATTACAAATCGGTTCATTGTCAGTTATACCAGGTTTCTTTGCCTTAGCGGTCATCTTTGGCGCGCTTCTCATTTGGTGGGAGCGTCGGGTGAAGGTTGACCCGTTGGTCGATATCAAGCTGTTTAGTAATCGGAATTTTTGGGTGGGCAACATCGGCGCCGCCGTTCTCAGTTTCGGCATGATGGGCTCATTCTTCTTGTTGCCGCTGTTTCTCGAATCCATTCTCGGGTATAGCCCGAAGCATACCGGCATGAGTCTTTTACCGTTGGCGATTACGATGATGATTGCCGCGCCATTAGCCGGAAAAATTAGCGATCGTATTGGGGCAAAGTGGGGCGTGACGGTCGGAATGCTCTTGATGAGCGTCGGCGTCTTCATGTTAGCGCACTTCCACTTGGATACGACCACCGCGAATCTGATCTGGCCGTACATCGTCACTGGTCTCGGCATGGGATTCGCTATGGCGCCGATTACGAACATTACCTTGCTCGACATTCCGCCGGATGAAGTTGGTGGCGCGTCGGGCGTCCTCTCGACCGCGCGGCAGATTGGTTCAGTGATGGGTATTGCTATTCTCGGGGCGTACTTACAAAGCGTCATGCCGGCGAAAATTGAAGCCAATGTGAATGCGATTGCTGGATTGCCAACAGCCGCAAAAACGGCGATTGTTCAAATGGCCAAGTCTGGTGAATTCACACAGGAGTCAGCTGACCCGGTGAAGTTGCAGGGGATTGTGGCGAAAGTGTTGGTAGCGGATTCGGGTCAACCAGCGACCGCGCCGACAGCCGCGCAAATTGCGCAGATGCAAAAACTCGGCGCGGAAATCTCCGTCGCCGGTCGGCAAGGATTCGTCGACGCGGTTAATGAGACGTTAAAAATCTCAATGTTCATCGCTTTGCTCGGCGCGCTCGTCTCCCTGCTCTTCCATAATCGCCGTCCGGATAAAGATGCGGAACACAACGAGCCGGGGATTGCAGTCTAAACGTATGAAATCAGTACAACGGTGCGCTTGGGTCAACCTGAGTGTGCCGTTGTATGTGACGTATCACGATGTTGAGTGGGGCGTACCGGTGCATACGGATCGGAAAATGTTTGAATTTCTCGTACTCGAATCGGCGCAAGCCGGATTATCGTGGTTGACGGTACTCAGAAAACGCGCGGCTTACAAGAAAGCGTTTGCTCATTTTGATTACACGAAGGTAGCGAAATTTACCAATCGCGATATTGAACGATTGATGAACAATGCAGGCATTATTCGTAATCGTCAGAAAATTACGGCAGCCGTGAAAAATGCTAAAGCTTTTCTGCAGATACGAACAGAATTCGGCACGTTCTGTAATTATCTGTGGCAATTTGTCGATGGCGAATCGTTACAGCCGAAACCAGCTACTATCAAGCACCTTCCGGCTATGACAGATTTGTCCGTTCAGATTGCCAAGGACATGAAACGGCGCGGGTTTTCATTTCTTGGGCCGACGGTGATGTATGCACACCTGCAAGCGACGGGACTCGTGAACGATCACACGCGGGATTGTTTTCGATACAAACTCCTGCGAAGGTAATTGTGTACCGGAGTGGACGAGAGATAGTTGGCACTATCAAAACAATGATTGGCGCATATATTGGTATATATGCTAGGGTAGTATTTCTTTATGGTTCAACCGAAGTCACAGAGTATATACTTTATTGGTAGTACCTCAATACATTAGCTATGACGATGTCAAGAAAGCGAAAAATAGGATGGCTGATAACCGCTGTGATATTCGTTATTATTGTCAGCGGATGGATCGTCTATGTGCTGTTCTCACTAAGCGTATCCGAAGAAACAGTTCGGGCTGACGTTCTTCAGCTGGCCGTAGCAAGAACAAAACAGGAATGTTTGAAGGCAGGAAAACCCGCACAAATTTGTGACACCCTCACCGGAAGTGGTGGGAATGCAGATGATTGCGGTGGTCATACGTGTTGGATAGCGTATGTATACTCCAAGAATCCTTACGATTATAATGCTGACATGTATATTACTCGTGACTCATATGGTCACTACGTCATAAGTGACTTTCGGAGTGGGATTTCTCGACCGCCAGTAAACAAATGATCTTTAATTCTTCAATGATGGGAATCCTTGCAATTTGTCGTATTTAGGGTAGGCTCTGGGTATGGTAAATTTACACAACAATACACGTAGGAAGATGATAATAGTAACTGTAATTATGGTAGTACTAGGACTTAGTGGCTACGCAGTACTTTCAAAAATTTCTCAGCATTTAGTTATCGAACAGCAACATCGTGAGGTCGAAGCAGCAAAGCCAGCAATCGCTAGGGCTAAAGAAGAATGTCTTAAGGCAAATCAACCGATACAAGTATGTAGTAGTATTACGGGCACTGCCAGTGAAGGTGATTGCAGTGGTCGAGTTTGCTGGATTCTTAATGCATTTTCTAAAAATCCATATGATTATAATGCAAGTATAGTTGTAGACCACAACTCAAAAGATGGGTATGTAGTAAGTGAATATAGAGCCGGAGTCTTTAGCCCCTCGAAGAATCAATAAGCTATATATGTTAGCGTCGACAAAGCGAAAAATAGGATGGCTAATTACTGCCGTGGTATTCGTTGCAATTGTCAGCGGATGGATCGTCTATGTGCTGTTCTCACAAAGCCCATCCGAAGAGACCATTCAGACTGATGTTCTTCATCTAGCTGTAGCAAGAACAAAGCAGGAATGTTTGAAAGCAGGAAAACCCGCGCAAGTTTGTGGTTCTATTACCGGCAGTGCAAATATTAACGAATGTGGCGGACATGCTTGTTGGATAGTCTATGCATTTTCCAAGAATCGCTACGATTATAACGCAGACATGATCGTCTCACTTGATGCTAATGACAAATATGTTGTAAGCGATTACCATAGTGGGGGCTTCCATCCTTAGAAAATCAATATTACGTTAATAACGGAATGGGAAATGTTCGATATCTAACAAATAGTACCGGAACAACGGTTTCAAATAGTAATCTCACATATGAAGCGTTTGGCAAGAATTGTACTTGATGTAGTTCATAAAGCTCCAAACGCAAAAGTTGACGACGATGCGCTCAAGCTCTTGCAACAAACTGCCAAGGGGAGTAGGGTACCGCTGTTAAGGAAGTGAGCCCCTTTGACGCAGTACTCCGGATAGTTACCCGATAGGCGCGAATACCTCCGAATAGCCTAATGACTAGAAAATTCACATATGAACCAACCGTCATCAGACATCATAAGCGGCGCTCCACTCCGGCCAAAACTTCCCGGAGCAATCACGCTGCTCCAACAAGCCGGGCAGACGTTTAGGATTCATTTTGGTACTTTCTTAGGAATAATCCTTATTCCATTTGTTTTGTACGTTGCAGGCCTATCGTGGTTTGTTCCGCGGGCTGGCGCAATGAATAATTTCACCTCAACAAATATCGTCATGCTAGTCATTGCCCCTCTTGCGCTTGGTGTGATCGCCCTGTGGACAGGCAATGCCATGTTTCAATTCTTGCTTATTGATCAACAAACAAAGAATGTTATCCAAATTTACCGCGCCACTTTTAAACGATTAGGCGCTGTTTTAACAACCAATCTTCTGCTCACTTTCGGAATATTGATCTCGTTCTTTGTCATTACTTTTACAGACTATTTAATTACCCAGGTGGGGGTGATAGATGGCACATCATCAAACGGTCTCGATTGGGTCTCCATAGTGGTACCGTGCATCTTTTTTTTCACCCTAGTGGTAACTATCTGGCTATTGATAAAATTTATATTCACCCAGACGGTTGTCATGAAAGAAGGAAAGGCGAATTTTGCGGCGATTCGACGCAGTTCGGCACTGATGAAAGGATTGTGGTGGCCTATCTTTTGGCGTTTTTTCATTTTTGGTCTGGCATATGCTACCTATTACATACTGATGAATTTCATTATCGGCAGCGTATTACAGACGAGTACTTCTGATACTTCCACTACTTCCTATATTTCGAATATATTTGTTACTGTAGTCGGTGAAGTAACCTTTGGCTCTATAGGATACATTTTGATTGGACGTCTCTATGCCATCCTTGTTAACTCCTCGGCTTAGGTGACGGAAGATGTAACTATGAACGTTCGCGTCTTCAGGGACAATGAATCAAAATTGTTTTACTGGTTAGAAACTAGTATTTTAGTTCTTGTGCTCATTGCTACAGCGATCTTGGGAGTGCAGTGGTACTTAGACGTAATCTTGATTATCATCATTTTTGGATTTTTCGTAGCGGGCCCTCCTTTGCGGGCTGAGGTAGAAAATAACGGAGTGATAAAGTTTATAAAACCAATTGGGCACACGGTGATAACTGCGGCCTTACTGAGAAGTGTTAAAGGGCAGGGTGTCCATAGTTATAGTGCGCATATTCTTTTACGGAATAAGTTTAGTCTAGTGATCATGTATCGCTGTCGCAAATACGAAAATGCTTCCGAACTGGCTCAAGCCGCCCTTGATCTCATCGCCAAAGCCACAAACGCAAAAGTTGATGACAATGCGCTTAAACTTCTCCGTCAGACAGCAAAAGGAAGTACTAAACAATTGCCGTTGAAGTAATGATTTCTATCGCCTATCCAATTTCGTTCATGGTTGCGTTTGCCGCGGCTGGTATTTGGATGATGGTTGAACAAGAGCGACTCTATGCATTGTTTAAGAAGAAAAAAAATTCAGACGAACTACTGACCTTCAAAGATTACTTCAACTTCGAGCGCAGGTTAGGCAACATGAATTTTGAGAATAGTAATTTTGGCATCGCTCGTCGTCGGTGGAAGGTGCTATTCTCGAAATATCCAGAGGATGCGGAACTAAATCGTCAGGCAAGCAAGGCGCGTTGGATGTTTGGGGTCGTTTTTCTTGTCTGGATAGGGGGCTTTGCCCTCATGCTTATTCTAGCACTTAGTTCGCCAGTTAATAGCTAGGCGGAGTATATTTTTCTTCTGACATATGAGGTATACAGTGACAATTTTATGAGACAAGCCTTCACGATATTTATTGTTATCGTCTTACTTCCTTGGATATTTAAGATGTACCAGAAGAAAGAGACAAAGGTACATTGGGAATCTATTATCGCGCTCATATTCTTCTTTCCATTGGTATCATTCTTCATTCCACTCACTTTTGGGAGCAACATGCACGGCATTATTCGGTTCATTCTCGAGGGTAATTTTATTTTTTGTCTAGTAGGTATTTTCTATTTGCTCGCTGTATTCTTACTCTTCGTCCGCAGGATAAAATTCCGCAACTCTATATCGCTTTTATCATTCCTGATTAGCTATATTCTGAGTTGGGTTGGGTTTGCTCGATATATTCCTAATGCCGCAATTAATGATAGTGGGTTATTCGGACTTTCTTTCGTTATACTTTTCCTTCTCATTCCCATACTTTCCATTATTTTTTATCTTCCTCTTTTCGGAGCGTTGCAGCCGGGTGCCAAACAAAGAAAGAGCAGGAGTAATGACCGCAGTATGCCTAGAGGGGTCTATACCGACATCGAGAGCAAATGGTGGTATTGGCTCCAAAACAGCATCTTTACAGGAGTGGTGATACTTTCGTTATTTGGTCCAGAACCTGCAACTCATTTTTATAATGAATCCTTCTTTTTAGTGCCCCTGTTATTGGCTATTGATTTGGGCTTTTTGTATTTCGGTCCTCCATTACGAGCAAGGGTTGTTAACGACGCTTGCATCCAGTTTGAAGGGCCAGTCCGTTTCCAAAGAATCACACCCTTGTCATTAAAGAGAATTAAGACGGTTGGGGCTCGTACCTGGAGCGCACATCTGACGATCTATAACAAATATGGCTGGCCAATTTGGTATCGCTGTCGACAATTTCACAACTCACCCGAACTTGCTCAAGCTGTCCTGGACCTCATCGCTAAAGCTCCAAACGCGAAGGTGGACGAAGATGCTATTAAACTTCTCAAGCAAACTGCCGGAGGGAGTAGGAAGGCTTTGCCACTCTCATAAGTGGGAGTTACTTCCACCTAACTGCTGTTTGCGGTGTGGCAGGCTCGTTGGTATACTGATGCTCCATGGAGCATCACATTGTCATCGACGGCACGGATATCAAATATTGGGAATATCATCCGGAACAGCAACGGACGATATTTTTTTGGCATGGATTTCGCGGCAGTCACCGCGGCTTGATCGAGGTCGCGGAGCGGTTGACCGACTACCGAGTGATCGTGCCTGATCTGCCAGGTTGGGGTGAATCAGGAACGTTGCGGGTAACACATACCTTTACTCACTACGTTGCTTTTCTTAAAAAGTTCATCGCACATTTTGCCCTGGATGAATTCGTGTTGGCAGGTCACTCGTTCGGCGCGTCGTTAGCGTTGGAGTATGCCGCCGCTCATCCCAAGCACATTCAACAACTGATTCTCATCGCTCCGGTGGTGAACGCAGGTTCTTTTACCAGTCGACTCGGTGAACTGTATTACGCGGTTGGGGCTAAGATTCCGCAGCCGTTCCGGCGGAAGTGGATCGGCAATCCGATGATCAACATGGGCAAGACAGAACTGATTTCGGTGACACTTAATCCGATCAAGCGACAGAAACTTGTTCGCAATGAACAGAAAAACCTGACCTACATCCGCGATTGGGTGGAGATTGAAACCTACCAGTCGTTCTATGATGCCGACTTTTGGCAAGCCATGAAATCATTGTCTATGTCGACGACACTCATTTCCGCCACGCGCGACCGGATGACGTCGTTAGCTACCAGTCGGCAAATCGCGGCCACGATTCCCGGATGTCAGACGATTTCTCTCAAAGGCGATGGCCACTTCGTGCCGATCGAGAACCCGATTGCGGTGGCGGACGCTATGCATGAAGCACTGACATCGTCATAACTACGTTCTATGGCAAAACGACGCCTTGCAATGTTACCGCTTATACCGGTCCAGTTGACACAAGTCACGACCACTGACGGCGTCGATCTGGCCGGAATCGTTATCCAGCCGAAACGCCACACTCGTCTAGCCATCATTCAGGTTCACGGTCTGAACTCATCGTTCACTCGTGGCCATGAAATCACCCGGTGCTTAGGCGCGTATTGTCTCCGCCAAGGAATCGGGTTATTTAAATTCAATAATCGCGGTCATGATATTCTGGCCAAAGCGGGAACGAGACTCGCCGGCGGCGGGGCGGAAAAATTCACCGATTGCCTGAAGGATGTCGATGCGGTCATTGCTTTAGCCCGTCAGTGTGGCTACAGTCAATTTATACTCAGCGGTCATTCTACTGGGGCCAATAAGGCATTGTACTATACCTACAAAGGTCGGACGAAACTCGCCGGGCTCATGCTCACCGGCCCGATGAGCGATATATCCGGTGCATATCAAACTGAAGGTAAAACGAAAATCAAGCGCTTAGTAGCGCAAGCTGAACGAATAGCACGACGCAATCCGCAACAGCTCATATCGAATGACGGAAACATTCGAACGGCTGCTCGCACCATCAGTCTCTTGAAACCCGGCCAAGCCGAGGATGTGTTTCAGTACTACCGTCACGGAACATGGTCGGCGCTTCGTTCGGTGTGCTGCCCGTTGTTGGTCGTGATCGGGGAACACGATCAACATCTCGATCGACCGGTCGACAACTGTTTAGTAGCTTTCGGTGTGCAGGCGACCCGAGCGCAATCGGTGACGTTACGGTCAATTCCCGGAGCGGATCACGGTTTTCGCGGTAAGGAAAAGCTCGTTGTTCATGTGACTGAGGATTGGCTCCGCACGATTCTTTGATGCGACTCTCTCGTACAACTTATGTTACCGTTTTTCTTGTCAGCCTAGCGGTAGGCTATGTTGTTGTGGGCGCGGGTTCGCATTCAAGTGCGAACCCGCGCCCACGAGCCGACGCCACGGTGCGCATAACGCCGGATTATCCGAACCGAACGGTTTTTGATGATGCCTTGTTGTCTGTCCATCGTGACAACGGTTTAACCACAAAACGCATTAGCGGCATGGTCGTTAACCACCATCTGCTGGCGGCGCAATTCATTGCCGACACCTTACAATATGCGCAAGGCCAGCACATTGATCGAATCATTCTGCTTGCGCCGAATCATTATGCTGCTGGTCATGGGGCGTTCATTACGACCTCGGCAACATTTGCCACTCCCTATGGCGATGTGCAGACGGATCAACAGTTTGTAACAAATCTTGTGGCGAATGGGATGGTGGTGAATACTGCTGAACCTTTTCAGCAGGAACACGGCGTGTATAATATTTTGCCCTTTGTTAGGAAAATATTTCCTGGTGTACCAATCGTGCCAATTATCACGCGAGATGGCACCTCGATTGCGCAGGTTGATGCGTTGCAACGACAATTGGCGAGCCTGACAACAGCGCATACGCTTGTTATTGCTTCGCTCGATTTTGCTCATAACCAAACAAACGAAGGTGCACAAGTACTTGATCAATCAAGTATTGCGATGCTGTCGGCGGTGAATCCGAATACTGTTCAACCAAATCTATCAAACATGATCCAGGTTGATTCACCGATGACGTTGCGGTTATTTCTAGGACTCATGCGAGATGTGCGGATGACACATTTTTTCCTTACACACCATAGTAATTCGGCCCTGGAAACTGGTCATCTCGACGCTACTGATGTCACGAGTCATATCACCGGAACGTATTCTCGTTTCTTCTAAACAACGATTGTGCTACACTGCATATACTATTAATTCACAAAACTGCGTATGCCAAAAACAAAAAAACCAACCGCAGAGAAAGTAATGAGTACCCCGCCGACGCCTATTATTGCTACGCCGCAGGTAACAAAAAACACTAGCCAACCACATACGCTTTGGTTGATTATTCTTTTTGTGGCATTGGTGCTTGTTGGGGTGGGTGGGGGATATTATGCTTACCGGTTGACGCACACGAAAGCAACGACGAGCGTGGTGCTGTTGAATACCGGCAATGAAAATGATGAGCTGAATGGGAATACTTCGACATTTGTTACCAACACGGTATTAACAAACACTACAACGAACAATCAGGTGCTCACCAACACCACCAGTAATACTAGTACATCAAATGTAAACACGCCGATGCCAACCGGCGGTGCAACGGTGAGTTGGAGTGCACCGAAAAAAATTGCCGATTTGAAATTGCTTGGAAAAACCGATGGTATTGATATTCAATCAAATCCGCCGTCGTACTACCAAATTGGTAGCATCACCTCCGGAAAATACGCTGGCCAGAAGTTAGTGATGGCGCAATTTTTTTACGAAGGTCCTCAGCAATATCCAACTGCTGAGTATTATGCGGTAAGCGGATCGACCGGCACGTTACTGGCAACGCCCTCATCCACAAATGTTGTCAATCAGTACAATACGCTCGATAGTGTCCTTCAGGGATATAAAGATCGGGGGCTGACGTACGATTCGACCACGACGTTAGCTGGATTATTTGCCCCGGCAACACTGGTTGGTCCTAAGGCTGGACAAACATTGATTCGCGATACTAGTCCGGTTGGTTTGTTCGATGCTACCGGTTTGACCGTAGCGTTCACTGATCCGGTCTACGGGAAGGTGTATACAAATACCCAACCGAATACGCTCAATACAAATACCGAATTAATGAGCCAGGTGACCATCAATCAACGAAACGGTTTTTACCTGAAAATGGCCGACGGTATGATCGCGGTCTACCAACTGGTGTTTGATTTTGTGAAGTACGACGATACCGTTGGGCACGGACCTTACGGTGGGGGTGTGCTACAAGCCACGTGGTCAAACGGTGTAGCGAATACACAGCAGTATTCCACGACGCTTCGTACCGGTTGCGGCTCGATAAATTATACGGATGTGGTGAGTTCGAGTGAGGTCAGCATCACGAACGATTTGGTGACTGTCGGTACGACGGCGACC
Organism: Candidatus Kerfeldbacteria bacterium; assembly: GCA_903825245.1. GTDB lineage: Bacteria > Patescibacteriota > Patescibacteriia > SBBC01 > CAIJZX01 > CAIJZX01. Next base: position 19,661 of record CAIJZX010000030.1, read on the forward strand.
GGGGCAACTGTCTATGGGTATAAGGACAGCAATGCCAAAGCTTTAAAGGATTGGTACGCAAATTCGTACCAAACGAGTGACGGGTCAGCGAAAAAATCGTATGTCGCCTTTGTCGCGGATCACCCGATTGTCTTTGTGGTTGACGCTTTCGGGCGTTTAGCTCGTTTAATGAATACTACCTACCAAATTCAGGCCGAGTGCGGTAAGCCGGTGATTTATCTCTACCCAACGACGACTTCGAATGTTGATGTTTCTCTGTATCCGCAAGGTGGATTTACCGCCAGTGAACCGGCGTACAATAATGGCTGGCATGTTACGGCACAACCGAATGGACAACTCACTGAAGTATCGAGCGGAAAAAGATACCCATATTTATTCTGGGAAGGCCGCGGCGGAATTTATACGCCACCAACGCAGGGATTTGTCATTGCCCAAAATGACGTTCATAATTTTCTCGTTACTAAACTTGCGTTGTTAGGATTGAACCAAAAAGAAACAGATGACTTCATCGAATTCTGGGAACCAAAAATGCAGGGAAGTCCGTATTATCAAGTTTCGTTCCTGGGGAATCGAACGATGGATGTTTTGGCACCGCTCGTTGTGTCGCCGAAGCCAGACTCGGTTATCCGCATCCTCATGGATTATAAATCACTGTCAGCACCAGTAACGATTCAGCCGCAAATCATTCATACACCGAAACGCACCGGCTTCACGGTGGTTGAGTGGGGCGGAGTACTGCGATAGGTCGTCTCTACACTTAAGAAAAAACCCGAGGTTACCGACTTCGGGTTTTGTGTACATCACGGAGGTGATGCGATCGCGGCTAGGGTTACGGACGTCGAGTCCCTCGTCTGAAGAGAAACTCGCGTACCTCGCCAAGGTCAACGTGATCGTGGCCGGGGGAATTCGGGATGACACCTTCTTGGCACGCACTGAACGGACTGCTTGGTCCCTGAATGGTTGGATCGAACCAGACGGGAGCTGGCGGTGACTCATCAACAACGTGCTTCGGTTTGGAACGACCACTTTTCGCCATGAAATCCTCCTCGTGGAGTGTCACAGTAAAAACTTTTTCCCTCGAATACTGTACTCGTATTCCTCGGAGGTGTCCAGTATCTATTTTATCCACAGTATGCTACACTCCCGCCCATGACACCTCCAGATCTTTCGGGTTTTTCCGGTCTCGGTATCGCTCCTGGCCTACTCACCGCTATTACCAAACTCGGCTTTACCGAGCCAACCCCAATTCAACTCCGCTCAATTCCGGTCGCGATTGAAGGCAAGGATATGATTGGCGTCGCCCAAACCGGTACCGGTAAGACGATGGCTTTTGGTATTCCCATGATTCAACGTTTGGCTCAGGTGAAGGGTCAGGGGCTCATTGTATTACCAACCCGCGAGCTTGCCTTGCAAGTTGATGAGGCACTGCATAGCATTGGTAAGGGGATTGGTTTACGAACTGCGGTCTTGATCGGTGGCGCATCGATGTACAACCAGCAGCAAATGATTCGCAAGAATCCGCATATTATTATTGCCACACCTGGAAGACTTATTGATCATCTGGAACAAAAATTTGTCAGGCTCGATCAGGTTAAAGTGCTGGTACTCGATGAGGCTGATCGGATGCTCGACATGGGTTTCGCGCCACAAGTGAATCGCATTTTAACCGATGTGCCGAAAGAGCGGCAGACGATGTTGTTCTCGGCGACCATGCCGAATGAAATTGTGGCTATTGCCCAGAAACATATGCAGTTACCGGTGCGGGTGGAAATTGCCCGTTCCGGAACCGCCGCCGCCAATGTCGTCCAAGAATTATTCTTCATCGGCAAAGAAGCGAAGACGATGTTACTTGAACAACTGCTTCGCACGACGCCGGGTTCAGTATTGGTATTTACCCGGACGAAGTTTTCGGCCAAGAAACTTTCCCGAAGATTGCATGATCAAGGTTTTACCTCATCGGAAATCCACTCCGATCGGAGTTTAGCCCAGCGCCGCGCCGCGCTCGACGGATTTAAGTCTGGTCGCTTCCGCGTGTTAGTTGCCACGGATATTGCCGCTCGCGGTATTGATGTCACGAATATTGAATTGGTCGTGAATTATGACCTGCCGACGAATCCGGAAGATTATGTTCACCGCATTGGCCGAACCGGACGCGCCGGATTGTCCGGACGAGCGGTATCGTTCGCTACCTTCGACCAACGCGGCGATGTCCGAGATATTGAACGGATTATGCGAACGACCTTACGTGTTTCACCGTTGCCAAACTTGCCGCCTCAGCCAGCAACCGTTCGGCCAGCGATTCGGCCACCATTTGCTTCATCTCAGCCGCAACAACAATCGGCACCTCAGCGATATCAGCAATCGACCGGACCGCGTCGTCAACAACAGTTCCCGTCGCGGCAGCGTCGTCCGAAGTTTCAAGGTCGACGACCGCAAGCATCTCAGCGCGCGCCACATCGTGATGAGGCGCCTCGGACGGGCTTTACCCAGTTTTAGCCTCGTCGTAACGGCGGGCAATTGGAGTGACACAGTTGTTAACCGTGCGCTTGACGTACGACTCGTTGTTTGTGGTGTTGTTGGACGTGCGGAGTATGTTACGGTACACTGTACATGCTGGCTGACCCAGTGAGGCAGGCAATAAAAACGAACATGGCCAAGGAAAAAAACTTTACCATTTGGTATAAACGTCGACGACGGTTTCTGGCGTTAGTAACTTTCTTTGTCGTGGTCGTGGTCTGGGTAGGGTGGATTTCTGGAATACCCTTGTTGAAAACCGGATTACCAGGTTTTCCGCCCATGAGTCCACTAGCTGCACTGGCCGCGGCTTTGTTGGCCATTATTATTTTCCAGCCGCCGCGGATTCCGAAATCACTCTTCATGGCGATGGCAATCGGCGTCGGTACTGGAAGCTGTATTTTACTTATCTTCTCCCTATGGCCAGAGGGTAGTATGCCGTTGGTGATTAAATATTTCGTTGATGGTCCCGCTGGAATAAAGAATTACTTTGCCCCGCTCACTCCGTTGTGCTTCTTTGCGCTATCGATTGCCGCCGGGTTGCAACTCAACAACCGCCTCTATCGGTTTCGAGAGTCAGTCATTGTGGGAACATTTTTCCTTATGTATTTGATCTTTATCGGTCATGTCAGTCATGCCGAGTATGTACAATCATTTTCTTTTTTTGCGAACGTATCATTACCAGCGGAAATCACCATTTTTCTGGTGTCGCTAGGATTGCTCTATAAAGAGAATGGCCAAGGTATTATGTCCTTACTTTCCAGTGACACGGAAGGTGGTTCTGTAGCCCGCGAGCTTTTAGTGGCCGTCATAATTTTTCCGGCGATAACCACGTATTTTATCTTGTTAGGAGTTTCTGCGGGCGCCTACCAGCACACGCTGGCGACCGCCTTGAACATCGTAGTGAATGTCTTTTTCTTTGAGGTTTTTGTGTGGCGTATCGGCAACCGTCTTCAGTTATCGGAGATTGCCCGAATACGGGCCGAGCAGCAAGTCATTCAGCGGCAACGTGAGTTAGAAACCTTTCAGCGGGCGGTTGATGCTTCAACTGAGGGTGTAATTATGACTGATGCAACAGGAGCGATATGGTATGTCAATACGGCTTGGGAGGCATTGACTGGTTGGAAACTTTCAGAAGTGAAAGGAAAGAATCCTCGTCTACTGAAAAGCGGAAAAACAAGTTCATCCGTGTATCGCCGAATGTGGAAAACATTAATTTCGGGCAAATCATTTCGTACGGAAGAAATTTTCAACATTCGAAAAGATACAACCGAATATAATGCAGATTTACGTGTGTTCCCAATTGGCCGAACGGCTAAGGATTTAGTATATGTTGGTATTGAACAAGACATTACCGAACGGAAAGCAATTGAACTCGCTAAAACGGAATTCGTGTCGATTGCTTCGCATCAACTCCGCACGCCGTTGACGGCGGTGAATTGGTATACGGAAATGCTCTTAAACGGTGATGCCGGACAGTTATCAAAAAAACAAAAAACATTTATTCAAGAGGTGGCTGACGGCAGTCAACGAATGACGGCATTAGTGAATGCACTGCTTAATGTGGCACGGATCGAGGCGGGGACATTTAGTGTGACCCCAGAACGTCTCGCCTTACAAGAGCTTATCGCCACAGTCTTCAAAGAGAATTTGCCATCAATTCTAAAACGACATTTAAAAGTAAACGTAAAGATTAGTAGAACGGTGCCACGTATCTCTGTCGATCGGCAACTGATGTACATTATCGTGCAAAACTTGTTAACCAACGCCATCAAATATACTCCACAAAAGGGTACAATTACCATTGGTTTGATCCAGAATAGGAAAAATGTGGTTTTCAAAGTTGCTGATACCGGATATGGAATCCCGAAGGCGCAGCAGAAGAATATTTACCAAAAAATGTATCGCGCAGAAAATATTCGCAGCAAGGTGCCCGATGGCACCGGACTTGGATTATATGTTGTAAAATCTATCCTCGACCATACCGGTGGATCAATCTCCTTTGTCTCCGCGGAGGGAAAGGGGACGACCTTTTCGGTAACCCTACCAATGAGTGGCATGTCGGCTCGACAGGGAACCAAAACGTTAATTGCGTAAGCAGGTTCTTATATGGCACAATCAAAAACCATTCTCATCGTCGAAGACGAAGCGAATGTCCGAACACCGCTTGCGCTTCAGTTAACTGAACGAGGGTATGCGGTGTTGGAAGCTGAGAACGGAAAGCAAGGATTGCAGATAACGCTTAAACGTCATCCCGATCTGATCTTGCTTGATGTATTAATGCCGGTGATGGACGGTATGACGATGTTGAAACGATTACGTCAGGATATATGGGGGAGAGACGCTAAGGTCATCATCTTGACCAATAATGATGATCTGCGTCAGATGGCTGACGCTCTTGGCGAGCGCGCCTTTGATTATCTGGTGAAAGTGAATTGGACTATTGCTTCAGTCATCGTAAAAATTCAACAACGTTTAGCCGAATAACGCGCATCGCGGTCGCTGTTGCTCTTCCCGTTTGGGTGTGCCATGATGGACGTCATGGCCGTCTTTACTATTACTCACCGTGCTCGACATGCTGCCGCCCGCACCGGAACGCTGCAGACACCGCATGGTGATATTTACACTCCGAATTTTATGCCGGTGGCAACGCGCGGTGTATTTCACGGTATGGAATTGGCAGATGCGCGGGAATGTGGGGCGGAAATATTGATGTGCAATACGCACCATCTTAATCGAACCTACGGCGTTCAAGCAATAGCTGAGGCTGGAGGTTTGCATACATTTATTGATTGGCACCATCCACTGGCGACGGACTCGGGTGGTTTCCAAGTCTTCAGTTTGGGTTGGGGGATGGTGCACGGGGTGGGAAAAGTAGCCGGCGGTATCAATGCGCGCCCAGTTGCCGAAACAACCTTAGCGCTCGCTCAGGCGACCATTGATGATAACGGTGTTATTTTTTCTGACGGTCGCGAATTGGTACGACTAACACCGGAAATTGCGGTACAGTGGCAGGAAAAAATCGGCGCCGATATTATTTTTGCATTTGATGAATGCACCTCACCATTGCACAATGAAGCGTATAACCGGAAAGCGATGCATCGGACACATGATTGGGCGCGTCGATGTATTGCCGCTCGAACGCGACATGATCAGTTGATGTTTGGCATTGTCCAGGGTGGAACATTCGAAGCGCTGCGGAAGGAAAGTGCAACAATCATCGGGGCTATGTCCTTTGAGGGATTTGGTATTGGTGGTAGTTTTGGTCAACATGCGATGGTGGAAACCTTAGATTGGGTGATGCCATCATTACCCGATGAAAGGCCAAAACATTTGTTGGGCATCGGCTGGGTACAGGATATATTGTTAGCCGTCGATCGCGGTGTCGACCTGTTTGATTGCGTTGAACCCATTCGCCGTGCTCGGCATCAGCACGTTCTAACACCGACACAATACCTCGATATTGTTCCGCTCTCTCGACGGCAAGGAGATGGTCCGTTGGTGAACGATTGCGATTGTTCGAGTTGCCAACTATTATCAGCTACGGATATTAAGCTGTGGTGTAAAGCAAAGGATCGTCGCGGCAGTCGCGCGCTAGCGATACATAATACACGGATGATGATGCGGCTGATGGAACATATTCGAACGGCGATTACCGAGGACCGGTGGTCCGACTATTTGCAAGAACGGTTGTCTAGGATTGAGACACAGCGGCCATCGATTGTGGGGTAGCGCGGAGTATGTGATATGGCCGTGCCGAACCATCCGTACTGGTGAAAAATTGACGTAACGCTGTTTTTGTGGTATACTGTGTAGCGATATGGAGAAAAAAACCATCACTATCTCAATGGCCACGTTTCTCCGCCTGCTCGTTATCGGGCTGGCGGTAGCGTTCGTCTTTTTGATTCGCGATGTGATAATTATCATTTTTGTGGCCTTAGTGCTAGCGGCCGCAATTGATCCGTGGATTACGGCGCTTGAACATCGAAAGATTCCACGTGGCGTCGGTATCGCTGTCGTTTTCATCGTATTGTTAGCGATTATTAGTTTGTTGGTTATCTCGTTCGTCCCACTCGTGGCCGACCAGCTCTCCCAATTTGTCAAGGCTTTTCCGCAACTCTACGCCAAAGGTTTTACCCTGTTTCAGGGCGTGAAAGATCAGGCGCTGGTCAGTAGTCTGCAAAAAGGCGTCAACGCGCTCAACAGCGCCGCGTCGCAAATCACCTCCGGGTTGTTCAACGGCGTTATCGGATTCTTCGGCGGATTGTTTACGGTCATCGGTATTTTCGTCTTGACTTTCTACCTGACGATGGAAGAGCAGGGTATGAAGCGCATCGCCGTCGATCTCTCGCCGGTGAAGTATCGGCCGTATCTGACGCAGTTGTTCCGCCGCATTGAAGACCGTCTCGGTCGCTGGCTCCGCGGGCAATTAACGCTCGGTCTTATCATTTTCATTGCTACCTACGCCGGATTGATGGCCTTACACATTAAGTATGCACTGGTGCTGGCCTTGTTCGCCGGCTTAACCGAATTACTGCCCGCTATCGGTCCGTTCATCGGCGCTATTCCGGCCATCATCGTGGCCCTGTCGCAACGTCCACTGTATGCAGTTTTTGTCGCGGTTCTCTATCTCATTATTCAGCAACTGGAAAATCGTTTTATTGTTCCGCGGGTGATGTCGAAAGCGACGGAGACGAATCCGGTGGTTGTTATCGTGGCACTGTTGGTCGGTGCCAAAGTCGCCGGCGTGATTGGGTTGTTGTTAGCAGTACCGATGGTATTAATTATCACAACATTTCTAGAAGACTTCTTAGAGGAAAAACGTTCGGACGATATTCAACTCGAACAACCGACGACTGAGTAATTTGTTGCCAGCGACGATGTCGCTCTGGTTCATCGCTTTATGACCACGACGGTCGATATTTCACCTCAATCGTTTATCAACGCCCTGATCGTCATCTTGGGGGCGTGGTTATTATGGGTAGTCAAGGACGTATTGGTGTTGCTACTGCTAGCAGTGGTACTATCAGCCGCTCTCCATCCGGCGATTACCTGGTTAGAACGGCGGGGCATACCGCGACCAGCGGGGGTCATTAGTTTATACGTCCTGATCTTGGGAGTGATGACGATCATTGTCGTAACCTTTGCCCCATTAGTGGTTACCCAATTTCAACAAGTTGCTGTCGCGATTGCCCACCTACTCATTCGGATTACCGGCGGTGGATCAAGCGCGATCACCAATGCGATTGCCAGCAGCATGACCAGTGTGGTGAATTTTGTCAGTTCAAACGTGGTGGGAGCAATTACCTCCGTTTCCACCGTTGGATTGTTTATTTTAGTCGCTGGTTTACTCATTTATTACTTGACAGTTGATCACGGAAGTTTTCGTCGCTTTCTCGCCAGCATAGTACCAATGCAGTATCGCCAACCACTCATTGAGCAAGGCAACACAATTGAGCGACGACTGAGCTTATGGCTGCGCGGACAACTAACGCTCGGTCTTGTTATCGCCGTTTTCAGCGGCATCGGGTTGTTCATTCTCCAGGTTCCCTATGCCTTCGTGTTGGCCTTGATCGCCGGATTGTGCGAATTGATTCCGATGATCGGTCCGTACATCGGCATGCTGCCAGCCGCAGCCATCGGTTTTTCTGTCTCACCGTTGATTGGCGTCTTGGTTATTGCGCTGTACTACCTCATCCAACAAGTAGAAAATAATTTCCTGGCGCCAAAAATCGTGTCGCGCGCCGTCGGTTTAAAACCGGTGGTTGTCTTTCTCGCCTTGCTGATGGGCGCACGCGTCCTCGGCGTGCTCGGCATTATCCTCGCCGTACCGATCGTCATTCTGGTCGAGGCCTGTTACGCCATGTGGCGCCAAGTGCGGCAGACTCAATCGTCGGCGAAGTCCCATGCCTGAGCTTGCTTCGCTGTACGTCGTTGGTACGCCGATCGGCAATCTCGAAGACCTGACGTTTCGCGCGAAACGTATCTTTGGCGAAGTTGATGTTATCGCTTGTGAAGACACGCGGGTGACGAAGAAGTTGCTCGACCATTACACCATCACGACATCGACGACGAGTATTCACCATCATTCGTCAGCCGCAGATCTCGATCGCGTCCTCGATCGCGTTGAACAGGGGAAGAGCGTCGCTGTCGTGACCGATGCCGGGATGCCCGGCGTGTCTGATCCGGGCGGAAAACTCATTGCGCGCGCCGTTGAACGTGGCCTTCACGTTGAATCCGTACCCGGTCCGTCAGCGTTAACGACAGCCGCCAGTCTGAGCGGCGTGCCGACCGATTCGTTTTTATTTCTCGGATTTCTGCCACACAAAAAAGGCCGCGAAACGCTGTTCAAGCGCATCGCCCAAACTGAAGAAACAGTCGTGCTCTACGAATCGCCGCATCGCCTGATGAAAACGCTAAATTCCTTAATGGGACTGAGTCTCAATAAGAAAATTATCGTTTGCCGTGAATTAACGAAATTGCATGAATCGCTCGTGCGCGGCAGTGCGGAAGAAGTGTTAAAGTATTTTACTGACCACGCGGATGAAGTCCGTGGGGAAATTGTGATTGTCATTTCACCTTAATATAATTCAGATTTGTCATGGTGAGGCTCTCGAACCATGACAGCATAACTAAGTGTCACCCTTCGAGAGCCTCAGGGTGACAAGATATATTATGAAAAAAATCTCCCTGACGACCACACTCCCATACGTCAACTCCGACCCCCACATTGGTTTTGCCTTAGAAATCATCCAAGCCGATATTATTGCCCGCTGGTATGCCCAGCAAGGATACGAGGTGTTTTTTAACACCGGTACCGACGAACACGGCGTGAAGATTTTCCGTAAAGCACAGGAAGCCGGAAAAGATGTTCAAGCCTACGTCGATGAATACGCGGCGAAGTTTGATAATTTAAAAACAACGCTCAATCTTTCGTACAATTCGTTTATCCGCACCACCGATTCGAAGCACATCGCCGCGGCGCAGGAATTTTGGAAACGGTGTTTAGCAAAAGGCGATATTTATAAAAAACAGTATAGCGTCAAATATTGCAGTGGGTGTGAGCTGGAAAAAACCGATTCGGAACTCGATCACGGTAAGTGTCCGATTCACCCGAATCTCGACATTGAAATCATCAGCGAAGAAAATTACTTCTTCAAATTCTCGGCGTATCAAAAACCACTGCTCGATTTGTACAAGAAACAGGCAGATTTCGTCGTACCGGAGCACCGCTTGAAAGAAATCCGAACCTTCGTTGAAGGTGGATTGCAAGATTTCAGCATCTCACGCTTGAAAGAGAAAATGCCGTGGGGCGTGCCGGTGCCGGACGATGAAACTCAGGTGATGTACGTCTGGTTTGACGCTTTAGTCAATTACATTTCCTGTCTTGGATGGCCGGATAAAAAATATTCTGACTGGTGGCCATCGATTCAATTCGCCGGGAAAGACAATTTGCGCCAACAATCGGCCATGTGGCAGGCAATGTTATTGTCTGCCGACATTGAACCATCGAAGCAAATTGTGATTCACGGCTTTATTACCAGCGGCGGACAGAAGATGTCGAAGTCGCTGGGGAACGTTGTTGATCCGTTCGCGATTGTCGATCAATTCGGCGCTGATGCACTTCGATATTATTTAGCGCGCTATGTTAAACCGTTTGAAGATAGCGATTTTACCGTCGATCGGATGAAGGAAGTGTATGCATCTGATTTGGCGAACGGTTTAGGAAATCTGGTTTCCCGAGTGACCAATATGGTGGAGAAATATTGCGGTGGTACATTCACGCGTACGCAGATACTTGGATCAGTAACCGTCAAAGCATACGGCGAAGCATTGAAGACATATCGACTTGATGAAGCGTTGAACGTCGTGTGGAAACTCGTTGATGTGGCGAATAAAATGATTGATGATGCGGCGCCGTGGAAAATGGCGAAAGATGGAAAAGAAATGGAAGTTCGGGCATTGCTCGGGGAACTCACCAATCGCGTTCTCGATATCAATGAACTGTTGATACCGTTTATGCCTGCCACGACAGAAAAGATTACAAAAGCATTTGAACAGCCGGTGAAAAAAGCGGAGCCGTTGTTTCCGAGATTAGAGCAATGACCAGATTCAGAACATTCACCTTTATCTACTCACCTCTGATTTTTATTTTAGGATGGGTGGTGATGTTGTCGATTACATCAACAGTGCTTGGTCTGGCAGTCATGGTCGCATGTTCAATACTAGCGTTACTGCCGTTTATTCGGACAATTCGACGTGGATATGAACAAGAATTTCGTAGGTATCTCAGTGTGCATGGTTGGCGATTGGATAATCATGGCGTGGTTTTTCCGAATCATATGTGGTCGGGAGGCGTTGAGAATACATTCGCCCGTTCGGCGCAGCAGGGTGTTATCGAAAGTGATGGCCATACGTGGACGCTCTGGTATGGCACAGTACAACAACCTGGTACCCTCCTCGAAATTCCGATTGTGGCTTTGACAGTAGGTCTGCCATCTCGTCTGTCTGGTTGGGTTCGTCTTCGCCCCGCCCATTCTGCGCTCAATGAAATGAAACATGATGCAGATCTCGAGAGTATTGATTTTAATAAACACTTTGATTGTCGGGCGAGTGATGCGCGCCTACTCCCGGAAGTTTTTTCGCCGGACATTATGGCTCGAATGCTTGATCATGAACCGCCGGTGAGTATTATTGTAGAAAATCAAAAGCTAGCCTTAACAATTGAGGGACAGCCGAATCAGAAAAAACTAGATGAATTACTGCATGATGCAACATGGCTCGTAAAAGTGATTGAGCGAAGTGGTGCGCTTGAGGTTAGAACCGAGTCGATGTTACCAAAAACGGAATAATTTTATGAACTGGAAAAAGTACATTCGATTCATTCCGCTGTTGGCGCTACTAGTATATTACTTTTTTCCAGTGAGCAATGTTTGGGGGCAATCGTCAATCATGACCGTCGTGCTCCCAATCCTTATTTTCGGACTGGTCATCGGTGTAGGCTTGTTGTATCCGAAATATTCTCGGAAGAACGTCGACATGCTTAAACAAGAATTATTAACTGCCGGATGGCAGGTTTCGAACTTGCCGATTCCATTGATGGATGCAGTGCTGCACCTGCTGAGCGGAGGTTTCGGCGGCGGACACGAACATCGCATCGATCTTGCGATGTCGAAAGATGTAAATGGTTGCGCCATCACTATTCTCGCTCTTAACATTATTATACGCTCCAATCGAAGTTCACGTATTATTCCACTGACGGTAGCGCTATCGCAATTGCCGGGAAAGGTAAATGGTTGGGGAAGAATCCGCGATGCGAATACCATTTTTGCCGGTTTCGACCGAGACGTCGATCTCGAAAGCGTTGAATTCAATAAACACGTTGAAGTGCGCGCGAATCCGAAAGAGCTTGCGTATGCACTCTTTCCGCCCGAAGTGATGTCGCATTACCTTGATCTGCTTGAGAAACCGTGGTTCCATATTGAAGGGGGTTGGCTAGCAACGGTGCAAGAAAAACAAGTGGTTGATGCAGCGGAGCTTTCAGCTTTAGTAAACGAGCATCGGTTTATGTATAAAGAATTATTGGATGAAGGTGTATTTGTGAAAAACTAAAAAATTTTCCGTCCATCAAGAAAAATACCATCATTATTTATGAATCCAGAGTCGAGAAACATACCAGAAGAACCCACAGACGTAGAGCTTTCAATAGTGCCACCAGAGCCTGAGAACGTTGTCTTAGGGGAACGTGGTGATGTCAATGGGAAACCCATGAATGCTTTTGAGCGCTTCGAAAAAAGTGCAATCGGGAAATTCATAGAAATAGCAGCCGCGACCGCTTTCGCAGCGCCGTGCGCAAACATACTCCTGAATAGAATGTCTTCCGAAGAGGCGTGGAATGAATTTCGTAGTCATCATCACGAACAGTCAGAAATCCTATATCCAACTCTAGAAAACGTTCCTGAATCGCAACGCGAAACGGTGTTCAAGCAACGCGATCACCAATATGTCGATCGAGTGAAAGATGGATTACGGTTATATATTGAAAGAAATTTACCGCGAGCCACGACGCCGGAATTACGCCACGCTTTGCATCAACGCGTACATGAGTTTCAAAAACGCCTCGAACAATTCCGGCCGTCAGTCTACGATCGGGCTTTATTGGATGCCGGAATGGGTTCGATGGTGCGAACGGATCATCCATTTCCGGTGGTCCAATTTATGAATTTGGATAATGCACTTGCTGGTGAACACATTACCACTTCTGATGCTGGCATACCGGACACAATATATGTTGATACTGATCCCACGAACGCATGGTTCGCAACCGAAGTCATGGAACACGAATATTTACATACCACGCAATCTGGTTATGAACATGGTGATCGCATAAGCCATCAACCTGCAACCGATCACCTAGAGAAGTTAGGATCGAAGTTAGTTGTCAGCGCCTTCAATGAAGGATCAAATGAGTTGCTACGTGGAAAACTCAATACGCTCTTGAAGCGTCAATTTCATCAAGCCTACCCGAAAGAGGTGCACCAGGTTCAAACGATTGAGAAAGCCGTCGGATCAGATAATTTTTGGCACACCTATGCCAAAGGTCGATATGCTGATATTGAAACATCATTTAATCAGCACATCGGGGTTGACAAGTTTCACCAACTATTCACTTCAAATCCGGAACAACATTCGCATGAATAGACTACCTTTCTGCTGCGGCAGAGAGCAACTCTTGTGAAAAACTCCTAACTCTTCTACACTACCCATATGCACTTCTCCTGGTTCGACATCCTTCTCCTGGCAACAGTATTTGGGTATGTGTGGGGTGGGTTTTGGACTGGCTTGATTCAATCGATCGGCGGCGTCATTGGTTTGTTTGTCGGTGAAATTTTGGCTAGCCGTTACTATGAACACTACGCGTCGTGGGTCGCGCCGGTGTTCAACGGAAACCAAATCTTAGCGAAAGTGTTCGCCTTTATCCTGATTTTCCTGATCGTCAGCCGTTTGGTCGGCATGCTCTTCTGGTTCGTGAATAAAGTCTTTCACTTTATTGCTATCGTGCCGGGACTGAAACTCGTGAACAAGCTTGGTGGTGCGATTTTCGGCTTTATTGAAGGTTCACTATTCATCGGCATCGTTCTACAATTCTTAGTGCGCCTGCCAATCTCGGTCGCTTTCGCCGGAACAATCAATAACTCAAAAATCGCGTTGTATTTCTTGAGCATTACCACTTGGCTGGTGCCGCTGTTTCCGAAAATCATTAAGCAGGCGACGGACGCGACCAAAACTATTATTTCGAAATAATGACTCCCACCACCCCTGCGCCCCTCCTCAGGCAGGAGGGGGCAACACTTCGGTTGATCGACACTCACTGCCACCTCCAAATGCCCGATTACGACGGCGATCGGGCGGAGATGATTCAGCGATCGCTTGATGCCGGAACCGGCATGATTGCTATCGGCACGACCTTGATTGATAGCATCGCCGGCGTACGACTTGCGGAAAAGTATCACGACCAGCCGATCTGGGCGGCGATTGGCATTCATCCGACAGATGAACAGATTGACGACGTTCGGGTCGACGATCTCGCGGCCTTGTTGCCGAATACAAAAATCGTCGGTATCGGCGAATGCGGCCTCGATTATTTTCATGTTCCCGATCCTGAAGACCAGCAAGTGCAAAACGATTTGTTTGAACAGCAAATATTACTGGCTCAGCAGGTGAGTTTGCCGTTGATTATTCACTGCCGCGACGCGAACGGCGTCTACGTGGCGTACGATGATGTACTGGCGTTGCTCACGCGACACAGTATGAAGAACTTCGTGATGCACTGTTTCTCCGGCGACGAGACGTATGCCGAAAAGTTTCTCGATCTCGGTGGGATGTTGTCCTTTACCGGAATTGTGACCTTTCCGAAGAGTGAAATAATGCAACGCGTGGTGAAGCAGATACCAATTGATCGGATGATGATTGAAACCGACGCGCCGTTCCTCGCGCCGGTACCGCATCGCGGCCAACGCAATGAACCGTTCTACGTGGCGGAAGTAGCGAAGAAAATCGCCGAAGTGCGCGGGGTATCGGTTGAGGAAATTGCGCGAGTGACGACAGAAAACGCGCAACGATTCTTTCGATTGCCGTAGTAATTCTACGAGCCTAATGGGATTCAGTCCCATTAAGGATATTTCTAAACATAAAAACAGGCCGCCTCGCGAGAGATGACCTGATTGGGATGTGGCCTTTTCGGTGGCCAGGGAAAGAGCGTTACGGTGAGCAACAGAGTGCGCAGTGAGACACGGTAGCCAGGAGCAGGTGACGCGTGGCGTCGCGACGATTGGTCAGGATGTCGTTGCCGTCGGAGGTCATGAAGTGCCTTGATAGCGGTATCGGAGCAACCTCCAGATTGGCTAGGAGCCACAGACTCGCTTCATAGAGCGCGAGCGCCATACTTCGCTGTTCGTGGCGTCGATTCTTCGTTGCCTGTCGGTGCCAGGAGAGATTATTGAGGGCGAAGCACGCCTCTTGCAGGTCATCGAGCCGCTTGATGCACAGCACCGGATTCGTCAGGAATTCCTCCGGCAGTTCGGCCAGCACTTGCACCCAGTACGTCTGGATGAGTGTGGCGTAGTGCCACGCCAGCATTCGCTTCGGCAAAGGCTCGGCTTGCTGGTCACGGTTTAGCCACGGATCGAGCCGCTGGCCTTCGAATTGAGAATAACGGTGCTTCGGACCGAGGTTGCGAAGCGCGTGACGCAACATGTAGGCGTCGTGCAGTTCGTGATTCTGGCTTTGCGCACGAAGGCGGTCGATCGAGCGGGTGACGGACGTAGTCCACACCGACCGAGTCAACGAAATTTCCTTGCGCCGAAACCACGCGTGGATCATCAGGAGCCGCCCGTTGATCTCGAAATGGGCGATGGTCCGCAGATCGTCGGTGATGACAGGCGAACCGGTCGGGTTCCAACTAGCGAGAATGTTCGAGGTGGGAACCTTTCGGAACGGATTTCTTCGTTGCCGGGGGACGACATAGTCGTTCACGGTAGACATCAATCCTCCGATGGTGGAAAGAGCGAGAGAACTTCAAAAACGGGGCTCAATACTAGCCTAAAACGCCCACCTTGTCAATAACTGAAGATACCTGGTACAGTGTGGGTATGACATATATTCTCATCGCCATTGCAATCATCTCTCTCGGAGCCGTTATTTTCGTCATCCAAAAGCTCTCCGCGACGACCCAAGTCTTGAACGAGTGGAAAAACGCGCAGGGGAAAGACCAGACCGCGCTGTTGATTAAGGAGGATTTGCGGGCGATTCACGAACGCATGGATCGGCAGAATGATTCGATGCAAAAATCGATTCAGTCGCAATTCGGCGAAAGCGCGAAGATCATCGAACGCGTAACGGAACGACTCACAAAACTCGACGAGACGAACCGCCAAGTCGTCAGTTTCGCCGACCAACTGAAAAAATTGCAAGACACGCTCAATAATCCGAAACAACGCGGCGTGCTCGGCGAATATTACCTTGAAACGGTGCTGAAAAACGTTCTGCCGCCGAAACACTATAAATTGCAGTACAAATTCAAGGACGGCGAAATTGTCGATGCGGCAATATTCTTGCAAGATAAAATTATTCCCGTTGACGCGAAGTTTAGTTTAGAAAACTACAATCGTCTGTCCGAATTAAATCCCGGATCCGACCATGATGCTGTCGAACGGCAATTCAAGCAAGACCTGAAAAATCGTATTGACGAAACCTCGAAATACATTCGTCCGGCGGAAAATACGATGGACTTCGCCTTTATGTTCATTCCGGCCGAAGGCATTTACTACGATTTGCTCGTCAACAAAGTCGGCGCTGCCGGCGTCTCCTCGCGCGATTTGATTGATTACGCGTTTAAGGAAAAGCACGTCATCATCGTTTCCCCGACGTCATTCTTCGCGTACTTGCAAACTGTCTTGCAAGGATTGCGCGCCATGCAAATCGAAGAGTCGGCGAAAGAAATTCGGAAGAACATCGAAGTCCTGGCAAAGCACATTCAATCCTACGACGGCTACATGCAAAAGCTCGGCGCCTCGATGGGCACGACGGTCAATCAGTACAACCTCGCCTACAAAGAATTCAAGAAGATTGATAAGGACGTCGTGAAAATTTCGGAAACAGAAACAACGATTGAACCGATGGTGTTAGAGAAACCTACGACAGAATAACTAAGAGAGATATACCATGAGTATTGAGCAAGGCGGGTATATTCCGCCAGAAACAACGACGGAGTTTTCAGAACAAGAGATGCCGACGGTTATTCTTCGGGGTTTAACGAAGGAGGAATTACTAGCGGAGAGCGCCGCAAAACCCTTTGGGAACATCATTGAACGCGTGCCAGAGCGTTTTCGCGAAGCCGCGCGCCGAGCATTAGAAATTCGTAATCACGCTCAAGACCTTCACGCGGCGAAGAACTTCGATGAACTTGACGCTGTGCTACGTCAGCTTTCAGGAATTCAAGGTACTCAAAAAACATATGAAATACCAGAATTATGTAGCTTGATTGATGCCATTCGCTCTGGATCAAAATCAATTGAATATTTAACGCGGACGGAAGGTTTACGGGGGAAGGTTGAGGAACTGATGGCGAAAGGGGTGCTCGAGCGATTCCCAATCGGACCCGATTCGGATGCACTGCCATTACCTGAAACTGATTGGGAAAAAATTCAAGCTGGCATATCTCCGGATAGGGCATATAGCAAAGCTGAGCGGCACTCACCGGCACTGCGGTCTATTGGATTTCGAACGCACTATGGAGCAATCAACGGTCCAATGATTTGGTTTGACGGAATTCGTGCTATTTTTGACACGCCGCAGGGTAAATTAGTTGTATCTGCTGAGGCTCTACTTGGACCTGACGGCCTTTCCCTCGAAGATCATAGAAAAGCAAAAGAGACAGAGGAGGGTGATCAACGTCGCCGTCGACAGCAGCAACAATCACGGCAGATGCAGCTGTAGTCTATTCCAGTTTATTACAACGCTGACTAAATTCCCCTTTGTCATTAATTGCGAAATCTTTGCTTGCACTACGCTAGAAATAGTACTATGAATAACACCCGCATCAATGCCCGCGCAATTATCCAACATGATGGTAAACTTTTGTTGTGCCGTCTCGAGGGAAAGAAGTATTATTTCTTTCCTGGCGGGGGAGTTGAGTTTACCGAAGATGTCGTCGAAGGTTTGCGGCGCGAAATGCAGGAAGAGCTCGGCGTCAAACTGCTGAGCGCGAAATTTATCGGTGGCGTGGAAAATCTTTTTGATAATGATGGCTCGCCGTATCACGAACTGAATGTGCTGTTTGATGCCACGATTGATGACCATTCAGCGCAATCGAAAGAAGTCGGCCACATAGAATTTTCTTGGATGCTGATTACCGACCTCGAACGCGAAAATGTTTTACCGAAAAAACTTATTGCGGCGGTTGTGCAATGGTTGCAAGATGGGAAAACGTTTTGGGTCGGGTTGCATACGTCATAAACGTTACGAAGAATACGGAAAAGAAAAACGCCCGAGATTACTCAGGGCGGTTATCACGCGTGCGCGTGAAATGATCTTCGAAGAAGTGACAGAGCGGGGAGAACAGGAATTTCAACGTGTCGGCGAGGTCGTTCCAATATCCAGACGGGGAGTCATCGTCAGTTTTGATCTGCTGATCGTCCATGACCATCTCCTTTCGGTAAGAACTTACCGTGGAGTGACATTGCTTCACGAAGGTTTTTGAATTCGGTCAATGCGGCGCGATAGATTTCGCAATCTGTCAAACGGTCATTGACGATGACGATCCCGACGCGCAACTGGCGTTCGCCGTTATACCGCTTCATACTTCGCCGACGATCGAATTGCTTGGCCTGTATAACCAAACTCTTCACTTGGACGAACAGCGGACCGTTATTGGTCGTTACGACGACATCAATTCCCTGGTAATCCTGAACCAGGGTACCAAGCTCGATCTTGATGAGCCACGTTGGCGCATGAGGATCTTCGACTAACCGATGTTCAAAGATCTCGATCAATCGACGCTCGTTGATGGTGGCATGGCTTGGTGACGACGTGACGCGTCGGATCATTCTCCCGATGTGTTGGAGGTATCCAATTCGTTTCATACGATTGGCACTTCCGGTTTTCAAGGCTCCCTCCTTTCGCCTCCGCTGTAAAAGGACGACTTGTGGCTAAGATAACAGATAAAACACTATACCATTGGAAGAATACGTCAATAAAATAATAGAAAATTGGCTAATATTAGCCAAAAATAATTTGTACCCTTGCGCGGTAGGCTGAAAAGTAGTAAAATGCTGGCGCTCTTTTCTTGTTTTTCCTGTACACTATTCGATATGGATTCACCGCAACGAAAAGCCCTCTGGCAAGCCCTAGGTATGGCCTGGGAACTTGGCTATACGATAGCTGTACCGCTCGTCATCTTCGCCCTCGCTGGGCGATGGGCTGACGGTCGTTTTCATACCAAACCGTGGTTGTTTCTCGCCGGCGTTGTCCTAGCGATAATCGCCACGTCAATCCTCCTCGTTCGTAAATTTACGCGGATAATCCGCGAATTCAACACCCCTAAGCCTCAATGACCGCTCTGAATATCTCACTCGCCGCTGAACCGATCTTCCATATTGGAAGCTTTCCGGTGACGAACTCGATGTTAGGGTCGTTGGTGGCGGCCGGGGCGTTAATGCTCCTGGCGCGGGCGATCGGTAAACGCACCAAAGCTAAACCGGGAAAATTGCAGGCCGGCGCGGAACTGGTGATCGAATTTTTGCTGAACTTGATGGACGGCGTGACGAACGACCATCAAAAATCGAAGAAGTTTTTCCCGATTATCGCCACGATTTTCCTGTTTGTGGTAACCATGAACTGGTTCGGTTTGATTCCGCTGTTCGGCACGATCGGATTGCGCGAAGTCGTCGAAGGCCATAAAGTGCTGATTCCGTTCCTGCGCGCCGGAACGGCTGACTTGAATATGACGATTGCTATCGCCTTGATTTCCCAAGTCGCGGCGCAAGTATTTGGCACGATCTATGTCGGCGGTAAGCAGTACTTAAAAAAATTCTTCAATCCGAATCCGACCTTTACCTTCGTTGGGTTGATTGAGTTTATTTCCGAATTCACGAAAGTCATTTCGTTTTCCTTCCGGTTATTCGGCAATGTCTTTGCCGGTGAAGTGCTGTTACTGGTCATTTCTAATCTCGTACCATACGTCGCACCGATTCCGTTCTACTTCCTCGAGTTGTTTGTCGGTCTCATTCAGGGCTTCGTCTTCGCCCTGCTCACCCTCGTCTTCTTCACCATCGCGGCCACCAGCCACGAACATGAGGAAGGCACCGCCGAAGCGGCGCACTAACATTACTTATTAGGTTTACTCACTCATAGACAATCCTATGTCAGCAGATGCAGCAAAACTCTTCGCCGCCGCGATCGCAATCGCCGTCGGTGGTATCGCCCCAGCCTTAGCCATCGGCCTCTTGGCCGCGAAAGGTATGGAAGCAATCGGTCGTAATCCGGAAGCCGCGGGAAAGATCCAAGTCCCGATGCTCTTGGCCATGGCCTTTGCCGAAGCTATCGCTATTTACGCGCTCGTCGTCGCGTTGATCATCAAGTTCGTTTAACTCCCTCCTCCTCAGCACTTCGTGCAGCTCCTCCTCAGGCAGGAGGAGCACCGTAACGAAGCTGAGAAACACATTCCATGTCAGAATTATTTTCAAAACTCGGCATTGATTGGCGGCTCCTGATCGCCAACACCATCACGTTCTTCATCGTGCTGTGGGTGTTGCGGAAATTCGCTTTCGGTCCGATTATGGACGTCTTGGAAAAACGGCAAAAAACCGTCGGCGACGGCTTATCTGCCGCCAAGCGTTCGTCGGAAGAGTTAGCGGCCATTCAGAAAGATAAAGTGGAAATCCTCAAAGCCGCGAAGACGGAAGCGCTAGCGATTGTCCATGAAGCAAAGAAGCAGGGCGAGACCGTGAAAGCGAAGTTAGCCGAAGATGCACAGGCGGAAGCGATGGCCACGCTGGAACGAACGAAGAAGCTTCTGGAACGCGAACGCGAAACGATGGTCAATAAGGCGAAAGTCGAATTGGCCGATATTATCGTGGCCGCGTCGGAAAAAGTCGTGGCGGTAGCGCTCGACGCCAAAACGAAAAGCGCTATGACCAAGGAAGCAGTCGCCGCGTTAAAGGAGGTACAGTCCTAATGTCCAGCCGGTACGATCTCTTCATTCGTGATCTCCTGAGCCATCCTGATGTTCAGGAGTTGCATCGTACCACTGCACATTGGCGGCGCGATCGTTTTGATCACAACTACGCCGTCGGCCAACTGTCGTACCGCTTAGCGACGGCATTCCACGCCAATGTTGTGGTGGCCGCGCGAGCCGGTTTTCTCCACGATTGGTATCACGGTCACGCGCCGGAACGCCAACGGTTCGTGAACGCCGACCAACATCACTTCCGCATCGCCCATCAAGCGGCTAGCCAGTATGGCGAACATCCGCGCATTCTTCACGCCATTCGCACACACTTCTGGCCATGGGGACGGACGTTGCCGAAGACGCGCGAAGCGTGGATCGTCTGGATGGCGGACAATATCATTTGGCTCGACGATATTTGGCAGAGTTTGAAAATCGTTACGCGCCAGGGATTCGGTTACTTCATCTTCGGAAATGCATGATCCTGTTAGGCAGCCCATCTTCCATATATCGCACTATGCAAACTTCCTCCACTAAAAAATTGACTGTCTAACGGGATGAAACGACTCTCCGCCACCACCTACGCCCAACTTTTATTCGAAAGCACTGTCGATAGCACAGGTGCTGAACGCCATGAGGTTGTTCAACATTGGTTACAACTCGTACGTCGTCATCGGGCGATGAAACTGATGCCGCGCATCATTGCCCACCTGGAACGTTTCACGGATACGGCAGCCAAGCAAACGCGCGTCCGTGTGACCGCCGCGACCACCGAAGATGCTCAGAACATTACCGACGAACTGACTGATGTTCTCGGTCGTGTCGTCATCGACCTGACGGTCGAACCTGCCCTCCGCGGCGGGCTCGTCCTCCGGGTCGGCGACGACGAAATTGACAGTTCACTTCAGACTCGTTTCCGCCAACTTCATCAACACTTGATCAATTCCTAAGCGTATGTCAGAAACCATCCTTGATGTTTTAAAGAAAGAACTGACGGATTTCACCGCCTCGGCGACGACCAGCCAAGTCGGAACCGTGCTTGATGTCGGCGATGGTATTGCGCGGTTATCGGGTTTAGGGAGCGTCCAATCGCAGGAAATGGTGGAATTTGCCAACGGGACGATGGGCGTGGCACTCAACCTCGAAGAAGACACCGTGGGCGTCATGATTCTTGGTTCGACCACCGGCATTACCCAAGGGCAGACCGCCAAAGCCACCGGAAAAATTCTCCAAGTTCCGGTCGGTCCGAACGTGGTCGGCCGCGTGGTTAATCCGCTTGGTGAACCGATTGACGGCCAAGGGACGATTGCCAGCAAAGAATTCGCGCCGGTAGAAAAAATTGCGCCAGGCGTCATTACTCGACAATCAGTCACTGTGCCGTTGCAAACCGGCATCAAAGCGATCGACGCCATGATCCCAATCGGTCGCGGTCAGCGCGAATTGATTATCGGCGATCGCCAAACCGGAAAAACCGCAATCGCCGTTGATACCATCATCAATCAAAAAGGCCAAGATGTGATTTGCATTTACGTCGCCATCGGCCAGAAGGAATCGAAGATCGCGCGCATCGTCGCAAAACTGCAAGAAGCGGGAGCGATGAGTTACACCACCGTCGTTGTGGCCGGCGCATCTGACCCGGCATCATTGTCCTACATTGCGCCGTACGCCGGTTGTGCTATGGGCGAGTACTTCATGAGCAAAGGCAAAGACGTGCTTGTGGTCTACGACGATTTATCGAAGCATGCCTGGGCCTATCGCCAAGTATCGCTCTTGCTCCGACGCCCACCGGGACGTGAAGCCTATCCGGGCGATATTTTCTACGTACACTCACGTCTCCTTGAGCGCGCGGCCAAGCTGAACAAGGATTTCGGCGGCGGCTCATTAACGGCCTTGCCGATTATCGAAACGCAAGCCGGCGACGTCTCAGCCTACATTCCGACCAACGTCATCTCCATTACGGATGGTCAAATATATCTCGAATCAGATTTGTTCTACCAAGGTATTCGTCCGGCTCTCAACGTCGGTTTGTCCGTCTCGCGCGTCGGTTCAGCCGCGCAGACAAAAGCTATGAAAAAAGTAGCTTCGAAACTGCGGCTCGACTTAGCGCAATACCGTGCCCTCGAAGCGTTTTCGCAAATCGGATCAGACCTTGATGAAGCAACCAAGAAGCAAATTGACGGCGGCCGACGCATTACCGAAGTTTTGAAACAAGGACAATATGTGCCGATGAGCGTCGCACACCAAGTAGCGATTCTCTACGCGGCGTTGAACGGGTTTTTGGATGCGGTTGCCGTTGATGATGTCGCCGCATTCGAAGCCGGATTACATGACTATCTCGACACGCGCGGACAGAAGTGGGTTGACGCGGTTGGTGACAAAAAAGATTTGACGCCGGAACTCGAAGATGAATTGAAAACGATTCTTACTGACTATACGCAAACGCGATAACTTGTCCCGTCTGAAATTGCCACACATGAATACTCAACCGACAAGCAACAGACAGCAACGAAAGTATGACGATGCCGCCATGTTTATTTATCTAAATTTCTAACGGGATGCCTTCCGCCGGACGCGATATACAGCGACGGATTCGTTCCGTCACGAGTACCAAGAAGATCACCAAAGCGATGGAGCTGGTGGCGAGCGCAAAAATGCGCAAAGCTAGCGCCGCTGTTTTGGCGACTCGGCCGTACACCGATCGCGCCTGGGACATGCTCTTGAATTTAGCCCAGCGAACCGAATCGTCGCAGCATCCGTTGCTCGTCGAACGACTGGAGACGAAAAAGGTGGGCGTGATATTAGTCGCTTCGAATCGCGGCTTAGTCGGCGGATTTAATACGCAACTTACTGCCACCGTTGCTCGAGGAATCAAAGCATTATTCACAACAACCGAAGTTTCTGCCGAAGTGATTTTGATGGGAAACAAGGGCAAGATGATTCTGTCCCAGCATGGAATACCGATTTCCGCCGAATTCCCGAAGCAAGATGTGGTGACTGATGTGCTCGGTATTCGGCCGATGGCGAAAATGGCGATTGATCGTTTTCTCTCCGGCGACTATGATCGCGTTCTCGTCGGTTATATGGATTTTGTATCGATGCTTGTGCAACAACCGAAACTTCGTCAAATATTGCCGCTCAACACCGCTGGTTTCCTGAACGGTGATCACGAGAAAAAAGCCGAAGAAAAAACTTCGGAACTCGCCTCATTTGAATATCAATTTGAGCCGAATGCTGACGAGGTGCTCGAATATATATTACCGCGGCTTGTGGAAATGCAATTGTATCGCGCGGTCTTAGAAACGAATGCCTCCGAACAAGCGGCGCGGATGGTGGCCATGAAGAGTGCCTCCGATGCAGCCGGTGACTTAATCGATGATTTAACCTTAACCTTTAACCAGGCGCGCCAAGCGTCGATCACGCAAGATCTGTCGGAAATTTCCGCCGGACGCGCCGCCCTCGAATCATAATTTACGCCTATGCCAAAATCCCATCACAAGAACGGAGTCATCCACCAAGTCATCGGTCCAGTCGTCGACGTCAAGTTCGAAAGCAACTTGCCGACTATTTTGAATGCGCTGACAGTTGAGCGCAAAGGCGATGTGCCGCTGGTATTAGAGGTTTCACAGCACATGGGCGCCAATGTTATTCGCGCGGTAGCCATGAGCTCGACGGACGGTTTATTCCGCGGCCAGGAAGTCGTTGATACCGGCGCGCCGATTACGGTGCCGGTCGGTCCGGAAACGCTCGGACGCATGTTGAACGTGACGGGTGAAGCGATTGATGGCGGGAAAGCGATGACCAGCAAGCACGTTTTGCCGATTCACCGCGAAGCGCCAGAATTTTCCGAACAATCGGTGAAAACGGAAGTGTTCGAAACCGGCATTAAAGTCATCGACTTGATTGCGCCGTTCGTTAAAGGCGGAAAAGTCGGTTTATTCGGTGGAGCTGGTGTCGGAAAGACGGTTGTCATCACCGAATTGATTCGTAACATTGCCGCCGAACACGGCGGGTACTCGGTCTTTGCCGGTGTCGGAGAACGAACTCGTGAAGGAAATGATTTGTACCATGAAATGAAACTTTCCGGCGTGCTCGACAAAACCGCACTGGTCTTCGGTCAAATGAATGAACCGCCGGGAGCTCGCCAACGCGTCGGTTTGACCGGTTTAACCATGGCCGAGTACTTCCGCGATCAAGAAGGCAAAGACGTTTTGCTCTTCGTCGATAACATTTTCCGCTTCACCCAAGCCGGTTCGGAAGTATCAGCCTTGATGGGTCGTATTCCGTCAGCTGTCGGTTACCAGCCGAACCTGGCCGAAGAAATGGGTGCATTGCAAGAACGCATTACCTCGACTACCAAAGGTTCAATCACCTCGGTGCAGGCCGTGTATGTTCCGGCTGACGACTTAACTGACCCGGCGCCAGCGACGACTTTCGGTCACTTAGACTCAACCGTCGTATTGTCCCGCTCGCTCGCTGAACGCGCCTTGTACCCAGCTGTCGATCCGCTTGATTCGACCTCTACGATTCTCGACCCGCTCGTTGTCGGTGAAGAGCACTACAAAGTCGCTCGCGGTGTGCAAAAAGTTCTCCAGCGCTACAAAGATTTGCAAGACATTATCGCTATTCTCGGCGTGGAAGAATTGTCCGATGACGATAAATTGACTGTTAGTCGCGCTCGAAAAATTCAACAATTCTTGTCCCAACCGTTCTTCGTAGCCGAAGTCTTCACTGGCCGTTCGGGAAAGTATGTTCCGCTCGCCGAAACGATTCGTGGTTTCCAAGAAATCTTGGACGGTAAGCACGACGATGTACCGGAACAGAATTTCTACATGAAAGGTTCAATTGAGGAAGTCCGGGAATAAGAATGGAACGTACTGAACATCATTCTGAACAAGAACTCCAACCGAGAAAATTGAAAGCGTGGGTTGAGTTTGGCCTTGATGCTCACGAAAAAGAATATGTATTTAATGTTGAACATCTTGCAGCAGAGAAGACCATGGACGTTCCGTCGAATATCATCCAGCAGTTGGAAGAACTTATCGGTGCTGACTGGGAAATCATTGATCGGGGTACGCGAGTTGAGATACGCAATCGAAAAGAGTATGGCCGTCGGGATGATGAAATCATTCGTAAAGCTGTGGAACAAGCGATCGGTGATAAATTCATACTCATTCCAGTAAAAGAGTAAAACCGATTTTATGACTATCAAACAAATCATCGTCAGCTGCAACAGTACGGCCGAAGCCGCCAAAATCGGCCAAGCGTTATTGAAATTACGATTCGTGGCGTGTATTGATGTGCTCCCAAAAACATCGTCGATGTATTATTGGCCGCCGAAGAAAAAGAAACTGTCAAAAGGGAAAGGCGTAATTCTCACGGCCATGACCTTACCGCGTCATGTGGCGAAAGCGAAACTGTTGATTGTAAAGAAGCATAGCGACAAAGTTCCGTTTATCGGTACAATCGACATTCATGATGTCAGTCACAACTATTATCATTGGTTAACCGGTGAACTCCGCGACCATGCCTAAAACATTCGAACTCATTATTGCGACCCCGGAACGGCAAGTCTATAAAGATGTTGTCGAGAGCGTGACGTTGCCGACGACGACCGGGTACATTACGGTATTAGCGAATCACGTAGCGTTATCGACGATTTTGAAAGCCGGTGAACTTGTCATTACGAAAAACGGCACTGCCGAACCATACGCCATCGGCGGGGGATTTCTCGAAGTGCAAGGAAATCAATTGGTGGTCTTGGCAGATACTGCGGAGCATGTGACCGAAATCGATCAACAGCGTGTTGATGAAGCGATTGCTCGCGCGAAAAAGTTGAAGGAAGAAATTCGAGAAGATCATTCCGAATATGCGTCGGTAACAGCGAAACTTGAACGTGATCTCGCGCGTCTCCATGTGATTCGCAAGCATGCGCATCGCGGCCATCAGGGGATTCCCTACGAGGGCGTGCGGAAAGATTAGCCCATAATCCTAGGCGTCTTTCAGGTGACCCAAGTACGTCCCAAGGAGGCGTCTTGTAATTGTTCGATTTGCGAACGGTGAAGAAAAACGCTATACTGTATTTCCGACGTGAATCCTGGACTGAGTGATTCCGCTGGAAGACAGAATTGGCGCCGTATGGGCTCAACCGAACAGTTCAACAGTCCAACCTATGGAACGGTCGATCAATCGCAAGTCGTGGCGCGAATGCGGGATTTTGTGCAACAAAAAACTGATCGAGATTATCGTCTGATTGTGGGGTCTGATTCATTACCGGGACGCGGTGGACAAGTCTATTTAGTAACCGCTATCGTACTGCATCGTGTCGGCAATGGTGGAATATATTACTGGCAGCGGAAACTGTCATCGAAAATCCATACACTTCGTGATAGAATGTATGCCGAGGCGATGGCGTCAATTGCCATGGCTCAGCAACTAGAATATATACCCGAACTACAACCGTTATTGAAGCATCACATTGAAATCCACGTCGACGTCGGCGAGGTGGGTCCGACGCGAGCCATGATTCAAGAACTTGTCGGTATGATTGTTGCTCATGGGTATATGGCGCGAACGAAACCGGAATCGTTTGCCGCTTCAAAAGTCGCCGATCGTCACACGATTCCCGGACCGAAACTTATTTTTGTACCAACTATTTACTAAGTACATAGCGTATGGACGACACGAATACATTGATGGATAAACCATTTAGCAAAGGCGATAGTGTTCCTAAGGAAGGCGATTACGTTTGCTTACCCTGCGGTTATCAGCATCACTACAAAGCCGGTGAGCAATTCGGTGAGTGTGTTTCCTGTATGAGTGGCACGCCGGGCGGTCAGCACGAAGAGTTTGTGGAAGGTGAAGAAATGTGGGAAAAGATGACGTTGCCGAAAGCCGAATAACCATGTCACCGAAAAAAACAAAACTTCCCGGGACAATACTCGCGGTTGCTATCGGCCAAAGCGCATCGAATGTTTCGACCAAGGGCTTAACACCGCTGAAGACGGTGCGCAGTTTTCCGACCTACGCCAGCCATCTACCGGAATACCGGAAATTGAAGGAGCAAAAGATAGTTGTCCAGGGGGTGAATGTAACGTTGACCTTGAAAGCGGTGCCGCCGGAGAACTTTATCGTTGAGGCGAAAGCCGAGTACGATGACATGTTTGGCGACAACGTGCTCGCGCTG
The DNA here is from genome assembly GCA_903825245.1 of Candidatus Kerfeldbacteria bacterium. Taxonomy (GTDB): domain Bacteria; phylum Patescibacteriota; class Patescibacteriia; order SBBC01; family CAIJZX01; genus CAIJZX01. Next base: position 47,584 of record CAIJZX010000030.1, read on the forward strand.
AAAGACGCGATGTTGCAGGCCGCAGAAAAACTTCTCTTCCAACAAGAAACAGAGCCGGATTTCAAAGAAGAGTTTACGTTTTTCTGTGTCAAGGCGTATTCCGGTGATCCGCTTAAGTTTCTGAAATATGCGGATCGGATTGTGCCGCTCCTGAAGAGTGAAAGTACGGAACTTAGCGATTCGGAAATTCAAAAAACAATTCGCGAATCGAGTTTACAGTATGCGAAGAACGATCTCACTATCGTCGATTGGGACGGTGCGTTCGTATTCGATACCGACGGTGATTGGCAAGATACGATAGATGTCTTGGAAGTAGCTAATGTTAATCTTCTTCGTTTGCGACGTCTCGACCAATTGATTGACCAGCGCCTGGATGCGATGGTTGACATTCTGCAACGTGTACCGAAAATTTCCAATAAAGAAGTACGAAAAATGATGACCGAGTTGATGCGTTTGCGAACGCAATCAGTAGCTGAGTTCGAACATGCTGAACGCGACATTCAGCTGATCGGGGATTGGTACGCCGGTCGGTTGTATGCTTTGGCCAGTAAGAAACTTCACCTTGATCGCTGGCGAGAAAGTATCAAACAAGTTTTGGAAAGCTTAGAAGATATTTCTTCGGTAGCGGCAGATCACTTTAGTATTTCCACCGAACACCGCGCGGAGCAAATTCAGCAATTCTTGTGGTTTGTCCAACTAGCTGGTTGGTTTGCGTTGCTGTTCTTCGAGTGGCGGATAATGAAAGGATGAGTACCACTCATCAGGAATTACTTTCGTATCTGACGTCCATTGTAGGGCATGATGTAACCATTGACGAAGGCTTAACTGTCCTTATTGAGGGTGTCAGGCGTTTTGTCGATGACCACCCGGAACGCCATCTCGTCATACTCCTAGCTGGTGGCACAGCTTCAGGAAAAACGAGTCAAGGCGCAGGAAGATTATTACAGGCTTTCCCAGGACGTTCTATGATTTTTCCTATCGATATGTTTTATCGCGGGAAGCGCGGTTTAGCTGTTCTTCAGAAACAGTACGGACACGAAATTTCCTGGGATGAACCATTAGCACTCGATCTCGATGATGCCGGAGAACAATTAGAGCATTTACGAAACGGACAGAATGCCACGATTCCGATGTACGACTTTGGCGAAAGTGAACGTGTTGGGAGTGAATCGGTATCCTCACAACCGATTATTATTGCTGAGGGTTTGTTTGCTTTACATGACAGTATTCGTATACATGGAGATCTTGGTGTGTATGTAGACGTTGATGTTCACGGTCAGATTATTCGTCGTGTGCTTCGTGATATTGTGCGGAAGAAGCGCGAGCCGAACGACATTCTGTTTGAACTGGCGCAAACGGCAATTCCGAAGCAATATGAACACGTCACGACGACGCGTCAATATGCTGACATCATTATCAATAATGATTATCGGCCAGAGACAGAAACAGCGCGACAAGCGAGCCAATTGGCCCAAGTAAAAGTTGCCGGATGGCCACCGCTCGGTCGAATGGCAGAGCTTGGCGCTGAGTATCTAGGATCATTCCAGGGATACGATCGGTACTTTACGGCCAAAGATCGGAATCTGGCCGCGACCGGTGAAGAGTTACGTATTCGTGATGAATCGGGTCGCTTGATGTTGACCTACAAAGGCCCACACGTTGGTGTGGTTGGTGAGCGATTTGTTTTTACCTGTTCGATAGAAGCAGTAACAGTACAGGCGTTAATGAAGTATTATCATGAGGCGCTCGTCTATGTTCGTAAGTCTCGTCGGCTCTTCTTGCTTCCTGGTGTCCTCTTATCGCTTGATGTTGTCACGTTGACAAACCCTGGCGGTACAGTTGTTGAAGAGCAGCAAGTGACGGAGATACGGTTGACTCGGCGTCATGATAATGGCGTTGAAGTCGTGAATGAGACGATCCAGCAACTTGGTCTCGATCCGAAAAAATCAACGACCGCTTCGTACTTCTCGATTGCGCTCAATCCGTCCCTGCTCCCACTCGACTAACGTTGAGCGGTTTTTATGTTGACAATATTTGACAGTTTTGTTTAACTGGCCTGGCGGAACTATGTCGCTTCATCCTTTGCAAGGAGGAGCTCATGCCAAAGCAAGCGTTGTGCATCCGTTTGACATCGGTTGGAGAAGGTGGCAAGGAAGAATCCATCGAGGTAAAATTCGGTTCGCGTCTCGAATACGGACAAAAGTACGATCAGGTGTGTGCGTGGGGAGGCCTGTGTTTGAGAGTTCTGTTCGACCGTTTCAGCTTGCACCTCGAACACGAGACGATGGCAGAAAAAATGCTCCACATTGTTCCTTCCCGACCCGATCGAGCTGGGTCATGGCAATTTCCACGTGAATTAAAATCGCGGTGGTTGCCCGCCTGGATCGGTAATGACGGTCAGGTCACGTGTGAAGTCAAAATGGGCGCCTGATTCCCTTATCCACCTAGCTGAATCTGGGTGGTTTTTCTTAATGGGACTCAGTCCCATTAAGAAACACGCATCACGTACCTAGTAGGCTTACTGCCGCATGATTGCTATTCTTGACAGCTGTCCGATTTCGGAGTAGATAAACAACAGCCACGTTGTACCTTAAAACTCCAGCACCCAGCCGGGTCAAAGGGCGGAATGCCCAGGAGGCAACAATGCGTAACGATCTGTCGTTCAGTAACAGGAGCAAGAACTTGGTTGACCAACACCTTCTCGATCGGTTGCTCAAGGAATTTCCATTCCTTTGGGCGGTAGAGCAGGACTGGGAACCCAGCGATCAGTTGTTCATCAGGATCCGTCGTTTGTATCGACCCGAGCACCGGCATAATCTTGTGACCATGTTAGACACAAAGCCGTACCAGACCAACGCGTGGCTCGCATACCGGAACCGGTGCAATTGGCCAAAGATGATTGACGTTGATCTGAATGAGGAGGAATTCGGACCAAGCAAAAAGACCATCGCTGAATCTTTGGACGAAGGGAATTACATTGAAGATAGTTCGGAGGGCGGTGAGTTTACAAATATTCTCGTCATCATGTCTCACCGTAGCTACCATCAAGTGGCTGATGAATACGGTCATGCGACCACGATCACTATCTTCCTCGATCACGAACGCGGTGGGCACATTCGGCAGTGTCTCAATATGGCGCTGACTTCGGAAGAAATAACTACAGGCGACTAACTATCGTCTTTTTCTTTTCTGCAAAACCGCCTTCCGCGAGGGGAGGGGTCAGGGGTGGAAACCCCCTCTCCTGTATTCAGGGGAGGATGGGGTGGGGTTAGACCTTCGCCTTCAGGTGCTTCGTTTCGGTACGAATGCAGGCGGCACACGCCTTGACTCGCTTGCCGTCTTTGAGAACGGTTTGCAAATTGACGTGCTGTTTGGTCTTGGTAGCGATATTGGAGTGGCTGCGGGTGAAGCTATTCATAGCTCCGCGGCCGCAGACGGTACATGTTCGTGCCATCCCGTTAGACAGTTATTCAATAAGTGGTATATGGTCTGTCAGACGAGTATCCTTCGATGTAGGGCTGTCTAACGGAACCATAGGAAAATCAAGACAAATTCGATGAGCTGTGCTACGATAGCACGGCTCAGCAAGAAAGGCAAGCCTGGAATCACCTCGACCTATCACTATGTTCACCGTCGGCCAAAGCTCCGTTTATACCACCCTGATCTTCTTTTTGGCTTTGATTTTATCAGTCGGTTTTCATGAATTCTCACACGTTCTCAGCGCCTATCTCCAGGGTGATCAAACGGGGAAAATGCTGGGCCGGCTCACGCTCAATCCGATCAAACACCTCGATCTCCTCGGCACTATTTTCATGATGTTGGCCGCCTTTACCGGTTTTGGTATTGGTTGGGGAAAACCGGCGCCGTTTAACCCCTACAACCTTCGTTTTCGCCGTTGGGGATCGGCGTTGGTAGCGATCGCCGGGCCAATATCGAATATCTTCCTCATGGCCCTCGCTGGGTATATTTTACTCTTCGCTGGTTCTGGCTTGCCGAACGGGAATCTGCTCGGGACGTTTTTAGCCTATTTAATGATTATTAACGCCTCTTTAGCGCTTTTTAATCTCCTGCCAATTACCCCGCTTGACGGGTCACACCTGCTCTCTGCGTGGCTTGGGCCGAACAACCCGCTCGTGGTTACCCTGCACCGGTATGGGATATATATCTTGGTCATCATGTTGGTTCTTGGTGGAAATTTCCTGACGTGGTACATCACGGGTGGGGTTCATATCCTCTTAAAAATCCTGGGGCTAAGCAGTTTGGCCTAGTGGGTTTGACCCCGTTAGAGCGCCCGAGGCCATCACCAATATAAAGAAATAGGGACCAACTATTCTTCCCCACTCTAACGGGGTTTGACAGTTCTTTGGATGAATGGTAGAGTGAGCACGGTTTCACTCGCTTTTTCGTCGCTTTCCTTAGCGACTTTTGATACTGCCATTTTGCCTAACATGAGGTAGACTCGGCGGAAAACTGTAATTCACTATGCCAACCATCAATCAACTCGTTCGAAAAGGCCGTCGCGTAACGCCGAAAAAGTCAAAAACGCCGGCACTTGAGTCCATCATGAACGCTGTTCATCGTGAACGAACGTACTTACCGAAAGGCAGTCCGTTTAAACGCGGCGTCTGTACAAAAGTGACGACCACGACCCCAAAGAAGCCGAACTCCGCGTTGCGAAAAATTGCCCGTGTTCGTTTGTCGAACGGTCAAGAAGTCACCGCCTATATTCCGGGCGTCGGCCATAACCTCCAAGAACACTCGATCGTATTGATTCGCGGCGGTCGCGTGAAAGACTTGCCAGGCGTTCGCTATCACATTGTTCGCGGTGTCTATGATACACAAGGCGTGGCTGATCGCCGACAAAGTCGGTCTGTGTATGGCGCGAAGCGCCCGAGCGAGAAGAAATAATACTTCATCCTAATTCCTGAATCTCCATGAGAGGTAAACAAGCACCCGTCCGAAATATTCTCCCTGATCCGAAATTTGACTCGGTCGTTTTAGCGAAGTTCATCAACAACATCATGACTCGCGGTAAGAAATCCGTGGCGCGAAA
>CAIJZX010000031.1 GCA_903825245.1 Candidatus Kerfeldbacteria bacterium
ACCTTCGAAGGCGCAAGGCCAGCTGATTTACAGTCAGCCGCGTTTGACCACTTCGCTAACTGCCCATGATGTAATGATGCTCTGCTTCGAAAATTCTGGAGCCGTTGACCGGAATCGGACCGGTGACCTTCTCCTTACCATGGAGATGCTCTACCAACTGAGCTACAACGGCATATATTCTTGTCTTTCGAACCGTTCCAGTAAAGCCCCGCAAGACGGACGGAACTGAGTCCCGAAGTCTCGCTCGGCGAGATTCGGGATCCCGAACGATACTACGCTTCGGGACTACAACGGTAAATGATGTTTCTTATTCAACTTCGGATGAAGTGGTACCTGATTCTTCGGTAGTTGTCAATGGATGCTCCGGTAACATGGCAATTTGCTCTCGCCAAGTAGTAATTTTTCCGTTCTCTGGATTTACCGATTCAATACGTGCCACCGCGTCTTCCGCAAACTGCTTCTTACCGACAACGATGCTTATTTCGACATACTGATCAAGAATTTTCGGATTATTCGGTTCTAATCGTGCCGCCTCCTGAATACTGGTAAAGGCTTTTGTATGATCGCCAAGTTCGATGTACACCTGAGCCAATTCAACATGGTAAACCGCCACACTTCGATTCACGTTGACAGCGGCCTGGATTTCATCTCGAGCGGCATCAAGATTTCCTGTAGCCATATCCGCTTCGCCTAGGTGTTCATATATAGCATCAGAATCTCCCATGAGTTTCAGTAAGTAATGATAGACTTCTTTGGCGTGGCCATACTCTTTTGTCGACATATACAGACTGCCGAGCAACTCAAAAGCCGGCACCGATCGCGGCTCAAACCGTACCGCTTGAAGTATCTTCTCTTCGGCCGCGGTAAATTCTTTATCGTCAACCATGGCTCGAGCCTGATCAAGCATCTCCGCTATTTCTTGATCCACCTTACGGCGCTGACGCCGCGAGAGAAACACCGGCAATGAACGAACCTTATACTCATGTTCAAGATCAACCAATTTCTTGTGGGCTGCGGTCCAAAACTTACCAACCTGTGCTGCCACCGGACTACTGAATGCACCCACGGTCGTCACCGCTGTCGTTACTTTCCGTCGCAGTCGCGCTTCCATCAAGTTCTGTTTCCGTTCGGCTTGAGCACCGGCAGTTGCCGATGGATCAACCGCGGCTAGGGTAGGAAATTTTCGTCCGAGGATAATCGCTAATCCGATCAAGCTGAGGAGCAAGATGGCAGCAGCGATAACATCAATCCACATGCGTTTAGACCGTTAATCGGGAGAAACTACTAATAACAATGTTTTCACCGAGTTTGGAAATCGCTTGCTGAACCACGTCGGCGATAGTGAGGCTGTCATCTTTAACATAAACCTGTTGCAGAAGGCAAACATCGGCGTAGAATTTCTTCATCTTTCCTTCTAAAATGGTATCCCACATTTTTTCCGGCTTGTTTTCGCCCTTCAATTGTTCGCAATAAATTTCCTTTTCTTTGGCAATCATCTCAACTGGAACATCGCTTGGCTGAATGTACGTCGGGTTCGCGGCGGCAATGTGTAGGGCAATGTCGTGTGCTAAATTCTTAAAATCATCTGTCCGAGCCACAAAATCTGTTTCGCACAAGACAACAACCAAAGACGCAACATTGCCATTGCTATGCATATACGTCCCAATCGTTCCTTCCTTGGCCGTGCGCGCACTTTTTGAAGCCGCCAGCTTCTTTCCAGCTTTACGCAGGTTTTCTATGGCCAAGGCAGCGTCGCCCTTGGCTTCGGTTAAAGCTTTTTTTGCCTCGAGCATGCCCACTCCAGTTTGCTGGCGTAGAGATTGAATATCGGCAGTAGTTATTGGAGCCATAGGTTTGATCTTTATTCGATAACTGGCTGGACAGCGTTATTCACCGCCGCCAGTGTCGCCGCAGCCTCTTTGGCCGCAGTTGCGAGACGCTGATCATGTTGCTGTCGACCATCGGCAATCGCTTCTACCAACACACCTGCGACATACGTTATCGCCTTCGTCGCATCATCATTCGAGGGAATAGGAAATTGAATATCGACCGGATTGACGTTGGTATCGCACATCGCAATGACCGGAATTTTCACTGCCTTTGCTTCGCGCACCGCTGTTTTCTCAGTTTTAATATCGACCACAAAAATTGCTTGCGGTAATCGCTCCATCATTCCCAGGCCGCCGACCAGTTTTTCCAAGCGAATAATTTCCTCTTCAAAATCCAACTGCTCCTTCTTGGTGTATTTTTCCAACTCCCCGGCTGCACGTTTCGTCTTGAGAGAATCAAGGTTGATAATCAGTTGTCGGACGTGATTGAAGTTTGTAAACAACCCGCCAATCCATCGATCGACAACATACGGCATACCAGCTGTTTGTGCGGCCGCCATGACAATATCGCGGGCTTGGCGTTTCGTCGCCACAAATGTCACCACCCCGCCACTGGCCACAACTTCCCGGGCAAACGAGCATGCTTGGGTCAAGGCTTCTCGAGTTTTTTCTAAATCAATAATCGACACTCCCCCGCGGGTCGTGTAGATATACGAATCCATTTTCGGATGACGACGACTCTGCTGGTGTCCGAAGTGCAAACCAGCTTTGAGCATGTCAACCAGGGCGATATCGCGCATAGAGGTAATTCCTTTCTTTCCGTCATAGACGGACCGCTCTGTCGATAGCCGCTGGACGTCCCCTATTGGGCAACGCAGGATCAGCTGGTGTCAGCGACAGATGTGAGATTAAACGAATAATGAAGCTCGAAAGTGCAGGTGCGAGTATACCACAGCCATTCCGTCTTGACAAGCCCAGCACAGTACGGTACACTGAGTCGGCTATGAAATCTGGTATTCACCCATCCTACTCCCACCAAGCAAAAGTCACCTGTTCGTGTGGCAAGAGTTTTGTTACCGGATCAACCGTGGAGGAACTCCCGGTTGAAGTCTGCTCAAATTGCCATCCGTTTTTCACCGGTAAACAGAACTTGGTCGATACTGCTGGCCGCGTTGACCGCTTTAAGAAGTTGGTTGAGCGTAGCGGAACTACCCCGGTTCGTAGTAAACGGACAAAGCTGGAAGCAAAAAAGGCTAAAAAGGTCGCTAAAGCTACACGCGACGAGGTGTAACTGCCTTTGTTTGCATTCCCCGGCGCATGCTTGGGAATAATTTGTCACAGCCATGGACCAATCACCGCTTGAATCCTATCGTCAGCGCCGCCAACAATTGGAGGTCGATTTACAATTAGCCAGCGACAACAATGACACCACGAAACTCCAGCAACTCTCCCGAGAGTATGCCCGACTTAGCGACATCCTTGATCTCGGCGAACGCGTCGAAAAACTCGAACACGAGCGTGCTGACGCCCAGCTAGCTACGAACGACGCCTCTGATCCCGAGTATCAGCAGATGGCTCAAGCCGAACTGATTGCACTCGACAAAGAGCTTGCTCCATTACGAACCGAGCTTGAAGATCAACTCAATCCACCTGATCCGAATGACAGCAAGGATGTACTAGTGGAAATTCGCGCCGGAGCAGGCGGCGATGAAGCGGCGCTCTTCGCCAATGAACTCCTCCGCATGTACAGTCGTTACGCTGAACGTCAGGGCTGGAAAACATCGCTCTTATCCTCAAGCCATACCGGTATCGGTGGTTTGAAGGAAGTTATTTTTGAAATTCACGGCAAATTTGTCTACCGCTCACTAAAACACGAAAGTGGCGTTCATCGCGTCCAGCGTGTTCCCGATACCGAGAAAAATGGCCGGGTCCATACCTCGACGGTGACCGTAGCCGTAGTCCCGGAAGCGGAGGAAACAGATCTTGTTATCGACCCGAAAGATTTAAAAATCATTGCCTCAACCTCCAGCGGGGCGGGTGGACAATCCGTTAATACAACATATTCAGCTATTCGGATGACACACATTCCGACCGGTATTACTGTGTCCATGCAAGATGAACGTTCACAGTCACAGAATCGACTAAAAGCGATGCAAGTCATGCGTTCTCGCCTACTCGCACGCCAAGAAGAGGAACGCCGTCAACTGAATTCCGATCTGCGAAAGAGCCAAATCGGCAGCGGCGATCGATCGGAAAAAATTCGCACCTACAATTTCCCGCAGGACCGCGTCACCGACCACCGTATTAAACTCACCCTCCATACCATCCCGAACGTCTTGGACGGCGATATCCAGCCATTGATCGACGGCTTACGAGCTGCCGAACGAGAACAGCACCGGCAATCATGACAATCGGTGGAGCGCTTCGTACAGCGATGCAACAACTCGCCGACTCGACATCAACTCCCCGGCTTGATGCCGAGGTACTTTTGGCACATGTACTGCAAACTGATCGATGGCACCTACTGACACACCCTGAGCAGTCACTTCGCCCGTCTCAACAAAAAAAGTTTTTTGTCTTTATCGCCCATCGCTGTCGACATCAACCGCTTCCGTACATCATCGGTCAGACGGAGTTTTTTGGGAATTTTTTTCGTGTCAATGACAACGTTCTCATTCCGCGTCCGTTTACTGAACTACTCATAGAAAGTTTTCTTGCCCATATTCCCCAACATACTCCAACGATGATTGCCGATATCGGCACCGGTAGCGGCGCGATTGCTATCACTATTGCCCGCCAACGATCACGCGCCATAGTTATTGCCAGCGATATCTCACCTGCCGCGCTTCGTGTTGCCCGCAAGAATGCACAGTTAGCAAAACTACAAACACCAATTGTTTTTCGTACAGGTTCGCTTCTCGAGCCATTCCGTCACCAGTTACAACCGCACTATGTTATTGCCAATTTGCCGTACCTGACGACGTCACAGTTACGCGAGCCATCGATCAGGACTGAACCACGATTGGCGCTGTACGGTGGGCGCGGCGGGATGCGCTATATTACAGCACTTCTCAAACAAGCTGCCCAGATACCGTCAATCAAGGTTATCGCTCTGGAACTTGATCCGACGCAGGTTCAACGAACACGACGATTGCTTCGGCAATGGTTACCAACGTGCGTGATTGAAACTGTCTCCGACGGTCGGAAAATTCGCGGGATTATTGCCTATACATAATAGTTGAGTAATTGTTGACCTCTCAAGTATTATTGCTTGACGATCTTAAACTCCCCTTCTCGGAGAGTAATAACCGGCAAGTTTTCACCGTGTGACTGTAGCTCCGTGTAGGCTTTATCCCAATCGATGTTGGGCGCGTTATAATCAGAACGATAGTGCACCAGTACTTTGATGGGTAGAACGCCGAGACCCTTAGCAATCCCCGGCGTATCCAAAAGATAGTAGTATCGAGCCAGTACATCTGCGCCAGCTGAAGTGCCAGCGACCGTTTTTCCATCCAGGAATTTCAGCCAATCAGCATGTTGGTGTAATAGTTCTTGCAAGAGTTGCTCAGCATTTCCGCCTTTCAAAAACAAACCCTGCGCCCATTGCACCTGAGAAATTAACTTATCAACGCTTGCCAGCTGGAAAGTAATTCTCTTATCTGGGAAAAATGATTGTATCCACATCTTGTCCTGTTTAAACGCCTCTGGCCACGATGCAATTGGACGAGCAAAGTAGCAAATGAGGATGCGATATGGTTCGGGAACATCAGCAACAAATGCTTCACAAAAAGCTTTCCCACCGTCATCTGCCTCCATTGGATAGCCACCGACTAAAATATATTTCGTCATGCTCCTATACTACCACAAAACACCGCGAGCAATAATCTCGCAGTGTTGGTGTTTGAAAACTGTTAGTAGGTGACCTTCGCGGTCGTCGGTACAACTTCGATCCAAATCTGGCCTGGATCAAGTGCTAAGGCATTACCACTGGCATCAAGGAATTGCGTGCGACCAGAAGCACTTTCTTTCTTCCAGGTCCCATCGGTTGCCGTCCCATCGCGGAACAGTTGCATCTTCCCGGTTCCGATTGTCGTTATATCCATACGACCGTGATTATTTTGCGTCGTCACCATCGTCGTATACAGTACCGCAATATCCTTGGCGTAAATTTGACTGCCGTCGCGGGTAATGTGCGGTTGGTCAGCGACGTAACGCATGTACTGGTTCTGCACACGATCGTACTTATACGTTACCTTATACGTGTTCGATGAGAAGTTAATCACAATATCATTCGCCGATTGTACCCGTGCATCCAGTGCTGGTTCGGCTTTGAAAGTCCACGGTGTATAGGTTGGGACGTAATCGCGCAGTGTGGTTCGTCGGAGACCGATATAGAGTAAATCCGAGTTCGTGTAGAGATTATGCGGGGCGGCGCGATTGTCGTCACGAATAAAGTTTCCACCATGACTGAATTGGTTAAAGTCGACAACATTGGTTTTCGACGACTGCAAATACGTTAACGCTTCTGGACTACCGCCAGCGTGAGCGTACAGCGCATGGTATTCTTCGGCATACTGCACATAATATATTCTGGACGATCGCACCGGACCTATTTCTTTAATGCTCGAGCTACCAGACGGGAACAAAGCCATAAACCGTGTAATCCCACCCTCAGCTAGAGTTTCGTAAACAACGCTCGCCTTGTCCAATCCCGACGGCGGGCGTGAATCAACCATATTTTCAATCATCACCGCTTCAACCGGTGTATTCGCTTGCGCCTCAGGAACCGGAACGCCATCCAGCGCGCGCGCCACTAACGGTACTGTGTTTGTATTCACCACTACCGTTGTATTCGAGTTGGCGTTAGTGGTTGTGGTCGAACCAAAAAGTTTCCAACCAAGAAAACCGGCGGCTCCTAATACCACTACGCCAGCAATACTATACCAGGCCCACATCGGGAATCGTTTGGTGGGAGTTTTCGCAGGAGTTTTAACAACCATAGGTTTCGGTATTTCTGATGCTACTGTTACCTTCGTCACCGGTTCCGGCTTCGGTAGTTGTTCTTGTTCTTTCTCAAGCTTTTGCTCAGAATCAACAACTGGTTCAACTTCTGGTGTAGGCTTCGGAGCGCGTTTTTTTGGCATAGGTGATATTTTTTATTTACTCGGAGTTTCTTTTGGTGCTTCCGGGTCGACTTCCTCATCGACCGCTTTTTCTTTCTTCGACACTTCAACCGATTCTACATTTTCTTCAACTTTCTCGCTGAGTGATGCTAACTCGGCTTCGCTACGAGGCGCGGACACACTAGCCACAATTTCATCACTCTTATCCAAGAGCGTTAAGCCATTCGGGAGTGTCAGGTTACTAATGGATATACGATCATCAAATGTTTTCAGCACACTAATATCCACATCAATTGCCGATACTAAATCGGACGGCAAACAAGAAACCTTCACGTGATCGATAGTACGCAAGAATATGCCGCCCAACTCTTTGACCGCCGGTGATTCACCGATAAAGTTCAGCTCGATATCTGCTTCCAATTTTTCGGTCATGCGCACTTGATAGAGGTCAACATGGGTATACCGACCAGTCGTCGGATGTTTCTGGACGGCATGGATGAGCATCTTTAACGGACTCTGATCGCCAACCGTCACATCAACCAGGCTCGTTGATCCGGCTTTTTTGTAGAGTGCTTCAAATAAACCAAGATCAATCGTTATTGGTTGACTCGTCACCCCGTGCCCATAAATAACGCCGGGAATGGCGCGGTGACGACGAAGCTTATCTACAACTTTTCCGATTTCCGTACGGGGTTGAACCGTTAATGATAATGATGTCATACCAGCGTTACACTTTCTCCCTCCGAAGGGTCAATTGGACTGATGATTGAGTTTCCAGCCTTCGAGATCGTCGTCTGGAAATACTCCTTAATAAAAATTTCTCTTTCAACTTCGGTACTCGTCACATGAGCTAGAATCACTATCGAAGCGATCATTACGACCGCAACCACGGTTCCGCATCGTTGGACAGCGGTTTGCAATATACCAAGAAACCCCAAGGCCGTCAAGTCAAAAAGGTGCTTTGTACTGAGCAAACTCGGACACCAGGGCGATTTCTAACCCGATCCGCCACCATGCTAAGGCGGGAGTGGGTATTAGGCTGGGAGTATTCGTTGACGAATGGCTAAACTTTCAGCGAGTCCGATTGCCACCATACTCGACAGCAGCGAGCTCCCGCCATAACTAATGAATGGCAGTGGAATACCAGCCACCGGGAAAACCCCAATATTCATCCCGATGTTAACAAACACTTGAATAAAAATCATCATGGCCAGACCGATACTCAGTACCACGCTAAAATTATCGCGACTGCGTTGACTTAACACAAACATCCGCCAAAAAATGATAGCAAACAATGCTACTATCGCTCCTGCACCAACGAACCCTAATTCCTCACTAATGGAAGCAAAGATAAAGTCTGTTTGCCGCTCCGGTAAAAAACTGAGTTGCGATTGGGTTCCTAACCCCAGACCGCGACCTATCCATTGACCAGAACCAACAGCGGTGATGGCTTGCTGAACATTGTATCCTGACTTTGACTGGTCGCGCGTGGGAGAAACAAAGTTTAAGATCCGATCTTTCTGGTATGTGCGTAAAACGAGGAACCAGCTTGCCACCCCGGCCACCACCGCCACGAGGAGTAACATCCCAATGCGACGACGTGGGATTGGTAATGCTAACAAAAGTCCGAACCAAATCCCCATCATGAGTAGAGCTGACCCTGCATCTGGCTGAAGCATAACCAGAACAACTGGCGCACCGGTAATGAGTCCACTCATAAAAATCAATCGCCAGCTATTCATGTTATCGACGTGATCTGAAAAATATTTTGCTAGAACAATGCATAAAATTATTTTTACAAACTCCACCGGCTGCAGTTGGAAACCACCAAATTCAAACCAACCCTTGGTACCATTGACCGTTCGCCCAAAAAAAACTACCAGCAACAACGAAGCGATTCCCAACGCATAGAGCACCCAGTGCACGCCACCAAGAAAACGGTAATCCAGGCGAGCAACAGCAAACAAAACTGCCAGGCCGACGATGACGAAGCCTAGTTGATGATAAAAAGCGGTGTATGTTCCGGCTTCAATATTTAATGATGTACTAAAAATCGCCCCTAGTCCAACAATGGTCAATACGATTACCACCGTTAACAACCACAGATCGAGTCCCCGACCGAATTGACGAAACCCATACGTCGCCATGCTAGCGGTAGGTGTTTCCGACATCGAAACGACTCACCTGCGGCTCAATCAGAACCGTAGTTGTGGTCGGTATGTCATAAGCAACTGTCACGCTCAACGGTCGCGCCGTCAACGTCGGCCAATGGTCTATCCCGACTTTAGTAACACCAACAATTCGATCTCCGTTTTTTACAAGCACTGAAACATCAACATGATAGAAATTATAGACCGACTGATTCGTGAGGTCGGCAAGAATAGTGCTCGTTAGTTTTCCTGAACCAGATACTGAGGAATTTTCTACCCGCGGATTCTCGACCAGAAACTTTGGTTCTGGCAGCCCAGCTGCCGAAGCCCGAGCCCAGGTAACAGTGTCAATCACGAGTGTGGCAGTTGCTGTAGCTGGAGTAACGGCGGTACTATTCAACTGCATAACCGTTTGGTGTGACGACTGATTGACGAATACCTGCTGCGACGGTGCTGAAACACCGTCGATGACAAAATGAACCGTTACCGATTGTGCACCCCAGGATTGGTTTTCATTCGTCAGGTCAGCCACGACATCAACATGCTTGTCATCGCGCGGTAACACCGTCACCTCACCAACCTGAAGATCGTGCGGACGAAACGTTTCGGCCATAAAGCTCCCCATACCGTTAGCGGTTCGCACCACTTCCGCATTCATTTTATTCTCCTGACTGAAAAAAATACCAAAAAAAGCCAACACCCACAATAATGAGATCAGCATCACCGCCATCAGCGACAGCGCCCACCAGGTACGCAGAGTTTGCTTGTGGCTGACAATCCAATAGCCAAATCGCAGTTGAAAATCGTTCGTTCCGGCTACCATAGTGGTTCAAGAATAGCAAAAAGTCATCCATTTGTCCAAAAAGTACTATTCTCGATACTCCGCGTTGTCAGCACGACTGCTAATGTGCTACTATACTTCCATGGTCACCCGAGACATCCTCTACATCTCACTTTCCGTCGCCGCCTTAACCGCGACCGTCTTTTGGGTGTGGCTGTTATGGTATATGATTCGGATTTTCAAGTCGATTGAAGGCTTGGTCGAAGATTTCCGCGATCGCCTCAGCACGATCGACACCATCCTCAATACGATTCACGAAAAATTAAATTCCACCCATGTTCAATTGTCACTCCTGGTTGAAGGCGTGAAGCAATTGATGTCTTTTATTAACACCAGGCGCGAAACGAAGAAGCGCCGCTCCAACTCCCGAGCATCGAGTTCAACGGACGATTTTTAAATCCCGTTGAATCAATGGAGTTGCACCAGGATTAACCTGGCTGTCCTCTCGGTATGTCCGATTCATTCGTCCATCTCCACGTCCATAGCCACTATTCCCTTCTCGACGGTCTGCCTAAGATCGACGATTTAGTGACGCGGGCAAAAGAACAAGGATTCACGTCTTTAGCACTGACTGACCATGGTGCCCTGTACGGCGCGATTGAGTTTTACCAAGCTTGTACCAAGGCCGGCATCAAACCGATAATCGGCGTCGAAACGTACGTGGCACCGGAGGGGCACACAAACAAACGTGCGAAGATTGACGAAAAAAATTATCACCTGGTATTGCTCGCCGAGACAAACGAAGGCTACCAAAATCTGATCACGCTGATCACCATTGCCCATCTCGAAGGCTACTACTACCGGCCGCGCATTGACCACGACCTGCTCCGTAAATATTCTAAAGGCATTATTGGTCTCAGTGCTTGTCTCAAAGGAGAAATTCCGTCAGCGATTCTTAATGACGACTCGGTCGGTGCTGAACGCCTGATTCGTGAGTATCAGGATATTTTCGGTCCGAAGAATTTCTTCCTCGAGCTACAACACCACCCGTCGCTCCCCCAACAACTGCAGGTCAACAACGCCCTGATCGAGCTGTCGAAGAAAACGAAGGCGCCGCTGGTCGCGACCGCCGACAGCCACTACCTCTACCCCAGCGATGCCGAAGCACAGGACATTTTGCTCTGCATCCACATGAAGAAGCAGGTCAACGACAAAGATCGGATGACTATGACCGGCGATGATTTATCGCTCCAAAGTACCGAAGTCATGATGAGTAGATTTTCTGATACGCCGGAAGCGCTAGCGAACACTGTGGCCATTGCTGAACGATGTAATGTCACGATTCAACTCGGCGTGATTCAGTTGCCACACTATGACGTCCCTGCCGATACGACGCCGATGGCTGAACTGCGGCGATTATCGGAAACCGGCATCCCGAAGCGCTACGGCCAGGAAACTTCAGTTGTCCGCGAACGGTTAGAGTACGAACTGTCGGTCATTGAAAAAACCGGCTACGCTTCGTATTTCCTCATCGTGCAGGACTTCGTCAACTGGGCAAAACAGCAAGGCATTATCGTCGGTCCGGGTCGCGGTTCGGCCGCCGGCTCGATTGTGTCGTACCTGTTGAACATTACCAACGTCGATCCGATTAAGTACGAGTTGCTGTTCGAGCGGTTCTTGAACCCCGATCGTATTTCCATGCCGGATATCGACATCGACTTTGCTGACATCCGCCGCGATGAAGTGCTCCGGTACGTGGAATCAAAGTACGGAAAAGATCATGTCTCGCAAATTATTACCTTCGGCACCATGGCGGCGCGAGCGGCCATTCGCGACGTCGGTCGCGCGCTCGGTCTCCCCTATACCTACTGTGATCGCGTCGCCAAATTGATTCCGATGTTTACGGTTCTCGACAAAGCCATTGCTGATGTTCCTGAACTCGCAGAAATTTACGAAAACGACCCGGAAGCGAAACGCTTGCTGGATAGCGCCAAGAAACTGGAGGGCGTCGCCCGACATGCTTCGCGACACGCCTGCGGCGTCGTTATCACCCACGAACCACTCGACCACTACGTGCCGTTGCAATACGCCGGCCCGGACGACGATTCCATCATCTCCCAGTATTCGTTGCATCCGGTCGAAGATCTCGGTTTGTTGAAGATGGACTTCCTCGGTTTATCAAACCTAACGATTTTAGAAACGTGTTTGAATATTATCCGATCGACGCGGAACATTACGATTGACCTCGACAGCATTCCGTTTGAAGATAAAAAAACATTCCGCCTCCTCCAGCGCGGCGAAACGACCGGTGTCTTCCAATTAGAATCCGGCGGCATGCGGCGCTACCTCCGCGATCTCAAACCGACCAGCATTGAAGATATTATCGCCATGGTCGCGTTGTATCGGCCAGGTCCGATGGAACTGATTCCGCAATTCATCGACGGCAAACACGGCAAAATCAAACCGACCTACCTTGATGCCCGACTCGAGCCGATTCTCACCAAAACCTACGGCGTCGCGGTCTATCAGGAACAAGTCATGCAGATGGCGCGCGATGTGGCCGGATTCACCCTCGGCGAGGCTGATATTCTGCGAAAAGCGATGGGCAAGAAAAATGCAAAATTGCTC
Source organism: Candidatus Kerfeldbacteria bacterium (assembly GCA_903825245.1). Lineage (GTDB taxonomy): Bacteria > Patescibacteriota > Patescibacteriia > SBBC01 > CAIJZX01 > CAIJZX01. Next base: position 12,512 of record CAIJZX010000031.1, read on the forward strand.
GCCGAGCAACGGGAAAAATTTATTCTCGGGGTCATGGGCAACGGCGCTAAACGCGCGGTCGCGGAAAAGATCTTCGACTTTATCGAACCGTTCGCCCGCTACGGCTTTAATCGTTCGCACGCGGCCTGTTATGCCGTCATCGCCTACCAAACCGCCTACTGTAAAGCCAACTATCCGGCCGAATTCATGGCCGCGCTCTTGACGTCAGACCAGCACAACACCGATCGTATCGCCATCGAAATCGATGACGCTCGTCGCATGGGACTCCAAGTTCTTCCGCCGGATGTGAACGAAAGCGCCGCGTCCTTTACCGTCGTCGCTGACGAGAAAGGCAAGCAAACGAGAATTCGTTTCGGCTTGAGCGCCATCAAAAATGTCGGCGAACATCTCGTCGAAGCCATGATTGCTGAACGCCAGGAACACGCTGCATTCGCCAGTCTCGATGATTTTCTGCGCCGCGTTCAACACAAAGATTTGAACAAGAAATCGATTGAAAGCTTAATGAAGGTTGGCGCACTCGACGCCTTTGGTGAGCGACAAATGTTATTGGAGAACGTCGAAGATCTGCTGAAGTACGCCAAAGGCGCTGATGATGAGGTAGCGAAACATCAATCCAGTTTGTTTGCCGCCCTGCCCGTCCGGAACACGCCGCGACTCAAATTAAAAACCGCCGCCCCCGCATCAAAATCACAACGCGGCCAATGGGAAAAAGATTTGCTTGGATTATATCTCAGCGACCATCCGCTGTCTGAGTATCGTGATTTCCTCCGTGAAACGGCAAAAACAATTCTCGAATCTCGCGACGCCGGACGTGCTGCCATTAAAATCGGAGGTCTTGTCACAAATGTTAAACGCATCAGTACACGCACGAATGAAAACATGGCTTTCGCAAAGCTCGAAGATCCGACCGGCACGATTGAAGTCGTCGTCTTCCCAAGCATCTACCGGCAAACCGCCGAGTTTTGGGTTGAAGGTCGGGTGTTGATGGTGCAAGGCAAGGCGTCAGCGCGCGACGGTGAACATAAAATATTAGCTGATGCAGTCTGGGACTTACCGCAACTGAAAGCCGCGGCACCGAAACGCGAACGCTTCGTACTCCGTGTTCCTTTGGAAACAACAACACCGGCGATGTTTACTGAATTAAAGAGCCTGCTTGCTGCCTCGAGTGGCACCGTTCCCGTTGAACTGATTGCCACCAAGGGCCAAAAAGAAAAGCAGGTACCGACCGGTCAACGCGTCACCGTAACGGATGAACTACGCGCCTCCTTGCGCGAACTGCTCGGCGATTGTATCGTAGAGGTATGAGCGAACTCAAACAAGCCCACGTCCGTCAACTCTATCGTCCCGTCATCATTGTTTTTTTAGTATTTGTTGTCCTGACAATCATCAGCGTCGTCTATACCGGCTGGTCGTCAACAACAATTACTATTACTCCAAAACAGAAAACTATTTCCACATCTTTCTCTATTACTATTGCCCCAACCACCTCGACGACGGATGACCACCAATTAGCTGGAACATTTACCACCACACAGCAAACCGCAACCGTTACCGCCGCTCCAAAAACAACCGGCACGCCAGTCCCCGCTCATGCCACCGGAACAGTAACCATCAAGAACACGACCGCCAAAACACAACCGCTCGCCACAGGTACGCGCCTCCGTTCTGATTCCGGTATTATCGTTCGAACAGATAAGCGCGTCGACGTCGCCGGCGGAAGCTCGGTCGATGTTACTGTGACGGCCGATCCGCTCGGCGAAACCGGAAATGTGCCGGCGGGGAAATTCGTCATCGTTGCACTTTGGCCGGGACTGCAAGATAAAATTTACGGACAAAGCGCCACGGCATTGGCTGGCGGAATGTCCGTCGGCAACGGCACACTCTCACTCGACGACCTGACAGCAGCGAGCAGTAAGGCCGCCGATCAGATTCGAAAAAAAGTCGGCGATAATACGCCCGGCACATATGTCATTCTCACGCCCGCCAGTGTCGTCAGCGCCCCGAAACCAGAAGTCCCGAGCACCAGTTACCAAGTCACGGTCACCGAAAACGTCAGCACCATCACCTACTCCGCCGATCGCCTGCAAGACCTGATTCACATCGAACTCCAACGCCAACTCGCGGACGGCCAACAACTTGATTCGGTGGCAATGCCGAGTTTGAGCATGCCGAATGCACCGACAGCGACTCAGGCCAACATTTCCGTGGAAGCAACGGGAACGGCGAGTTTATCATCGTCAGCCGCTCTCTTGAGCCCAACCTCATTCGTCAGTATGACCGCTTCAACAATTCAAACAAAACTTACGGGGACTGACGACATAAAGTCCGTTGTTATTCATCTTTCGCCCTGGTGGCGGACAACGACATCGGATCAGGTTGATCGCATAACCGTTTTGTTGGCCAAACCAAAGTCGTAAATTCTCCACTGCACAATAGCGCATAGAATGCTGGTTTGACGTAAAGTCACCACTGACGTACACTGACGGCACTGGAAAATTGTTTACCCCACCACGGTACAGCCGCACAGCGGCGCCACAATCGGCCTAATTCCAGCGACAAATTGAAAGCGCTCGCCGAAGCCTAAGGCAAAGGTGAGAATCTGGGTGGAACCATCCCGACACGTATCGGGATCCCAAGCATCATATTCTGATGGTTGGTTCTTTCGTTCATATCTCTCATTTATTTCCTATGACACAATCCACCAAACCCACAATCGAACAAATCCGACACACCCTCGCCCACTTGCTCGCGCATGCCGTGCAAGATCAATTCGCCCATGCCAAATTCGCCATCGGGCCGACGATTGAAAATGGTTTTTATTATGACCTTGAGCTAGACCGGCCGTTAACGCCGGATGATTTGAAACCGTTAGAAAAACGAATGAAGCACCTGGTGAAACAGCGACTGGCCATGGAGCGCATTGACACTAGCGCGCCGGGCGTACAGGAGTTTGTCGCCACCCAACCGTATAAACAGGAATTACTCGCCGACCTGAAAGCGAAAAACGAAACGGCGACGTTTTACAAAATCGGTTCCTTTATCGATCTCTGTCGCGGTGGCCACGTCACGTCGAGCGCCGACATTAATCCTGACGCCTTTCAATTAACCCACATTGCCGGCGCATACTGGCGCGGTGACAGCACTAAGCCGATGCTCCAACGCATTTACGGTGTCGCCTTCGCAACCCGAGAAGAACTCCTGGCCTACATCGCCCAGCAAGCTGAAGCGAAGAAACGCGACCACAAGGTCCTCGGCCCAGAACTCGACCTCTTTACCTTCTCCGACCTTGTCGGTAGCGGCTTACCACTGTGGACGCCGAAAGGCACGATGATTCGTAACCTCCTCGACAGTTTCGTTTGGGAATTGCGCCAAGCTGTCGGCTATGAACAAGTTGATATTCCGCACATCACGAAGAAAGATCTCTACGAAAAGAGCGGCCATTGGCAAAAGTTCCAAGATGAACTTTTTAAGATCACCACTCGCGAAGGACACATCTTCGCGATGAAACCGATGAATTGTCCGCACCACACGCAAATTTACGCCCGCAAGCAATTCTCCTACCGCGAACTGCCGCAACGATATGCCTCGACCACGAAAGTTTACCGCGACGAACAAACCGGTGAACTGGCCGGGTTGTCACGCGTCCGCTCCATCACCCAAGATGACGCCCATGTCTTTTGCCGCACGTCACAAGTGGAAGCAGAAATTGAAAAGATTTGGAAAATCATTAAGACATTCTACAAAGCCGCCGGTTTTACTCTCACCTTGCGTTTATCGTTCCACGATCCGAAACATCCGGAAAAATATCTCGGCGGAAAAGAGAGCTGGAAGAAAGCCGAGGCCACGCTTCGCTCCATCGTGAAAAAAGCAAAAGTGCAAGCCGATGAAGCAATTGGTGAGGCGGCCTTCTACGGTCCGAAGATGGACTTCATGGCGAAAGACAGCCTGGGACGAGAATGGCAAGTCGCCACCATCCAACTCGATATGAACTTGCCGGAGCGATTTAATCTGACATGCATCAACGAACAAGGAGAACATGAACGCATCGTCATGATCCATGCCGCCATCATGGGTTCCATCGAACGCTATCTAGCAATTCTCATCGAACACTTCGCCGGAGCATTCCCATTGTGGTTATCGCCAATCCAAGTACAAGTTATCCCAGTCGCTAAGAAGCATAACGCCATCGCTAAGAAGTTAACGAAGCAATTGACAGATGCCGGTATTCGCGTTCATCACGACGACATTGACGAAACGGTCGGCTACAAAATTCGCAAAGCTGAAAAGGCGAAAGTACCATATATGATTGTCGTCGGCGATAAGGAAAAGTCGTTAACGAAATTAGCAATACGCGTGCGCGGGAAAAAGCAGGTCAAGATGGTGACGTTGAAAACTTGGATTCCGGCGCTGCAGGCCGGAGTCACCAAGCGTTCAATCGGTCTCTAGTATGAACTGGACCGTTCATACTTGCCCGATTGACGACAATCTCGACATGCGGGCAGAGTTTTTAGTACGTAGCCGTCAGTACGAATTTGCAGTTGTGCGGTGTAAACGATGTGGATTACGCATGGTCAACCCTCAACCTCCAGCTGATATTCTCAACTCTTTTTATGATACTGAGTACTATGGGAAACAAGCGGTGAAGTTTATTCCACTCATCCAATATTTACGGCGCCTATCTATTAAAAAAAAGGTTCGTGACATCATGTCCCGTCAAAAGCGTGAATTCGGCAAGGCTTTGGATATCGGCTGTGCCGATGGCTCGTTTCTGTTTAATATTAAGCAACGGCAATGGGATACAGCCGGTCTTGAAATTTCGCCGACATTCCAAAAGAACTCCCATCTCGAGGAATTAAACATTATCATCGGCGATCTTGCTGATCAACACATTCCGGATCAAACCGTTGATGTTGTAACTTTGTGGCACGTTTTCGAACATTTAGATGACCCGAATCGCTACTTGCGGGAAATAAAGCGTATGCTTGCTCCAGGTGGACTGGTGGTATTAACCGTTCCTAATAGCGACAGCTGGCAAGCGAAGCTATTTGGACAAGATTGGTTTCACCTTGATGTACCACGCCACCTTTACCATTACACGCCTTCCACGATAGCTAAAATTATTGCCCCCCATGGATTTCAGATTGAAGGAATTGAACATTTTTCCCTCGAATACAATCCCTACGGATATCTTCAAAGTTTTTTCAATCGAGTTCTACGAGACGATAATCGTTTCTACGACGCTCTAAAAAATATTCGTTCGATTCGGCCAACAACTTTTTGGCGAAACATCATCTGTGCCCTGCTTACGCCGATACTTGTAATCCCGGCTATCATCATGGCTTGGATTGAGGCCCAAATGGGTCACGGCGGTACAATTAGGGTGTATATAAAAAATACTGGTTCATGAGCGTCGTTTCTTTTCTATCACACCATCGTTTGCGTTTATGTTGGGCTATCGGTTTTTTAATTATTGGTTGGTCACTTTGGCAAACTATCTTTACCACTGGATCACCGATGAGTGCTTACGGCAATCTTGGCGACGAAGCAGTGATGGTTCAGGCAGCAGAGCGAATTTATCACGGCCAAGTTCCGCATCGTGATTTTTATTCATATCCGCCCGGCACCGCTTATTACCCTTTGGCAGGCTGGTTCTATGTTTTTGGCGATCGTTACATTGTCGTAAGAATGTTCTCTTTTGCTACCGCCCTAGGAATTTGTCTCAGTCTATGGTGGATCGCCCATCGACTTACCTCATGGGGATCAACACTACCACCACTTATCTTTTCACTCCTCATTTTCCCTTTCTGGCCTTTTGTCTCCTACCATTGGACATTCCTCTTGCTGGCGCTCATCTCAACGGGCTTTCTAACCGGACCGCCAACGCGAAAACGTTGGCTGTCTGCTGGTATCAGTATGGGGTTGTGTTTCTTGATTTTACCGAATAAGGCACTAGCTTTATTTGCTGCACAAGTTTTAAGTATGATTTTTTTTCGCAGACAATTAGATTTTCGCAGTAGTGCAAAACGATATTTCTTCGGTCTGGGCGGAGTAGCTGTCCTGACCGCGTTGGTGTTAACCGCGATTCATGGTTGGCCGACGGTTTGGCAAAGTGTAGTAATCAATAACCTGCGGTACTATCCACAAACTAGCAAGACTGCCCACAATCTCACCGGACTGTTAATGCAACTCATGGCCATGCTGATTATCAGTTTTTCACTGCCGCTCTTCTTTAGGGTAATCAAACCTGACCAACGACCAACCTACATTTTAGTTGGACTATCACATATCGCGCTACTTTGTTCGACACTCTACTTCTTTGAACACGTACACGTTTTGCAAATTTTCGGTTTCGGGGTTATCCTGTTCGTTTGGACGTATTGGCTTCTTATTAAGAAGCTATGCATTACGTTTGATGCGAAAAGCTGGGTTGTGTTTAGATGCGCACTAGCGACTCTCTGCTTTGTCTATATAATAAGCACCTTGGAAATAGGGACCTTTTATAGATTCGCAATCTTCAATGATGTATTTGTATCAAAAAATAGACAAATTGCCTATCATACACAAAAAGGAACCATCTATAATAACCCTACGTGGAGAAGTAGCATCACCAAAGAATTGCCGATCATGGACGATATTCTTTCAACCGGTCTCCGCGGCCAACAAATTTTCATTTTACCTTTTGCACCTGGGTATTATTATTTCTACGGATTCAACAATCCAACAGCGTATGATATATTACTGAGTGATAATTTGCCTCCTGGTGAGCTCGATCGCCTCAAGACAACCCTCAATCACACGGTCGATGTGGTGGTTTATTTGCCTTATAGTTGGGGTTTATCCCCAGACTCAGATATTATGCAATGGATTCAACAAGTGTACCCCAATCGCCTGGAAACACTTGATGGTGAAATTGTCCTTTTTGGTAAAAAACCATTTAGTACAAGTCTCACCCAATTTATGCAAGAACACCATTCATAACTCATATGCCAAGATTTACCGGCGAACGCATTATTCCTGACACTCCTTCCCTTCAATATACGTTTGCTCGTCACGAAGTCGTATATCGTGCCATCGCTAACCATCTCAAGCATCAACAGGTCATAGATTGCGGTTGCGGAGAAGGATATGGCTCCTCCATCTTGCGCCAGCAAGCAGCAGCAGTGGTTGCCATTGACCGATCACCTTCAACTATTTCTGATGCTCAGCAGAAATACGTTCACCAAGGTATAACTTTTATTCCACAGGAATTAGAGCAAACCTGGCCATTCACCCAACAATCATTTGATGCAGCGGTATGTTGTCAGGTTATTGAACACCTCAAAATCCCCGAACTTCTCTTGCGTGAAATGTCCCGCATACTCAAGCCTTCGGGCTGGGCTGTACTGAGCACACCATTCCGTCCAACGTTTTCTCCCACCGGGGATATACTTGATCCCTATCATTTCCACGAATATGATCGGCAGGAGTACGAACAGCTCTTGAGAAAATTTTTTCCGACAGTTTCCATCTATGCCTTGACTGGTAACCAGATCATTATTGACCATCTCCATCGCGATATTTCTTCAATCCGTCGCATTGTAGCCCTTGACCTATTCCGACTCCGCCGCTGGCTTCCCTTGTCAATAAAACAATGGTGCTACGATGTAGGTTTGAACACCGTCAGACGACTCCAGTATGCCTCGGGTACGGTACGACCGGTTACAATTCAAGATTTTCGAATTACTGCTAAACAGATTCCTGATGACCATGTACTCGACTTAATTGCCATCTGTGGTAATTCGGACGCCGTTCTACCAACCATTACTTGGCCACTATAACGCATGAAATGTCGACGACTTATTGTCCTTCTCGGTCCAACAGCTTCAGGCAAAACATCACTGAGCATTACACTCGCTAAACGGTTTCATGGCATTGTTATCTCTGCAGATTCCCGCCAAGTATATCGCGGTATGAATTTAGGTACAGGCAAGGTAACAAAACGAGAAATGTCCGGTGTGCCTCATTACCTGCTCGACGTCGCTTCGCCGAAATCGACCTATACCGTCGCGAAGTATGTGCGTGACGTTACACGAGTAATAAAAAAAATATCCACATCAACGCCAATATTTCTTGTCGGCGGGTCACCGTTCTACATTGATGCCCTGACGAAGCCAAATTCATTTTCTGCTGTACCGCCAAATCCTGCGCTACGACGGCGGTTGGATAAATTGAACACCGCGCCATTAATGGCGCACTTATTAAAAATGGATCCTGTGCGCGCAAAAATTATTGACCCCTTCAACCGCCGCCGCCTCATTCGCGCCATCGAAATTGCTTTTTACAAATCTCCTCCTCGCGCGAGGAAAGACGCAAAGGTGGCTGCGATGCCAGAAATGAAAATCCTCAAACTCGGCGTCGCTATAAACAAAGCTCAACTCCACCGCAACATTGACCACCGTGTTGACGTTCGCATGCGGCAAGGCATGGAATGGGAAGTACAACGGTTGCATGACAGCGGCGTGTCGTGGAAAAAACTTGATGATTTCGGATTAGAATATCGTTTTTTATCGCGTTATCTACGCGGCCAAATTTCGAAAAGTGACGCTGATTCGCAACTCAAATTCGCCATACGTCATTTTGCAAAACGGCAAATGACGTGGTGGAAACAAGATAACGAAATTCACTGGATTTCAACATCAGCAGGCGCGACCGCCATCATTCAAAAATGGATAAGAGAATAACACTTGTTATAGGTTGCCTCATTGGTATTTTTCTACCATTGTTTGTTTCTGCAAAAACGTTAGCACCAAATCTCAAAAGCTTTCTGCAACCGATCTACACCAAGGATAGCCTGTATTTTGATGCCAATAACCACCGCTACGCCGATCCGACATATGGCCAACCAGAATGGACAACCCTACCTCCGAGTCGCGACGGTGTTTTTGCGGCTACCACGTACCAATTTCGAGCGAATAGCAGCGATGCGGCAGCTAAGAAGTATATGAAGTCGATGATCCAGCAATCGATTACCAGGCTTTGCAAACCGGTTGTGTATGATAATTTTCAAGATTCACAAACAATGGTAGCGTTAGTCTTCCTTGAAACGAGCACGCCGTCACTGTGGACTCCTGAATTGCACCAACAATTATGGAATTGTATTACAAAAAACGCTCTTACTATTACCGAAACACGTGATACGGAAAATCGTTTATTTACCACAATCGCTCGCTGGTCATACTTGCTTCCGCAACTCGAACAACGCGGCCTCATCTCCCACGATACAGAAACTTCCATTTCGGTCGTTCTGGCACAACGCATGGATAGCGAAATAAAAAAAACGATTAGCCCATCGGGTTGGTATCGGGAAGGAACATCGTTTACTGTGCATTATGATATCGTTTCCGCTTACAATCTCCTACTCTACGCCCGATGGTCGAAACAACCGAAATATGAAGTTCTGGCCAAAAAAATGTACACCAATATAAAACACATGGCCTTCCCGAACGGCATGATCGAATCCCTCATCGGCCATCGGCCAATCGGTTCCGGACCGCAAACGTACCTGATGCTCGGCGTTATGGGACGCGCCTGGAATGACCCTGATGCCGATGTGTTTTTCACCTATCTTTCGGGATCAACATTTTTTAGCGACCCGCGGTTCCCCAATCGATTGGAATACCACTACACCATCAACGATATTCCCGGCCTTAAACCGCTCTTCCACGACGACATTGCTTTTTCTGATGTCGGCGAAACCGCTCGTCACCTACCGGGGCTGGCTATCAACCAACCCATTGTTCAGCAAAAGAAACTGCAACCTATGGGAAATCTTTCTGACCGCGATTTCACAATTGTCCGGTCGAGTTCGAAGGTAACGATTACCGACCATGTTTTGAAAACCGTCACCACCGTCAAACAACGTCTTGACGGAATTCATACTGCCCTAACAAAAAAGGCCTTACCGAAAAACAAAAAATAGAGCTCATCCAAGAGTTATGTAAGACCGTGCGTTTTTCTCACTACGCCTCCAAGGCCTTCTTCAACATCTCCTGCACAACACCAGGATTGGCCTTTCCTTTTGATGCCTTCATGACTTGGCCAACTAGGAACTGAAGAGCAGCTGTTTTCCCTGCCCTAACATCACTAACTACCTTTTCGTTAGTTCCGATGACACTAGTAATCATTTTTTCAAGTTCATCACTGTTACTAACTTGCTCTAAGCCTAATTCTGAAATAAGGTTTGCAATTTCAGGTTTAGAATCCGGATTTTTTTCATAAATTTCCACCAGTTTTTCATACACGATTGCCGCTCCAGATGCATTGATTGTGGAAGTATCTAAGTAATACAATAACCAAGCGAGCGATTCAGCATGTGGCTTCGGCCTTGCTTTCGAATGTTCAGTAGAAATTCTGTTAATTAGCCAGTTAGCGATTAGCCTGGTGTATTTACCCTTACCATTTTTCCAACATAGATTCCCTTTTTCAATTCCTAGAAGTTCATCAAGTATTGCTTTAAACTCAGAGACAACTGACTCAAAGTATTTTGCTGACTGGATATCTTCAACTAATACCTGGGATTGATCATTTTTTAAGTCGTACATTTCAGCAAAACGTTCCCGTCGTGCGCTTGGCAACTCCGGAATCATGCCCTGTAATTCCATCACATGCGCGTCGCTGAAAATAATCGGCGGCAAGTCCGGTTCAGGGAAATAGCGATAATCAGCAGCTTCTTCTTTTGTTCGTTGTTCAACGGTGGTTTGAGAATTTTCATCCCACCCACGCGTCGCTTGAATCTTCGGCGGCTGGCCATCTTCCCACAACGCTGTTTGACGTTCAACTTCGTAGGTTAACGCACGTTCAACCGCACGGAACGAATTGATATTTTTTATTTCCGTTTTCGGATATAACTCATCGGTTCCAATCGGCCGCAATGAAATATTAGCATCGCATCGCAAATGACCTTTTTCCATATCCGCGTCCGACACGCCAAGGTAGCGCATAATGAGCCGTAACTCCTGCATATACGCTTTCGCTTCTTGCGGTGTGCGAAAATCCGGTTCACTGACGATTTCCATCAACGGCGTCCCCGCTCGATTGAGATCAACAAGACTGAAACTTCCATTGTGCAACAATTTCCCAGCATCTTCTTCTAAATGCAGTCGATGAATGCGAAAAGTTTTTTTTGTGCCATCAATTGAAACCGTGATTGAGCCTTCAAAGCCAAACGGCTTATCGTACTGGCTAATCTGATACCCTTTCGGTAGGTCGGGGTAGAAGTACGATTTACGATCGAATTTTGACTCCTGGTTGACCTTGCAACCCAGCGCCAGAGACGCCATAATCGCCCAATCAATCGCCTGCGCGTTCGGTAACGGTAAAGCGCCCGGTTGGCCAGAACAAATGTGACAAACAGCGGAATTCGGCTCCTGGTCATCGCGATTATCGCAACGGCAAAACATCTTGCTCTTCGTTTTGAGCTGGACATGCACCTCTAAACCGATAATCGTCTCGAGTTCCATAGTACCGATACTCTACCAGATTTTTGAGAAAGAAAAAAGGTCAAGCGCTAGGAGGCCTGACCGATGGAAACCTTGATACCGTGCCCACTGAGAAGCAGACACGTCTCGGAACAAGACTCGCAACCACAGTTGAAGATATGGTCGAATGCTGCGTTCCAAACATGTACCTTCGGCACCTCACCCTGAAACATACTCGTAATTGCCTTGGCCGCTGAAGCGCAGTCCAACTTGACTTTATGCGACTCACGAATGATATCGAGAACTCCACTACAACCCTCGCACATCATTGCCTTTCTCAAAACTTCAGTATCTTGATTCTCCCACGCCCCTACCAACACATCATAGTTGTAATGTGTACAGTGGAACGGGTTACGACTGTCAAGAGCAACATGAAAAGTCATGGTTCCCTCCTTTGGAATGAACAATAAAACCGATGGCCTCGATACTACTCCGACCATGATTTCGCGTCAAGTATTCTTCTGAGGTTTTCGGTTGTAACGCTTTGTCTTATCCTAGAATCTCTACTTCGTATTCATCGAAATAATCAGAACATCGAAAAATACCACGCGACTAGTTATTAAACGTAGCCGTAGAATTATTATCGACATAACCTTGGGAACGCGATCTCCCCGCTCCCCATCGCCCGACCATCACCTCAGCCAAAGAGACAAGTATTGGTGGCACCCCAGACACAGTTGGTGAATGGAACCACTGGCATCGGCCGCCGGAACGACGGAGAACGGGGAGACGGCCACCGCCGGACCCCTCCTTTCGGAAGGAGGGGCGTAGGGGTGGTCAAAAACCCCGCCGGCTACTCGTCGATATCTTCGACGTCGACGTCTTCCTTGACCAACTTATCGCTTCCGGCCGCGGTTTTTCCTTTCGCCGTGCGATGGCCGAGCATAATCATGTTGTCAGCCACAATCTCGGTCGCTGAGCGTTTCGCGCCATCCTTCGCGACGTACGAACGATTGCGTAGTCGGCCTTCAACATAGACCTTGCTACCCTTCTTGACGTATTGCTGGACGATGTCGCCGAGCTTGCCCCAGGCGATGATATTGTGGAAGTCGACGGCTTCCTTTTTTGCTTTCGTCTTCGCATCCTGCCAGGCGTAATTCGTCGCCAGGCTAAAGCGCGTGATGTGCGCGCCGGTGCGTAAACTTCGCGATTCTGGTTCGCGAACCATATTCCCAATAAGGGTGACCTTGTTCAAGTCCATACCTCGGTCCTTTCTGCTCTCGCGTTAAAAAACGCCGAGAGTGCTAGCCGCGTTGTACAACGCGGTACCAAGCCGACATCTGTGCCCATCTCACGCGACAAGCGATCGCGGGATGAACAAGGGTGTTCGTGAAATCTTGTTCTTATTATTTATCGAAAAGACGTCCAAGGAATAACCTGAATAAGAATTGACAGTACTACCCATACACTACCAACAACCGCTACTGTGATTTTCTTTTTTAAATAAAATACTATTGTCGCAAGCACCTGCACTACAATCAACGACCATCCTAAAATGACTGTTGTACGATCATTTAATCGTACAAAACTCAACACCACGAGTAACACGAGATTGCTTATAAGAAATGCGGTAATGCTTAGAATGAGTTCTTGTTTTTTCATATATGATTGCTAATGATGAATAAATAAAGAAAATATGGTGGGAACATGATAGAACATCATGTTCCCACCAGTTTAGCACTTACAACCCCAGGAGAGATACTGGTACGATCCGCAGAAAACACCATTTCCCCACATGTTCACCCAATACAGATTGCCGATGATATGGCTGCACGAGCACTTGTAGGAACAATCCGCGGCGACCATGAACTTCGGCGGACCCTGTTCCGTCAACTGCAGCGCAATCGATCCGACGGGCGAATTGACCACCGCACCGTTACGACCATCCCAGGCTACCAGCAGGAAGTTCCCGTCGGGGACTTCCATGGCGAACACACCCTGTGCATCGGTCGGCATGATCCTCGCCTGACCTTCGATCGTCACATGCGTGACCGGGTTGTAGGGCACAGCGATGACGACCGCACTTGCCAATCGATTGTTCAACGTAACCGTACCCGACAGACGTGCCGCCTGACCAGGCATAGCACCAAGGACCATCGCGACCATCGCCATCATGGCCGCCAGCGAAACAACCATCGTGAAACGCCTCATGTGAAGCTCCTTTTGCGGCTGATAAGCCGCGGGTTGATGTACTGCGGTGGACAACGTGACAGCCATGAAAATTCCTGATGGCCTCACCTCCTCAAGTTGTAATGAGCAACACCAAACACGCCTACGTCAGAGGGCATTGTTTATAACAAACGCCAGCGGCGCGAGCAACCGAACTCGTGTTCGATTGACCAAGCCACTGGCAATTACTCCTTCAAGTGTACACCGCTCTTTTTTTCTGTCAAGAGTTTTTTACGTTTTGGTTCGTAGTAGAAAAAATACCATAGACCAACGACTAGTAATATTACATAAATGACTAGCCCTATTGTTGAATACAACAGGGTAAAAACAAAGTATATCGGCCAAACGAGCAGATCCCACCCGAACCACGAAATACATGCGCCGACTGTATGTGGATTTGGTTTCGCGCCGCAACCAAGTCGAGCAAATACAATTCCACCAATACCATAAGCAAAGAACGTTAATAGAACTATATTCAGCCACGATGATCGTACTAATTTTCTCATAAGGTCCCTGATGTGTTATTTTGACGGATCCACCGCCGAATCCCTCGCCATACCCGAATGTTCGTCAATTCACGGCACGGTATACTAAGCAACTCTTGATGAGTAAAAAACTTTGCTTCGATAATATCTTCATTCAATACTTGCTGTTTTTTCTTACTGGCTAGTTTCGGTCTACCACTTGTGCTTTCTACACAATAATTGATTTGCATCACCGGATTCATCCGCCGCCGACGGTAGGAAATGTTGAGCACGCGAACTATTTTTACTTGTAACCCAACCTCCTCTCGGCATTCGCGCTGTACGGTCTGCAGTAGTGACGTATCTTTTGCCTCAAAAGCGCCTTTAACGATATTCCAATGATAGTCTCTATTGCCATCGGTTTTTTCGCGAATCAGCAAGAGGTGTCCACGATGGGAAATGTAAACGCCGATTTTCTTTTGGTAGTGCATGATATATTTTAATCAATTTCACTTCTCACATCCTCCCGCCAGCGCGACAGAGACAAATGTTGGTGGCTTGGCGTGTTGGAATGGAAAGGGCAATCGCCCTGGCGAAAAGGTGCGCGGAGTGAAACGAGTTGTTAAGGAATCATAATTTCCCAACGACCGGATGCGACGCGACCCCGGAAACGTGTCGCGGGGTCGGTGGAGTTCGAAGACGATAGCGTTGAAAGTGAGAATCGTCGGGTGAGAAAGCTGAATCGCTTACTCGAGGGAAAGAAGACCGCGCCGCGAAAGCGCTTTTTTTGCTGATGATGATGTGACCAAGGAAATGTCATACGAAGTTATAATCAAGTTATCCACTTCATGTGCGACGGCGCTGAATTGCGACGGCGCACTTTTTCTCATCTAGTTTCGGTAAAGTTCGCGGTACTGCGAGAGTTCTTCCGGTGAAATTGTCTTCTATTTTGCGACGGCGCTAGTTTTTGCGACGGCTTGTTTATGCAGTAAGTTTACGCGTTACCTTCATGTTCGTCAAGAGCGACATTGACATTATCGCTCATCTGCGCTAGGTTGCTCTCTTGCCCTTTTCACATCCTTCCCACACAAATCCCACTGGAGGACATCTCCATGCAGACGTTACATATGTTGTTCGGCCCTCCGGCGTCAGGAAAGTCAACGCTGGCGCGGATACTGGTTGAGCGCGATAGTGTCCTCGTCTGCCCTGACGAATTTCGGGTGCAGTACCCCGAGTGGAGTGCGAACGATCAGTCGCTTTTCTACCACATCCACCGATGCGTTCGAGAAGAACTGTCAGCCGGACACGACGTCGTGTATGACGCGTTGAACACCTACCCGCAGTGGCGTCGCCCAATCATCGCCGCCGGGTACTACGCCCATAGCATGGTGATTGGCGTCCATCTGGACACACCTTTGGCCATCTGCCTCGAACGCCACCGCAACCGCGAGAAGAACATTAGTCAGCAGACGCTCACGGACGAAGTGATTACTCGATACTGGGAAGCCTTGCAGCAGTACCCGCCGACGCTGAATGAAGGATTCCACCGGTTGCTCCGTATTACTCCGGACGACAATCCGTTCGAGGTACTCAACCTCAACCGCCGACCCACGATTTCGTGAGCCGGTTTTTTAATATACCCTCCCCCTGTACCCAGGGGGAGGGAGGAAGTCCCGCCGTATGGCGGGACGACAGCAGGGGGTGAAAAACCACTCACGAGCCAAGACCACCTCCCGTCGTTCACCCTTCGCTCCGCTCGGCTTCACTTCCTCCCTCCTCCTCTAACGAGGAGGACAGTAGCTTGACCTTCAGTTTTTCTTTCCTTCGCTTTGCTCAGGACAAGCTCTGCTTTTTGCCTTAATGTTGACTTCGGTTTTTATTCGGTTTATACTAAAATTACAATATGCGCCAAGACCCCCTCCCAACTCCCCCACCGACCAAGGTCCACGAACCCATTCGCGTAGCCGTTGATTTTGCCGGACCAAAAATCACTCCACTGGCGTTCGTTTGGTCAGGCAAAAAATATGTGGTCGAGAAAGTGAACATCGTCTACAAACGGCGCGATGGGGCGCGGGAGCTGTGGTGCTTTGCTGTTTCGGATAACGCCAATAGCTACGTCCTCCTCTACGATCCAGAGAATTTACGGTGGACGCTGGAAGAAGTGTACACGTTATGACTACCACCCCAGGACGCTCCACGTCCTCGCCCCTCCTGAATTCAGGAGGGGCGGCGAGCTCAGCGAGCGGGGTGGTCAAGATGCCACGAGTAATCTTGCACATCGACATGAATTCGTATTTCGCGACAGTGGAGCAACAAGCCAATCCATTCTTGCGCGGCAAGCCGGTCGGTGTCGTGGCGACGATGACCCCCAACGGCTGTATTATTGCTTCTTCAATTGAGGCTAAAGCGAAGGGCATTAAAACCGGATTCCGCATTCGTGATGCGCGGGCAATCGATCCACGTATCATTCTTATTCCCAACGATGCCGCCAAGTACCGCACGGTCACCGGCGGCATTATGCGCATCCTCAAAACCTATACCGAAGATATCGAACTTTACAGTATCGATGAAGCCTTTCTTGATCTCACCGGTTTCGTTCGGTCGTTCGACGACGCGGACGCGATGAGCGAGGAAATTCGCCACCGTATTACCCGCGAAGTTGGCGAATGGCTGAAGTGTTCGATTGGTGTCGCGCCGACGCGCTGGCTGGCAAAATTCGCCTCTGACACAGCTCCAAAAGGCACTACCCTTGTTCTCCATACTGGCAATCTTGATCGTCATCTTGACCCATGTCGTTTAACCGATGCTTGGGGCATTGCTCATGCCCTGGAGCGCCGACTCAATCTCCTGAACCTGTACTCGCTCGGGGATCTCCGCCGCTATCCAGTGGAAAATTTATTGACGGTCTTCGGCATCCTCGGCTACGAGCTCTGGGCCAACGTCAACGGTATTGAGTTCACCAGCGTGCAAGGACAACGACTTCCAAAATCCATCGGCCACTCACACGTCTTCGCCAAGAAAGCGACATCACTGGAATACCCCAAAGCCGTCCTGGCAAAACTGTGCGAAAAAGCCGGACGCCGCCTGCGAGCACTTGATCTTGAGGCGCATGGATTGTGGCTCGGTTATGGCCTGCCCGACCGACTGCGCGGTTGGCACGAACAACGTGGAGGCGGCGGGGCGATAACACCCCCCTCACCGATTGTCGATACGCGGGACATCTTTACTGCCGCCTGGAACATCCTCACTGGCGATTTGCCGCGCGGCGCACTGCCAAATTACCTGGCCATGACACTCTTCCGACTCCGACCGCACGTTGATCAACTGGAACTGTGGCCGCGCGGCAAAAAGGACGCGCCCGCGCTAGTTGAAGCGCTTGATGCCGTCAACGATAAATACGGCGACTTTACTGTCGCCCGTGGTAGTTTTTGGGGGTTGAATGAGAATGATGTCCCCGACCGCATCGGCTTCCGAAAAACCGTCGGCGTCGACGCCGATGACATTATCCTCAGCGCTCGTACCTAAGCCGACGTCGAACGTTGGCGCTTTCGTTGATACTCCTGCCAATCTTCGTCCTGTTCCATCAGCTTTTCAATGCGCGCCCGCAGGTAATCGGCTTTACTGAACTTCGTATTGTGCGTCTTGAAATGTAAATACTCTTCAATGGTGTTGGTAATTCGCAGGGTGAATTTTATCCTGGGCACTTCGCGAATAACAACGCCTTCAATTGATTTCAGAAATGCCAACAGCGCGCTAGCCAGTTTATCGTCATCATAGGCAATGACTTTGACGAATCCTGGTAATTCCCGCTGACTCAGCCGCGAAAATATTTGTGGCACCACGCCACGTCGATAGAGATACAACACCGGCTTTTTAAGGGCAATGGCATGTGCGAGAAGAAATCCGACTTCTGGGTCGCTCGTCGAGCCTTCAATAATAAACGCGTCCATCTGTTCGAGGAGTGGCACATCATTATCGCGGCTTTCGGCCATTACTTCCGCCGACACCTGCACTTCTTCCGACTCTGTATTCGTTGAAACATACAAATCCGTCTGGGATAACGTATCCTTAATCGACAAGTACGCCTGCTTGGACTCAGGCTGTTTCGTCGGTGGAGCGTAAAAGTAGACGTGCATAGCTTACGATAAGAGTTTCCGTAATTTCTTTAGGTCACTCGTCTGACCAAGTGCCCACATCGTTTTCAACAGTGCGGCTGAACGTGATAACGCCCGAACCGGACAAACACCGGACATTGTACCCGATGAATCGCTGCCGTAAAGAATAACCGGCATCGTTTCCGGAACAACCGCCCGCACCTGGATTACGGCATTTGACAGCGCTTGTGTTGCTTCCGGGGCAGTGAGAAATACCGCTACCGTACCACGAGGAATGTGCACTAAATGCCGCACATCAACACCCGGCAAATATTCAACGACGTCGATATTCGTAGCAAAAGATGAAACGATTTTCAGTGCTCGTCCATGACGAGCATCATGGTGACCGAAGAACCGGATACCAAAATCAATTTTTCCAAGGATATCGCCATGAACTGCAGTCATTGGCCCAACCACCGTATTGCCGCGATAAATGTGGCTACCATAAACAACCACGACGCCGGATATATCCGATACCGCAACTTGAACCGCATTGATGAAGCTAGCCTTAGCGCCAAAATCAGCTACCACATTTTTTATTGAACGGCGGCCTGGCGAACGTTCTTCCAAACTGACTAATGCTGACCCACAAAGAACGACTGGCTTCCCCAGTGAGGTGAACATCAGGGACAATGCCGTCGCCGCCGCCGGAATCGTTTCCAGCTGATGAACTATCACAAACCCATCGACCTCATCGTAGAGCTCGCGAATTGCCTCGGCTACCTGCTGCCACTCGGGCACACCAACCGCAGCTATTCCGGAAGCGATAAAAACGCCTTGCGTCTCGGCGATAATGTCCATTTCTGACATCGCCTTCAGCCACGGCTTGACGTGAGCGGCCTTGGTGACCGTATCGCCTAGACGATTTCGTTCGTCGATAGTCGCGCCGCCCAGGAAGAGCATTGCCACCGTTTTTCGTGAAGCTGTAGCCATAATTATTGAGCCGTCGTCTATTCCTGCGACGGCGCTAATACAATAGCATATCATCGCAAAAAAATCAAGTCACCTGCATTGACAACCCTAATCAATCGGTCTATCCTTGACGAGTTCTTGTTGTTCTCTAGCAAACCAATGGAGGGTCATCGCTAGACATAGTTCAGCACCTTACGCGGATGGATACCGTTACCATACTGCACCATGGATAAAGGATTACTCCATGAAATTTCACACGTTCCCCCCGGTAAACAGCCCAGCATTCGCCCAGTCGTTTATGAATGCGTCTGGGGACAATCACGAAACGTCGGATCGGTTCAACAGTTGTAGCTGTAACACCAGTACAATCCCGGATCGTGAAACCCCTTGCCCTACGCATCCGCGAGGACCGCAGTCCGAGCCCCGTCGCTACTAGCGACAACGACGCACCCACGACTTCGGCCGCGGGTTTTTTCTGATACAAAAACTGCTCGGTAGTACTCGATATGCACCCTAATGCACTGCCGTTGGAAGCGCCTGCCGCGTCAGCCGGGCAATCCAGATGGCGTAGACAAGGGATAACAGAATGAGAAAACCAGCCAGGAAAAATATTAACCATGAGTCCATATGCGCTGCCTCACCCAAACCAACCCGAACAACAGCTAAAGCAACATAGGCCATGATCAGGTTTACTAACACCCCCGTCATGACCAACAGGTGGGCGAGAATAGCACGAATTTTTGTTTGCATCGGCTCCGCTACTGCCCGGAGCGGCAGGCTTGACGGCAAATTACTGTACTCCGGATGGTGCGATAACCACCACGTCAGTGCCGTCAGAACTATTTGTAACATCGCCGGCAGAAAAACACTCCACCACGTTTTTACACTCCAAGCATCAGCCGCGCCATCAACCCCAAAATGGCTGGGAATATTCGCTGGTAAGAGTGGGTAGGCAACCATGAGTAACACCCACGTTAAAACAATCGTGACACCAGACAAAGTCAGAAACACCGAATTTGGTATACGCCAGCCCTCGTGTATGCGCATGGTGTGAAAAGATTCCATAGAAATACTAGTGTACCAAATCTCCTTACCCCTGACCAGTCTTGAAAAAATTCAACGTGGATTGGCTGCCGCTTCGGCATGCGCTTGCTGTTTTGCCTGATGCTCGAAATTCTGTATACGATCAGCTAGTGCATCGAGAGAAAATTCAGGTGGTAACGATTCAGCGAGATTCCGAGCCATAACAATTTCTAACGCAATACGAACTAGGTCTTGCGGAGAAATGCTACCATGCGTTATTTTTTTCCAATAGTCTTGAGTCAGTAGGACGTTCGAAATAAGTCCGCCAATGGAAACCTTAAAATTCCAACCGTGGTCGCTAATGAGTCCTGGTTTAATAATTATCTCATCGTTCATACAATTGCACCATACTCCGACCGATACGGTATGTCAAAAAGGGAAGATCAGTGCGTCCTCCCGAGATGAGTCAGTATTCGTTGGGAATTGATCCTTCAATACGAAGGATATCCCGTGTCAACTCGAAAAACTCTTCAGGCGACTCCCCGGTCGGATACAACAACTCGCCCGTACCGACACACAGGTGCTCAGGGAAACTATCGGACATCGGACACTGCTCGGTACAAAAGGTACAATGAAGAGCGAAAACATTACTGGCATCACGCGACATGACCATCCCTCCGTGGATTGGATAACGCAAAACCCAACTCATTCTCTACGCTACTCCGAGACCACCCTGCCGTCAAGTTTCTCTTACCGCTTGATCACAACAATCGTACAATGAGTCATCAGGGCAGCAATCGCTCCAACTGCTACCAGTGGCATTGCCACCACCGCGCCAATGACTCCAACTGTTACCGGGAATTGAATAATTTCTTTTCCGTCGTCATTTTTAATGATGATTGTCCGGGCATTACCGGCGACGATAATCTCCTTCACTTTGCGAACGAGGTCGTCGCCAGTGACCTTGAATTCTTCATCGGGTGATTGTTTCATACATTTATTTCCAGTGAATATCGATATTTGAGGCACCAGTAGTAACCCGAAGTTCGAGCTTCTTGTTGTGATCTCCCGCACCGTCACTCACGTACGTTCCATCGGATTGCTTAGTAAATCTCGGTACTGTTTTACTTGAGGCGCCAGTATCGAGATGGAGCGTTACACCAAGTGTTGACGGTAGAGTAATATCAATCGAACTCGCTCCAGCATCAATACTGACAGACGACGTATCAACAAGATCGCCCAAAGTGATATTGAGCGATGAAGCACCGGACTTGATTGTGGCATCGGCCAGTTGAACCGACGACAGGTCAGCCGTAAGATCAGCCGCACCAGTGTCCAGGCTGAGCGTTACCGGTATATCGTTTGTCAGGCGCATATGAAGATCATTGTGCAATCCACCAAACCACCAACCTGGCGTACCATTTGTTGTCGTATACGTAGTTTCTTGCTGTTCACCACTGAGCGTTGACATACCAGAGAAACTTCCGCCCGCTGAACGATAGGTACCACTTATTACCTCGGCAGATCCGCCCTGAAGATCAACGGACACCGCGCCAAGTTTCAACGTTACTGCCGCTGTCACCGCTCCATCAATTTTTTGCTCGCTAAAGGTCGATGTCGTCATGGCGTGTGACGGTGATGATGTTTGCATCAAGACCAAACTGCAGAAACCGATGAACACTAGTGTCACTAAAAACCCCATCAATCCCGCGCCAGTGTGACCGCGTAAAAAAATCGACAGACCAATCAAGATAATAATAATCGGCCACAATTTCCAGACCTCAAATGCGACCGTCCAATGCCAACCGTAATTATTCGCTAGCAGTTGCGCACCAAACAATACTACAACCGCACCGATAGCAAAACGCCACACGGAAAACCGTCGTGGCTTCTGGTGTTTCGATGTAGGCGATGGGACTGGGGTTGGAGCCGGCGATGGGGTCGGTATGGAAGTGGTTACGTGTGGTTCAGTGGTCATACATTTTTTCTTATCATTAACAAAATACCGACGAAAATTATTACTATTGGCCAGAGAATATCCCATCGCACGATATCCCACGGAAGATATTGTTTCGCCAGGACAATCAGACCAACTAGTATCAGTCCCCCACCAACAAAATTTCGAGCCGCAGTACCATTACCAATCTTCTGTCGAACGACTGTTTCGGCACGACGTGCAGCATCGCTCATCTCCTGACCGACTTGATGGACACGATCGTCCCTGGTCATTGATGCGTCTTGTTCCGGAATGATCAACCACAACAGGATATAAACCGGAATAAGCCAACCCTTCCACAACGTCAGCAAAACGACAATTACTCGTACCAAAGTGACGTCAAGATTCCAATACTCAGCAATCCCGCCACAAACACCGGCGACAACGCGGTTCGTTGTTGATCGAAGAAATCGCTTTGTGGGTTGTTCCATAATTCGATAATGAGGTGCTGAACTCCGTTAGAATACTGGATGGGCTGGGACTGTCAAGACTGGCCTATTCTGCTATACTTGCCTTATGAAACTGACCACCGGAACACTCGTCGCCACCTTCGGAAGCGGCTGTTTTTGGTGCAGTGAACCGATATTCTACGATCTTCGAGGTGTCGTTGCTGTGACCGTTGGTTACGCCGGTGGAACAACAACCAATCCGACGTATGAGGAGGTTTGCCGCGGAACAACTGGCTATGCTGAGGTCATTCAGGTTACTTTTAATCCAAAAGTTATTTCGTACGAACAGTTGCTCGAAGTATTTTTCTTTACCCACAATCCAACCACGCTGAATCGGCAAGGGAATGATATTGGAACGGAATATCGTTCGGTAATTTTTTATCACGATGACCAGCAGAAACAGCAAGCCGAACACGTCCGTGCCAGCATTGATGCTCAACATATCTACAACGATGCCATCGTTACTACTATCGAATCATTTACCACTTTTTACCCAGCCGAGGAGTACCATCAACAGTACTACGAAAAAAATCCCGATCAAGGATATTGCCAAGTAATTATTAATCCGAAGATTGCGGCCTTCCGTCAAAAATTTACCACCCTACGAAAAAACTACCAGTAATGTTTTTGGGAAGGATTTCGGTACCTATACCTTCGGGTGCTCGATCTTCAAGCGTCCAGTCCCAGCCGGATAGTGCAACAACTCTAAAGTCGCCGAAGGATATTAGTCTTTCGTCAGGAACGCATATACTGTTCGAACCAAAAAGTTTCACCACCTTCAGTAACTGGCTTCCCTTTTGCTACCAGCGTAAAGTCGGAAGGTATAGGTGGAAATAACACATCGCAGTTGTGTCCATCTTTCACTCTAGTGATTAATAATTCCTGACAATTCGGCAGGGCAATCGCCTGCTTGTAGATACTCGCACCGCCGATGATAAAGACTTTTTCTACGCCAGCTGCTATATTGAATGCTTCGTCAAAACTACCCGCCGTCTTCGCGCCATCGTAGGATGTTTTTGATAGACTCAAAACAATGTTCTCTCGTTGCGGTAGCGGACGAAATTTTTCGGGAAGCGACGACCAGGTTGCCTCGCCCATAATCACGGCGTTCTTTCCCCCACCAATGGTGAGTTCTCGAAAATGTTTCAACTCACCCGGAATACGCCACGCCAGTTCACCATGACGTCCAATGCCATTTTCCTCATCAATTGCGACAATGATTGAGAATGGGACCATTAGACGGCAATCTGAAATTTGATAGCCGGATCCGGATCGTAACCGGTTAGGGTAAAATCTTCATACACCAAATCATCGATCGGTTTATTGGCAATAGTCAACTGCGGTAACGTTTTGGGTTGCCGTGTCAGTTGTTCTTTGACGCCATCAATGTGATTCAGATAAATATGGGCATCGCCGAAAGAATGGATAAAGTGGCGCGGCGTAAAACCTGTTTGTTGAGCGATGATCATCAAGAGTGCTGCGTAACTGGCAACGTTGTACGGGACGCCGAGGGCCATGTCGGCGCTCCGCTGATACAGTTGTAAATCAAGAAATTTGTTCGTGACCTTGAATTGGAAAATCGTGTGGCACGAAGGAGGCGCGTGGTGGTGATTGCGAATAAGATCCTGAATTTCTCCGACATTCCACCCGCTGATGATAATCCGTCGCGATCCTGGATCTGTTTTCAACAATTCGATCACCCCGGCGATTTGGTCAATTTCCTCGCCAGAAGCAGACAGCCACCGCCGCCATTGTTTGCCGTAAATTGGTCCAAGTTCGCCGTACTTTTTCGCGAAGGCGTCGTCCGTTTTCACCTGTTCAACAAATTCCTGCATCCTCACTCGCCAACTATCGGAGTACCGCGGATACTGGTCAATGAGTTTATTGTCTTCCAGGTAAATCTGGTACGCCCACTCGTTCCAAATTTTCACGTCGTGCTGGACAAGATACTGGATGTTCGTATCGCCGCGAAGAAACCATAGGAGTTCAACAATGACATTTTTAAAACTGACTTTTTTCGTCGTCATCAATGGAAAGCCCTGACGCAGGTCATAACGCACCTGCATACCGAAAACCGACTTCGTACCAACTCCGGTCCGGTCGTTATGGTGCTCACCATGATCGAGGATATATTGGAGTTGATCGAGATATTGACGCATGGCAATGATAGAGTATCAGAAATAGAACAAAGAAAAAAGGCTAAGCGACTACTTAGCCTTGGAACGAAGTGTTGTGTTGAGTGCCGACAGAACAAGCTGGTGCACAACCGGAATACTCAACAGCTCCCCGCGCGGTGCGCAATTGATTACCGTCATACCGGGAAAGAATTGAGCTAGTTCCTGGTAGACCGATGAGGCCTGACGCTGATGATGGGAATCATTCTCTGCAATATCACGTTTCGACTTCAGGTACGCGCGGTTGTGCTTCTTGGCGTTCAATTGCCGTGTCAGCGTTGTCGGAACGAAGAGAACGACTGTATGATCTGGACGCGGAATCTGCAAGAGTCGGTATTCCAGGTCAACGCTCCACTGCCAGAAACGCTGGCGGGCAGTGCGATTACTGATTTTCGCACCCTGGTGCGCCAAATTCGATGTCACATACCGATCAGCGATGACAAAGCACCCTTCCTGTAACCAGCGCTCAATCTTCGCTCTGGCCGCCACTCGATCTATCGCGTAGAGGAGCGACGCTTGATGTGAAGTGAGCGAGGACAACGGACCGTATTCACCGCGCAAGTACGCTTCAATGGGCGCGGCCGAAGCTTCGCCGTATTGCGGGAAGGAAATAGTTCGGACGGGCTTTCCCATCCGCCGAAGTGTATTCGCCAAACGACGAGTCTGCGTCGCTTTTCCCGCGCCGTCAGTCCCCTCGATGACAATCAGAGTTCCCCGTTTCTTCATAGATCACTCCTCCTCAACAATAGTTGATACTGCTGTCAAAGGACCGTAACCAAGGTCCTCCAACGTCTTGGTGGCGACATCGTAACACACCAAAAAAGCCTCCGCAATACGGAGGCTTTTCGACTATCAGTTAGGCAGTGACTTTGATGCCCGGACCCATGCTTGAGGTCAGGGTAACGCTTTGAATGTAGGTTCCTTTGGCTTCTGAAGGTTTTACCTTCTTGACCGCATCGATAAAGGTTTCGAGGTTCGCCTGGAGCTGTTCCGGACTAAACGAGACTTTACCGATAATCTGATGCACATTGCCCGTGGTATCGTTCCGGAAGGCAATTTTGCCGCTCTGGAGGGCTTTGACGGCCACCGCCGGGTCTGGAGTCACAGTATCATTCTTCGGGTTCGGCATCATGCCTTTGGTTCCGAGGATTTTCGCAATCGGCGCCAATTCTTTCATCATATCCGGGGCGGCAATAGCGATGTCAAAATCAAGCTTTGAGGTCTTCTTGATTTCAGCAATCATATCCGTATCGCCGACAAGGTCAGCACCGGCTTCTTGAGCCGCTTTGGCCATCGCGCCTTTCGCGAACACTGCAATCCGAAGTTTCTTTCCCGTGCCGTGCGGCAATTGCGCGGTAGCGCGAACCAACTGATCGGCTTTGCTCGGATCAATCCCGAGGTGAATATGGACCTCAACGCTGGCATCAAACTTTGTGGTCGATGTCTGCTTCAATAAGGCCACCGCTTCTTCAGCGCTGTAGGTTTTGTTGACGTCGACCAATTGCTGGGCGGCGCGAAATCGTTTACTCGACATACTGTTTTCCTTTCGTGGTTCGAATGCCCCGCCGTATGGCGAGGCTCCCACAAATTAGTAAATACTTGGGTTATTAACCTTCAATAGTAACGCCCATGTTGCGGGCCGTACCTTCGATAATGCGCATTGCACCTTCGATATCCTTCGCGTTCAAATCAGCCATTTTCTTTTCGGCAATTTCTTTGACTTGCGCCTTCGTGACTTTTCCGACCTTCACTCGCAGTGGGTCAGCGCTACCTTTTTCAATCTTCGCCGCTTTCATCAATAAGACAGAGGCCGGAGCGGTTTTCAGGACGTAGGTATATGTACGATCTTCATAAATCGTCATTTCGACCGGCGTCACTTCGCCCATACGGTCTTGCGTATCGGCATTGAACTTCTTAACGAACTCGGCGATGTTCAACCCGTGGGGTCCAAGAGCAGTACCGACCGGAGGCGCTGGAGTTGCTTTTCCGCCCGGAATTTGGAGCTTGATAATTGTCTTGATCTTCTTAGCCATAGGTGTAGATGAGTAGAGTGAGTGCCCGATGCGAGAAGCGCGCTGCGGACAATCGAATTAAATTTTCTTGACTTGTAAGAAATCGAGTTCGACAGGTGTTTCGCGACCGAACATCGAGACGAGAACTTTAACCTTGCCGCGGCCTTCATCAACTTCCGCAACTTTGCCTTCAAATTCTTTGAACGGCCCATCGGTAATACGCACAGCGGAATTAACTTCGACGTCGATCTTGTATTTCGGTTCGGCTACGCCCATGCGTTCGAGCAAGGCACGCACTTCCGCTTCGGCAATCGGCGTTGGGGTCGTACCGGAACCGATGAATCCGGTGACGTTCGGCGTATTGCGAACCACGTACCATGAATCATCCGTCACCAACATTTCTACCAGCACGTAGCCCGGGAAAATTTTCTCAGTCATGATTTTTCGCTTTCCGTTTTTGATGCGAATGCGATTTTCGGTCGGGATCAGGACATTATAAATTTTATCTTCCATGTCCATGGACTCGATACGCTGTCGCAGGTTGCGGGCGACGTTTTCCTCATAGCCGGAGTAGGTGTGAAGCACGTACCAGCGGCGACCTTGTTGCAGTACTTGTTTTGCCATACGAGATTATTTGGTCACGAGTTGAAAGAGGGCGCTCAAGCCGATATCGGCGAGGCCGAGAAAAATAGCGACGAAAATGCTAATACCCATCACCAGTAAGGTGTTATTCCGGGTTTCCAGCCATGTCGGCCAGGCGACTTTTCGGAGTTCTTCCCGCGCTTCGCGGAAATATGCAGGGGGGCGGAGAGCCATTGTGTATCAGTCCTAAAATGCCCCGTGGGGGCGTTGATGTAGATACTCTACCCTACTTCTGACGCGCTGTCAAGACGTGACTGCCTTTATCTCGAGTAGTTGCTCATGAACCCGATGAGCTGCCGCCAAACCGCTAATCCATGAATCCTCCATGCCCACAATATTATGATCACCGGCTACTAAGATGTTCGGCAACGGCTCAATATCCAACACCGTCCCAGCGCCCATCCAAAATGCCGGTTTCCATGATTTGCATGCAATAATTTCCACCTGACCATCAAATAATTCGGAAAAGTTTTCGTCCGGAACACGGCGATAACACAAAAACGTTCCGTCATGTTGCGGAGACAAAAATAAATTGTTGGATGGCGAACGAAACACATGAATATCGCCATGAACAAACTCCGAACGACAATGGCCACGGAGATGATACATCGTTGCGGTTCGAGGTGTTTTGGTGGTGCGGATCGGTAACAAATTTATCAATTGCTCTGTCGGCAGTGCAACCACAACAGTGTTCGCCCTGATTGTTTCGTTAGTACTCATTTGAATCGTATGTGGTGAACCGGGAATTATTTTGGTCACCGAAATCCCCTGTTCTATAACCTGAACACCGTTCATCATCTTTGCTCGATCAACAGTAAATTCAAATACCGGAACGGTGAGATACATCATCAAATGAAAAAAATCAAAAACCGTTACCGCAGAAAGTTCAGAAAACGTGCACATCCGAATAATCGGTGCAAAATATGTGTCAACAAATTCCGTTAAGCCGTGACGCACTAACCAAAAATCAGTATATTCATTGTACATCGCTAGCAATGTCAGGTCGCGTTGAAGTGCCGCCTGTTGACCGACCTGCTCCGCGCGCTTTTGAAATCGGTGAAACCGTCGACGGAATATCAACGACCGCATAAGCAGTGTACCAGCGGCAACCGGATGATGCCACCAACTTGACCATGTTCTTGGGCCTGACCCATGGTAGCGTATTTGAGAAAGGCGTAAACGACGACCGGGAATACTACATTCACGAATATGGCGATTATCGCCACCGAAGATATACGCTCCATAGTTGACCTGACCGTCACTGGAGGATGTCACCCGTCCGCCCACATCTTGTGAGATAACGCGCACCGTATGTCCGAGTCGTTGCAGTTCCCGAGCACAGGCTATGCCAGACACTCCAGCGCCGATAATCACTGTGGGTTGTTCAGGCATACGTAAAGAATGTCACACTCCACGTGCGACGTCAAAACCCCTGTTTATTTACACCCGCTTTTCTTCGAAGCGGAAGGTAAACACTGCCAGGGTGATGAGCACGATCGCCCAGCCGGTCATCCATAAAAGATTAGTCCGAATCGCCATAAAGCCGTCGCCGTTGGCGACCACATTCCGCAATGCCGTGGCGAACGGTTGCAATGGCAGATAGGTAACGATCTTCTGCAACCACGCCGGCATCGAACTCGTCGGAAAGAAAATACCGGACAAGAACATCATCGGGAAAACCACAATGTTGGCGATGGCCGGAACAGCGTCAACCGTTTTGGCAATACCGGAGATCGTAAAGCCGAGCCCCAAAAACATCAGCGCGCCGAGTAAGACGAGCAAGAAGATCAGCAACCACGAACCATACACATGCGTATGGAAGATCAGCATGCCGAACAATAGGAGAATAAACGTCTGAACAATAGCTACGAGCAATCGCGTCATTACCTGCGCCGCGACGAATTGTTGCGGTTTCATCGGCGTCGCCAGCAATCGTTTCAAAATCCCCTTCTCTTTATAATCGGTAAAGACGAAGGCCACCGAGAAGACCGCCATTTGCATGACCGACATAGCCACAATACCCGGCACCAGGAAATCGATGTATTTCACCGACTTAGCGTTCACCGACTGAATATCGACGTTGAACAGTGTCGGCGCTTGCGCGGCTTGAAGTGTCGTTTTATCGAGGAGTTGATTCAGGATAGTAATAGCCGTTTGGGCTTGCTGTGCCCGGGCGATGTTCTGCAAGACGGTCACGGTTTGGGTTACCGGCGCAGAGGTAGTCGTCGGATTCGGCATCAGATCGTTGGGAAGAATAAAGACTGCGTCACGATCACCTTTCTGCAGCGCCGCTTTTTCCGTCGCCGCTGTGCCGCGGTGAATTTTAAAGACCGAAATTTTTCCCAGGGCATCGATAAACGTCTGGGTCATGGCGGACGGAGCTTGAGCAACAACACCTACATCAATCACCTGAGGCTTATCGAAACCGATGAGGCCAAAGATACCGATAAAAATGAATGGCATGAATAACGTGAAAAACAACGATTGCTTATTCCGCACAAACATTTTCAACGTAGAGACGGTCAGGATCCTCGTCGTCATATTATTCACGTAATCTCCGGCCAGTAAGTTTTAGAAAAACATCCTCGAGTGTCGGTTGCTGCATTTGTAAATTTTGAATCGTCACGCCGGCTTGTTGGGCAAAGGTGAAAACCGCCGGCAAGGCGAGTGCCGGAACTTTGCTTTTCAGGAACACCACGTGATCCTCGGATTTCGCGTCATCGACGCCGGGCAGGCCTTTCAAACCGGCGACATCAATCGGTTTATTAATATGGAATTCAATCGTCGCTCCGCCGTCGGCAAGTTTGAGCAGGTTCAAGGGCGTATCCAGGGCAATGATTTTAGCATGATCCATAATGGCGATTCGGTCACACAACACTTCCGCTTCTTCCATATAGTGCGTCGTAATAACGATGGTCACTCCCCGCTTCTTGATAATACCGATCAGATCCCAGAGGTTGCGGCGCGCTTGCGGATCAAGTCCAGTCGTCGGTTCATCGAGAAAAACAACTTTCGGTTTATTGACTAACGCGACCGCAATGGAGAGTCGCTGTTTCTGACCGCCGGAGAGTTCTTTTACTTGGCTCTTTGCTTTTTCTTCAAGTTGCACTTCTCGCAACAGTTCCATGGCATCAACTTTCTGACCATATAATGCACCGAAGGTTTCAACCAGTTCCTTTAAACTGAGATAGTCAAAAAATGACGACGCCTGCAATTGCACCCCGATAATCGATTTTACCTCGCGGACATGCTTAGCTACAGACTTCCCGTCGAGGATCACCGACCCCGAACTCATCATTTTCAACCCTTCCATCATTTCCATGGTGGTCGTCTTGCCGGCGCCGTTCGGACCGAGAATACCAAACGTTTCGCCCTGGCGAACCTCAAACGTTACACCATCCACAGCGGTAAATTCACCATACACCTTCTTCAGGTCTGTGACTTTTATGATAGCATCCGTCATAAGTTTTTGCAGTATACAGGAAAATGGAAATATTGTGAAGAGTAGCTTTGGGGAAAAGAAAAACCGTCGATTTATGATCGACGGCTGAGCCGCGGCAGATCGGCTGGATGCGCCTGGACGGACGTGATGACGTGTTCAATCGTCAACCACCGACCGGTGCATGTGTGATGCATATGCTCGCACAAACCACACTTGGTAAGATACGCGCCGAGCTTGTAGTAATCGTCGTACTGAATCCCCAGAACACTGAGCCGGGTAGCATTC
Organism: Candidatus Kerfeldbacteria bacterium; assembly: GCA_903825245.1. Lineage (GTDB taxonomy): Bacteria > Patescibacteriota > Patescibacteriia > SBBC01 > CAIJZX01 > CAIJZX01. The sequence continues at coordinate 43,750 of CAIJZX010000031.1, forward strand.
CGAATCAGCCGACGTGCCAGAAGAGTTTCCGGCCTTTTCCGCCGGTGCTGGTGTTCAGCAAACGCGTAGATTGCGGTGACGACATTGGCGCGTACATCGTGACTTGTTGGCACAACTCCCTCCGTGGAAAAGGTACAAAGCAAAACAGCCTTGCGGCTACCCTACCATGTTAGCAAATAATGTCAACCCAGCACCACAACGAAAAAAATTTCAAGAAATGAACGAGAAACTTAATTTTCTGTTGTGGTTCTGGATCAACGACTAGGTCACCGCGACTTTTACTTTATACCACGACTTCACTTTCTTGTGATTCTTGATCACGTATTTATAACGCCAGACATACTTATATGTCACCTTTGCTACTGAACTTGAACTCACTGTTTTGCCGACCGCGACTTTTGTTGAGGTGGCTTGCTTTTGCGACCAATTTTCCATTGCCCCATTCGGTCGTTCCGACCATGTTAGATTTGAACAGCTGGCGCCTTTCAACGTCTTACAATAGTAATTTCCACTGCTACAACTCACCCAATTTTTTGCCGCACATAAACCGGCCGGCGGATTGACCGTGGCGGCGTTTGTAGGTGCGACGAAAGCGATCATCGCGGCGATAATCGGCAGGGTTACCATGAGGCGTTTAAGCATAGTATGCGCCCAGTGAGAAAAACAGCCAATTCAGGGCAAAAGGCAGTATACCCTAAGCGGTATAATTTGGCAACCCAAACCGAGTCAACAAATACTCTTTGCAACATTAGCCCCTACTGCAACCACTGGCAATTTAAAAATGCCAGGTTACAACGATCTTGACTCGTTTGATGTTCAGTTTCGTAAAATCCCCACCTAGCGCGTCACCAACGCCACCGACATCAACCTGCACTTGGGTACACCCGCCTAACATACAGAAGCTGGGAAATGGGCAAATACCACAACTACTTCCTCCTCCGCCGCCACTATTGGTGGGAGAATTTGTTCCAGCTAGTGACGAACTTTGACCCGCTGTACTAATCGCCGACAATGCTTGTTCCCGAGTTATCCATCCATCTTCAGTCATTCCCTGTTCCTCAACGATCGTTGGTAACGAGGTTTTTACTTGATTTATATATCCATCAATTTGACTGATATCGGTGACACCCCGGGCTTGAGCAATTGCTAACAACGACCCTCTAACAGCCTCGTAGGAATCACCAGCAACCTCGACCGAAGTAGAGCCTGGCACACTATTAGCATTAATGTTTGAATTATTCGTGTTGACAGCGTTTGCGACCACTGTTGTTTCTTCTGCTGGCTCGGCAACAACCGCTGTTTTCACTTTTGTAACACCAAAAATCGCATAGGTCATCCCACTCAAACCTAAACCAAGAAACAAACCCGCGAGTCCGATCATCGCCATGGTCCTGGTTGAGCTGGAAACTTTGGTTGTCGTATTTTCCTGCCTCATGTGGATTGTTCGTTAGTGTTTTGATGACCGATTGTAGTATACCGCTAAATATTCGGTTGTTGAAGTGCTACCGAACGAGTTATCCACACACCCAAATATCGTCTAAAAACTAGAAAACTCCTCAGCTAGGCACTTTTTCAGCGTGAATATAATCGCAACCCTTAGGGCCGATAGTAACGCTATGGAAGGCATTCGCTGGCACAAGAGCGTGGTCTCCAGGCTTCAGGATCGTCGGTTTATGGTTCATTGAGACCAACATTCCCCCTTCGAGCACCTGATAGGCGAGAGCGTAGGCGTGGTAGTGCTGCGGGTAGACAAAATTCGGTTCGTCGCGGCGAATAACAACGCGACGGAATCCATGCTCCTTATAGTCGGCGATGACTTTATCTTCGGCCAGGCTCATGGCTCAAGTATACGCCGCTTCAGTACTATTGCAACAACGTCTGAACGTCGAGTGTTTTCAGATATTGCGGAATGACGAACCCAAGTCCAATCAGTGGCACGATGAACAAGACCGCGCCGACAATCAGCGACCACAAATACATCTTGCGCGTCGCTTCGGTACTTTTATAAATCTTTTCGATTTTTGCTTCGAGCGCGATCAGGCGTTTGTCGAGGTCTTGATCCATATTATTGTTCCAAGTTCCTTATCTGCTGGATCGATGGCTTTGATGTTCGCTTCATCCAAAACCAAATTCCAAACGGAATACCATAAATCAACAACAAATCAATAATTACGCTCACGATAATTCTTGGAAGTGAGATAACATCGAATGCCGGATCAACTCCATATTGATGTGTGGTTTGTAAATACTGAATGTCACTTTCTAAATGTGGATTCGGCACAACACCATTGATCGGCCAATGAAAAGTCCATCCAAGTATTAGTGAGAACCAGAGAGCCACGAAGAAATATATACTCCAACTTATCTTCGCCTTCTTTGACACCATAACGTAATGGAAAAACTAAATGTCGAGATTCTTAACGTACTTGGCTTGCGTATGGATAAAGCGTTTGCGCGGCGCAACGTCTGAGCCCATCAAGATATCGAAGACTTCGTCGGCTTTTTCGGCATCACCGATCGTGACTTGCATCATCACGCGTCGCGTCGGATCCATCGTCGTCTCCCATAGCTGTTCCGGATTCATTTCGCCCAAACCTTTGTAGCGCTGGATTGAGACACCCGGGATTCCTGATTGCACGGTTTCTACGCCGGCGTCTTCGACCGGCTCCGCAGGTAGCCCTTCAACCGTACCGTCAAGTTTCAAGGTGATTTCTTTGGCGCCCGTCGTTCTTGCGGCTTTAACCTTGCCAGCTTTTTCAACTTTTTCCGCCGCCGTAGCCGCAATCGCCTTAGTCACTTTTTCTAAAGCCGCCTCGTTATAGACATACTGCGCGTCTTTCCCTCGCTGAACCCGAAAGAGTGGCGGTTGGGCGATATAGAGATTGCCAGAAGTTATCAGTTGCGGGAAGTAACGGTAGAACAGCGTTAACAACAGCGTGCGAATGTGTGCACCATCAACGTCAGCATCCGTCATGATAATGATCCGGTGGTAGCGCAGGCCGGAAATATCGAATGATTCTCCGATTCCGACGCCCAGGGCGATAATGAGCGACTTGATTTCGGTGTTAGCTAACATTTTATCAAGCCGCGCTTTTTCGACGTTCAAGATTTTTCCACGCAGCGGTAAAATTGCCTGAAATTCACGGTTACGACCTTGCTTCGCACTACCACCGGCGGAATCACCCTCAACAATGTAGAGTTCTGATTGGAGCGGATCTTTTGATGAACAATCGGCGAGTTTCCCCGGTAAGGCAAAACCATCAAGCGCGCCTTTGCGTAAGACTGAATCACGTGCTGCCCGAGCAGCCACGCGAGCGCGGGCGGCCAACACGGCCTTGCCGATAATCGCTTCACCGTCGCGCGGATGCTCTTCAAGGTAGGTCGAGAATGCCTCGCCAACAACTTGGTCGACAATTGGTTTGACATCGGCATTTCCGAGCTTCGCTTTCGTTTGTCCTTCAAATTGCGGATCCGGAAGTTTAATGCTGACGATTCCGGTTAACCCTTCGCGAATATCATCACCAGTCAGATTTTCATCTTTTTCTTTCAGGAATCCTTGCTTGCGAGCGTAGCTGTTAATCGATCGCGTCAGCGCGGTACGGAAACCAATCAGATGCATACCGCCTTCTGTCGTAAAAATATTGTTGGCGAAACTAAAAACTGTTTCTTTATAGTCATCGGTATACTGCAATGCCGCTTCAACGTTAATCTTCCCGACTTCCTTGTCGACATAAAAGACGTTTTCATGTTTCGGCTCTTTCGTGTGATTTAAATGCTTAACGTAACTAGCCACACCGCCTTCGAAGTAGAAGCTGTACGAAGAATGCGGTTTCGTTCGGGTGTCATTAATTTCAATTCGAACGCCTTTCGTCAGGTAGGCTTGTTGTCGCAAGTGATCAAGAATAATATCGCGATTAAAATCGAGCGTGGAGAAAATTTCGCTGTCCGGCTCAAAGGTAATCGTCGTACCGGTACCGCGGGCATTGCCGACCGCCTTTACTTTCCCCTGTGGTTTGCCGCGCTTGTATTCCTGCATCCAGAGCTTGCCTTCGCGCTTCACTTCGGCTTTCACGTAACTCGATAATGCGTTCACTACCGAGACGCCGACGCCATGCAAACCGCCGGACACTTTATAACCGCCGTCGCCGAATTTACCGCCAGCATGAAGCACGGTCAGAACTGTTTCCAACGTCGATTTCTTTGTCGTCTTGTGAATTTCTACCGGAATACCGCGACCATTATCTTCACAACTGATCCGATTATTCGGCATGAGCGAAATCGTGATGGTATCGCAAAACCCAGCCATCGCTTCGTCAATGGAGTTGTCGACGACTTCCCAAATCAGATGGTGCAGGCCTTCGGTCGCTGTATTGCCGATGTACATACCCGGTCGCTTGCGGACCGGATCGAGTCCTTCCAAGACGGTAATCTGCGCCGCACCGTAATCGCTTGATTTCGCCTTTTTCTCGTTGTCTTTAGCCATAATTTCGTGGTTGGGGAAAGGTTATCTTTACGCTAAGGATAGCATAAAAGTGGCTCTGTGGACAAGTACCATAATCTTGACAAAATGCCCCTATTCTGATAGGGTCTGTCCTGCCTTATAGCGATACGTTCCTTCTCCTGAAAATGAAGCGTGGAGGGTCAATGCCGAGAATCCGTACGATGCCTCGACCCGACGCCAAGGAAGGCAAGAGAGTCGTTCACCCAGTAGGTTACGCAGAAATGCGGCTGCAGCAAAAGCAGACTTCCCGGAATCAGCCAGATACTTCACTGGTTACGATCATAACTGCCACGCGCTCATTCCGCCAATTGAAGGCGGATAATACCTGATAAACGCGTGATGCCAATTTCGATCACCGACACGCGACATTCGCCGCATGCCAGGATCGCTCACCATCCCCTCCGCCTCATCCCGGAGGTTTTTTCTTTGGTCAAGAATGTACTCAAAATGCTGAATTAAGGCTCGGTGATCTAGCATAGCTTGAGTGAGTATCTGACGGTCTCCCTCAAATGAGGGTCCAATTTTTTCCAATTGTTCGAGTTGAGTTATGAGTTGCTCATGAAGCGATAGAGGCAAGAGATATTGAAGCACCGGATCCGTTTCATATTCCTTCAATAATTTATCAACAGTGGATTGATCGGTTGCGTCATGCGCCTCAATTAAGTTCAGGTCTTCAGTCATGCTATCAACTCGCGATTTATCAAGTGCCAGAATAAGTGGAGTAAAGCGTTCTTCTTTTGCTACCGCTGGACGGTGATGAGATGGGTCGCCAATAGTAGCGTGAAGAACCTGACGGCTTGGTTGTTGAAAATTCCGCCAAAGTTTCTTTCGAAGCAGATCATCATCTGAGGTGAGTGTATAATCAATGCCAAGAGCGATCCGCCGTTCTGAACCATCATCTTCTTTTACAGGGATATATGCATAAAAGTCTACACCGTTTCGGAAATCATCACGTTCGGCGGATGGACTGAATTCCACACCCGTACCAAGCGTTTTCAGAAGCGACATCCAGTCTGCTACGACAGGTTCTGTTTTTTTTGTATACTCATACAATTCATATGCGGCTGGTGAATCCGTATTTTGCCGGCGATGCATTTCCTCAACCTGAGTAGACTGTGTTGTATTCATCTCGTTTTTTACAGTTGCCGATGCTTTCCATTCATCAGCTCGTACCTGGAGCCGTCGTCGGCTCAGTTCTTGATGCCGTTCAACAACATGTTGCTGCTGCTGCTCAGTTTGGCGTTTCACCGCCCTGGCCAGCTCAGGCAATGCACCAAAAACAATATGACCTAGCAGTTGTTTCCGATATTGAGCATCAGACTGTCTCGGTTGACGAAATTTTTCCTGCAACGCGGCTGTAGTTTGAAATTCATGCCCTACCATATTTAAACGTCTTACCATTTTTTCTTCTAATACCTCTAAACTCTCTATCGGCCAGTCCTCTAATTCTTCGGGTGAATACTGAGCTAACTCAGCAATCGTAAAACGCCGATCGTTAAGCTCCTCCGGGGTTGGCACCTGCTTTGACTCTTCAAGAATAGACGCTTCTTCAATCGACATTATTGGTTGTTTGTGTTAACGAATTATTGCCCCAGCCCCAACAAGCGCCGTTTTAATCTTTTGCTCTTCAGCGTCAACTTCAGTTTTTGTCAGCGTCCTTTCTGCTGACTGATACACAAAATTTACTTTATAACTCGTCTTTCCATCTTTTTCATAATGATCAGTAATGTTGTATTCCTTCATGAAGGCAAGTGTCATGACGTCAATCGTGGCGTGAATTGCAGCTTCCTCCTTCGGCCACCAGAAAGAAATATCGCGCGTGATTACCGGAAACTTTGATTGTTCATGAACTTCTACGTTTTTTGTGATGTGGCGCGACGGGTCCCAAGCGCCGAAAACAAGTTTCGAATCTTGCCGCAGATCTTTCAGGTCAAATTCACAGCATTCGATCATTCGACCGCGTACCAATGTCGGAGACATAAAAGATTTTTCTGGTTGAACGGTCGTGGCAAGTTTTTCATGAACCATATCCAATACATTCTTGAGCTCCTCCCCACCTTTATGGGTTGTACCTAGCGCTACTTTCCACGTTTGCTGGCGATCAACTGAGCCCGAAAGTTCGGGATCAAAGACGTTCCCGATTTCGAAAATCATGGCATCACGCCCGGCATCGGCTTGCCGCTGGAGTATATCGTTCATTTGTGGCAATAAACTTTTTCGCATATTGTGTTGCTTCACATCGAGCGGATTAGCGACTTCGAAGTGACTACCGTTCACTACTTTCGCATCAGCTTCGCTGTAAAAAGCCAGCGAAATAACTTCGGTACATCCCATATCAGCTAGAATATTTTTCACCTCTTCTTTAAAACGAATGTCTGGGGGCAACTCTTTAGCGTTCTGCTCACTCGACGGCATATCATCAGGGAGCTGTTCATAACCCACCATTCGTCCGACCTCATCAACAATATCTTCCGGAATCGTTACATCAGGGCGCCATTCGGGAATGGTAACGGTCCACGATTTCGTCGTACCGTGGATTTTGAACCCCAGCTTCGTCAGTATCGATTTGCTCTTCGCAACAGAAAGTTTCATACCAAGACGATCGGCAATATACTCTGGGTCAATATCGATAGTTCGCAGTTGTTGTTCAGTCAAACCGGTACTCACGATGCCCTGCTCAACCGTACCACCGCATAGTTCAGAAATCATCGCCGCCGCGGCCGCACTCGCCTGCTTTGTTAACGACGGCCAGAGTCCTTTTTCAAATCGTTTGGAGGCCTCGGAAACCAAACCGAAGCGTCGTGATGTTTTTCGAATCGACACTGAGGAAAAGAGCGCCGCTTCGAGAACGATATCGGTTGCTTGTTCAGTCACTTCCGTATCCTGGCCGCCCATAATGCCGGCAATACCAATGACTCGATCAGTATCGGCAATGACCAACATATCGTTCGTCAGCGTACGCATCTTGCTATCAAGTGTCGTCAGTTTTTCCCCAGCAATTGCCGTACGGGCGATTATTGTAGCACCGTGCACCTTCGCTAAATCATAGGCATGCAACGGCTGGCCGTATTCCAGCATAACGTAGTTTGTGATATCGACAATGGCGTTCACCGAACGCATCCCCGCCAACTGTAAACGGTTTACCATCCACATCGGCGTCGGCACCAGCTTTACTCCGCGAATCACACGTGCTGTCAGTAATGAACAAAGCTTAGCATCAGCACTTTCCACCATTAAAATATCCTTCGCTAAAGTTTTTCCTTCTGATAATTTCACGGTTGCAAATTTCGGCGTTTGCGAAATCATCACGCCAATTTCCCAAGCTAGTCCGCGCATCGACATCAGGTCCGAACGGTTGGCCGGTATTGCTATGTCGATGACTGTTTCTGCCGGAATGATTTCACTGAAAAGTGTGCCAACTTCAACTGATGCATTAAGAACAAAGATACCGCTATGATCCGCTCCTAATCCCAATTCGTCTTTTGCGCACAACATGCCGTTTGACGTCACGCCGCGAATCGCACGCGACTCAATCGTCATGCCGTTCGGCAATGTTGCGCCAATAAGCGCCACCGGAACTTTCTGACCGATCTCGATGTTCGGTGCTCCGCACACAATTTCCTGCGGCTCGCCATTCGGCGTTATCACAACATCCGCTAACCGCAATTTATCAGCGTTCGGATGCGGCTTGATGTCGACAATTTCACCGACAACGACGTGAGCATACGCATCGCCCTGCTCGAGGACATCATCAACATCTAATCCGTGCATCATCAACGTCTCCACCAACGTTGTTGTCGGCGGTAGTTTCGGAAGGTAGGACTTCAGCCAAGAAATCGGAACGCGCATACCCGGTACTACAACAGTGAATAATAAAAAATTTGGAAAAACATTTGTTCTCGCTTGAAATCTACTATTGAGAGCGATGGTATTGTTCTTGCTGTTGTAGTACCGGGCATAAATTAAAACTGTTTCAAAAAATCGAGATTACCGTTATAAAATTGCCGGATATCGATCACGCCGTACTCAAGCATGGCTAGCCGATCAAGTCCGCCGCCAAAAGCAAATCCTTGCCACTCCTTCGGATTCAAGCCCATAGCCGTGATGACGTTCGGATGGACCAGACCGGCGCCGAGCACTTCTAGCCACTTTCCAGGTTTTCCCGATTGCTCCCACCAGACATCAATTTCCATTCCAGGTTCAACGAACGGAAAAAAGCTCGGACGGATGCGCGTTTTTTTATCCGGATACAGTTTCTTGATAAAAGCATTCAGCGTCGAGACGAGTTGCGCCATCGTCACCTGACGATCGATGTAGACGCCGTCGCATTGAAAAAACATCGACTCATGTGTTGCATCAGTCGCTTCATTCCGATAGACCTTCCCGATTTCCACCACTTTAAACGGCGGTTGCATCTTGTGCGTCACCGGCCAACGCATTTGCACGGTTGAGGAATGCGTTCGCAGGACGAGTTCTGGATGATACTTTATAAAAAACGTATCTTGTATATCGCGTGCCGGATGATCTGGAGGAAAGTTTAAATCATCAAAGTTAAACTTCGCGGTTTCCAATTCCGGACCCTCGTGGAGTTCATAGCCAAAACTGCGCCAAATATCCAGTACCCGGCGGGCATATTGTGTAATTGGATGCAGATGACCGCGTTCAGGACGAATACTGCTCATGAGAAGAAGAATCAACCGATTGTTTCGTCTGACCAGCGAGGAAGAATAATTCAATCACCACTGCCAAAGCAACTAAGGCAATGATTGACCATACGCTCAATAGTCGGCGGCTTTGCAGCAAGAGTGCCAAGGTCGATCCACAACTGACTAACGTACCATGGCGTAGGGCAACGGCAATCTGCCGAAACAAAACCGCATCTTTTTCCAACCAGTAGCGAATAAAGAAGCCACCAATCGTGGCGGTACCGAACATGGCCAGAAAGAAGCTGGCGTAGAACAAGATAAACGCCACCATCCCACCGTTCGTCGGGTCGAGTGTCATCAAGACAAATACCCACGCCACCCACGACAGTGCCGTACCAACCGACAAGAAGATAAGAAATCGAACGAGTGACATGTGCTGATAGTGTACTGATTTTAGGACAATTTGACAAGCCGAGGTGTAGGGTAGAAAAACGCCGTCTGTTGTCAGGCGGCGTGTTGGATGTCAGTGAGACATCGTTGTTGCAATATGCGAATACGTTCCATGATGCCTTCGGCGACGCGACAATTGCGTTCGCGATGATCGCCGTCACCGGCCATGGCCAAAATCTCTACCGGCGTGATATCTTCGCCGATGATGACGATGAGCAGCTGACCGGTGCGAAGATCAAGCAACCACTCGACGTTCTCACCGAATACTGGACGCAACCACGTTATCGGCGGATCGCCCGGATATTTTCGATACGGGCAGAAACGTCCGTAATAGTACACCGGACGAACTGTGGCACCGGTGGCCAACGCCATCGCTCCAACCTGCGGTTGTGGCAATGAGAGCTCTTCGCTGATCGACCGGGTTCCTTCAGGATACACATGAACGACGCCCTCATCGTTGAGCACCTCACACGCTTTCAGGTATGCGGCATGATCATGCCGTTGGCCGGTAGCGTCCCGGTGCACCGGAATGACGCGCATCGTACGGTAGACAAATCGCAAGAGCCAACTATCAATCCCCTCGCGCGCATCAGCCAGGTTGTACGGCATCAGGCGCGGCTTCCACAGTAGCCAGGGAAAGCACGTTACCAGGCCGATGAGAAAACTATCGCGGCTGTCCTTGTGATTCGAGACAATCATCAATCGCGATTGCGGTCCGCGATTGCGTGCGCCGAAGACGTGCGTCCGGTTCAAAACGTAAAACCCGAAAGCACTGACCGTACCGGCAAACACTATCACCAGGTAGCAAACGAGCCATGAGACCAAGCTCATCAACCCGTTTCTCAACCGATTCATATATCCTCCAGAAGGAAGTGTCGTTTGGAAAGAACAACTTGTTTGTCGACCTTACGCCTACCTAAAAATTCTGTCAATTGATAGTACTGACCACCCAAACAGAAATCCTTCCCCTCACACCAATTGGAAGTAATGTAAATAAAGTATTTCCTACTATTTTCTCTCTTTAATATTAGTAACTAAAAAAACGCGCCAGTGCCAATTGGTGTGGGGGCTTATTGGGACTGAGTCCCAATAAGAGTTCTTGTCATCCTGAGCATAGTCGAAGGATGAGGCTCTCGAAGCCTGACGGGTAAAGACAATCCGGTTAAAACTTGACAATCACCGCTGTCAGCATAGTATTGTTAATACATGGTGGCGCAACCCTTGTTTTTTTCATGCACACCTATTACGTTTACATCCTCCAATGTGCCGACGGATCATATTACACGGGAGTTACGTGCGATATGGATCGCCGACTTGATGACCACCAAACTGGACGTCATAAAAAATCCTACACCTATACTCGTCGGCCGGTGAAGCTGGTCTATGTTGATGTGACCGATGATGTCGGTGGAGCGATATTCAAAGAGAAACAAATCCAGGGTTGGTCGAGAAAAAAGAAGGAAGCGTTAATTCAACGACAAGAATACCTGTTACCAGACTTAGCGCGCGGTCGACGCGGGTATTTAAAAAGAAGCAAACGTCTGTCACCCTGAGCATAGTCGAAGGGCGACAAAGGTCCCGCTTATCTCAGTCCTGCTTCGACTGAGCTCAGCATGACAATATCCTTTCATCCTTGACTTTCCCCTACTTGGTAGTAAGCTCAGTGCAGAAATAGTTCCTTCCACTCCCACTCCGGAGGCACAGAATGAAGGCAACAACCGCCCTGAATTGGTTCGTTCGGTTGCTCAGCTACCTTCTTCCGCCGCTGTTCCTTTTCCGGCTCTACCGGAAGTATCAGCACGGCACACCTGACGGCGTCATGTTCGGCTCTGACGCCATCCTCAAGGTGGCCATTCTTGCCACCATCATCTACGTGCTCTGTATCATCACGATACCAGTTATCATGGTTCGTCACGCAGAAGGTGGCCACCCTTCACAGGCCTGGGGAATGGCATGGTATGTCTATGGCTCTTGGGCGGCATATATGATGTGCTGGAACTTCTGGGCTGACCTCCGTGCGGCCGAACACAACGAAAAACAGCAACATACGTTGCAATTAAATTCAGTCACTTCCTGACGGACACCCGTCAGGTTTTTTCTTACACTGCCCGAAATTCACAAATATCCTTGTAATCACAATAATCACACATAAACTTGTTCGGCGTGGCATGGAAGTCGCCGGATTGAATCCCTTGCACTGTTTCTCGCACCCAATCAAGCGCTGCTGCCGAATCTTTTCCGCTCGGCGCCATCGACCGCGTTTCATTTTCGTCGATGAAGGAATACTCTAATTCTTTCACCTCACCGTTGAGAATATTCGGATCTTTCACAGCCAGGGCGTAAATGAGGAGTTGGTACTTATCATCGCGTTCAAATTTTTCTTTGACCTTGCCGGTTTTATAATCGACGATTTTCACTTCCGGCTTGTCGTCAGTTCCGCCGATACGATCAATGCGATCAATCGCGCCATTAATCACAAACTCATCAACTTTCAAATTAAAGATTTGTTCGAGCCGTAGAACATTCGGCAATGCTTTTACTGTTTTCACATACCAGGCCGTTAGTGCCTTCTCGCCTTTCGTGAAGTATTCCTGGCGTAATTTCTTCGTGGTGTACCACTCGTCAATAAACGCCTGCTGGTATATGGTCAGTAACTCCGTCAGCGAAACAAGATTGCCACTTGTTTTCTTTTCCGCCGCCCGTTGTTGCCAGAGCGTAAAGAAATTCTGGAGCGTCTTGTGCATCGATGATCCATATGACAGCGCATAACTTCCTTTCTTCGGTACTTGCAACACAAAAGCGTAGCGATACTTCCACGGACAATCGTTGTACGTCGAGAGCTTGGTAAAGCTATAATGTTTCTCGCGACTCAAGTATGTTGCAACCTCGTCTTTCTGTTTCGGTGTTGGTTGGAATTCACGGACTGGCAGCGGTGGTTTTTTCTTTTCTGCGCCGACCGGCGACTGGAGCACGCCGAGTTCATATAAAAATGCCGACGGTTTCTTTCGCCGCGTTCCGCCGTAATCTTCGGCTAACGTAAAGTACACGCCGTCACGTGCACGAGTAATCGCCACGTACATCAACCGCCGCTCTTCCTGCAGGTGCGCATCGCCGGTCGGCAAATGTTCACGAATGAGCGCGTCTGGTACCGGCACCGGGTCAGCGCGGTTCATGCCTGGGAAACGCTGTTCGACAACGTTACCGATAAACACGTAAGGAAACTCTAAACCTTTGGCCGAATGAATCGTCATGATCTTAATCGTTTCCGGTCCGGCTTCGATATCGTGCTCAAGGCCGCCAGCATCGCCGGATTCTGTCACATGTTCAATATATCGCAGAAACGCTTTCACTGTTGCTGGACGTTCTCCGGCGGCAAACGATTCGATGATTTTAAAGAGTTGGCGCAGTAAGGAAACGAGTTCATGCGATTGTGTTGTTTCATCTTTCGTAATCGCCTTCAAGTAGCCGGAATCATTGAGGAATTGCAACAACACCTCGCCGACTGGCTTCGTGTTGGCCAGCTCGGTGTGTGTTTTGATCAAATCAAGCAGTGTTCGAATACCAGTTCGTGTTTCTTCGGCCACCGACACATCATCACAGCCTAACTGTTCAAACAACGACCGCGTTTTCTTCTTTGCCTGATAGGCTAATTCAACGACGTCACCATGGTCAATCTGGAAGATCGGCATGGCCAAAACACGATACAGCGCCGCGTTGTCATGATAATTGTCGAGTAATCGCAAGTACGATAAGAGGTCGATTACTAACGGCTTCGTAAATAATCCACGCGCAGCCAAAAACACATGCGGCATACCGCGTCGCACAAACTCGTTGATAAAGTTTTCCGAGTGGTCATTGGCGCGAACAAGTACGCAAAATGCGTCCCAACCGAGTTCCGGATTATCGGCGCGCAAAGCTTCAATTTTATCCGCAACAGCGCGTGCCTCTGCTTCTTGTGTTTCCATGTGCAGAACTTGTACTTCGCCGTTTCCCTCGCGTTGCGCCGCCAATTTCTTGACGACGCTGATACCGCCGAATAAATCCTGTTTCGCTTCAAGGCGATCCGGATTATTCTTTTGGATAAAATCGTATGCTAAATCAAGAATTGCTTGTTTGGTTCGATAGTTCTTTGTCAGGACGATAACTTCCGCATCAGGAAAATCTTTTTTGAAATCAATAATGTTCGATACCGAGGCGCCGCGGAATTTATAAATGGATTGATCGTCATCACCAACCACGGTCAAATTATTCCGCGGTGCGGCTAATCGCTTGATCAATTCATACTGCGCCCAGTTTGTGTCCTGAAATTCATCGACAAGAATGTATTGAAATTGTTGTTGGTATTTTTTCAATATTGCCGGGCGTTCACGCAATAATCGTAAGGTATACAAAATCAAATCACCAAAATCGAGCGCGTTGTTGTCGAGGAGAAGTTGATTATACGTTTCATACGCTTTCGCCAGTTCTGTAATGCGATCAGCTTCGGCTTGTTCTTCTGGTGGTTTTTTTGATTTTCCCTTCGATAACGCTTTCGCATGCTTCACGTATTCCGCCGGTGAAATGTCTTCATCTTTCAAGCGCGAGAAGTGTTTGACCAGCGCCGAAATAAACTTGGTCGGGTTACCGAGCGGCCGATAGTAGTCGAGATTAAACTCATCAAGGTGTTCGCGGATGAGCAGCCACTGATCTGTCTGCGATAGTAACTTAAAATCGTTCGATAATCCAATATCAAGCGCGTGGGCTTGCAGGAGTCGCTGGCCAAACCCATGAAACGTCATCACCCATAAATCAACATACCCAAACGGCAACACCCGCTCCACGCGGTCTTGCATTTCACCGGACGCTTTGTCGGTAAACGTCAGAGCTAAGATATTATCCGATGGCACCTGCTCATCCATGATCAGATGGGCGATGCGCTCAGTCACCACGGTTGTTTTTCCTGTTCCGGCTCCGGCTACGATTAACAGCGGCCCCTGACCATGATGAATAGCCTGCTGTTGTGCTTCATTAACTTTTTCTGGGATTTCACCGGGCATGTGATTAGTGTACCATAAAATCCTTAATGGGACTGAGTCCCAATAAGGATTACCACAAATCTTTACCACAATAATCGCTTTTAAAGCTACCTTGACATACCTCCTTCGGCGTGATAGCGTCGACCCAACTTCACCCGCTCTTTCCCAAGGAGGTTACTCGTGAAGCTCGAAAGATTTCTCGTCTTCGTCCGCATCCTGCCCCGTCCTGGTGATGAACTCGAGCAACGAACGCTTTTCGAATCAACGGAGTACGAAGTACCAATTTTCGGTGAATTTCTGATCGAAGCGAAAGCCGCGTCTTTCGTTGATGCACAACGGCAACCAATTTCGCGCCAGGAAATCATCAACCGGCTCTGGAAATACTTCGGTCAGCAGGGACAGGAATTGGCGGGCTCAGCCACGCTCGAAGAAGATCTCGAAACCATGGACATGGAATTCGATGATCCCCTTCAGGCTCCACTCGATGGTTTCTGGATCAGGATCACCGGCGTGATTACCTCACTCGAGGGACAAGGTTTGTCCTGGAATGCTCCGATGAGACACGGCCGCTTGCCTGCCATCCCTCAGATGACGGTCGAAAATGCTGATGCCATCGGTTATCCAATCGCCCACGTCCTGGCCGAGATCGTCGAGTTCGAAGTTGATCCTATGAGCGTTTGATCACCGCCCCACTCTATCGTATACTCCGCCGCATTCACGTGAATGCGGTTTTTTCTTTCCTCACGCAAGCTGGTGTGTACCTTAAAAGGACTGAGTCTCAATAAGAAAAACACCGTGATAAGCGGTGTAAAGATCTACGCGGGACTACTTGGGTTTTGTTTGGACATAGCCACTGGATGCATTTTCGACTGCCAATCGCCTGTCGCCGGATCGCGCCAGACATCCATCGGTACCTCCATCCAAACCCGGACCGGTTTTCCGTGCACGAGCGCCGGTGTGAATTGTGCTGACCGCAAGGCCTGCACTGCGTTCTCTTCCCACGGCGTGGGTTTCCGAAGCGAGTCGCCGACGAAACAACGGGCAATCGTTCCATCGGTGTTGAGCAGAGCCGTGACCGATACAATGCCGTTTGCGGGTGGTAGTGGAGTTTCCGTGCATGATTGGGCACCCACCACGAGCAGGCAACACCCAATGAACACCATACGACGAAGTCGCATCAGACCTCCTTTGAAAGGGACAACGAACATTCCGTACTCTACCAACGAAAAAACCGGTCGTCAACCGTATGGCTGGACATGCAAAAATGGAGCTGAGCTGAAATACACTCCGCCGATTAGCTCCTCGATGCTGACACCGCTAAACAGCTTCGACGGTCACGCTATGGTTATCCCCGAGCGTCGCCAGGAACGTTTTCACGGTCAATCCGAATTTCGCTTCGATCATGGCTTTCGCTTTCGCCAGATCGGCGTGATGTCGTTCGGTTTCGGCTTCCGGTGTGGCAAAAATTTTTCCGTAAGCGCCGCAATCGCGGTGGTTGATAAGCCACACTTCCGAAATTTCATGCAAGCGCTTCGAAATATCAATTTGTCGTTCAATGAATTCTATGTCGGTCGGTTGCGTCGGATCGACGAGATTCTTCACCGCCCCAGCAACCACCACGCGATCATACTGATTCGTTAAACCCTGGTCATCGAACCAAAGATTCATTCCGTCAACCAGGCGAAAATCCATACAGTGGAGAACGAGGGCTTTGGCGTTGTGGGACATTATTTCAGTATCATTAGTGATAAAAATATAGTGTAGCAAAAAAAGAGTCGTCGCACTATCTTGACGAACCCCATGCCGTCCTCCAGCTTGCGCTGGAGTTCCTCCCTTCCCCTCAAACGAGGGGAAGTGTATATAAAAAAATGGACTGGTAGTGTACCAGTCCGGTGAGAATCGAACAAGAACGAGCGTTTACGACACGAGCAACCGTTCCAGCAAATCGGGCGCCAGCCGTTCGACGAACTGAATGTCCGTCATCCGCATGACCTCAGCCATACCGATTTTCCGGAACAATTCATTCTTGTCGTCAATGACCCGCGTGCGCTGGTGCTCAATGCCGTCCTTACAGAAACGACGGTTGTACATGCAGTAGATGCCGAGCTCTCCGAAAATCGGAACCAGGCGTCGACAGACCTGCCGCTTCGCATCAACCGTCAGGAAGATGCGCTGGGCGACAGTGATGCCGCGGGCCTCGCACACGCCACAGTGATCGCCGTGACTCGACAAGCCGATCGTCCGCGCGTTGAGGATTCCGATCGCATCGGCAAAGTCGTCCATCTTGCCAATGAAATACTCCGGAATATACCCCGGGCAGTACTCCGAAAACTTGATTGCCCCGCCCCCGCCATCAATGCGAGTGATTTTTTTCTTCGGCTTCAGGACCGGTACTTGCGTTTTCAGATCGCCATGAAGCTTGTTGTGCGTCTTGTACATCCACTCATGGCGCGGAATACACGTATCCGGATCAAAGCAGTCGTTATCGATGATGACCGGCGCCTCACTTTCATCGTTCGTCAGGTGACGAAAAACATCGATCCGATGCATAGCAACGACGACAAGCGAGCTGGCCGGTTGTTTACCTTCTCCAAGATACACGCGGAACCTCCTTGTGTTGGCGTTTTCTAGTGATGGAATGAACAAACTAAGTTACGACCATACGCCAAAAGCGGGATATTGTCAACCCAGCACCACAATGACGAAAATATGGCTATGTAATATCGTAGTTTTTTGTGAGAATCTTCATATTGCAATTAAACCACAAATCAATCATTGTGGTGCTGGGTCAACCCCACCTACCGTTATGCAAACAAGCACCGTCAGCTTACGGTTTCTCGCAACTGGTTGTATAAATTTGTTTTACCGTCGTTGATAAATCCCAAATTTCCCGTATTGATAGACCAGGATAAAGTGCTCGGTAAAATCCGGTAACTTCGAAATCGCCTTGTAGACGGTATCGGGAGGATAGGACATCATGGCAATGTAGTTCACACTGGCCGACGGTTTGGCTAATGCGTTTGTCCAATATTGTCGCGTTCCTTCATGCACATATGTCCGCATCGGCAAACCGGTACGAGCCACAAATGCATCATGTGATGCAAGGCTCGTAAGTATTAGACCACCTTGATAATGCTGAGCAAGCCAGTGACTCGCTTCAACCGTATAACTCGTTGTGGCTAATCCTTTAAGTCCGTCAGCTAAAACAATCGGGGTTCCCTGATATGCAAAGAGTCCAAATTGCACCACCACGGCCATCATGGCAATCCACACAAATTTTCGATATGATGCAGCCAATCCGATAATCACCGCCATCGCCGGAATGACAAGCAAACCATAGCGGGTATTAAACAATCCGGGATTTATTGCCGCTTGCGGAATATTCAATCCTGATTGACCGAAGTATAGCGCCAGCACATTAAAAACAAATGGCGTTGCTAACGCAGCCAGAATAATCCAGGTCGCTGATTTCCGTAGGAACCAGACCAAGGCCGCTAAGCTAGCCACGGTTACCACCGATATCGCCCACCCAATCGAATCCACCATCGCCCACCCGTAGTACGAAAGTGAAGTAACAATATGTCCGGCCGTCGGCAATTGCCCCGCACTGCGGATAACATTCTGTTGTGAAAGCGCAGAATACGGGCCGCGCATGAAGTATAAGGCATCGCCGAAAATAGCTTGATTCCAGAGTAACCACACAACGATTCCAAAACCGCCGATAGAGAGAAATAAAACGAGTGCACCTTCGGCTTTCTTCCGTCCGCGCGTCACCCAACCCCAACTATATAACATAACCGCAATACTGGCGAAGAAAAACCAACCATCATAGCGAACGAGCGTCGTTGCTAAAACACTCAGCCCACACTGCAATAAATTCGCAATACTCTTCGTGGTAATGTATTTCGCTAATGCGTAGACCGCTAACGTTGCTCCAGCGAGAAATAGCGGCTCTGTCATCGGCGTCGTCGATAAATACAGGAAATTAGGATTTGTTCCCACAATCAACGCTCCAGCAATCGCCGCCAAGGTATTCTTCGTCAGCAGTCGAATGAGTTTCCAAACAAAAACCACAGTTAGCACATATGATGCCATCGACACGATACTCCCAGCTAAACCCGAATGCCACATGAAATTGTTCCAAACAGTCAACAACATCAACAGATGAGGTAACGGTAACCACACCGTTCCGATTTGTGATAATCCAGGTGTTAAGTTATCGACAATCCGCCGAGCGATGTTGAGGTGCGACGCGGCGTCGTTGTAGGTGAGGACGTAGCCGTGATGGAATGACCAGAACCAAGAAAGACAGATAACCAAAATTGCTACCAACCAAATGTGTTTTTCTATTACATGAAAATTGACACTGGAATGGCTCTTAAGCTTATCCTCAAATATTTGCTGTTTTGACTCCCTCAGATCCATGTATGAACAGACGTTATGTAAAAAACTATAGTATGTGAACTATTTTTTAATATACATTTGCATAGACCCGTAGTTGGCAGCTTTAATATAGTTATTCTGAAAGTCGACGTTATTAGACATGCTTGATTTTATCTTATCAAGCCAAGATTCACCAAAAACTATACATTTTGCATATTTCGTTGGCACCATTAATGATGCTTTCCAATATTTGCCCGTACCTTCTGTAATAAAGTGATTCATAGTAAGTCCTGCTCGGAATACTATAGTTTCGAAGCCAGCAGCGCTTATTAAGGTTAATCCATCACTACAATTTTTGCCAATCCATTGTGCTGTTTTTGTGTCAGTAATATTGTTTCCCGCCATTGTGTCTTTAAGGTCAGTAATATTACGCGCTTTAAGTTGGCCACCATTATAATAAAATGTTACTGCTTGCAAAAGAAGTAACAACAATACTATTGCCTTAACGGACTTACTCCTCACTGTTAAAAAACCAATTAAAATGGCAATTGACGGTAACATGATTAATCCATAACGCACATTGAAGAAAGACGGGTCAAATGGAGTAACGTCTGGAAGCCAAATTATTGATTGCCCGATAAATAAAGAGATACAATGAAAAATATATGGGACGAACAAAAATACTGCCAATGAAATTTTTATTTGTAATTTTATTTTTTTAAAGAATAGTGAAATTAAACCTAAAATTCCAAGTATAAATGCAATCCAGCCCGAGTTATATATTACTGCTTTACTATATGTCCATATAGCTAATAAAATATTGCCCTTAGCTGGTAACTTCCCAAGCTGTTCCCATATAATTTGCTGCCCTCTCGCCGAAAATTCACTCGACATAAAGTAGGTAGCGCTTCCAAAAATAGTTTGGTTATATATTAGCCATAAAACAATACCCAAGCCTCCCAGAAAAAGAAATATAATGGTTCTTCCTTCAGCATATTTGT
Organism: Candidatus Kerfeldbacteria bacterium; assembly: GCA_903825245.1. Classification (GTDB taxonomy): domain Bacteria; phylum Patescibacteriota; class Patescibacteriia; order SBBC01; family CAIJZX01; genus CAIJZX01. The sequence goes on from CAIJZX010000031.1 coordinate 63,746, forward strand.
AATTACGTTTTTTTATACTGATAATAAAAACATAGGGAACCGCGAAGATAAATAGGAACCAGCCTTCATATCGCGTCAAGGTAGCAAAAAATACTAATAACGCCCCTATTAATAGTTGAGATATTTTTTGTTCAACACCCCATTTTAGCAAAAAATATATACTCCAAATACATGTGGCAATAAGTAATGGTTCAAACATTGCCGTCGTTTGCATATACAGTAAATTTGCATTCGTCGCAAAAGCGAACGCACCAATTAATCCCGACACTTTATCTTTTGTCAGGAAAGTAACGATTTTGTAGATTGCAAGTACAGAAATAATAAAGGAAAGCATTGATACTGTGCTTCCCGCAAATCCGCTTTGCCAAAGAAAAAAGTTTATCGCCAGAGGCAATTCAAGAAGATGTAATAGTGGCAACCAATTGCTTCCAATTTGGACTATACCCGGTGTTAATGAGTCTGTAATCCTGCGTGCAATATTCAGATGCGATGCTGCATCATTATATTCAAGTGTAAGATGGTGTGTGTAATAGAAAACTAAGGCTGTGACGCTTACAATAGTAGATACTATAAGGACTATAATTTGATCGTGTTTACGAAATAACTCCAGAAATTTTGCTTTCATATCAACTCGGTTTGACTTGCGCGATAAGTCGCTGATCAACGAGCTTAATTCCGGTCACTTTCACCGCTTGCGCTACGGCTTTCTTTTTCTGTAGATGTAATCCGTGTTTTGTTTTCGCCCAATAGTGCGGTTGCGTAAACATTTCGTAAACCGCTCGCCAGGCTGAAATACTCATCGCTAACCAATAGAACGGTACGAGGAAGACGTACTTGATGATATCGTCGTATTCGCGCTTCGCACAGCCGATCATGTAGTAGTAGATGTAGAGGAAGTTGCCGAAAATGAGCGAGAACACAGCCATATACAGGACTGGCGCCGGGAAGAAAGACTCGATAAACGACCCAACGAATGGCCGTAGCGAGAAGTACGCGATAGTGATTATCCACATCGTCGGATTGATGAACATCGAAAGAATCTTGCCACCGACGACGAGCTGGAACGTAATGACGTGTGGCTCTTTCCAATCGCGCATAAAGCGTTGCGGGTGGCGCATGTGAACTAAATAGGTTTGCATGTAGCCCTTAATCCAGCGCGTCCGTTGCTGGAACCAATTCATCATATCGCTATTCGCCTCTTCCATCGTCATCGAATTCACCACGGCGGTTCGATAGCCATGCTTGACGAGGCGCATGCCGAGATCGCAATCCTCGGTGACATTAAACGCATCCCAACCCTGTAAATGGTGAAGATCTTTCGTTCGAAAGTGGTTTGACGTACCACCGAGTGGAATTGGGGCGTGAATCGACTGCAGGCCGGTCAAAACGAGATCAAACCACAACGAGTACTCGGCGGTAAATACGCGGGTCAGGATATTTTGATGCGGGTTATAAAAATTGAGTTTTGCTTGAATACATACCGTGCGATCATCGGCTTGGCGGAACGCGAGCACAGCTTTCTTCAATTGTTGCGGATCAGGAATATCTTCCGCATCGTAAACAACACTGAATTCACCGGTTGCTTTCGTTAATCCGTAATTTAGCGCTTTCGGTTTCGTTTTCGGTTTCGAATGAGGAATGACTTCAATTTGAAAATACGACGGCAGCGAAAAACCGCGTGCCTTTCGGATAGTCTCTTTATCGTCTTCTTCAAGCAGTAATAGAACCTGCAGTTTCTCTTTCGGATAATCCAACCGACTCATAGCCGAGACAAACTGCGGTAACACTTTCCATTCCTTATAGAGTGGGCAGAAAATTGTGTAGGTCGGCCAGGTCGTTGGTTCGGCTAATGCGGTGGAGGTAATTTGAACTTCTTGTGATTTAGAGAAGCTTCGATAGATGAGGTACAAATTAAAGAGCAAATCGGTAAAATACAATAAGGTGATAATCGCGATAAAAACAGTAATGGTCACGTGCCAATTTATATAAAGACTTACGAGTAATACAGCAAGCAACACGGTTGTTACAAAAACCTGTGGTCGCGAGAGACGATGGAAGGCGCTATCACTTTCGTGCAAATTCGAATGCGGAATAAACTCCTGACCGTGGTGGTGAAAACCATGACCCTTCTCTTTCACCTGATCGGCATGAAAGGGAATAGCTTGGAGACGCCGAAATTTGAAAGCAATTGCGGCTGTACTCATCGTCGGAGTCGCGGTTATCAATGAGCGCTTTGATTTTCCGGCATACCGGCGTTGATGGAGAATCGGTACTTCAACAATATCGTAGCCGGCGTTACGAGCTTGACGTAAAAACTCAAGATCGAACGACCACCCGTGAGCCTGGATGGTAACTCGTTCAAGAATTTCTCGTCGAAATACTTTCAATCCAGATTGGACATCGTATGACAGGTCGTGCAGTAAATACCCAAAGATATTTTGATACGAACGACTCGCCAAGCGTCGAAACCAGTTCGTTTCCGAACGTTGCCGCTGGGCAATGACGACGCCCGTATTACCGGTAAGTTTGCGCATCATTTTTGGTAATACACTCGGGGAGTACTGCAAATCAGCGTCCAGGACCGCTACCGTTTCATACCGAAGATGTCGACTCGCTTCAATGATCGCTTCGGCTCTTCCGGTTCTTCCAAGTTGTTGCACAACACGAACCGGCCAACGGCGCGCAAGGGAACGAGCTACTGCCAAGGTATTATCCGTGGAGTAATCATCTACGATGACAATTTCATATTGTATGTGCGGCTTGCTTAGCGCTTGATGAATTTGACGAACTAACAGCGGCAGGTTCTCTGCCTCATTCTTCGCCGGTACGATAATCGATAATCTTGGTTGTGTTTTCACAAAAGACAAGGTTTTTTAATTTTTCTTAGACAGATACAATTTATCCAAACACAAAATAACTAAGGACCAGTCAGAACTGATTTTCGCCCCTTTCTTACATTTCGTAACTGTAGGTTGATTCATGTGAATTGTCGTTTTTATCCAATATCAGGAGGAATAATGGCAGAACTACTCAGAGCGCCTTTTGCGCAAACTTTGTTTTGTCTAAGCTGGATAGTTAAGCAATTCTTCAGTAATTTGTCAATAAATAGCTAGCAGGCTGTTCCTACCCTTCCAACTCCTGCTTATCCAACGCCTCATTCACGAGCGCATCGGCGGCGGCATTTTGTTCGCGCCTGACGACGTTGAATTTGACCTTGCCGATATGGTTCTTCAGGGAAATACACTTGATGTACCACGGTGCTAATTCTTTATTCTTCACTTTATACTCGCCGCGGAGTTGCTTGACGATGAGTTCACTATCGGCATAGAGATCGACTTCAGTACCGCCGTGTTGCTGCACCCACGACAACGCAGCGTGAACAGCTTGGTACTCGGCTTGGTTGTTCGTCGTATTGCCGATGGTTTGGGCAATGGTATGGACAAGTTTACCGTCGTGTTCAATCACGGCGCCGATAGCTGATGGTCCGGGATTGCCGCGCGCGCCGCCGTCGGTGTGAATCGTATAGATCATACGTGTGGTCGAACATCAATAATGCGTAATTGCGGCTGCTTTCTCCCCTGCCAAATGTTCCAGGTCGCCTCGACGGCGAGGTCGATGTGTTCGCCGATTGGGAATTCATTACGGCGCGTCCCGAAACGGAAGCCGATACACTGACGCGATTCATTGCCGTCGGAAATGGTGAGGCGGATATGTTGACCGTCGCTCCCGACCGCGTCGACGCGTTGCACGCGGGCTTTCTCAATAGCAAAGAGTGGCCGAATATTTTCCATGCCGTAGGGCCCAAGCTGATCGAGAAAATCTAAAGCGTCGGGCGAGAAATCTTGTAAGGCTGCGCGCCCGACAAGTTCGAGTGTTTTCGTCGAGGCACTCGGTTCCCATTCCTTCGCCATGCGTTCGCGGAACCAGCCTTCGAATGCTTCACGTTTGTCAGGACTGACGAGCGTAAACCCGCAGGCGCCCGGATGTCCGCCGTAACGAAGGAAGAACTCGCGACCATCATCCATGACCGACATAATGTTCACCCCCGGAACCGAACGGCCGGAACCGATAATCTCGCCGTCGTTTTCCGACATCACCAGCACCGGACGCCAGAGGCGATCCGCGAGTCGACCGGCCACGAGTCCTAAGATACCCGGCGACCAATGCGGCGCAAAAGCGGTGGCGGCGGCTGGATGCGGCGAGACTTCAACCTGCTCCAGCGCTTCGGCGGTCGCCATTTCGGTGAGCTGTTGACGATCCTGGTTGATACCTTGCAGTTGCTCGGCGAGTTGCTGGGCAATCGCTGGATCCGTGCTCAAGAGTAATTCCAACGCTAACGACGCATGGTGCAGGCGTCCGGCGGCGTTGATACGCGGCGCTAAGTGGTAACCAATCGTGTGTTCATCGGCGCGATCGAGCTGACTGCCCATGACGGCGAATAAAGCGCGAATACCCGGACGTTTCGTTTTCCGCAACACCATTAAGCCGAAGCGAACAAGAATTCTATTTTCGCCGTGCAGCGGCATCATATCGGCCACCGTTGAAATTGCGACCAAATCAAGTAGCCATTTTTCCCAGCCTGGAGTTTGCGGCTTACCAATTTTTTCGCCGTTGTTCGTAGCGATGACTAACGCGCGCACCAAGGCGAAAGCCACCCCGGCCGAAGATAACCCGCGGAACGGATACGTTTCTTTCGGAAAGACCGGGTTGATAATGGCATCCGCCGGCGGCAATTCGGCCGGTTGGTGATGGTGGTCGAGGACGATGACGTCGAGACCAAGCGATTTCGCCGTATTGATTTCTTCAACGTTCGATGTGCCGCAATCAACCGTGACCAGGACTTTCGTCCCCTGCTCGGCGAATGATTTCATGGCTTGCACGTTTAAGCCATATCCTTCGGACAACCGTTCCGGTAAGTACCAACTCACATTCGCGCCGAGCGCGCGCAGCGCTTCTACCACCACGGCGGTTGAGGTCACACCGTCAGCATCGTAATCGCCGTAGACTGTTATCGGTTCATGTTCCGTGATTGCCTTGATGATGCGATCAGTGGCAACATGCATCTGCTTGAACAGAAACGGATCCGCGAGGTGCGAATACTCCGGTTCGAGAAAATCACGGATTGCTTCCGGCGATGCAAGCTGGTGACGCCACAGCACGAGTTGCGCGATGCGCGGCGTGGCGACGAGATCGCGGACAAATTCGGCGGTTGGTTCGTCGGCAATATGCCAAATACTTTTTATCATAATCCAGAAAAGAGATTGTGCCCCGTCATCGACGGCGGAATCGGCAAACCCGCCAGTGCTAAGAGCGTCGGCGCGATGTCCGCCAAAACGCCGACCGGCGTTTGGGTTGATAAGTCGCGCATCGGCGAATGATAGCGAGCGATGATGCCCGGCGACAAATCGTGACCGACGACAATGAAGGGCACCGGATTCGCTGAATGCTGCTTACTGACTTCGCCAGTTTGCGAATCAATTTTCGCTTCAGCATTGCCGTGATCACCGGTGATAGCCACGATGCCGTGGACTTCCATCGCGGCGGTGACAATTTGTCCGATAAAGTCATCAACAATTTCGACAGACTTAATAGTAACCGGTAAATTGCCGGTGTGGCCAATCATATCGGGATTAGCAAAATTGACAACGATGAAGGCGTATTGACCGGAACCGAGCGCTTGTACGACTCGTTCACAAATACCGCGTGCGCCCATTTCCGGTTTCTGGTCATACGACGGCACCATCGGTGATGGGATGAGCGTCCGTTCTTCGCCGGGAAATGCCGTTTCAACGCCGCCGTTGAAGAAGAACGTGACGTGAGCGTACTTTTCCGTTTCGGCGACGTGGAGTTGTTTCAAGCCGGCATCGCTGTAGACTTTAGCCAGCGGCTCGGTTACCACTTCCGGCGGAAAGGCAATCGTGACCGGAATATCTTTCTCGTATTCAGTCATAGTCACGAACGTCAGATCGCGCAAGTACTCAGTACGCGGGAACTTTTCGAATCCCGGGAGGACAAACGCCTTGGTCAACTGCCTGGCGCGATCGTTGCGGAAATTGAAAAAAATGACGGCATCATGGCCGTTGACAGTAGCCACCGGTTGGCCGTTGTTGGTGACAACGGTCGGGACAAACTGTTCATCAAACACACCGGTGCTGTAGGATTGCGTTATAGCGTCTGTCGGATTGGCCGTGGTCGGACCTTTGCCGAGCACCATCGCGTCGTACGCCAGTTGAATCCGATCCCAATGATTATCACGATCCATCGCGTAGAATCGTCCGGATATCGTGGCAATTTTTCCCACACCGAGGTCGCGTATTTTCTGCTCTAACCGACTCACATATTCCACGCCACTATTGTATGGCGAGTCGCGTCCGTCGAGAATAACGTGAACAAAAACTGAGGTTACTTTTTGTTGCGCACACAGATCCAGCAAGGCAAACGCATGCTCATCGAGACTATGGACCCCGGCCGAGCTGAACATGCCGATTATGTGGACGCTGGCATTATGGTCTTTGGCGTTGGTTATCGCTTGAAGAAATGCGGAGTTCGTCAGAAAACTTCCGTCCATAATCGACCGGGTGATACGCGGCAGATCTTGGTAGATGACACGGCCGGAACCGATGCTCAAGTGCCCCACTTCGGAATTACCCATCTCGCCCCAGGGCAAACCAACGGAGTCGCCGGCTGCCTGTAGTGTAACGGTCGGGTTTTCGGTGATCAGTTTATCAAGCACCGGCGTCTTAGCCATCGCAATCGCATTACCGCGCGACGGCGCAGCGACACCAAAACCATCGACGATGAGCAGGACGATTGGTTGCCGCTTTGGCGCAGTACTCATGCCACCACCAAATTATCGCCGGTCATTTCGGCTGGTACCGCGTGACCAATTAATCGCAGCAGTGTTGGCGCCACATCGCCGAGCTTGCCTTCTTTCAACTGTAGCATCGTCATGGTATTGGAAATCACATACAGTGGCACCGGATTGGTAGAATGTTCCGTATCGACTTCACCGGTCTTGGCGTTTGTCAGTTCTTCGATGTTGCCATGATCAGCGGTGACGGCTAATAGTCCGTCAGCAGCCAATACAGCTGCTTCAATCTTTTTCAGACAGCCGTCAGTAATTTCCATAGCCGCGATACTCGCCGGTAGATTTCCGGTATGCGCGACCATATCCGTATTGGCAAAATTGAGGACGATCACGTCGTGGCTCTTGGTGGTAATAGCGGTGATCACACGCTCGGTAATAATATCGCTACTCATGCCCGGAGCCAAGTCATACGTTTTTACCGCCGGTGACGGAATCATGACTCGATCTTCACCGCCGACCGGATCGGCGTATCCGCCGTTGAAGAAGTACGTGACGTGAGCGTACTTTTCACTTTCCGCAATGTAGAGCTGTCGTTTATCGCGCAGGACCATCGGTAAGGTATTTCGTAACTGCATGGCGGGAAAGGCAGTCAGGATTGTATCAAGATCCGGACCGAAATCGGTCATCGCCACAAAGGTCATATTCTTGACGACGCGCGATCGTTGAAAACAGTTTGTGCTCGCGTTAAGTCGTTCAAAATCTGTTTGCACAAACGCTTTGGTCAGTTGCCGGGCGCGATCCGATCGCAAATTGAAATAAATAACCGCGTCATTGTCTTGAATGCCTTGATAATTTCCGACGGTGGTCGGGGTTATGAATTCATCGCTCTCGCCGCGATTATACGCCTGGGTAATCGCTTCCAGCGGTTCATTCACATGGTGAACACCAGCGCCGTTGATGATCGATTCGTAGGCGGCCTCGGTTCGCGACCAATCTTTATTTCGATCCATGGCATAAAATCGTCCCATGATCGTCGCCACTTTTGCATCACCGAAATGTGGAATGAACTTTTCCATAATTTCCCGCGCAAAAAATCGCGGTGAATCACGGCCGTCCGTGAACAGGTGCAATTTAATATCGCGAAGATGGTTATTGTGCGCCAATAACAAGAGCCCCAACAAATGATCAGGATTCGCATGAGCGCTTTGCGTATTGCCAAACATGCCCATGATATGGAGCGTGGAGTGGTGTTTTTGGACGTGGTGGATCGCCGCTAAGAAGGCCGGATTGCGAAAAAACGTTCCCTCGCTCAAGCTTTGCGAAATGCGACTATCGTCTTGCGGTACCATCCGGCCAGCCCCAAGATTCATGTGTCCGGCTTCGGAATTCCCATCTTGGTCTTCCGCTAAACCAACCGCCAGGCCACTCGCAGCCAATTTCGTGTGGGGATATTTTTCTTGCCAGCTGTGAATTGTTGGTGTCTTGGCCAACGCCTCAGCATTACCAGGATACATCGGTCCGATGCCCCAGCCGTCGAGAATCGCTAGTACTAACGGTCCCTTGATACTCATGCCTTCAGTTCCTGTTCAATCGCGAGTAGCCGGTTGTACTTCGCCACGCGTTCACCGCGAGCCGGCGCACCAGCCTTCAAGAACGGCGCACCAACCGCGACCGCTAAGTCACTCACAAACGTATCGAGGGTTTCACCAGAGCGGTGCGAAATTACTACCGTGTAGTTAGCGGCTTGTGCTTTTTGAATCGTATCAATCGTTTCGCTTACCGTGCCAATTTGATTTGGTTTAATCAAAATCGCATTGGCCGCGCCTTCATGAATACCGCGATCGAGGCGGCTGCTATTCGTGACGAATACATCATCACCGACAATCATCGTTTTGTCGCGAAGTTTTTGTGTCAGGTCGTGCCAACCTTGCCAATCATCTTCCGCTAACGGATCTTCGTACGAGATGATTGGATACCGTTCCAGCCATTCACTTAGTAAGCCAGTTATACCGGTTGATGATAAGCCGCCGGCTGTATTTCCGAGGAGATAGCGTTCGGTGGCCGCATCATAAAAGGTGCTGCTGGCAAAATCGATCGCCAGTGCGACGTCTGCCGGTGACGTGTATCCAGCATTGATAATAGCTTGGACCAGCAAATCCAAAGCTGCGACGTCTTCCGATAACCGCGGCGCGTAGCCGCCTTCATCGCCGACGAGGGTCGACAGTTTTTTTTCTGTCAACAGAGTGAAGAGTGCATGATACACGTTCGCGCCGCGCTCGATACGCTCCGCGACCGTCGCGCCGTCAGGAACAATCATGAATTCCTGAATCGCTAATCCATCATCAGCATGTTTTCCGCCGTTGATAATGTTCATCATCGGACGCGGTAATTTTTTTCCATCAATCTCGGGAAAGGCGTACGATTGCTGGAGAGCCCGATAGAGCGGTTGTTTCTGTAAGGCGGCGTTAGCGCGCATCGTCGCTAACGATACGCTCAATATTGCATTGGCGCCCAACGATGATTTATTCATCGTCCCATCAAGTTCAATCATGATGCTGTCATTCCCTCGTTGATCGCGAATATCTTTCCCGCGTAGCGCTTTGGCGATTGGGCCTTCAACATTGGCGATCGCTTTCAGCACACCTTGGCCAAGGTTGTGTGCCATATCACCGTCACGCAGTTCCAAGGCCTCATGACTACCGGTTGAAGCGCCTGACGGCACTGCAGCCACGCCGCTGACGCCGGTATCAAGATTGACGGTTGTCTCCAGCGTTGGTCGTCCGCGCGAATCGAGAATTTGTCGACTAGTAATAGACTGGATTTCCATAAGCGAGATCGGTTAGCGTTGGATAGTGACGGCGACGCCGGGAAGAGTTTTGCCTTCCAGCATTTCGAGCATCGCGCCACCACCGGTTGAAAGAAAAGTAAATTTTGAACTCACCCCCGAGCGTCGGATCGCATCAACCGTTTCTCCGCCACCGGCCACACTCAAACACGGTTGTTTGGCGATAACACGAGCCAGCGCTAATGTACCTCGATCGAACGGCGATAGTTCATACACGCCCATCGGTCCATTCCAAACAATTGTTTTTGCCGTGCGGATGATACGCCGAAAGAGTTCAATCGTGTCCGGTCCAATGTCGAGCACCATTTCTTTCGGTTGAATATTGCCAACAGCAATCGTACGGGTCGCCACGCCTGAAGTACGCTTTTTTGCTACCACCACGTCGCAGGGAATTTTTAATTTCGCGTCCGTTGAATGCAATCCCACGGCGGCTTTCAGCATCGAAGGCTCAGTGAGCGATGCGCCAATCGCCACACCTTCCGCTTGCAAGAGCGTATTGGCGAGTGCTCCGCCGAGGAGGACAAAGTCCGCCTGCCGCAGTAAACGCTTGATCAGATGCAGTTTGGTAGAAATTTTCGCACCGCCAATAATCGCAACGTAGGGTCGTTTCGGTTTTTTCAGTAATGTCGTTAAGGTTTTCACTTCTTGCTGGAGTAACAGACCGGCATACATTGGGCGGTACTTAGCGACGCCGACAATCGACGCGTGCGAACGATGCGAATCAGCAAAAGCGTCATTGACGACGATTTCCGCAAATGAAGCCAGTCTTTTTGCCACGGCTGGACTATTGTCCTCCTCGCCCGGTTCAAAACGAATATTTTCAAGTAGCGCGACTTGCCCTGGCTTCAGGACAATCAGTTGTGCATCGAGCGCCCGATCAAATAGCGGATTGGCTACGAACATCACGGGCCGCTTCAATAACCGGCAAAGTGCCGGAACAACTGGTTGCAGGGAGTATTTCATGTCGCGGCCTTGCGGTCGGCCACGATGGCTAACCAGAATGACTTTTGCTCCATGACGTACTAACCACAAAATGGTCAGAACAGTAGCTTTCAGACGGGTGAGATCGCGAATTTTCCCTTTGCTATCAACTTCGACGTTGTAATCAACCCGAACCAGAACCCGTTTATTTCGAACATTAATTTTTCGGATATCACGGAGTCGCATATATCTGAAGTATACCACAACATACGAGCCTTGGATATGCAAGGGTTGTAATGCCCTCAAGTAAAAAAGTTATCCACTACTCAACCCTTGACGAAAATATTCAACGTACTATGCTAGTCATAGGTGTTTGGCATCTCGGCGTCTGTCCGATGTTTTTATGTATTGTATGAATAAACGATCAACTATTGTTAGTATTATTTCTGTCATCGTTGTGGCAACTATCGGCATTGCTTGGAGCACCCTCAAACCGCCGATAAAGGATACAAGCGTTCAAGTTGGTATCAATAGTACTTTCACGAGTGCGGAGCTTGGAATGACATTCACGTACCCCTCATCGTGGCGTCGTGATACCTCACAGGAATTCCAAAAGTATTTGACTGTTACAAGTACGACACCTAACCTCAACCAACAAAGTACTATTGGCGCGGTGAGCGTCAATTCTGTGGGAAAAAACCCAAAACGTCTTGACCCGACTACGTGGTTCAATGTTGAATTATCCCAAAATGTAGAATCGTTTACTCGTGTTGGTTTGGGTAAGGTACGTTCATATACAACGTACACTATTATTGCATCAGAATTACAATCGATGCGACATATCTACATTTTTTCCGGGACAAAAGTAATCGAAGTTTCGTATCCAAATGACCAGATACAATTTACCTCAACCTACAACGATATTGTGAACTCCATTCAGATTAGGTAACGGTCGACTTGCGGATTCCTTGCCGGGTGGCGATCAGGAGTCCGAAAATCGGTTCTCCAAGCCGTTCCTTCCATCTGAAAGGTGGCGCATAATGCGTTACACCCGTTTGGTTGTCCTGTTTGGTGGTGTGCTCGTCGTTTGCAGCTGTCTCACTTCATGCGGAGAGAAGGGTGCCATTTCGAATATGGCGCCGACTGCCCAGATTGCAGTGGTCAATTCCGATTCACTGCCGATCATTGACGGTCTGTCCCCGCCGAACGCCACGCCGCCGGATTCGGTCGTGGCGAAAGCAGAAGCGTATTTCCGCAACCGTCAGACCACTCCGTTTTCCCTGTACGTAGCCGGCGTCTCAGGATACACGATTGCCAGCGTGGCAAATTCCTGGTTGGGCGTCCCTTACTACCTGGGTGGCAACACCAGGTCGGGCATCGATTGCTCGTGGCTGGTCTACCAGGTCTACCATGGCGCCGGCATCACGTCCTATCCGTACATGCCGACGGCCAAGATGAAGACCTATGGTCACTTCATCTGCGTCAACTGGTCAAACGACCCGGGAGATATCGTCCTGTTCGGTGGTCTCGGCCATACCGGCATCTACATGGGCGGTGGCTGGATGGTCGACGCCAACAGTTACTACGCTTACCACAAGGTCATGTGGGACAATCTCAACGACCCGTACTGGCAGCAGTTCCACCCGTATCCAGTTCGTTACGTTCCGTAGTCTCTCTCCGGCGCTTCATTTCAACGAAGCGCCGTTTTTCTTGTATCCGCCCCCACTGCCTCGCTGATATTGGAAAAACCATCTTGCTTCAACAGCCACACCAATCCCCTGTTAATCTCACCAATAACTTGAGGTCCTTCAAAAATCATACCGGTAATCAGCGCCACCAGTGACGCCCCAGCGCGAATTTTTTTGTAGGCATCGGCAGCGGTAAATATTCCGCCAACACCAATCAGTACACTTTTTCCGCCAGTGATTTTGTAAACGTGTTTCAGTGTTTCGTTTGAAGAATCCTGAACAATTTTCCCGCTCAAGCCGCCGTCGACCGGAACCTCGTGATCATGAACATGTCCGTTGTCACGACGCTTTGTCAGGTTGGTGCAGATATATCCGGTGATATAGTGTCGCTGAGCAACGACAATAATGCCATCAAGTTCCTCAACGGTACAATCCGCTGGCAATTTGATAAATGTGGGCACAGTGTGAATCATCTCGGTTAAGGCACCAAGCAACCGATCAAGCCTAGCCGGATCGATAAACGGCTCGCCGCCGGTGGTATTTGGGCAACTGATATTGATGACCCGCGCTTGACCGATGTCACGGAAATTATTGGCCGCGCGGACATAATCAGCAATTCCTGCTTCTTCACGATCAAAGTCCGGATGATTGGCCTTGGCAATGCTGATGAACATTGGCACGTCTGTTTTTTTACCATGCAATCGCGCCGCGACGTTGGCACTGCCGCTGCTGTTCAAACCGTAATGCACCACTAGTCCTTGTGATTTTTGTAAACGCCACAGACGCGGTTTTTCATTTCCTACCGACGGGCTACCGGTTACCGAACCGATTTCCATAAAGCCGAAACCGACTGCCGGTAAAATGGAAATGAGTTGCCCTTCTTTATCGAAACCCGCCGACAAGCCAACCGGATTACTAAATGTCATCCCGGCGACAGTCGTGTTCAGCATCGGATGTTGAAACCCAAAGACCTTGCTTGTTTTCCACCGCAGTAAAGAATAGCGACCAAGCAGTTTACCAACACCAGTCATTCGGTCGTGTATGAATTCCGGATCAAACAAAAAAAGGATCGGCTTTAAGATATACCGATATAACCAGTGAACAATCGCGTCTCGTGTCGCGCCGGCGGTTTCAGCAGCCATGGTTATGATTTCTTGTTCTCGTCCGCCACTTTCACCTTCCGCATCTTTTTCGGCGCTTCGGTACTATGCAACACTTCTTCCACCGTACGCTTAAGATCGTGCGGATCGAGATTGGCTTTGACAATATAGCGATCAGCACCGAGCTCATTGGCCAGGCTCATGTGCTCGTCGGAATCCAAATTCGATAGGACAATAATGCGCGTTGATTCTAAGCTGGGTGTTCCTTTGACCAAACGTAAAATATGAAAACCGCTCGGTTCATGGAAGTTCTCCACCTGCATTTCGCCGCTCGGTGTATTCGGAAGGAGCAGGTCGAGCAGGATTACTTGCGGCCTAACGCTGACCACTTTCGTTTCAGCGGTTTCCACATCGGCGGCATTATGCACGTCGTATGTCGATTGCGCCAAGGCCATGGTATAGAGCGACACCAGAATCGGTTCATCTTCGACGAGGAGAATGCGAGTGGACATAGGGAAAGTATATACTAATCTCGCCCAGTCGGCAAAGAAACGTAAATTGTGAATCCCGCCCCTCCATAGCCACCCCATGCTCGCTTCGCTCGACCCCTCCAAATACTTTGGAGGGGTGTATATGGAGGGGCAGTTCACGCCGAGGTGTGAACGGGGTGGCTTTACCGCATTGCAGTATTCTTCATCATCAATTCGTCAACGATGTTGGTCAAATATTCAATCACGCTCTCCATTCTCCAATACACGTCCGCGTTCGTTACTCGAGCGAGTCGAACACCGCGTGCTGTTAAATACGCTGTACGTTCTCGATCAAGAGCTAATCCAGTTTTTGTATAGTGTTGCGATCCGTCAACTTCGACCGCTAAACGAATTGCCGGGCAGTAAAAGTCGACAATAAAGATACCGATACTTGTTTGACGACGAAACTTTACCCCGCAAAGACCATGTTTTCGCAACACAAACCATAACCGACGTTCAGCCTCAGTCGGAAAGTTGCGCATATGGCGCCGTCGATGACAAAGATGTTGCTTCGAAGAAAACATGGCCTAGACACAGTTGTGCCAAGTCCGCTTTCAACGTAAACCATTCCGAGCTACACGTCAAGTACGGCTGATGATTTATTTTGCTTTCGTAACCTGCGTCACAACGTCCGCTGGAACAAGCTCAATATTATTCATCGGTGCATTCAATGGCAACGTAAACTGGAACGTACTGCCTTTACCTTCACCGTCGGATTCAGCCCAAATTTTTCCGCCGTGGGCATCAATGATCGATTTAGCGATAAAAAGCCCTAAACCCGAACCGTCAGGGTGAATTTGGGCAATACCGCTTCCGCGGACGAACTTATTGAAGAGTTCCGACGCGTCTTGTGGCTTAATACCGATACCGGAATCTTTCACGCGGAAATGGAGCACATCGCCTTCAAGCGTCAAAGATGCGGTAATCGTTCCCTTGGCGGTGTACTTAATCGCGTTATCGAGCAGATTGAGAATAACATCTTCCAGTTTATCGGTATCCGCCTGGAGTATCGGCGTTTTCGTCTTGTTTGATTTGAACGTTAACTTCAATCCTTTATCTCCTGCCGGTTTGCTGACCTCACTAACGACATGTTCAATCACGTCTTCGAGTTGTGTCGGTTTCGCGGTGTACGTAAACTTGCCGGCTTCAATCTTCGAGACGTTGAGGAATTGGTTGATCAGCCGGATCATACGCTGCGATTCGCCGAGCAAATCGACGAGTATTTTTTGGTGTTCCGGTTTAATTTTACCGAAATCCCCTTGTGTCATCATCGA
>CAIJZX010000032.1 GCA_903825245.1 Candidatus Kerfeldbacteria bacterium
CACACCGCCCGTCAAGCCAAGAGAGTCGAGAATACCCGAAAGCCCTTTACGGGGAATAAGGTAGGTTCGATGATAGGGGCTAAGTCGTAACAAGGCATGCGTAGCGGAAGCTGTGCATGGATCACCTCCTTTCTAGGGAGTACCATGATGCAAGTTTATCTTGCACAAGGTCTAGTATACGCGGTGTACGCGATACTTACTGTTTCAGTTGTTCACTTGCGCTTTGCGTAGTGACGCTGATATCAAGCCTAGATGGTCGCGTTCAACCCTTACACTCATCATTTTTCTCTCCCGGACTTGATCCGGGATCTGAGACTACATCATGAACAGGATTGAGCTTAGGCAACGTGAAACGTTGCATATACTAAAATTACGACTCAAAGTATAAAGTTAATGTTTGCACTTACCACGTTCTGATTCGTCAATGATCCCAATGAACAGCAGTGATGCTGTTTTTTGGTTATATGCTAGCTTGCCACGGGCCGCGACCCCGGGGGGGGCGGTTTTTGTGTTTGACTTCGTCTTACCATGATAGTATTAGGACGGGCGTAGTTGATTTGAAGCATCCTTTCGCCCTCAGAGGAGAAACCACCATGAACGAGCATCTGAACGAAAATGTGCGGCGGGCCGTCACCGCTCTGGCTGACGCGCTGTGTGAGTGGGAACGAATGAGTGGAATTCAATCGGTTCTGATCATTCGCGAGCAAGGCGACTTCTCTTTCCGGGCCCAATCTGGCAAGCCCGGTATCCCGGAAGATGTGACAGACGCCATGCTCCTCGATACTCTGCAATAAGGGTATCACGCAAAAAGAATCCGACGGCACTCCTGTGCCGTCTTTTTTATCGAATCTTTCTCAGCGACCTATCCTCGCATAGGCGAAGAAAATTAGGGGCAGTTTTTGCATTGACGAAAACATACACTAGCGCTACTGTCTTATGAGACCGCTCATTCATCGCGCCAAGGAGGCAAGGGTGTTCGAACTCCACGTACTTTGCCGGATCGAAAGCTGTCGACACGAGACTCGTATTGTCATCGATCCCGATCATACATTCCAGATCTCACACGCGAAGTGTGAAAAGTGCCACACTCCGCTCGCTATCGACCTCAACACGCTGGTGTCGCTCATGGCTTCTCGTCACACTCGTTCCTAACCACCTCAGCAGTGGTTTTTTCTTACTTTCGAACTGCGGCTATGCTAAGTTTCTTTTGACGACGATAGACAAAAGTTCCGGTTAACCATAGTGCGAACCCAACGTACGTCAAGAGAAACCACGGCATCGCCAACCAATCAAACCAACCGTGAATTTTCCAGGTCGCTATCGGCCACAGAATCGGCGTCGGCATGGTGGTATGTCCGGGAATATCGATCAGAATATGTAGTGCCCACGGCCAGGTATAGAGAAATGCTTTGCGCCATTTGATGGTCAAGATTAACGAAACAATGCCCCAAATAACGAGACTATGCGAAATATTATATGGACCGTTGAAAAAATGAATTTTTCCGGTTGCCAATAAATTTACAAAGGTAACCGGCAGCCAAAATATATCCGGCCACATTCCAAAAAAAACTAGCCATCGCCAACTTACCTTGCTTCGCACCGATTGTCCGGCGGCATATGAAACGAGACCGTGAGCGAAGGTATCCATGGGTATTCGTCTGCCCCGATAGAGTCGGGAAATTTTCTGAATATTAATACGTACAGCCAGGTTGGCCGTGCGGGATAAAATGCACGCCACTTCCTACACCAGCTAAACATCCTATAGTAGGGTGGCCAGTCCCATCATCTCCCTGATGACAAGATTGAATTTCTGCTATTTTACCCGTTTCATAGCAGTTTGGCGGATTGGCATTATCACAAGTCCAACCCCAACAATGACCTGACGGTAAACATTGTAATGGAAAGTCACGATCAAGGACGTGGTCACAATAAATGCCATAGTCCACCCCCGTGCCCGTCGCCGGCGCCGCGTCGCTCACGTGTCGCAACGATCCAGTACAGCCTAGATAGTATGTGCCTCGAGGGTAGGTAAGATCATTGGCGTTTACTAAATTTCCTGAGTTATCAATTGGAGCATAGTGTGTCGCTCCACACGGCACCGTCCAATCAAACCATGGACTGGCAATGCCGCCCTGATGCGTGCCTGCCCCCTGACACAAATTCGGAGTTTCATCATTGTGATGTTGTACATCCATGAAATAAATCATGTAGTCGCCCTCGTATGGATTATTATTGGTAACGAAAACATCCCCAGTAATTTGGCCGCTGCTTGAAATGATGTTGTTCGCTCCCGGACCCTCCATTGGGTAGGCAATAAGATAGTGTTGTGAGTTGTCCATCGGCCCGCTGACAATAACGAACCAGGCGTGCTGCGGGTCAGGTGATCCGTCCGCACCAAAGAGTTGCGGGTCCTGCGGTAACGATGGTAAATACGGCGCCAATGCGTCCGCCAGCGCGGCCCAACTTACGTCCACCTTGTGCATACACCACGGCTGATCAACTCCCGTATAATTCCCGTGTGAGTCAAGGCTGGCCGGCACCATCGGAATTTTATCTCCGTTGTAATCTACTGTCGGGAAAGGATACTTCCCATTCGCGGCATAATACTTTTCCATCGCGATCTTTATTTTATTGACATCCGCAACGCGTTGCGCGTTGCGCGCTCGTGCTTGTTGACTCGAAATTGTCCCCACGCTAATCGCCGCCAAAATACCAATAATTGCTATCACCACCAATAACTCAATGAGGGTGAAGCTTTTCCGTTCGCGGTTGATGTTAACAATTCGTTTCATTCGATATTTATACCCATATCATAGAACAAAATGGGCGAAAAAACCAGGCAATACGGGAAGTGGCCTGATGCTTGCCATTTTTACGCTTTTTTGTTACCCTACTCACGTTTCTCACGTACGTTTTGTGGTCGCTAATAAGCAAATTCTTGGGGGGCGCGTAGCTCAGGTGGTTAGAGCGCGTCACTGATAATGACGAGGTCGATGGTTCGAGTCCATCCGCGCCCACCAAGAATTTGCTTGTTTGTGTTAGCTCAGGTGGGTCGAGACCGGTTCCGCCGTAAGGCGGAAAGCACATGAACTGCTTCATGTGCGTCCGGTCGAGACGGGCGGCGCGATGTGCCAACAGCACAGCGACGCCCCGGACTAGAGCGCGTCACTGATAATGACGAGTCCCGAAGCAATCGCAAAGCGATTAATCGGGATGCCGAATCCCGCCGTGCGGAACTTCGGGAGCCCCAGGGTTGCGAAGCAACAGGTGCGACAAGGTGGGGCACCCCGGCCCCGAGGGGGGGGCGATTCCTGGATCGCGATCTAGGGTTACAACCATAAGAAACCATTGACTCATACATCCGGTTGATGTAGATTTTTCGTATCCAAAAGGGGGTTACCGTGTCCGTCGTAACTGGGAATGAAGAGGAAGATGAACGGCTGCTTCTTGAGAGCCTCGAACGTAACTTGCGTCGTTTCGATCAAATAGCGGATAAGGAAATTCGCCGAATGGCTGGTCGCGACGAACCATTGCTCGATCCCAACGGCACCGTCACTCAACCGTCAGCTATTATCTTCTGGCGGGAGACAAAAGAATGGGTTGCCGACGCGCTCCCGAAACTTCGCTTTGATCAAGTTGTTGTCCAGCTCTTTCGAGATCTCGCGCGACGATTTCACCAGCCACCATCCTAAAAATTGTGTGGCTTTTTTCTTGTAGACATTTAAAGAAATAATAAATTATACAAAAGATGTTTTCAAAGAAGAAATATGAGCTAACCCCGTTAGAGGCGAAGAGGTTATTGTTATTGGTGTAGCGCCGTTACCAAAATATTTATTTTCTCCAATCTAAAAATGTTTGAATCGTCTCTAACGGGGCTAACATTAGCGCAGAATTTTTATTTGCTGGAAATAAATTATTTTTCTACGTAATAATTATTTTTTCTCTTGCAGCATGCATTGCGATTGACATCAAAAAATGTTACAATCACTGTCCGGTGGTAATTGTGGATAACATTTTTTCATAACAAAACCAATTGATGAGCGTTGTGCCTTGCGTACCGCGCTCGACAAAAACGAAGGAGGTGTGTACACATGGCAAAGAAAGCAAAGAAGGCAACAAAGAAAACAGCAAAGCGCAAAGTCGCAAAGAAGTCGGCGAAGCGCCGTTAGTCTGAAAGAAAAACTAGTTCGTAAGTAACGAGCTAGTTTTTTTGTTAACCCTCCCCCTCATATGAGGGGGAGGGAGGAGATCCCGCTGAAATGCGGGACGACGGCAGGGGGTAAACTATTTTTTGCTAATCGGCGCTTCTCCAATATTCAAAAATGGCAAAATCGCCATCACCACAAACAGAATCATCAGATCGTTCTTGAACAATGGTGTATCGACAAATCCGTGAGCTAGTATCGCCAGCATTGCGGCCACGGCAATCGTTGCTATGATATTACCTGAGGCAGTTTTTTTCCACAGAACAATTACCCAACTCACGATAAACACCATAAAGATAATAAGTCCGAGCAAGCCGGTTTCAAGCCACAGGGCAAGGAAGAGTTGGTGTGGTTGCGACACCAACCACTCCAGTGGTGGCCAATATAATTTCGGGATCGTTTCACGATAGATATTTTCATAGGCATTTGGTCCAACACCAAACCATGGCCGATCCTTTATCATCTCCACTGAGGTTCGCCAAATTTGCGTACGTACTAGGCTTGAGGAGCGATCGCTAGCCGTAACTTTTTCTGCAAGGTAGCTCGTCTTTGATAATACGCCAACACCAAAAAGAAAAACCGCGCCGGCGATCATCAGCGCCATACCGCGCTGTCGACGGCTCGGCCAGCGCCACCAGAGAAATGCGAGTCCGACAATCAATGACAGGTATCCGCCGAATGACACGGTTAGAATAAGCGCAATAAACATTACACCGACGGCAGCCCACCAGCTTCGTCCAAGAATTTTCCACAGTATCGCCCCAACCGTCACAACGAGAATCGGCGCCAGAAACATCGCCGCATAGTTTGCTACCGGATGGAAAAATGAACTGAGGCGGTGATCTTGCAATGTGTCGCGCCACCAAATAAATTGCGCGAACCCGGCCAGGGCTACCATTGTTCCGCTCAGCACCAAGCTTTTCAGAAGCAGCGCACGCTGTGGTGTTGAGCGAATATACAGCAATAACAAAGTGCCATAGAGCAACGGATCGATCAGCCACGCCTTAAAGGCGCCGAGGCTTGCTTGGCAATCGGTTGAATTGAGTGTTGACAGTGTCCAAGCAATAACCCATACCACAATAGAAATAAGAAACCAGCGCGGCAATCTCGGCCACATGAAATCTTTTTTGATTGCCGTAACAATCGCGCAAGCAAGGGCGACCGAATAAATGGCCAACTCAAGTGCTGTCGTCGGTACGCCAAAGAGTTTTGTTCGCAGAAGATAACTCGGCAAAAGCAACAGAGTCGCCGCAACACCAATTTCGCGGCGCCAGAGCGTCAACAGAAACATGGCCGCGCAAATAAGGATAATCCAGATCATGTTTTTGATGGTTGACGTACCGCAATAGCCATCGCCACAAGTAACCACATCAGTTCCATCAAGTGCGGATACTGCAAACCGTTGACGAATTGGCTGTGGGCAAATAAACCGAGCATGCCAGCAAATGCACCGAGGCCAAAGCCGCGCCACTCTGCAGATAGTGCCCTATCTTTCCATGTCTTCCAAAGTTCTAACAACATGGCCACAAAGAGCCATAAGTATACGGCGAGACCGATAGTGCCGGTCGTCACCCACACCGTTAACAAGCTCGAATCAGAACCGCTGGCGGAGTGCTCACTCGTTGTGGTCATGAAATTATATTCCACTTGGACGTACTTATAGAGGTTGTACCCGATACCGAGCCATGGATGATCGCCGATGACCGTGAAAGCATTTTGGTACGACACGAGGCGTAATTGAGCTGTCTCATCAATAGTGCGAATACCGATAACGCGCTCCTGAACGCGCGGTACGAATAGAATAACCGACATCATCGCTAACAATCCGATAATCAACATCGTCCGCGATCGAAATAACGCCACAAAACCCATGGCGATGACGAAGCCGACGTAGCCGCTGCGTGAGTATGTTAAAACTGTTGCCAGTGTTAGCGCAACCACCGCCACCCACCACCAGCGCGCCTGTCGGAATGGAACGGAGAGTGCGACACCGAGCGCCACGGCCGTGATAACGGTAAACAGTCCGCCGAGGTAATTCGGGTCAAACCACGTGGAGAGCAGGCGGCCGATGTGCGGATCCCAACCCTTCGGTACCATCGAAGAAAAATCTGGAAACACCTTGAGTTGAATGAACCCGAGCACCGCCAGAACAACACCGACCCACACCAGTAACGACAAATACTTATGCGCGCGTTGGTGAGTGCGGAAGTAATCTTGGCCAATCCAAAAGAGCGCTAAGTATTCGATCCAGCGAACGAAATATAGCGAGCCACTCCACCACTCAGACGCGTTCTCGCGGCCAATGTTCGCCACCAACGACAAGCCCATGATGGTAATCATCAATACCAACGGCAAGGTGAGACTATGCTTACGAAGTCCCCAGTGTTGGCTCGCCAAGCGGCGCAACGTCCACACCACGATAAGCGCAGGAATAATGACGTCGTTTGGTAGAATTTCACTACTGCCAACCGGGATGCGAATAAGCTGACCAATGATAATTGATCCGATGCTGGCAATGAATGCTGTTTCCGGATAGAGAAACACAATCACACCAATGAGCGCACCGCCGATAGCAATCGAACCGAGCAAAAAGTGGCTACCCACCATCCAAGCGGTTGCTAAAATAACTACCAAAGAACTGACAATAGTGATTGTCGCTCGATGTCGGTGAATATGGTGACGAAGGTTCATGCTCGTGAAGTATGCACGAGTTTTTTCGCCTGCGCAAACGACTGCCATGGCGCCAGCAACCACGAAATTTTTCCGTGACCATAGTACAACCAGCACGCGGCCATCGCTCGCGCCTTTCGCACCAGGAGCATTGGCAGATAGCGATTCGGAAAATGTTTCAGGAAGAAGTAGTTTTCGTTAAAAAAGAAGTCGCGATACCACGTCAATCGATCCGCCGTTCGCGATCCACCCGCTAGGGCTAGGTGAGTCAGGCTTGCCCGCGGCTCAAATACGATCCGCCAACCAGCTTCCACCACGCGCAGTGAGAAATCCGTTTCTTCGCGCATGGCGTTCCCGCGAAATTGTTCATCGAACATACCGACATCGACGATAATCTGTTTTCGAAAGGACATGTTGCCGCCGCGCGGTGCATTGATGTCTTGCGACACTGTTGATGTCGCGTTCGGATAAATACGTCCGGTTTTTGTAACACGGCAGACTGGACCGGTTTGTTCGCGATTAAGTTCTTGATTGACATCCAGCACGCGACCGCCAACGCCGGCGATGTTTTCATCATCGTAGTGGCTAGAATGAGCCAACAAAAACTTATTGTCTGCTAAGCGCACATCGTCGTCGGTAAAAACAATAATAGCACCTTGCGCCGCGCGAACACCGGTGTTTCGCGCTACACATGTGCCACCAGTAGTAATCCGTATCACCCGCAAACGTGAGTCGTTTTTGGCAATGTCTGCTAACTGTATATTTTCAGCTGTACTTGCATCTACCACGATCATTTCAAACCGCGGATAGTCTTGGGTTTGAAAATCATGGACGAGATCAACGATCGCTTGCGGGCGATTCAGCGTGGGCACAACAACAGAAAGTAGTGGTTGTTCAATCATGTTCCAGGCAATGAGTTTGTTGTTTCCGTTTTTCGCGCTACTAACTCACGCACCAGGCTTGGCGACAAAAGTTTTGTTGCAAAAACCATCGCCACATATACCACAACACTAACGCCAGCCGCCAGCCACACGTTGACTGAGCGAAGCGCGAAGATGGTGGCCGCCATAGCCACGCCAGCCAATAGTATTTTTGGTATCGCCGACACACGCAAACGAAAATGCAGAACGCGCGTGATGAGAATGTACCCGACAATCGCCGTCAGCGATTCGGTCACGATCGTACCGGTGGCACCGCCATAGAGCGAGAACCTTGGGATAAGTGTCAAATATAGGACGAGCCCAATCACTGCCACACTCAAATAACTCCATACCATTTGTCGTTGGCGATTGATAATCGTCACCACATGGCCGGAGAGTGACCCGAGGAATAGGGCGCTGACAGCGATCAACAGTAGCCGCAGTACCGGCGCGGCTGGCGCATATTCCTGACCACCGATAAGAACAATGATTGGCCGGGCGAGCATCCAACCAACGACCAACATCGGCACAATCGCCACCAGGAGTAGGTCAAAGCCTTTTTGAAAGATGGCGCGGAAGCGTTCGGTATCACCGCGGCTAAACGCTGAACCAAGGCTCGGCAACAACAGGCCGACGAACATAATTGGAAACGTGTTGAGGATTTCTAAAATTTTGTAGGCCGCGCCATATAACCCGACATCGTATGTTCCTTTGTATAAGCGCAAAATAATTGTATCCGCGCGGAAGTAAATCAGATTCAACACAATGGAAATAGCAATCGGCAGCGTATCACGAAGCGTCGAGCTCCAATATGGCCAATCAAAGTGCAGTCGAATACGCACGTAACGCCGCGCCGACCACCACACGAAGATGAAATTCACAATGCTACTTGTCACAACCGCGAACACCACGCTGTACAGTGAGCCGTAGAAATGAATAACCAGGTAGGTGGTGACGAGGAGTACAATCCGGCCAAGTAGCTCACCGACTGCCACGTAGATCATGGCCAACTTCGATTGAAAAATGCCGACCATGAGTTGCGTCGCGGCCACCGCTAAGTACGAACCGGTACCGATCAGGACAGCAACTTTTTCAATCGTGGTGAAATGAAACGCCCACACCGCAATCGCGCCGGCTGATAAAATACAAAACGCCGATACCCAGCGCAAAGCGAGTAAGTTGCCGACAACTTTTTCCGGATCAGCACCAGGTTTGTTGAGATCGCGAATAAGAATCAGATATAATCCGAGATCAGCCACCACCGAAAAAAATCCGAGGTACGCCATGACCGTCGTATAGGAGCCATTACCCGCCGGATGCAGGTACCGCAAAATCAACACGCTGGTTGTAAATCCCAGAATGGTGCTCAATATTTTTCCGACAAATTGGACGATCGTGTTTCGTCCGACTGCGCGGGCAAGACTTGGACTAGCGACTACAGCTGATTGACCGTCCATGTTCACAGATGAAAGATAGACCACCGTTCGGATTGAAAATGAGGTGCGAACGGTAGTGAAAAATCGTCTCGACTGTATCAGTTTTATGATGAAAAGTCAACCCAGCACTACAATGATTGATTCGCTTTTGTTGTGAAATTTTCATTAACCCACGAAAGAAAAAACAATACAAAGGTTTTGTTGGTGTCATTGTGGTGCTGGGTCAACGAAAATTTGTTGGAAAATATTGACAAAACACCAAAAATATGGTAACCTGCTTGTACTGGTGGTTTGCGCTGTTGCGTTCTGTTTTCAGTAACAGCATTCCTTACGCCATGGATTTTTCATCGACCATTACCGTCCCACACGCTCGCCCCGATCAATCGCGGGCGCTTTGGGAGCAATTGCTTCAAGATGGTTTTGCGACTGAGGAATTGAAGGTACCACCGATATCATCGGCTAATTTTGTGGTGCTTATCCAGGATTCGCGATCGTTCTCAGCCGAGATAAGTAATCAATCGTGCCAAGCATGGCCGTTGCGGTGCGAACGATGGTTGAATCGACTCAGCTCAATTATTACTGGACAAATGTTTATCGAGTTACCAATCGAAAAACGGCGAGCGATTTGTCACGCCGCCATCCTACTCGCCGAACGTCCGGAATTATTGGCCTGATTTTGTTAACTGGTCGTGAAGCTCGAACGCTGTGTGTTCGTGTTTTTCAACAACTTTTGACGAGTCGCCCGGGTGCTCGAGGCGGTCGTCAATTTTGTCAGTGAGTTCAAGTATCATCCGCGCTACTTTTTCCGGGTGCGGTACTTGCTGAAAAATAAAGCGTTCGGTTTTACCAGCGGTTTGAATATAGACATTGCCAAAACGCAATGCTGTAGCCACAATACCGTTCGTGTCGCTGGTGACATCTTGAATGCGGGAGAGCCGCTCTTCGGCTACCGTTCGGCCGAATAACCCGGATTGTTCGATATCGACGATTCGCTTATTGGTAACAATAAATGCATCGAGATAGTAATCCAGCCAATAGCCATACAACAGGATCCACAGAAACAGGTAATACAGCGCGCCCAGAAATATAATAACGGTATACCCGAGCGTACCGCTAGCCAGTGTCCACGAGGTGATGTGTGACCAAAGCAGCATCACAATCCATGGCGCCGCCCCAATAAGTACCAGCACAAATGCACTTCGCACGAAGACAAACCAATGACGATGGAATACTTCCACCGCATGCTCGTCAGGTTCGCGTCCGGGGAAGTTTATGTCGTGCGGCATGACTATGATCCGAAATTGATAAAGTTCATGCTCGGCAGCGGGATAGTAACGTTGTTCGTCCAAGAAATTGATTGTGCTGTCGTTACCGACATCCAGACAATCACACCCAGACCGAAGACGAAAATGCCGCTACTGAGCACCGTCAAACCCATGTGAGAGCCGTGCCGTAAACCGACCAACAAGTAGGCAATGGCCAATACCAACAAGACCGCACCCAGCGCCATAAACGCATAGAGAATCCAAATTGCCGGTAGTTGTATCATAGTCCGAGTTTTTGGTTTTCAGTATTCTGGTGCATGACCGGAAAACCGAGGTGTTGGTAGGCCGCTGGGGTCGCAGTGCGGCCGCGGGGCGTACGGCTTAAGAAACCGAGTTGCAGTAAAAACGGTTCGTAAATATCTTCAATCGTTTCTTGTTCTTCCGAGACCGCGGCCGCAATTGTGTTGAGCCCAACCGGCCCGCCTTGGAATTTTTCAATAATGAAGCGGAGGATTTTTCGATCGACGTGGTCGAGACCGAGTGGATCGATATCCAGCGACTGCAACGCGCGTTCAGCAATCGCCTCGGTGATGACGCCATTGCCCTTGACTTCGGCAAAGTCGCGAACGCGTTTCAGTAATCGGTTAGCAACGCGCGGCGTTTTACGTGAACGGCTAGCAATCGTCACCGCCGCTTTCGGTTCAATTTGCGCATCAAGGATTTTTGCTGAACGAGTAATGATATGAATGAGTTCATCATCATCATAAAAGTCTAAGCGATATGACACACCGAATCGGTCGCGGAGCGGGGAGGAAATGAGACTCAATCGCGTCGTCGCGCCAATCAGGGTGAAGTGATTGAGGTCGAGGCGAACCGTGCGTGCTGACGGACCTTTGCCGATAACGATGTCCAACTGAAAATCTTCCATCGCCGGATACAACACTTCTTCAATCGTGCGATTGAGGCGATGAATTTCATCAATGAACAACATGTCGCCTTTTTCTAAGTTCGACAAAATCGCCGCTAGGTCTCCAGGACGCTCAATCGCCGGCCCCGATGTGATTCGAATATTCACACCGACTTCCTTGGCCAGAATATGCGCCAAGGTGGTTTTTCCTAAACCCGGCGCGCCGTGGAGCAGAACGTGATCGAGTGGTTGTTGACGCTTCTTCGCCGCATCGAGAAAGACCTGAAGGTTTTCTTTAATTTGCTTCTGACCAACATAATCGGCGAGGCGTTGTGGGCGTAAATTATCATCCAAAACAGCATCCTCACCAGTGGTGGTGCTCGTCAGAATGCGGGCTTCGTCGGTCGCGTCCATATATCTTGAGGATAGCGTTTTTTGGCTAAAAACACAACCGTTTTCGGCCCACCCCTTGACAAAATTGCCTACCCGTGATAGCATGCTCAGTCAAGTTAAAGGAGATATTTAACGGTTTCTTTAGTGCCGATGTACCTGTGGGCACGACAAGCATGGAGGTTATTCCGTGGGTGATCCGGGTTTTTACCTAGAGCGCTCCATAGTACAACCTTCTTGCCCACAGATATACCGGCATTCATTGTATACTGACAAAATCGGGCACCTTACAATATAGGAGGAAACACGTGAACGCTCAGGTTAGGTTGATCGAGTTCAAGCCGTCTGTTCGTCAGGAGAAGCTGCGCAGAGTTGTGCGAGGATTCGCCGGCTGGTTGGACGATCATTGGGCCGCGCCCACCATCATCATGAGTATCGTGGCGTTCTTCTACGGTGCCGCCTTGATGGTCGAGCATTTCTCCAGTGACGCCATCGCGAACCACAGCCTGCTGAATTTCACGCCGCAGCTGACCATCGGCTTGACGTTGTTCGTCGGTGGCACCATCGCTCTCGTTGCTAGTATTGGACGAGCGACCAGGGACACGTAGGTTTTTTCACCACATGGAGGTTTTCCATGCGCACGACGCGCAATCACGTGATCAGCTTCTGGCAGTGCATCGGATTCATCGTCGCCGTGCTGCTCGTGTTCGGGGTTGGACGGCTGACGTGGTACTCGCTGTCTAGTGCAGGTCAGTGGATCGTCGTCTCGATCATCGTGATCAGCGCCGTGATCTGGCTGGTCAGGAAATCGGCTGATGACGCGAATCTGACCGTCTGGTCATGGCTCCGTCAACTGATCCGCTAACTTCCCCAAGCCGCGGAACAGGAACACCGATGTGGTTCAAAATCGGACTCGTCGTTGCCATCGCGTTCCCGATCATCTGGACCGCGCTCGGTACCGTGAAGCCGGAGGATCTCTCCCAGGAAAAATACCCGTCGTCACCGGACCGTTGGTGACATCGCTCCTTACGCGACACACGTCGCAAACCCCCGCTCTCATGAGACGGGGGTTGCTTTATAATACAGAAAATTACCGCTACTGACGCGTGGTTTGTTTCGGTCCCCTCCTCATGTGAGGAGGGGTTAGGGGGTGGTGAGAAATTCTTTCAGTCGCTCAATGACTGAGAATGGATCGTGAATTACTTCATCATTGCGCACTCGAAATGTTCGGATTCCGAGTGTTTGAAAAAATCGGTCGCGGTTCTTGTCATGACATATTCCAGCTTCATCGAAATGACTATCACCATCAACCTCAACTACCAATCGTCGAGACGGACAATAAAAAGCCACGATATAGCGGCCAATGCTGTGTTGTCGACGAAATTTTAAACCCAACGTCTGTCGCCCTTTCAGATAACGCCAAAGAATATGTTCCGCTGGGGAACGATCGTGTCGAAGCTGACGGCGAACTTCTTTAAGATGTGGCAAATTAAAAACTCGGCGCATAGTACGTACCTGCGCCAGGCCACAAACTAAAACTAGATCAACACTGGTAATTTGTCAACCACCCCTGCGCCCCTCCTTTGCAAAGGAGGGAGCCGGCACACACATTACTGATTCGTCGGTGTAACAGCGGTGTTTGTGTTGACCACAGGAGCCGCACCCGTTTCAACCGGCGGAGTAGTGTTCGTTGGAGTCGTAGTGTTTGTTACTGGAACAACCGGTACTGGAGTCGGTGCTGGTGATTTTTGCGCCGCTTTCCCAACCCGACAGATAACACCAATCGCACGGTAGTGACTTTGGAATGTTTGTGTGACCTTTGTGCCATCAGCTTTCGTCACGGTGTACGTTGCGGTTGCATCAGCACCGGGATGCCCCGGTTTTTGGCACTCCTCTTCGCCCGGTTTCAAATCGGTCACTTCAACGGTTTTTGTGGCCGGGATCGGAACCTGATTGTATACTTTCGGCGTCAGGATATCGACTGTTCGTCCGTCTGTTGTCCCGTAAAATTTAAAATCAATAATCTTTCCCGTTACCGATGTTTCGAGTAATAACGGTGTTTTGTAATCATTCACAAAACGCAAATCTGGTTGCGGATCATAGATGGTCGCATCTAATCCAACCGGGGGTTCATAGTAACTAATGCGTAAGCTATGGTTGTGCCGTTCGGTAATCGGCAACCCAGCGTTGAGCGCCGTACGGAACAGTGTTGTGGCTACCTGACATAAACCGCCGCCGAACTCCGGCTTAATGCTCGAACCAAGAATAACGAGTTCTGGCTTCCAGCCGTG
The DNA here is from genome assembly GCA_903825245.1 of Candidatus Kerfeldbacteria bacterium. Lineage (GTDB taxonomy): Bacteria > Patescibacteriota > Patescibacteriia > SBBC01 > CAIJZX01 > CAIJZX01. Next base: position 14,085 of record CAIJZX010000032.1, read on the forward strand.
TTTATCATCGATAATACCAAGTGCCTTAACGAGTGAAAATTCTTCGCCTGGTTGAATAAGTAAACCATTCAACAGTGATGCACCATACGTTAAATTATATTTCCGGTTCGCCGGACTATTACCAAAGTTCGTACTTGCCTCACCGACAATTTCGGAAATACCTAATTGATTTGTGCTAGCGGTATCGGTCATCGGTACGTCGGTATCAACGGCAATTGTGGCTGTGGTTTTCGCGGCGTCTATCAGATCGGCCTGCATCGCTTGGATGGTTTTATCAAAATTCAACGTAATACCAGTAACACTCGGCTGGAATTCTTTCGCTTGCCCATCGACGATAGTGAATTTCGCGTTTTGAGCCTTGACGTTGAGATCGGTCGCGATGGTATTCAAATATTTTGTCGTTGCTGTGGTATCAAAACCAAGTCGTGGCGCCGCGGTTGTTCCTACCAGACCGACGAGTTTACGAAGTTGTTCGCGACTGATCGACCACTGACGATCGGCGTAGTTTAACGTGAACGGTGCGCGGTCAAGGAGTGTTTTTGCGCCGGCTGTCACAACCGTCCGTACCGCAGCTGAATCGGTAGTTGTCGGCTGAGCCACGACCGTCGGTACCACAATTGCGCCACCATTGAGCAGATGTGATTGCTGAACAGCCTGATCGGCGGCGCGTTGATAGTCAAAAGTTGAACCGGTTTGCGACGGAGTTGTGGTTATCTTTCCGTTTGTGTCAACTGTCAAACCGATATTTTTTGCTGGTTGCTCCTGTGCCTGAAAAGCTGTAACGATTGCTGATTGTATTTCTTGTTCGTTCACCGTAACCACGCCGAGTTCATGGTGCCGACCAAAATATCCACTCGTTCGTTCGCGAACTTGTTGCCACCAATTTCCGCGACGACCAAAGCTCAACGCTCGATCAATCGACAGCTTCGGATCAAATCCAACTGAGCTTAGTACAACCGCTGTGTCACTCGCACTATCGTTTGCTACCAAAATAGTGGACGTTTTTCCGTTAGCCGAAAATTGAAAAGCTTGGGCGGAAAATGTGTCCCATTTTTTTTGTAGCAAGTTGATTGCCGTCAGCGAATCCAACCTACCAACGTCAACGCCTGCGACCGATGCGCCGCGGATGATTTTTGTACCGGCTGATTGATAGGCAACAAACACAACGATTGCGCCGCCAATAATTACAAAAGACGCAACCGAAGCAACCCACCACATCCATGGTCGGAATTTGGAAACCGCCGGCTTAGCTTCAGTCGCGGGCGAGGTAGGAGTTGAGCTGGTCGATTTTTTCATCGTCCGTTACTTGATGATCAAGTGAAATATTCCATTGTTGACCAATGGTTGGTGCCGTAGGAAACCAATTGGTTGGTAACTCTGCCTGGCCGTCAGGTGTACGCACAACAGTAACTGTGGGATGAGCGGCAACAATAGTAACAAGCATCACATTACTCCTCGTCTTCATCGACCACGGTAATCGGGCCGGCCGGCGGGCGCTCGTTCTTCGGTAAGGTTACCCGTAATATGCCATTCTTCATTGAGGCGGTTACTTTTTCCGCCTTGACCTCGACCGGCAAAATAATCGTTCGGGAAAATCCGCCCCAGTAGCATTCCTGGTAGAGGTAATCATGCGCTGGTATGTCCTCATCAAGGTGTCGCGAACCCTTAATCGTTACCATATCGTTATTGACGCTGATGTCGATGTCTTCCGCTAAAATACCGGCGATCGCAGCGCGAATAACGATAGCGTTTTTTGTTTGATAGACGTCAATGGCGAGCTGGCCTTCGTAGTCATTGGTCAGGCTCCGCTCGCGGACTTCTTCCGTGGCGCTCGCGAGCTGGTCGAAGTATTCGTCTGGTTGATGTTGTTTCTTCTTTGCCATGTGTCGACTATACCACAAAAAGACGCCTACTTCAATGCCTACTCCTTACAGACGCCTTCTCCCATGCTTTAATTATTTCCCAAATACCAGCCGTAAACCTCCGGCGAAAAAAATCGCCCAAACGGCAACCGTGAAAAATGTTTGTAAAATCACATATGTTTTTGCTCGCATCCCGCGGTACCCAAGCAAACCGATAAACATGGTGGTGACAAAGGCGCTAGCGAAAACCGCGGATAATGAAACTGCCAATATCTGGCTAGTAGCAATGAGTCGAGCGTGGTTTGCTCGAAACGAGGTGGCCTTTGCTGTACTCCAGCGCGCAAAACGGCCAAGGATTGATCGCGAGTCCGCTTCACGCTGAAACCACGTGAACAACCAGAGACTTATAACACTATAAAGTGATCCAAAGAGAAGAATGGAAATGAGCACACCGAGACGGTGGATGGACAAAATAAAGACTGATTCATTGATGACAAAAAGTGTGCCACCAAGAACTGCCCCGAAAATGCGTTTCGAGACGGTCAAAAAACTGGTTTTTGTCATGAACGAAGTATATCAGAAAACTAATATCACTGCTTGATGTCCACACAATAAATCTACCATTCGCTATTACCATGCGACGGCTCAAACCTGGGTTTGTTTCTAGGTTTAGATGGAAGACTTCGGTTTTGCGTGTTTCAGAATTTCGGCGTTCAGTTCTTCTTCCGCTTTTTTCGCTAATCGTATGAACGATGTCACGTCGGCCGGTTCAAAGTGCCGAGGTTTAACGTCTTTTACACAAAACACGCCGATTGGCTGCTTCGAACGACGGTCGTGTAGCGTCACTCCCATATACGCCCGAATATGTGGTGTACCGGCAACGTACGGATTGTCACTGAACCTGTCATCCTGAAGCGTGTCTTCCACGATAAAAATCTTGGACGAGAACAGCGTGTGCCCGCAAAACGAAATAGAGCGTTTCCCCTCCGACACCTCAATGCCGCGGCGCGATTTATACCATTCGCGATCACGATCAATCAGGGAGATGGTTGAAATTGGCGCCCGCAAGTATTCTGTTGCCGATTTTGTAATTGCATCAAAACGCTCTTCCGGGGGCGTATCGAGAATTGCTAGGTCGTGCAGAGCAGAGACGCGGTCTTCGTCGTGCTTGGGGATGGGGGCGAACAACATAGGCCAAAGATGAACTAATGGTTCGTTCTCCACAGTTTGCGCTTTTTGTAGGGGTTGTCAAATCGCCACAAACTACGGTCACGGGAAATATTTGGAACCGCCGAGTTAACGCTAACTCACCTACTAAATCGGGGGTATGGCGGAGAAAATCCCATTTGGTGGCCATCCACGATCTGGCACCTGGACTACAGGAGTATTGTAAGGCGTTTTTGCGCTATTTCCTATAGCTCGATGTAGGCCTCTCGGTCGGGGGCTTAGCGTAGGACCCTACGATAGTTATAGCCGCGGCGACATTATGGCTTTCTAACAGTATTAAAAATGTAGATGATAATGAATAGTGCATTGCCCGCGTAACTTGAACGAAGAACAAGGTTGTTCATGGTCGTGAAATTAGACAACGATCGTCCAGATTTTTGCAACCAGAGATAGCAAAAAAGGATAACCGCAAGAAAATATGCTCCCAGGATAGCTAGTGCGTACCATGGTTGGCCAGAAACGATAAACGTGGCAAACAAAAGTATGCCCGCCACACTCATCAGAATAGCTGCACTACCCAGGGTGACTCGTTCACCGTAAAGCACGGTAATGGATATATCGCCACGCGATCGATCTTCTTCGCGCTGATGTATTTGGGTCATCAAGTAAATTGAGGCTAAGAATAAACCAGCTGTTATGCCTCCGAGAAAAAATATCGCGGCTGTTGGATGGACAAATGACGTAGCCACAAGGAAGGTCATTACACCGAGAATAAAGTTAAAGACAACCGCCACATAACCATTGGCCTTGAATCGAAATTTCTTGTGAGAATACAAAACCGATAGAAGGACTGTAACAGCGTAGACTATCAAGAACAGTGGCGGCAGCAGCGCGGTCATTACAAGTCCTGCAAGTTTTAACACCCATGCCCCGACGAGCATGGCCGGAGTCGTGGCGGGAGGCCGAGGTAAACCAGCAACCGCCCCCTTATCTTTATCGTAATACGAATTATAGACAGCAATGCCGGAACACAAGAAAAACCAGGCAACACAACCACCAACAACGAGCAATGAAAACTCTACGTGGCCAACCGTTAGCCCGAAAAGAAAGCCCAGCAAAACAAATGATTGTAATCGCCACCTCATATGGATTAGCACCCGCTGGACTTCATTCATACGTACAAGTCAATAATCCTAATACAAACAAGGCAATGGTACAACAACTCGGCGATAAAAAGTATCGGTGGTTTCGGAATAGTTTTGTGGTGGCCCTAGTGGGAGAACGCTGGAATCAGCTTATGGAGGAAATAAGACGCTTCGCTTTTCTAGGCCGCCTATTTAATGGTGAAATGAGTGTCTGGGGTGACGAAGGCGCTAAACTCCGTTCCAGCCTGGACTCGAACCCGATATGTTCCAGGACTAAGTGTTAATGCCCAATCAAATGTTCCTATGTTTGATGGCAAAGTAAAACTTCGTTGTAGTACCAGGTTGTTTGAGGAATCAAATACCCGCAGGTCTGCATCTGTGGGAACTAACTGGTATTTGATTACCACATGAACGGGGCTTGTCGTTACCGCAAAGTCTTTCGGACTAACTATCTTAATTGGGCTGAAGTTTAAAAAAAAGAATACTAATCCAATAATAATCACTCCAACAATTCCCGCAAGAATAAGAAATTTTTTCCATTGTGCTTTTTTATCGAGCCTGCTTGTTTTGAATTTATCCATAGACGTAATTAATCTGTGCACTACCGTTAAGTATAGAGTAAGCCGCTATCGGTAGCAATGCGCTACTGTGTTTCTGGTAGCCCCACGGGGAATCGAACCCCGATTACCGGCTTGAAAAGCCGATGTCCTAACCGTTAGACGATGAGGCCAAAATGTATCGATGTATCGAAAAACCTCGCCGAGTGTAGCGTATATTCACCTTTACGTCAATGATTCTTACTTGTTCTAGACTACCTTGGATCGGTTAACCACTGCCGTGGTAACTATCGACATACCAATCGACAGAACCAACCCTACCAACCACACCGCAAGTGCCATCGTACCTAGATTATCGATCCGTCGTTCGGTCTCTGTTAGCGACCGCCCGACAATAACAAAGATGTTGCCGTTTTTTACTGACTGAATAACGGTCGCCAAGCGGACGCCTTTCTTCGGTTGCCAGGTAGTTCGGTTCTGATCGTTCTTTGTCGCCAATAAAGTTCCGGTTGGTGGAACGCGCTTAGTGCCGTCGAGTATCGCGTTCGAGGCAATGACGTTACCACTAATATCAGCGATAGTAATAAATATTCCTGAGTTAGTGGCCAAATCAATGGCCTGTAGTGGAACAAGCGCAGATGGTTCAGTGCCAGCGGCAATTTTTGTCGCGACTTCATCAGCCGTTTGAATCTGCGGATCGTTGGCCGCCATACGATAGCCCTGCTGACCAACCACATACACCAACAGCGTCAGCGCAGTAAACACAATAGCCAGCGGAAGCCATTGAAATGTCGCCGTGAGAAAGTCCTTTTTTCCAATCATAATAGTAGACTACCACGCCGTACTTGACTTATTCAAGGGTTACGCTAGGATGATATCATATTGATATCACTCACTCATTTATCCCTATGATCCAAGAAAAGCCGGCTTCTGCGTTTAATGGTTGGTTGATGGTTATCGTCTTACCGCTCGTCATGATCGCTTCCGGACTCGGCGTTGCCTATACCGTGAAAGGAAACAACGCTTGGGGCTTGTTGTTCGTGGTGCTCATTGTTATCGCCGCGTTTTGCATGAATGGTTTCTTTGTGGTCAATCCAAACATGGCTACTGTCACGACCGTCTTCGGGAGCTACGCCGGTTCGGTGAAAACACCGGGATTTTGGTGGATGAATCCATTTTCGGTCAAGCGGCACCTGTCATTAAAAGTTCGGAACTTTGAAAGTGGTCATCTCAAGGTCAACGACCACGAGGGGAATCCGGTTGAGATCGCGGCGATCGTTGTGTGGAAAGTTGTCGAAACAGCTGAGGCGCTTTTCAATGTCGAGAACTACGAGGATTTCGTTCGCGTCCAAAGCGAGTCCGCCATCCGTAATATGGCCAGCACCTATCCGTACGACTCACACCAAGAAACTGTTTTATCCCTGCGCGGCAACACGAACGAAGTCGCAGATAACCTCAAGCACGAAATTCACCAGCGCCTAGAAAAAGCCGGCATCGAAATTGTTGAGGCGCGTATTTCGCACCTCGCCTACGCGCCGGAAATCGCCGGCACCATGTTGCGCCGTCAACAAGCGAACGCCATCATCGCCGCTCGCACCCGCATCGTTGAGGGCGCCGTCTCAATGGTCGAAATGGCGCTCGATAAACTGGAAGAAGGCGGCAAGGTCAAGCTCGACGATGAACGTAAGGCGTCGATGGTCAGCAACTTGCTCGTCGTTCTCACCAGCGACCGCGATGCTCAGCCGATCGTGAACACTGGCACGCTGTACCAGTAATCGTGGCCGAAAAGAAACAAAAATCATTTCTGTTGCGCGTCGACCAGGAAACCCTGGCGACGTTGCAGCATTGGGCGGATGAAGAGTTTCGCAGTTTAAACGGACAAATTGATTGGCTGCTCCACGAGGCACTCAAACGTCACGGCCGCAATAACAAACAAACACGGAGGTCGCATGGCTAAAACCCATCAGCCACACCTTAACCTCCTGCGCGGAAAGCAACGGGCGGAAAAAAGGAAACGTGTCTTAGCAAAGCCGTGGAAAATTGTCATTGGTATTGTGCTTGGCATCGCCTTGCTCGGCGCGGGTTACGCTGGCGTCTTATTCGTCGGACAATATGCGATTAACCACCACCTGACGGATGTGGCCGGCGTGGTTGATCCCAATAGCGATGCCTATAACACCTTAGCTCGGTCGCTCCTAAATATTCCGCTCGAACAACTCCATTTGCCCGGCGTTGACTCACGCGATGACGGCGCAAAAAAATTCGCCGCCGCACAAGACACTTGCCAACTACAAACCGTACGCTTAACCTACCCGATTAACGCCGAGAAAATCTCCGCTGCGCAAACCGCCGGTGCGGCACACAATATTATCGCCAAAATGTTGTTCGCTGTTCGATTGCGTGATACAGACCCCGCGTTTGTCGCTTCGTTTGATGGGTGTATAACAGCTCCTAACCAATCAGCTCCAACAACGCTCGTGCTCCACACTGATAATATTTTTCCTTGGGCGAATCGTGAAGAGTGGGGAATCGCCCAAACCGGTTTCTCACGCGACGTGAAAACTATTGATAAAGCCGCTGATGCCAGCGATATTGAGGCACGTATGATTGTCGCTACCGGCTTTGTCGAACAAATGCGTTTGTATTTTACTGAGCGCGAAGTCTACGAAAAGTTCTTCAAGCCACTGCGCGTCCTCGGCAATGCGACGCAGTTCGCTTGGGGCATCATGTCCATCAAGGAAGCTGATGCGATTGACGTGGAAAACCACCTCAACACCCGGACATCGCCGTACTACCTCGGCACGGATAAAGAACACCTGCTTGATTTTACGAGTGACGATAAAACAAAAGAGCGCATGACACGACTAACTGATGAAAAAAATCATTACTACTCGTATCTTTACGGCGGGTTGCAGTTAGCACAATTCATGGCGCAATGGAAAAGGGCCAACTTCCCGATTAATGATCGCCCGGAGGTGCTCGCCACACTGTATAACATCGGGTTTGGCAAATCAAAACCAAACGCCGATCCGAAGGTTGGCGGCTCAACGCTGACGATTGCCGATACACAATATACCTTCGGGGCATTAGCTTTTGAGTTCTATTACTCCGGGGAAATGCTTGATGTATTTCCGTATACGACAACCACGGCGCAATAGAAAAACCTGACCAACGCCGCCTCAGTCGACAATCTGCTCAAAAATACTATCGTAGCCCCCACTATGCTTCCGTCGTTGGTTTTGCCAGCATTACTGCGAATAAAATGCTTTGCGTGTTTTTGCTAACGGAAAGAGTGTTCCGGTCAATCTCTATTGAGGATTCATGTTGGACGATCCCTCGGTATTCATTGTTGAGCACCAGCGCATTTTCCAAAATATAACACAGTTCTAAAAAACTGCTCTCATTGTTGTAGTGCTTGCTGGTCGCGGCATTCTTTCGAAAGAAGTCGACAAAAAACGATCTCATCGCGCTAATGCCCTGATCGGTTGGTAAACCTTTTGGCGCAAGATGGTGTGCCCAAATAACCATTTTTGGCGACAAGGCGGAAATATTTTTTCGTACAGACTCTCGCGGCGCATTGTCTGTGGAATCTGTCTTCGGCGGGGAAATAAAAAGAATGTCCGGCTGGCCCAGTTCTTGTAGCTGTTGAGCTGTCAGTACATGTGCGTTATCAGCCAAATGCATAAACCGAACGCCGTCGACGGTATAATGGTAGGCAATATTCACGTCGCCGTTCCACTCATACACCACCGTTCCTCGAAGATCTAGCCCAGGAAATGGGTCACTGTTCGGTTTTGTTGTGGGAGCGTTTTCCAGCCAATCGCCCGGCGCATTGGCATGATCGGCGTCCGGTTCGGACATTAACACAATATTTGCCCCCATCGGTTTTCCAGCAAACACCTTGGGGAATGACAAACCTAAACTCCACTCCGGCGCATCATTAAACGGATCGACTAGAACACGAAAACCCTGATCGTTTTCGATCATGAACGACGACAGTCCGATAAAGTGAATTTTCATATATGGGATTCGAAAGTGTGTATATGTTAATAATAGCACATGGCGTTCCCGCATACCGCAACAGCAATACCATAGAAAAAGAGCCAACGATATGTTGTTGGCTCTCATGACAAACGAGGTTAGTCGTTTGTCCCATCGGGAATGTCCGGGAAGCGGAGCTTGAGTTTCTCTACAATATCGTAGAGCGTTACAAACTCGCTCGCCCTCCACTCGCCATCCAGAAAATCCTGGACAGTCAGTGCGACACCCGGTTGCTTTGGCTGATCGTTAGGATTCAGCCCGAGCAACTCCTGCGCCTCGGACACCGAATATCCAAACCCAATCAGCTCTCGAGCAATGATTCGCCGGAGAATAAACCGCCGATACGAGTATGGGCCGGTTGTCAGAAGGGTTGGTTGAATATCAACCAACGACGGGGAACCTTTTTGGTTCTCCAGGTATTCCTGCGGCACGCCGCCCCAGAACATCCGACAGAAGAAGTCGGAAATCTTCTCGTGGAGCATTGTTTCCTCCTTTGTAAGGAACGTTTCGAGTCGCGACGATCGCAACCCGATATTGTGTTTTCAGTCTGAACCGACAACTCCTCGTTCTCGGTTCGGATCGAAAGGCTAACTCGCTGGTTAGCCTTGTTTCGAAAGTGCGTGGCGCTCATCCTCCGATATAATCGGAGCATCGCGCCCGTAGAGCGGCCGCCACCTCGGCCTCAGTCACCTCTTTGGTCGCGACCCATCCCTCGCCGATAATTTCCTCGTCGAGGTAGAAGCCACGATCCTGCGGGTGTTTCGGTATCCAAGCGGAGGGGATCCGCAGGATGTTCCGCACCTGCTTCATGTCATAACCCGCCATGAGCAGCAGCACCGGAACACAGCACCCCGCCAGAGTGGAACTGCCCGGAATTGCAACCGCCCCACCTAGGGGACCAACCAACGCCGACAGGCAGGCGAGAGCGGCCTTATACTGATCCTTATTCATGCTTCCTCCGTTGTTCGGGTTGTTGTAAGGTGCGTGGTCGTTTTGTTTAACGTAGAAGTATACTCCTAGTATATGAAATTGTCAACGATTAGTGGCTAATTATTGACAATTTCCTGATGTTCGTATATACTGTATATACATTTCGTCTTTCTTTTCGCTTATCTTAGCCCATGGTCAATATCGAGGACATCAAGAAATCCCTCTATAGTTCGCTCCAAGAGCTCGGTTTAGGCGAAGCCGAGTCGTTGCTCTATATGACTTCGCTGGCGTTAGGGCCGACAACGATTGCCGATTTGGCGACCCACCTCGGTATGGCGCGGCCGAATGTCTATAAGGTGATTGAGCAACTCGAAAAGCATGGCTTAGCAAAATTCACCGATCGCCCGAAGTTTGTACGGACATTTGTTGTTGAAGCGCCGACAAAACTACTTGAACTGGTGCGGCAGAAGCGTGATGCTATGGCCGGGCTCAACCATGCGTTGGTAGCGGTCATGCCGGATTTACTCGCCGCTTTTCATCAGGGCGAAACGCCGACCAATGTCCGAATTATGCAGGGGAAAGAGCAATACTTGAAGGTGTTTTTTTCCATGCTCGATGAAGCGAAAGATGAAATTCAATTCTTTGGATCCGCCGCAGACTTTATTGGTTTTGTTTCATGGGCTGAGGAACGAACATGGATTAAAGAGCGCATGAGGCGGGGAATTCGGATGCGATCATTACTCTTGCCGAGCGCTGATACGGAAACACTGAAAAAAGATGACCAACAAGAAATGCGCGAGACGCGGGTAATGAACAGCGCGGCACCATTCGTGACATCGTTTCAGCTCTTTGCCAATAAAGTATTGATCTGGCAGCCGAAAGCATCGCTTGCGATTCTGGTTGAGGACGAGTATATTGTGCAAATGTTACGAAGTATTTTTGAAATGATGTGGGGCGCGTCAGCTCTATGAAAATTCTTCGACCATTAACCGACGCCGAGGTGGTCTCAGCGTTTATTCGTGCTGAACTATCGTCGCCACGCTTCCGAAAAAATATGTTGACTCACGCTACTGGGCTTGGCGTAACAGAGGTTGAACTACTCGATTCAAGCACTGCTGACAACCAGCTTAACATCAAGCGTCGGAACGTTTTAGTTCACGCCCGGCCGGGGATTATGAAAACATTACCGACCGATGTTGTGTGGCAAGAAGTGCTGTTCTCTGTTGAAGAGTGGTCGCGAATCCAATATATCAACGATGAGCCGTGGGTTGTTTTTTCCGATAACACGAGGCTTGTTGCTCGCGGCGCGGCCAAAGCTACACAAGAATCAGATAGAACAATTCATCAGCGGGTGGTAGAAATACACGAAAAACTTCAGCGCGGTAAAAAAATAGAAAAGATTATCCTCTTGGCCGATCCAAAATTAACAAAGATTGTCGTAGTCGAAGGCCATGTCCGAGCTACAAGCTATCTTGCGCTTGATCAGGTATCTATGGTAAAGATTCCCATCATTCTTGGTGTTTCTCAGCATCCGGAAACATGGTCACTTTACTAATATGAGGGTTCTCGGTATTGAAACATCCTGCGACGACACGGCGATCGGCATCGTGTCCTCCGCGAATAAGAAAATTGCCATTGAAGCGAGCGTTACCGCTTCACAAGTATTAACACACCGTAAATATGGCGGCGTGGTGCCCGAAATTGCCGCGCGCGAACATGCACTAACAATTCTTCCAACCATCGCCGCGGCCATGAAATCGGCGAAGGTGGGGTGGAAAGATATTGACGCTTTGGCAGTCACCGGTGGGCCGGGCTTAAACACGGCGTTACTTGTCGGCGTAGAAACAGCGCGAACAATTAGTTATACGCTCAACAAGCCCGTGGTGCGAGTAAATCACATCGAGGGGCATGTCGTCAGTTCGTGGGCATCGCCAAACGTAGGAACCATTCGTTTTCCGGCGGTAGCACTTATTGTTTCCGGTGGCCATACCGAGCTCATTCTCGTTAAAGACTTCGGAAAGTACACACTGCTCGGCCGCACCGTTGATGACGCAGTCGGGGAGGCGTTTGATAAGGTGGCAAAAATACTGGGACTTCAGTATCCGGGCGGACCGGAAATTGCTCGACGTGCGATGCTTGGCAATCCGAATGCATTTCTCTTTCCTCGCGCCTTCATGAAACAAGGAAGCCTTGATTTTAGCTACTCCGGATTAAAAACATCGGTATTGTATGCCTTACAAAAACAGCGAAACGTTACGCCCACGTTGGTGAATGATATGGCTGCGAGTTTCCAGGTGGCCGCGATTGCGCCGTTGATTGCAAAAACTCGTTGGGCGGCAGAAAAAGTTGGTGCAAAAACTATTTTGCTCGGCGGTGGTGTTGCGGCAAACGCCATGCTGCGCGAGAAACTACAAAACATGGTTACAACCGAGTTGCCGGAAACCCGGTTCGTTCCACCGGTACTGTCGCTGTGTATGGATAACGGCATCATGATTGCTATTGCCGGTACATTTCGTGCGCAGAAAAAAGACTTTACGCCGTGGAAAAAATTATCCGCTGATCCGGGATGGGAATTAGTTGACAGATAATAATTTATATCGTAGTCTCACAGCAACGCGCAACGACTCCGACCTCATGTCATCGGACGAGTGCTGGGAAGATGCCGTCCTGAGCAAGACAAAGGGGCTCGGTTGACGGAAGTAGAACCCAAAAAGAAAAAGTGCCCCCACACCAATCGGAATGAACCAGACAATGTCGTTCAAGGTTATCATCAAGCCGATTGGTGTGGGGGAATTCAGGTGGTACCACCGAATTCCAAAAATGGAATATCGGCCCTGAGCTGAGCAACTATCGTGCTTTGTCTCTTTATGCCTGAACTCTCGAAAGCCTACAATCCGCAAGAATTCGAACAGGAAATCTACCGCCGCTGGGAAGCTTCGGGGTTGTTTAGTCCGGATAAATTGCCGTTAGCGCGTCATCGTAAACCATTTACGATTTCCATGCCGCCGCCGAACATCACTGGCGAATTGCACATGGGACATGCTTTTCAGCTTACGCTTGAAGACGTTCTCGCTCGGTATCATCGAATGCGTGGTGATGCGGTGCTGTGGCTTCCTGGTACCGATCACGCCGCGATTGCTACCCAGGTGGTCGTTGAACGAGAATTGCGTAAAGAAGGCGTTGATCGGCATGCTCTTGGTCGAGAAAAATTCTTGGAACACGTTTGGAAATGGAAGGAAAAATACGGCCAACAAATCGTCGAACAAACGAAACGCATGGGTGCTTCGGCCGACTGGTCGCGCGAGCGTTTCACTATGGACGAAGGCCTAACGCTTGCAGTCAATACAGCCTTTAAGCGGCTCTACGACGACGGATTAATCTACCGCGGCGAAAGGATAACAAACTGGTGCACCGCCTGCCAAACGACCATTTCTGACCTTGAGGTTGACCATGAAGAGACTCCGGGAAAGCTATGGTATATCAAGTATCCGCTGACCGATGGTTCAGGACACATTACGGTGGCCACGACCCGACCAGAGACCATGCTAGGAGATACCGCGGTGGCGGTTCATCCGAACGATGCGCGGTTTGCCGGATTTACCGGGAAAACCGTCCGATTGCCGATTGTTGATCGCGATATTCCGATCATTACCGACGCCCGCATTGATCGTGAGTTTGGGACGGGCGCGGTCAAGGTAACGCCGGCTCATGACGCGCTTGATTATGACCTTGGACAAACACATCATCTGCCGATTATTCGGGTCATTGACCTCGATGGAAAAATTTTACCCGAAGCCGGCGTTGAATTCTACGGCTTGCCAGTGTTAGAGGCGCGCCAACGCGTCCTCGATAAACTTCGTGAGCTTGGCGTGATCGAAAAAGAAGAAGATTACATCCATGCTGTGGCCCTGTGCTCGCGATCGAAGACAGTGATTGAGCCATTACTGTCGAAACAATGGTTTTTGAAAGTAAAGCCGTTAGCGGCGAAAGCGATCCGTGCGGTGCGCTCGGGAAAAATTCATCTTGTACCTGATCAATTTGAAAAAATATACTTCCAGTGGATGGAAAATATCCATGACTGGAATATTTCCCGACAAATTTGGTGGGGGCACCGTCTGCCGGTCTGGTACCGAACACGTAATGGTAAGGAAGAGGTTAAAATATCCGCGACTTCGCCCGGTTCAAGCTGGACGCAGGATCATGACACCCTCGACACTTGGTTCTCGTCAGGTTTGTGGACCTTCTCAACGCTTGGTTGGCCGCGCCGTACATCGGATTTGAAACGTTTTCATCCAACCACCGTGCTTTTCACCGCGAAGGATATTCTATTCTTCTGGGTAGCGCGGATGATTATGTTTTCGATGTATTTCTTGGATGAGGTGCCGTTTAAAACCGTCTATCTCCATGGCCTAGTGCTCGATGAGCACGGAAAGAAGATGTCAAAGTCGAAAGGTACAGGCGTTGATCCACTCCTCATGAGCGATCAATATGGCACGGACGCATTGCGCATGAGCCTCATCATCGGCAACGCGCCTGGCCAAGATTTTCGTTTGTACGAAAAGAAAATCGAAGGCTATCGAAACTTCGCCAATAAACTCTGGAACGTGGCGCGGTTTATTCTGGCGCACGAACGGCCGACAAAGAAGATGGCGCCGGTAACGTTAGCCGATAAGTGGATTCTTTCCCGATTGGAAACCGTTACGGCGATGGCCACAAAATACATTGAGGCTTTTGATTTTTCCGGTGCTGGCCAAGCGTTATACGACTTTGTGTGGCACGACTTTGCCGATTGGTACCTTGAGGCGTCGAAGATACATCCGAACGCCGGCGTGCTCTACACTACGCTCGACGCGGTTGTACGGCTTCTTCACCCGTTCATGCCATTCGTCACCGAGGCAATTTGGTCGTCCGTGCGTCCAAACGACATGCTAATGGGTTCGGCCTGGCCAAAAACAATCTCGGCGTGGAAAAAATACACGGCCGAGGTAAAACAGTTTGATGGTTTACGGGATACGGTCGGCGCGATGCGGAATTTCCGCGCCCATAGCGGCTTGCCGGCCAGCGCACCGTGTCACTATATCCCAACTGTGCCGTATGACGATGATGCCTTGTTGCGATCTTTAAGTGGCGCTTCGGTACAACCGGTTTCCCGTCTCACCGTCGACAGTCGCTACGAAAACATTCTGCTTGGGCACGTCCATTTTCAGGTGGAGCGTGTGTACCTCGAGCGGTATGAGGCTTGGCGACAAAAAGAGCGCGCCGGACTACAGCAATACATCGCCGGTATTAAAGACAAGTTAGCCAACGACCGGTTTGTCGTCCACGCTCCGGCTAATCTCGTTGATGAGGAACGAAAAAAACTCGCCGGGGCCGAGCGGCGCTTATTAGAATTATAGATTACTCATGAATATGGGGGGGGTTCAGGAAGTCTCGCCAATTGATCGGGGATTTGTCGCCCCTGATATGGACAACACTCATCATGACTGGTTAAATGGTGATCGCGAAAAAGCATTCGATGTGATGTCGGCTGAAATTCGAAGACTGAAACAAGGGGCCGCCAATGGCGGGGAAGTGTTGCTCGGTATACTAAAAAATGCTTCTTCGCCAGCCTTTGGATACGAGGCGCGATTTAGAGGTCGTTTGTCCCCCGAAGATATGCAGCACATTCTCTGCCAAGAAGCAGATACTGTATTAGCCTCTGACATTGCTGGTGTTCCTGTAGAGCGCCTTGTTTTCGTTGTTGAGGACGACGTTGTGTATAGCAAGCTACAAGAAGCGCTTCACTTACGGCCTGGCGCTGCCCACGGTTTTAATTTGCCGGGCTTAGTATTTACTGATCGTCCGGAATGGAAAAACGCGACCCTGCTTATTACTCAAGACCGACCCGTTACCATCCAACACGAAATCCAACACACGATAGATCCGATATCTGAGCGTCATGGTTATGACCGAATGATTGAAGAGGTTTTTGCTTTCGTAGCAAACTTTAGATCGGCAAAGGGTGTTGATTGGCAACAACTTGCAAACTCGGTTGCCCATACCGAGTATTTCAAAAAGTATTCTCAGGGTCTAGGGGAAAACGAAAGGATTTCTGAGGCTGCATGGAAACAACGTGTTGCTATGGCTGTTGTGGCTACCCGGGACATCGTTGGTCTTGTGGGGGAAATACCCGCTCTCCGAAGTTTAGCAAAAATGAACTCCGTTGATGAACTGTTGCTTGAGTGGAAGCACTTGCAACCACCAACAACATCTAGTGCAACGTAGGTTTATTCCGCTACCCTGAAGACTTCTTCGACGGTTGTGTTGCCGTCAAGCGCCTTCAGAAGCCCATCTTGAACCATGGTGATCATACCTTGGTGTTTGGCTACTTCTCGCATTTGGTATTCACTGGCCTGGCTGGTAAGAATGACTTTTTCCAATTCCTCATCAACCACAAGAACTTCAAAAATACCAATTCTTCCGAGAAACCCAAGTTGGTGACACTGGTCACAGCCGGCACCGCGCTTAAAGGTGAGCGGGCGGCTTGGGTCAACGGTGTATCCGGAGTTTTTTGGAATACTAGCAATAAGTGTTCGTGCGCGTTCCATAACTTCCGGCGCCAGCACATCTTCCACGGCGCAGTGTTCACAAACCCTTCGAACAAGCCGCTGGGCAACCACGGCGTTCAGGGCTGGAGCAAGTAAGTATGGTTTTGTACCCATGGACAAGAAACGAGGAATAGCCCCAGCTGCATCATTGGTATGCACGGTCGATAACACGAGGTGGCCCGTTAACGCCGCTTGAATGGCCGTATCCGCGGTTTCAAGATCTCGAATTTCTCCAACCATAATCACGTCTGGGTCTTGGCGGAGAATAGACCGTAGACCCTGAGCAAAGGTATAACCCTTCGCCCAATCAACCTGGCTCTGGTTGATGCCTTCCAGCTTATATTCGACCGGATCCTCCAGGGTAATAATTTTTGTGTCTGGGGCGTTTAGTTTTGTTAGCACCGCATACAGTGTTGTTGTTTTTCCTGATCCTGTTGGTCCGGTTACCACAACCATACCATTTGGTCGGCTTGTTTCCTTGGTGAGTTGTTCGTACGCACGGTCACGGAGCCCTAGCTCATCAAATGTTACCGATGTCGCAGTCGAACGCAAAAGCCGCATGACCACGCTTTCGCCAAACGTTGTTGGTAGTGTTGAGACGCGAATGTCAATCTTGTCTCCGGCCATCAACATCGTGATACGCCCGTCCTGCGGGGCGGTAGTGATGTTTATTTTTAAACTGGACATCAGTTTAATGCGCGAAATAATCCGCGGCCACTGTTCTTTTGGGATTGTAGCAATCGTGGTTAAAACGCCATCAATACGGTAACGCACGCGAATGCCGGCGGCCTCTGCCTCAATATGAATATCCGAGGCGCGCGCCTGAAGCGCGCCAGCCAAGATGAGAATAAAGGTGTCGGTCACACTTGTTGTTTTCAGTCGCTCAGCAATATCTGTGGCACCATGAATGGTTGACTGTAGTCGTTCAAGGTCGCTGGTAGCAATTTCCACATCGCTTGTTGTTTTGCGGATCCTCGGTAAACGATCGTAGAGCCTCGTGGCCACTTTCAGACTATGCTCGGATATCATGTAGAGCTCGACATCGGCATGATATTTTGCTCCTAGTGCGGCGATAAGCGGCTGGAGCTCTGGTTGGTCAGGGTTGATCGTACCAAGTCGAATTTGCCCCGCTGTTTTTAAGAAACAAACCGTTTGTAGTTTTTCAGCGTCTGCCTTTCGCAAGAGGGCAATTGTTTCTGGTCCAATTGGAAAGCCAACTAAATTAATATAGCCCAGTCCGAGTTGCTGCGCGGTGGCCGCCGTTCCGGTTTCTTTTTCTTTCAGTGCAATGCTGCCTATTTTCTCTTGTAGCGCGCCTTCGACGTCAGTATCAGCAAGGTGGAGGGTTGTTGGTTGAGCCATGCTTCGAAGTATAGCAAAAAGCTTCCAAATTCAACAGTCGCGACTATTACTGTACACCTGACGAGAGTTGACGAATGGTGGCCGCCACAACCGTCGAAAAGTCTCCAGGAATTATTCCACTTAAATAGTTCGAACCTCGTACAACGAGTTGTGCTGGCAGATTTGTTGGCGGCATGGCGGACTGGTACACCCCGTGCACCGCGACGCCCTGCTCGGTTTCAATAAACAGACACGTGACTTCGGCGGTTGCCGCTTCCGTCATCAGTTCGTCAAGTACGCCCGTTGCGTCGTCGACCGTCGTATGTGTTGCCTGTAGGTCGTGAGCGGTAATGGTCGTCCACACTAGGCGGTTTTCTTTTGCGGTTTGTAGTCGACCTAGCGCCAGCCCCCACAGGCGCAATGTGGCCAGGGTTTTGGTTTGGTAGAGGTGGCGAACAATGTCTTCTCGTCGTGCTCCGGCGCTCATCAGGTGTGAAGCAATGGCCAACGATCGCGGAGTGACCCGTTGATTTTGAAAAATCTTAGTTTTGGAAATTATCCCGGTCAACAGGCTGGTCGCCACCTGTTCGTCCATCTGCTCGCGACCAAGTGCTTGGACAATTTCAAAAATAATTTCTGAAACCGAGCTGGCCACAACATCAACCACGTTGGTGTGACCATACCGGCTATTCTCTGAATGATGATCAATGTTCAATATTGGCACCTGGTAAAAAAACTCGGTGTTATCGTGGTAGAGCGCGCCAAGACTATCGAGCGACGAAAGGTCTAGGGCAATAATTAGGTCGTAAGCAAACGACCCAGACGACGTAGTAACGTCTTTTGCCTCGTAAAATCCCTGCTTTGGTGATAGGTGAATAGCAAGTCGGTCGCCCTGTATATCGTAGCTTAGCTCGTCGAGTTTTGTTCGAGAAACATCGACAGTAATAATAAAATGCCGCAGTGACGTCAGCTGTGTTTCGACAACATGGTTTTTTGGTAAAAAGCTATGTCCTGGTGGAAGGGTAAAGTTTGGGCTGACAATTTTTGCTGTTTTCCCGAGTTTTTCCAACACTAATAACAACGCTAATCCGGCCGCGAGCGCATCAGACGACGGCTCGGCTGGCAGTAGAATGAGTGGTGTGGTACTCTGGCGCAAGAGCGCACAAGCTTGTTCAAGAGGAGATAATTCCATGACTGTTCAACTGGGTGCCGGGCGACAACGTCGTCGTCCCGCCACCACCATCCCTCGCCAGAGGGCTAACAAAATGAAGAGGGCACCATACCAGAACACGACCACTCCGTCAAGTTCCTGGGCATGCCCGCGCCCTCAAGACACCGCCCGGGTGGCCCGGCTGTTAACTGACACCGTTCGTGATAATGTTTGGCTATTGCGCGGCCCCTTGGGTAGCGGAAAAACAACATTTGTTCGGGGACTTCTGCGTGGGCTAGGATATCGCGGTGTTGTGACTAGCCCGACGTTTGTGTTGACTCGGACATATCTTTTGCCCCCAAATAAGCGCTGGGGTGTCGTACTTCATATTGACGCCTACCGCTTACGCGATCGCCATGAAGGGGCGGCACTGGATATCGCCTCGGCCGCGATGAATCCGCGCTGTTTAGTAGTGATTGAGTGGCCCGAGCGACTACAGGAACACCCCTGGTCATCGTCACATACATTGCGGTTCCGCCATATAAAAAACGGCCGCCAGATCTCACTTCGTACCAAATAACATTACGCTGTCGGTTGCGGCGTCGGCGCGGTACTGCTTGTTCGGGAAACCGCATCATCAACAACAAGTTCACGGTCGGTGACTGAAACAACCTGGTGGCGATGAATAAGAAGGGGAGACCAAACAACGTCGGGCACCAGCCGACTGGGTTTAACGTGATACTGAACAACGGCCTGTGTATCGGGATCAATACTTACATCAACGACGTTGCCAAGTGGCTGGCCCGACTCGGTACGAACAGAAAGGCGTAGTGGACTAATGCTGTGGTTGGTCATTGGAAACCTGAACGACGGCCGGCTTGAGCGGGTGTCGTTTCAAGAATATGTATTGTTGGGCAACTGTCAGCACCGACTGCGTTGTCCAATAGAGTGCGAGTCCGGCTGGAAACTTATAGGCAAGGTAGGCGGTGAACAGTGGCAAGATATACGTCATCTGCTTGTTCATCGCGCTCGTCATTGACTCGTCGCGCGCTTCTTTTATCTTTGGTTCGCTTGGCGCAGCCAACATCTTCGTCTGCCAGAATTGTGATCCGCCGGCCAGCACCGCTAAGACGATGTTTGCAATACCATGAGATGTTGATAGGTTGATAAAGCCCAAGAACATGGTGTTAATCGGCGTGCTCTGGTAGTACGTGCGTAAGAACGGATAGACGTGTTTCAGGGTAGCTGGGAGCAGAACGCTGGTGTGGGCGTCGATTTTCAGTCCGGAAATAAACACCTGGTAGAGGCCGATGAAAAAAGGAATTTGGATGAGCAGAGGTAAACACGATGCCAGCGGGTTGACCTTGCTCTCTTTGTACAACGCCATCTGCGCTTGGGCGAGTTTTTCCTTGTCGCCCTTATACAGCGTTTGAATTTCTTTCAGTCGCGGCTGTAATACCTGCAATTGTCGTGAGGCGCGAATGCTGCTGAGCGACGGAAGGTAGAGGATGGCCTTTATCAACAGCGTCAATAAAATAATAGCTAATCCGAGATCGTGTCCAGGCAGAAGTTTTTGAATATAGAGGAGGCCGTTGAAAAGCGGCTCAAAAATTCCGATAGTGAACCAGGTCATATGCGATGTGGTACATGATCAATCCCCCCGGCAGCCCAGGGGTGACAGCGAACGAGTCGTTTGATGGTTAACCAGCTTCCGACAATAACACCGTGGCGCTCGAGCGCATCAATGGCATACATCGAACAGGTTGGATGGAACCGGCAAAATCCATATGGATATAAACGGCGCCGCGGGCTATGATCCGGCGACAGGATGGCTTGATAGAATTTAATGACGGCGATGAGAAGGCGACGCATGTGTTGTTGGTGGCAAGAGTAATGTTTGCCGAAGATCGTTATTGAGTTGGTCGTAACTCGCACCAACGGCGGCTCGGGTAGCGTAGACGATAATTTCTGATCGCAGTTGCGGCAACAGTTTTTGGACGGCGTCGCGGAGTCGGCGTTTGACCAGATTTCGGTCGGTGGCCTTTTTTGCAACGGTCGAAGATACGACGAAACCGCTCTTCGCCACGCCGATGGCTGGACGAGCGCGAATAATGACATAGCGCCCGCGCAGTACGCGCCCCATGCGCCACAGTGTCCGGTGATCGCGGGCAGAGTGAATCCGATGCGCCCGGTCTAACACGTTATTACACCGTCAATTTCTTGCGGCCCTTGCTCCGTCGTCGACGGATAACATTGCGGCCGGTAGGACCGGCTTGGCGCGCGCGAAAACCGTGTACTCGTGCTCGGCGTCGTTTCTTTGGTTGGTACGTTCGTTTCGGCATAAAGCTAGGCCAGTATACCAGGTTATCCACCGTAGGTCAAAGGGTGTGGGGTGGGGGTGGTTAAAATAAAGTTATCCACAGCCTTTGAACAGAATATTCACTTTTTGGCTAATATAAGGCATTTTTTTAGCCTGTGGATTGTGGTATTATGTTTATCCATGCTTAATTTAGGGGTAAAACAATGACCAACGATCAGCTTTGGCAAACCGCACTCGGTGAGTTAGAGCTGTTAATTAGTAAGGCAAACTTCACCACGTGGTTTAAAAACACGTTTTTAACCGATATTTCCGACGCGTCGGCCATTATTGCTGTGCCAAACGGCTTTACGAAGGCCTGGTTAGAGACAAAATACCATCCAGCAATCTTAAAGGCGCTCCAAAACGCTGCGCAACGACCAATTTCTCAGATTGACTACCGAGTTGAAACAAAGCGCGCGCCGTCCTCGCTTCAACCAGCAATTGCGCCCACCACAACAAACCAACAGAAGGGCGGTATCGCTGAGACCACGCCCGAAGTACTTCCGGTTCCGGGACAAAGTAAAACCGGTCTCGACCCACGGTATGTTTTTTCAACATTTGTTGTTGGCAAGGGAAATGAGTTGGCGCACGCCGCGGCAAACGCGGTGGCCGATAAGCCCGGGCTTGTCTACAATCCACTTTTTATTTATGGGGGTGTTGGTTTGGGAAAAACCCACTTGATGCAAGCCATCGGACACAAGGCGCTGGAACAAAATCCGCGTCGTCGGGTAGTATACGTTACGTCCGAGCGATTTACGAATGAGTTTATTCAGGCCGTATCTCACGGCGGCGGGGAAAAGTTTAAATCGTTCTATCGAGGGGTCGACGTACTCTTGATCGATGACATTCAGTTTCTGTCCGGCAAAGAAGGAACGCAAGAAGAGTTTTTTCACACCTTCAACGCCCTCCACCAAGCAAACAAACAGGTGGTTGTCACTTCTGACCGCCCACCAAAATCAATCCCCGCGCTTGAGGCTCGGCTCGTATCCCGATTCGAGTGGGGAATGATCGCGGACATTGCTCAACCAGACATGGAAACACGGGTTGCTATTCTCGAGGCAAAGTGTCGTGAAAAAAATATTTTTCTTAGCACCGAAATCTTGCAATACATTGCCAACACGGTCCAAAGCAACGTCCGCGAGCTTGAGGGCGCCCTTAATCGTCTCATGGCCTATGCTCAACTCAACCACACCGAACCGACGCTTGATAGCACGCGTGATTTATTAAAATCACTCTCGCAGGGCGCAAAACGCGGGGGATTAACCCCAAAACAGCTGGTCGCATCGGTGGCTCAGTTTTTTGATGTCTCGGTTGAAGATATTTTAGGCATCAGTAGAAAAAAAGAGCTTGTTGAGCCGCGACAAATTGCCATGTATCTCCTTCGTGAAGAGCTCCATTCGTCGTTTCCGGCAATTGGCCACGAGCTTGGCGGACGCGATCATACAACCGCGATGCACGCGTGCTCGAAAATTTCCGCACAGCTTGTTGATAATGACAAACTCAAGCAAGACATCGCGCTCATCAAGCAACGACTGTTTGGGAATTAGTTGGGGACACCCTGCGGACAACCGCCGGCAAAAAAGTGAACAAGTTTGTGTGTCTGCTGTCGACGCCCTGTGAAGAAAGTGGTAACAAAAAAACACGATAAAGTTTTCCCCGCTCTTCTCACTATCTGTTCACTGGTCGTCTGTGTGAAGTAATGTGCTTTTTCCTTAATGCTACCAGTGTGCTCATAGTTTTCCCCGCTCTCCACACCCCTTATTACTATTATTAATTTAATTATACATTTATATACCGTATGAAATTCACGTGCACACAGGAAAATCTTTCACACGGGTTATCGGCTGTCAGCCGCGTCGCAAGCAAGAGCGCCGTGCTAGCGATTTTGAATAATGTTTTGCTAGTAGCAGAAAACGGTCAGGTACAACTCCAAACAACTAACCTTGAACTAGCGATCATTGTTACTATCCGCGCAAAAGTAGAGACACCGGGGCGCTATACGGTTCCATCAAGACTCTTAACCGACTTTATTTCACTCCTCGGAAACGAGCGGGTGACACTTGAACAAACGCCGGCGGGTCTGCACATTGTTTCTGGTCACACCCAAACAACCATTAAAGGAACCCCTGCAGACGACTTCCCGGTTCTTCCAACACATGACGCCCCGACCGAAACAACCCTTCCTGCGGCCACCCT
Source organism: Candidatus Kerfeldbacteria bacterium (assembly GCA_903825245.1). Lineage (GTDB taxonomy): Bacteria > Patescibacteriota > Patescibacteriia > SBBC01 > CAIJZX01 > CAIJZX01. The sequence goes on from CAIJZX010000032.1 coordinate 37,420, forward strand.
TCGTCATGCCCTGGAGGGCGTAATCTTTGCTGCCGCGAACGACGAATCGCGCCCAGAAATTTCTGGCACCCTGATGGTCATACAAGAAAAACACTGCACACTTGTCGCCACAGACAGTTATCGCCTGGCCGAGAACAAGATTTCCACACTAACCAGCGTTTCAGGAGAACACAAAGCAATCATACCGTCTCGCACCGCCCAAGAGGTGTTACGTCTGCTCCCAGACGACGAAACCGTGGTAAGGGTTTTGCTTGGGGACGACCAGGCGCGATTTTTATTGCCAGACACAGAAATTGTTTCCCGGGTTATTGAGGGGCAATACCCAGATTATCAACAAATTATCCCCACGGCGTGGCAGACGAAGATGGTGTGTGATCGCGAAGAACTCATAAAGAACATTCGGGCCGCCAGCCTGTTTTGTAAGGCCGGTATTAATGATTTATCTATCGCCATTGATCAAAAAGAAAAACAACTAAAACTCAGCGCAGCCAACACACAACTCGGCGAACACGTGGCGACTGTTCCAGCAGAAATCGATGGCGAGTCGATGAGTGTAGTGTTTAATTTTCGATACATTCTTGACGGTCTACAAAGCCTCGGTGGAAAAAACATCTCAGTTGAATTTCAAGACCAAAACACCCCCGGCGTTATGCGAAGTCCGGAAAGAAAAGACGCGCTCTATTTGCTTATGCCGATTCGTCAATAATGGACTCTGTCGGTAAACTTCTTCAGCATACCGGGCCTGATCAAGCAACACACACGGCCGCCCTTGTTGTGGCTACGGTAAATGCCGTACTACAGGAACGAGTGGGTGTACTGGTGCGCGACGCGCGAGCCACAAGTTTCCAACAAGGCACGATTCGGATTCATGTTTCACACGGAGCGGTGGCTGGACAACTCAACCAGCGAGCAGAGGAGATTCTAGAGCTCTGCAATAACAGCCTGGCACGTCTTGGTGCCAGCCGTTTTCGTATACAGCGCATTCAAACCAGAGTTACGGGGCTACCGCCACAGTAACCGTATCACTTGTGGTCACGTGACCCTTAGCGCTCTTCATGGTCGCGAGAAGCTGGTACTGGCCCGGAGCGGTTGTCGGCCAGGAAAAGGTGATTGTTTTATCGGCCGGCGAATTCACCGAGTCGAGGACGGCGGTTGTGCCGTCGGTGTTTTTTGTTAACAACGTAACATTTGCTACGCCGTCAGGATCACTCGCAATAACCGTCACGCTTCGCGGAAAACTCGACGCGGCCAAAGATGTTTTTGGAGCGGGCGAAGAAATATAGACCGTCGGAACCGATCCGGGCAGAACATTTATCTGTACCGAAGCAGCCGCGGTGGCGCCAGTACTGTCGGTGGCCGTAGCGCCGATGGTGTGAAAACCGCTCGTCGCGGCCGACAAATCGAGGGTGACAGAAAAAGGCGCAGACGTGCTCGTCGAAACGGGAGCATTGTCTAGGGAATATACCACGCTGGTAATAGACGACGAACTGGAGGCCTGTACACTAACAGGTACGCTGCCGGGCGTAATCGTGGTATTTTCGGCCGGCGCAGTGAACGACACCGACACAACGGAACTTCCAGCGCGCAACGAGCAGGATTCAAATCCTGGACTTTTAGCTACGTAGCCATTCTTTGTTGCCCAGGCTTGCACGGGCGCCTCCCAGCGTGTATACATTGGGTCGGTTGTGGGGTCGGTTGGCTGTGCGCCGTTGGGATCATCTTTGTTAACGTAGTACAAAATATCGTGAACCTCTTTGACTACCACCTGTTTAATGTTTGCTGCCGGCCAGCTCGCTAAACAACTATCAGGAATTTGCTTTCCAGTTTCACTGTCGACAGAAATCGGTGTGTTGGCTGACAACTTTCCAAGAAGTACGGGTTTGGTGGACTTATTAGGGGTCGGTTTTGTAAATTTCTCAACCGGTTTTCCGGCTAACGCCCGCTCCATAAAGTTGTGCCAAATCGGTGCCGCCACCACGACGCCGTCAGAACCAGCCTTCATGGCGGAGTTATCGTTATTGCCAACCCATACACCGGCGGCGAGCGACGGTGTAAAGCCCATTGTCCAGCCATCCCGGTCATCGTTTGTGGTGCCTGTTTTAGCGGCTACCGGACGGTTGCTGAGGGTAAGGTTGTTCTTCGTGCCAAAGACAAAGGCGCGGGCGCTATTGTCGCTCATTATATCTTCCAACTCATGGACGGCGTTTGCATCAACAGCGCGCGTTGGTTTGGGGGTATACTGTTCCATAAGTTTCCCGTTCTTATCCTCGACGCGTAAAACCATGGTGACCGGATTTCGCATGCCGTCATTTGCTAGCGCTGCAAAAGCACCAACGTGCTCGGTTAACGTGACCCCTCCCCCGCCGATCGCTAGGGCGAGACCAACCTTCGAGCTATCAATGGTGGTGTACCCAAGTTGGCTGGCCATAGTTAAAACATTTGGGATGCCAGCAAGGTAGAGGGTTTTTACGGCGGGGATATTCAACGATCCAGCGAGTGTTTGCCGCATCGTTAGTGGACCATGCTCTTTGAGGTCGTAATTATTTGGAATAAAATCCTTTCCTGAACCATCCGGTCCGAAGTTTGTTTTCAAATCAAACAACAGGGTGTCGGGAGAATATCCTTTGGTAAATGCGGTTAAGTAGACGATAGGCTTGAACGATGATCCGGGGTTTCTTATGGCTGTGGCTACATTGAAATTCCCATCATGTGCCGTGTCAAAGAAATCAACCGATCCAACCATGGCCAGCACCTCGCCCGTTTTTGGGTCGCTCGCCACCAAAGCCGCATTAGAGGCCTTATACTTTACGTTTTTTGCTGCACCCGCCACCACCTCTTCCTCGGCAATTTTTTGTAGGGCCGGATCGAGCGTTGTTACTACTCGGAGACCGCCGCCCTCGACAAGCGCCTCACCATATTTTTGCACCAACTGGTCACGCACTGTAAAAACAAAATGGGGCGCCGTTATCGAATCACGAACAGGGCTTACTTGAGCAAGAACATCAATCGCCTTGGCGGCATCGGCCTGCGTCTGGGAAATATACCCATTTTTTACCATCTCACTGAGCACGAGGTGTTGTCGATCGAGCAAAGCCTGGCGGTGGATACCATTCGGGGAATAGTATGTTGGCGCCTGGACAACGGCCGCCATGACCGCGCTTTCAGCTAGATCAAGATCTTTAGCGTGCTTTCCAAAATACGCCTCGGACGCCGCCTCAATACCGTAGTTGCTGGCACCATAAGGAATATCATTAAAGTACATCTGAAGAATTTGATCTTTTGAGAAGCGTTGCTCGATTTGGTATGACAGAATAATTTCTTTCACTTTGCGAATGTAGGATTTGTCGGTTGTTAGGATCGAGTTTTTTACGAGCTGTTGGGTGAGTGTTGATCCGCCCTGAGCCTTGCTTCCCGACAACACATCAACCACGACCGCGCGCATAGTGCCCATGAGTGAAATCCCGCTGTGTTTGTAAAAACCCTTGTCTTCAATACTGATGGTTGCCTGTTTAATGTAGGTTGAAATATTGCTTAAACTAACCACCGTTCGTCGTTGGTCGCCGTGAATCTCATATAACAACGTTGAGCCATCACGGGCGTAAATTTCTGTGCTTTGGGCCACGACACGGTTGTTGATTTTATTCGGGTCGGGTAAGTCCTGGGACACCCAAGCGACCAAGGCCACCGCCGAAACGGCACCAAGGAGTATCACGGTAACACCAATCTGAAGAACGATTCGCCGCCAACGGTGTTGGCGGGGTGGTCGGCCGGGGAATTGGCGGCGCGGAGTGGCTGGTTCGGGGGTGACCCGCCGGGTGGTGTCTGTAGCCGGATGACGGCGTTTCGGGGTAATAATCGACATAGGGTATGCTGTCATCCTACGGTTTTTCTGCTATACTTTCAAGCCTAGACCCTTATGGCCCTCTCAAACCAGTCACTTGACCTGCTCGAACGCGGGGTTTCCGAAGTTATTGAACACCGCAGTCTCGAGGCGAAGCTTGGGCGTCGAAAGCCGTTGCGGATAAAATTTGGCATTGACGCTACCGGGTACCAGCTCCACCTCGGTCACGTGGTGCCGTTGCGCAAACTGCGCGCCTGGCAAGAGGCGGGTCACCAGGCAGTACTTATCATTGGTGATTACACCGCACAAGTTGGCGACCCAAGTGGTCGGGACAAAAGCAGGAGCAGCTTAAGCGCGGAACAAACGAAAAAATTCGCTACCTCATACCTTGAGCAAGCGGGGCACGTCATTGATATTCACAAGACGGAGGTTCATTATAATAGCGAGTGGTTTAATCGGTTTACAGCCGCAGATTTTTTACGACTCATGACGTCGGTGGGTGCAAATCAACTCTTAACTCATGAAACATTTCGACGACGACTTGATAAAGGACTACCACTTGGTCTTCATGAGCTTATGTATCCACTTCTGCAAGGGTATGACTCGGTGATGGTAAAAGCCGACGTTGAGCTCGGGGGTATGGATCAAAAATTTAGCCTCCTTACCGGGCGCGATGTGCAAACGGCATACGGTCAGGACAAACAGGACGTTATGTTGTTTGACTACCTACTCGGCACCGACGGCAAAGAAAAAATGAGCAAAAGTATTGGCAACATCATTGCGGTTGAGGATTCGGCCGTTGATATGTTTGGAAAAACCATGTCGATCCCCGATAAACTCCTTCTTGACTACTTCACATTGGCAACCGACACGGACACAAACACCCTAACCACTATTCGGGCGGAGCTGAAAAAGAAAACAACTAACCCTCGAGATATAAAAATTCGGCTGGCAAAAGCAATTGTTGAGCTCTATCACGGTTCACAGGCCGCAACCGAAGCAGGGTTTGAATTCGCCCACGTCTTTCAGAAAAAGGGCCAACCAACGAGTATGGAAGTGGTTGAGGTGCGACCAGGTGAACACTCCATCCTCAATTTGTTGGTGAGCCATCACCTGGCGGGAACTCGTTCTGAGGCGCGACGCCTCGTGGAACAGGGCGGAGTAAAAATAGATCAACGAAAAATTACCGACTGGGAACAACCGGTGGTGGCAATTAATGGCGCCGTCCTACAGGTTGGAAAACGAAAGTTCGTTAGACTTTCGGTTCGTTCGTAAACGCCGGTCGATAGAACAGTGCAGCCTCTTCCGGCGGCACCGTGTTTACGACGAGTCGTGACCCAAGCTCAACGCCAGCCCAGACATCTCGACGTGGGGCAACCCGAAGGTACATGTGTTCGCCGCGGTCGCCGACGACCTGGTGCAGGTAGTAGTTGTATGGTAAGTGTAACTCGCCCACCTTCATCAGGATTGTTTTGAGGTAGTGCGCCATTTCCTTAATTTCGCCGTCTGAGAGAAGTCCAATATTGTCGACACGTCGCCAGGGCATAATCCATGCTTCGTAGTTGTATAGCGAGGCGTAGGGCGCTAGGGCGCACACGTGCTTGCCGGACGCGATCCATCGCGGACCATTTTCTTCGCCGATAAGTAAGTCGCTGTAATAATCGCGATTGTGTTGGATACGATACTCTTCAGCGCGTTCCCGACGGGTAATAATGTGCGGCGGAACGTATTGTGAGGCAAAAATCTGGGAGTGGGCGTGATTAATCGAGGCGCCGGCACTTCCACCGTTGTTCTTAAAAATTAAGATGTAGCGGATTTTTTTATCGCGCTGGAGTTGACGCATGCGCTTGCCGTAGACACGAAGCAGGTCGGCAATGTGTTCTTCCGGCAGGGTCGAAAGCTCAACGCCATACTTTGGTGTTTCCACTACCACCTCTTGGTAGCCATATGCCTTAGGATTTTCCGGAGTAACGACTGGAAAAATATTTTTTATCACCTTGATGCGCCATGATTTTTGGCCACCGACCGTCAAGAGCGCTTTTACGCCACGCAGATTTTCTGTAGAGAAAACATCCTTTGCTGGGGTGGCGCTGGATGCGGTGGCCTCAAAATTTGGGTTCACCGTATCGTGCGGACGCCGATTACGACCAGGTGCAATAATTACCTGCCGGTCGTGAACATAGTCTTCACGGATTTCAGCTTGCGGCGTTGGTGGAACCTCAAGTTTCGATGTAGGATTTTCTGGCATACGTATAGAGGTTACTATAGTCGCTGGCTGAACGCGCCCACGAGAAGTCTTCGGTCATATCTCGGGTACGCACAGCTTGTAGTTTATCGTGTTCGTGATAGAGACGCAATGCGGCAACAATAGTTGTTCGTAGTGCGCCGGCAATCGGGTCAGAAAAAACAAAACCGGTTCCGTCCGGATGAAGCGATGTGTCGCGGACAGTATCATGTAGCCCGCCCGTGTCGCGGACGATTGGAATGGCACCATAGCGCATAGCAATCATCTGCCCCAAGCCACACGGCTCGAATCGCGATGGCATCAGAAAAAAATCACTGGCGGCATAAATCCGCTGAGCGAGCGCCGCATCAAACCGTAAAATTGTCTTACAAGCCGACGGAAATGCCTTGGTGGCGGAGACAACCAACTCTTCGACCTCAGGTACGCCGCTACCAAGGATGACCACTTGGCCGCCAGCGTTAACGATATCGCCAATAACACTAGCCACCAAGTCGACGCCCTTTTGCGAGGTGAGTCGACCAACAAGCCCAAAGAGCGGCCCATCGCTATCTGGTAATCCAAGTTCTTTTCGAAGTGCGCGCTTGTTGATGAGTTTGCCAACGACGGCGGTCGAGGCAGAATATTGGGCTGGAATTCGCGAGTCCGTTTCCGGATTAAATACTGCCACGTCAATTCCATTCACAATCCCCCGCATACCGTCCGGCCGGGACTGAATATCGCGCTCAAGTCCGGCGCCGTATAGCGGAGACAGCACCTCAATCGCGTATTGCGGACTAACGGTAGTGACGACGGTGGCGGTACGGATACCCGACTGGAGGGCGTTGAGGTTATTATCAACATCGCGAAACTCAAGCCCCGGAACCTCGTGGCCGGTAAGCCCGAGCCAAGAAAAAACCTCTTCCGCCCGCCAGCGTCCCTGGCTTTCCATGTTGTGGATCGTGAGCATGGTCGGAAGGCGCACCTTTTTGACCGCCAGGAGCGCTGGTAACAAACCGGTGTGCCAATCATGGCAATGAATAACATTAATCGGCCAATTCAATAACGTGGCGCAGTGCGCGGCCGCCCACGAAAAAAACGTGTATCGCTCTTCAGCAAGCCGAATACCTTCGGGACCATTGTGTTCATAATAAATCGCGTCGCCCTCAAACAGTGTTGGCGTTTCCAGGAGGTATAATGTCGTCGCGGTTGGTAGTAATGTCGATTCAATAACTTTCACCGGCACTTGTTGGCCGCGCCAAAGCACAACCGTTTCGACAACAATACGTTTTTCCGGTGCCCGGTCGGCGGTGATGACACTGTATTTTGGCAACATGACGCGAACATCGTGACCTAATGCCGATAATGCGGACGGCAAAGCGCCAACAACGTCGGCCAAGCCACCGACCTTTATCAGTGGCGCCGCCTCAGATGCGACGAAGAGAATATTCATGATTGTGTGAGGAGCTTAACAAGCACGTCAATTCGCTTGGTAAGAAGCTGACAGTAGGCTCGACCAGGATTATTGTCTTCGCCAAGCGTCTGAAGCGTGATGGAGAGAATATCAATTGCTGAACGCAACTCAAAAATCGGTACATCAGCTGCGGTTTTTCGCCAAGACACCGCACCAATACTTTTTGCATAGCCCTGTAAAAAACGCTCGCGCCAATGCTGTACCCGCGATTCAGCCACACGGCCGTGGCACATGACTGCCAGGTGGGTGACAAACGTTCCAAGGTCAAACGCGGTTGGACCGACGCCGCTCAACGTAAAATCAATAATCCCAATAGCCGACCCAAGAATAATATTACTAGCCTGGAAGTCTTTATGGGTGAGCCCTGGCTGACGGCTCCACGCCAGTCTTTCATGGGTTTGTAAGACAGTAATTACTCGAGTCGCCCAAGTGCGGCGCGATGGTGATCGACGCACAATGGCGGCGTGGCAGGTGCGTAGAAAATCTACCTCTTGGCGCCAATGTAATTGACGTAGCCCACGTGCTGGGGTGCAATGAAACGCAGCGAGTGAGCCGCCGATTGACTCGGCAATGGCCGGCCAACGCGACGACGTGAAGGCGAGTTGACGTAATGTTGACCCACTCGTTTCTTCATAGAGGATATACCCGGGCGGTGTCAGATAATCGAGCGGACGCGGCGAACGAAAAACGTGTTTCGTTTGTGCGAGACGACGAAAGATGGCCGACGTTTGCTGATCGACAGTGTTTCCGCGAACATGGTGGACACGTTTTCCGTTGGGATACTGAACGGTGACATCAAATCGCGTTAGGTAGCTCGACGTGGAGAGCGTTGGTCGGTGTGTATATCGGCAGCTAACAACACGCATTGCCCCGGGGAAGAACGCTTGTTCCCGGCGTGAAAAAAACCCTCGCATCGCTTCCGGCGAAGCCAGCGAAGTAAAAAAGCGTTGATGTGGCGCTGGCTGTAAGCCGGTGCTACGCGCTGGAGCCGGTGATGTCTGCTTTCTTAGCATTGAGTTCAATAACGCGATCGCGAAGTTGGGCTGCCCGTTCGTATTCTTTGTGGCTCGCCGAGGCTAGCATCTGCTTTTCCAAATTATTCACCATATTTTCGAACTCTTCGAGCGGAATGTGCGGCATTTCTTTGGTGATGCGCTGAGTAACATCTTCATCCGAGGCCTTAATGCGTTCGGCAATTTTATCGTTGCGTTGCCAATCGAAGGCAGTGAAGACGATGCCGCGATACAGCTCTTCGGCGCGCGTCTTTTCTGTACCTGTAGCTTGCGGGTTGTCGAGGACTACGTCACGAAGCTCCTTGGCGCCCATTTCCATCATTTCGATGCTCCACCATGGACTAGCCGACGCCCACCAGTACTGATCGGAGTGGACGGCGCGATCGAGTGCATGGCGAACTGTTTTCCAGGCCGGATTTTTTTCATCGAGCTTCTTGAAACTGTCGATTGCCAAGTACGTGAGTTCCCACTGCATCTTGTGTATTTCATTTGTTTCGTCCTGCCAGCGCGAGAACGGCGTATTTTGCTCTAAATCTTTTTTCATCAATGCCCAACTCGACGGCAACGGTTCAACCTCGGCGCGCTTGGTGACAACTTTTCGCAATTCCGATAACGTGACCGACTTCAATTCCGGCACGTTATACATTTCAAACAGCAAGGCATCGAGTCCCGGGCGGTGGTGGCCGAACGTTTCACCGTCCATCGCGGTCAGCAGGTATTCATCGGAGTTCACGCGATCGCCGAGGAGTTTTAATAACATGCCGGCGGAAAAAACGCTGACGCCGACCTCGGCTGAGAGAATACGGAAACTTGCATCGCGTTCGCGGAAGAAAATCGAGAAGTCGTCGCTGTTTTTCAGAGTGTAAATCGTGTCGCGGCGGATATCGTGCATCTTGCCACTGAAAGCTAACTCATCGATGATTAACCAATCGAAACCCATGGAGCGCACGACATCGGCAACTTTTCGATTGTAGCCCATTTCCGGCGGGAAGAAACCTTTCGGGTTGTAGGCATCGCCGAAGTAATGGCGATTTGTTTCTGTATTGAGCTCGATTTGGCGGCGAATTTCTGATTCGGGCATCAGCGGCAGGAACGGATGGTATTTTGCGCTGGCGGTGAACTCGATTTGTCCGCGTTCGGCGAGCGTTCGCAGACCGTCGATAACATCATGCGCGCCGTATTTATCGAAAAACTCAACTAAGACGGCATTAATGTTCAGTGTGGCCCTTGCTTGTGGATTTTCTAGCCAACCTTTCACCAGGACGCGGTAACACTCGTTGGTAATTTTCTTCACCCAGTATTCTTTTTGCGTCGGCGGCTGGTAGAAGTGGAGGAAATTTGCCCAAAGCATACGATATTTAGTGCATCAATAAGTGGTTGCAGTATACCGCACTTTTGGTTGTTTTTCCATGTTTTGTATTGATGGTCTTGCGACAATAAATACAGCACAGATATGGATTAGCGGAGGTTAGTCAGGGTTGTTGGTTAAGTAAAACACCCATCATAAATAAAAAGACTACCAATGCATTGGTAGTCATAGTACAGAGCGGTCGTATATTTAGTGGTTAGAGGACCAGGCTGTTGTTCAAAGAAATGATGAAAAAATTTCTTGGAACAAGCATGGTCATGACTCGATGAAATTCAGCATCATCAGTCGTCGTGCAAAATTGTTCGGCCAGGCGGTTTAACGACATCGGTGCCGCTGTTCTGGTGGCAACGATGAAATCCCGTAGCGCCTGGTTGATGTGCAAAATGTCGCGTGAGCGTCCCGATGTTACCAACCATCCATCGCCATCCGGGCGTTCGAGATACTTGCGACTAGGTCGAACGATGGTCGTCGGGTAAAGATCGGGAGGAGGCGCCAACGTCAACACTGGTTCACTTGAGATCATCAATTCCTCAAGCGCTCCAGCTTCACGCACAGCGGCATCGATCGGACATCCACCACTTGTGGCAACATCGCAGGCCAAACAACTCCGGTGTGTGTTACCAACAGCGGATCGCCAATCCTGCATACGTTCCCAAATAGAACCGAGGCTCTCATTCAGGACGTTTCCATAAACACGAGGATTGTGTCCGCAAGGACGCACGTCACCGTTAACCGCGATCGTTCCATTACGTTTGCCGGCATTGCAGGCCCGAAAAACAAACGGCAGTCGCAGATCAAAGGCTCGTTGCGGAATGACTCGCCGTGGCAAAGCCTCCATCACATCTACGTCGAGACCAAGCGTTTCATGCGCCCACACGAGATCGGACAACACCTGCCGTGTTTCCGCCAAAGATAACGGCAGTTCAAACTGTGGCGCACGCGCATTGAGACTCACCGGCGTTGCGGCAAAACGTCGAACACCGAGCTCAGCCATACGAATAGCCGTAGCCCGAACATCATCACGATTCAACTGGCTAACAACCATGTTGACGGTGTGATTGACGCCCGTGGAGACGACCTGCCGTAGATTCGTTTCGAATCGGTCGTAGTTCCCGCCACCAGTGATATGCCGGTACTGCTCCGGTGTACTCGATGGACAGGAAATCAGGTAGTGATCAACCCGAAGTTCGGACAACACCTCATCTGTCAATGGCGCCAGACAGGTATTTAGCGAGAGGATGGTACCGTGATTGGCCAAATACTTCGACAACTCAATGACCAAACGACGACGGGTCAGTGGTTCACCTCCAGTGAACGTGACGAAGAAAATACGATTCCGAACGATGTGTTCGGCGATGCGAAACATCTCGTCGTCCGACAAGTCAGCTGTCCGTTGAGGGATAGCGGCACTGAGTAAGTAGCAGTGCAGGCAACGGTACGGACAATGTTCGGTCAACTCCCACTGCAGGACTGCGGGGATCATGACTCACTCCTTGTGGTTGGATTACTCGGTTATAGATTGTAAAGATCGTTCGATCGTTTGTTTGATGTCATGTGTATTACGATACTCCTTTAGGATCGTAGCTCGAAGCTCTTGATGTTGCGGATAACCAATATCTTGAATCCCGGGCATCAGATCACTAAATTCTTCATTGAGTAGCACTGTTAGGGCTTCCTTCATATCATTCGAAACTTTTGCTCCGTGTTTGACCTGGATCTCATCCCTAAAAAACGCATAATAGTACCAATGCCATAATTCATGCATCAGTGTTTTCGTAACAGCCTTCAGGTTTGTATGAATAAAGAAATATCCACGCTCATAGTTATATGAGCATCGATCATGAACCGTTAAGTATACCGTCAACCGATCCATTGGTAATGGTTTACCAAATATTGCATTTGCCCGGGTAAAGTATTTCGTTTCAATGGCGATCCAGTTTGCCTCAATGTCAGACAATACTTTATTCGGATCGATGTTGTGTTCCCGAAGATACCATTCGGAAAAGGCAATGGCGTTTGGGCGAGTCAGTTCAGCGTAGTGCTCAAAAAAAAGAACTTGGCGCGGACTTGCTTGGGCATGATTTTTTGAACCAAAAGCCGCGCGGAAGTTTTCATATTCGTAAGATGGGTCGTAGCGAAAGTTGATGGTCATGATAAAAAGTGGGAGAGTGGATCAGGTTCTCCCGTGTGTGATGTACAGACTTCTAGTAGTTGTCAGTATTCCCGTCGTCACAGCCGCCATCGCAATCGCAGTTCTCGGTCTGAGCCGAGACCAGCTTCATGCCAGCGAACGGTGAAGGACGGGAATCCTCCAACATCACATTGTCGTGGTCCATGTGGACCTCCCGAGAAGATAGCTCATTATCATCGCGCGGTTGCGCAACAGGCCTGACAGATCCAAGTCAGAAACCGAATGTTAATGAGCTTGTCTGCACAGGACACTAACGGCAAAGACTAAATATGTCAAGCGCCGTCGCGACGGCGCACATGAGCCTTAATCCAACACAGCCCCTTGTCGAGAGCAAGCATGTTTTTGTTACAACCCCCTGTTACGTTACACCCGCTTCCCACCCATAAACCGGATGTCGCCGGTTTGTTGTAAATACGTTCCTTGCCGGTGTTTCGCTAAGCCGGTTTTTTCCCAAAGCTCGGTTGTGGTGGCGACTTGTTGCATCAATCGTTCAGCGGCATTCATGGTTTTTGTCGGCACACGCGTCAGTGTCGCGAGTACGTCGACCAAGCGCTGTGTTTCGCGGATGACAATCGTCATGTCCCACCACGGACTAGCCGATGCCCACCAGTATTTATCTGATGTTAAAGCCATATCGAGCAAGCGGCGAGCAACTTCAAACGTCGGATCGCTTTCGGCGCTTCGCACAGCGGTGATAACGAGGTGCGTGAGTTGCCACTGGAGCTTGTGAATCGGATTATTCGGATGGTTCCACAGGCCGAACGGAATATTGGCGGTAATTTCTTGTGGTTGCGACGACCAACTGCCGTCGTGAAGCTCAATTACCGATTCTGTTGATTGTCGGTCGCGGTATTCCGAAACGGTTTCGGTTGCAATCTCCGGCCAGGTAACGAGTATCTCCCAGAGACGATCAACGCCGGCGCGATGGTGGCCGAGATTCTCTCCGTCCATCGCCGTTACTAGGCCAGCCGTGGTTCGTATATCTCCCTGGAGCGCGGCGACAGACTTTTCCGGCTGATCAATAGTCGCTGAAAATGACAAAAAGTCGCTCAAGAAGCGATTGCGAAACACGACGCCAAGTCCGCCACCGGTCATATAGCGCCGATCAAAAAGCGTGGTGCCAAGTGGTTGACCAGAACACACCTCATCAATAATTATCCATTCGTAACCACGGTTGATCAGTATCGGCTCCAGCGACGCACTGTAGGCCATTTCTGGTGCGTAGAAGCCCTTGGGGTGGAAGGCTGAGCCGAATGTCTCTCGACAGACAATTTCTTGTAGTTCGATTTGGCGGACAATTTCTTCGGCCGGCAATAGCGGTAAAATTGGATGATATTTTGCGCTGCCAACCAACTCGATTTGTCCGCGCTCGGCGAGGCGGCGAATGCTCTGCAGAACATCGGTTAATCCAAGCGCGACCAACTGATCAATGAGCGAGCCGGTAATATTGAGCGTAATTTTAATTTCCGGATGTTGCTGTAAAATAGCTACCATCGGTTGGTAGGCTTCGGCCGTGGCGCGACGAACAATCGCCTCATCCCACGCCGGCGGTTGGTAGATATGAAAAAAATTACTCCAGTGCATGGTGCGCCGCAATCGTTCGCTTGTAGAGGTCGACGTACTGTTTGGCCGGCAAACCCCAGGAGAATGATTGGCGCATCGCCTGCCAGGTGAGGTGTTCCCAAACGCGAGGGTATTTATAGGTTTCGATGGCGCGGGTCATGGCCATAATCAGATCCGGGCCGGTGTAGTTGTAGAGGACGAAGCCGGTGCCGACGCCGGTGCGCGGATCGAAGTCGGTAATGGTATCAGCTAAACCGCCGGTGCGATGGACGATCGGAATGGAACCGTAGCGCAAACTGATGAGCTGAGAAATACCGCACGGTTCATAGCGACTCGGCATCAAGAACATATCGGAAGCGGCGTAGATGCGGGATCCGACGGCTTCGGAGAACTCCAGATGCACCGCCACTTGGTGCGGATACTTCTTGGCCATTTGCCGGAAGAAATTCACGTAGCCGCGATCACCGCCACCGACGACGACTAGTTGCACCTGCTGGCGCATGAGTACCGGAAAAATTTCCATGATGAGGTCGAATCCTTTTTGTTCAGTCAATCGGTGAACCATTCCAATCAAGGGTACGTCTTTTCGTTCCGGTAGATGGAATTCTTTTTGTAACAGGCGTTTATTTTCAGCTTTTTTATCAAGCGAGTTCCAATCGTAATGAATTTTTAGGTGCTGATCGAAACTCGGGTTGAAAATCGTATAGTCGATGCCGTTAATAATGCCGAAAACACGATCTTGTCGCCGGCGTAGAACACCATCGAGACCTTCACCGAATTTTTTGGTCATAATTTCCTCGGCATAGCGAACACTAACGGCGCTGATCGCGTCGGCGTTTTTAATAGCGCGCAACGCAAAGTTGGTGGTGCGGATTGTGGCGGTGTCAACCGGTGGCAAACCCCGACCTTGGTCGCGTTTTTCGGGCGGCAAGTTAAACCACATGCCTTGCATTTGGTAGAGCAGGTTGTGAATGGTGAAAACACTAACCGTATCTCGCCACAGAGGGTTTTTCCGATATTCACAATTGAGGTAGTTCGGAATAAGTCCAGTGTGCCAGTCATGACAATGAAGAACATCCGGAATATGCCCGAGAAATTCGAAGAGCAAAAACACCGCTCGATCAAATACTTGGAAGCGCAGGTTGTCGTCAGGATAACCAAACGAGCGGTCGCGCTCGGTAAAAAGTTCGTCCTGAGCTAAAAAGTACACCGGCACCTTACTGTGCTCAGAGAGTTCACCACGATAAAAACGAATCGGGTATTCCTTTTTACCCAAGGTTACAACGCTATCGCCGAGATGTGTCACCGGCAGTGATTGGGCGGCAATTTGTTTGTAGTACGGCGTGACGACGGAAACTTCGTGCCCGAGACCCTTCACGTGCTTCGGCAGGGCGTTCGCGACGTCGGCTAAGCCGCCGGTTTTGCTGAACGGGCTGACCTCCCAGGAAACGATGGCGATGTGGAGTGGTCGATCGGACATAGACTTAGTGTAGCACTTTCGAAGCCGATCCGCAGAGGGCAATGGCGATCGCATCAACCGTATCGTCGTGTTTTGGAAGTCGCGTGAGATTGAGAAGTAACTGAATCATCCGTCCCATCTGTCGTTTATCGGCTCGACCATCGCCGGTGACTGACGACTTGACGGAGGTCGGCGTGTATTCATCAACCGGTAATCCGTGCTCGGCTGCGGCCAGGATGAGTACGCCGCGTGCGTGAGCAACAGCGATGCCGGTGGTGACGTTCTTCGTGAAGAAAAGTTTTTCCACAGCCATACGATCCGGACGATATTCGCGAATAATGTCGGTGACGCGCTCGTGCAACGTTTGTAATCGGTGCTCGAGTAATTGGCCGGCGGTCGTTTCAACACACCCACACCCAACTAACGCCGCTGTGCCGCTGCGATTTTCAATAATCGCCCAACCCAACCGGGCTAAGCCAGGATCGATGCCAAGGACTCGGATATTATGCTTCATTGTTTGAGACGCGAGTAACGTCGTCGAGTTCATCCAGAAGCTCTAAGAGATTGTGCAAACTTGTTCGCGTAGCGTCATCCAACGCGACCGTTGTTGTTGGTACAAACTCGATATCGCTTTCCGCATTCAGTTTTTTGTCGGCCAAGAGCTGTTGCAGGGCGACCAATTTTTCCGGCGGGGTAATTACGACGACCTGGTCGTCTTCTTCTCGTACATCATCAGCCCCAACATCGATGCAGGCGAGTTCGAGCGCCTCGAGCGCCTCGGTCGAAACCAGGTGACTCGGAATCCGAGCCACGCCCGCGCGGGCAAACATCCAGCCGACGCTATTTTGCGCACCCATCGAGCCGCCATGCTTGCTGAAAACATTCCGCACTTCCGCTGAAGTACGATTGCTGTTATCTGTAATCGCTTCAACTAGCACCGCCACGCCGCCAGGACCGAAACCTTCGTAGAGAACGTCTTTTGTTAGTCCCTCTTGACCGCTACCGGTGCCGGATTTGACCGCGCGATCAATATTATCGTTTGGAACGTTCGCGGCGCGTGCTTTATCGATCGCTAAACGCAACCGAAAGTTCATTTCCGGATCACCGCCGCCAAGTTTGGCGGCAATAGTGATTTGGCGTGTCAGTTTTGTAAACGCGGCTGACCGTTTTGCATCGGTGACAGCTTTTTGGCGTTTGATGGTCGACCACTTTGAGTGACCTGACATGATGACGGGCGATAAAAGCGAAGAAAGCGTCATCAGCGTAGCAATTTTTTTGCTCGTCGTCAATCCAAAACGCGTATCACGGGCCGGAAGGTCTTGCGTTGCTCCACGAGCTCTGCTACAGTATGGGCGACTGGTCGACAATAGGTCGGAAGCGACCACGAAATAATACCGATCGAGCAATTCCCGCCACCCATGCTTGGGCGGGAGTTGTCTTTTTCCGAACGCCGTACTCTGGTATACTGTTCGCATGCATTGGCACTCCACAACAAAGCAGTTTCTCGCTCGACAGTGGCCCTGGCTTTCCTACGTAACGGTGTACGTTATCGCTTTTGCGTTGTTCATGGTTTTTCAGGCCAGTCCGTACTTTGCCGATCCGGATTCGTTCTACCACGCCAAGATGGCGCTCCTCATTCGCGATCAAGGGATTATCCACCAGTTTCCTTGGCTGCAGTTGACGGTACTGGGACAGCAATATACCGATCAACATTTTCTGTACCACGTGCTGTTGATACCGTTTGAGACCTGGTTCGGACCGCTGATCGGTCTCAAATTAGCAACCGTGGTCTTTGGCGCCACATTGGCGACAGTTTTTTACTGGGCATGCCGACGACTCGGTGTGCGCTGGGCATTTGCTTTTACCATGATTTTCTTAGCCGTGCGACCACTGACCTTCCGCATCGCTTTAGCGAAGGCGCCAAGCACGTCATTGATCATTCTTTTGATTGGTATTGTGTGGTTGTTTGAGCGAAAACTGAAGCGACTATTCGTGCTGGGTTTTATTTACGTTTGGTACTATGGAGGATTTCCATTGCTTGGCGTTAGTGCGGCCGTTATTAGTACCACCAACTGGTTTTATAACCGCTTCATCACCCGACACACCAGCGAACGCTACCTTGATAAAGTGTTGAGCACCGTCCATCGCGGACTGCGAAAGAATCGCCGTCGCTGGCCGAATTTGCAGCTCTTCGCGGTAGCTATCGGTAGCTTGGTAGCTGGACTCGTGTTCAATCCGTATTTTCCGGGCAATTTGTTTTTCTACGAGCACCAGTTAATAAATATTGGTATTATTAATTTTCAAAAAGTTATTGGTGTTGGTAACGAATGGTATCCCTATAAAATTGTCGACCTCCTCACGAATGGTGCCTTTGTTTCGTTACTGTTATTGCTAGCGATGGTTGGGATAATGCTACGTTGGCGCGCGCAAACCAAGCGGTCCTGGGCACTGGCCATACTCGCGGTTTTTTCGTTTGTCCTAACACTCAAATCACGACGGTATGTTGAGTACTATGTACCGTTGACCATGTTATTTACTGCAGTCAGTATTTCCGACTCACTGCGAGGAGTAAGTCTGCCGCGTACGGCTCACCAGTTGTCGGTTTGGTTTTTTCAGCGCCGTTTCGGTCAAGTCATTGGTGCGCTGATTGCGGTCTATCTGGCGCTTGGGATTGGATACGTTGCTGGTCGGGATTTTCGTAATGAACTAAACGACCTCCATCAGGGTTTCCGCGTTGATAAATTTCAAGCGGTAGGCCAGTGGTTATCGGCGAACACGCCAGCGGGAAGCCGTATTGTTCACTCAGACTGGGACGAATTCCCAGTGCTCTTCTACCAGGATAGCCACAACACATATATTGTTGGTCTTGATCCCACATTCCTCTACATGGCCAATAAGGACACATACTGGACATGGGCTCACATAACACTTGGTCAGTTTAACGGTGATCTGGTATCAGCTGTTCGCGATACGTTGAAGAGTCAGTATGTGTTCATAGCCGCTGGGCACGAAGCGATGGACGCAGAATTCCGAAATAACCCTAATTTTAGGATCATCTACCAAGACGCCGAAGCAAAAGTTTACCAACTGGTGCCAGCAACATGACGCGCGCGGATGCGCCTGAGCCGACGAACTCGGCAAACGCCCTACTACTCCTAGGCGGATCGTTTTTAGGCGTGGCTATGGTGGCTAAGAACGCGATCCCGCCGTATTTTGCGGATCTCAGAAACCTGCTGGCCATTTCCCTTGTTTCTCTTGTCGGTCCTTGTTTGTACTACCTGGTTGGCCTTCGTCCATCGTTTGCCGGCGATCGACGACGGTTTTGGATCGCCGCCGCAACGTGCGGGCTGATTGTTTTTGGTTTGATGGCGAAGCAAGTTACGCTTCGTGGTTCAGAGCACCTGCCAGTAGGTATTCATGATGGTGCTGTGCAGACAGAGGTAGCCGCCCAAAAACTACTGAGCGGTGAAAACCCCTATGGCGCCGATTATCGGAGTACTCCATACCAGGCTCTCAATCCGCCAATCGTTGGTGGGCCGACTGATAACGTTGTCTGGCATCATTATATGTATCCGCCGGTGACAATTCTCTTGACGGCTGGGTTAGATATCATAGCGCGCGTAGTTCACGCTCAGGCCGACTTTCGATTTATCACCATGGGCGCCGCGCTGGTGTTGGCGCTGGTGTTACTCATGCGCGCAACAAGTTGGAGCGACCGAACGCGTCGACTTCTGCTGATACTTGGAAACCCGGCAGTATGGATTTTCGTACTCATTGGCGCAAATGAATCGGTAGTGTTGTTAGCGCTAGTAGCGGTGGCATGGCTAACACAACAACGACGGTGGTTGTTGGCGGGGATGATGATGGGTATTGCACTGGGCACGAAACAAAGCGCTTGGTTGGCGTTACCGTTGTGGTTCATTTGGCTTTGGGCGATGGCACGAAAAAAAGAACTTTCAAGCCGCGGCATGAGAACTATTGGCGCCAGCCTCATCGGCATGGTGGCGTTAATTTTTGGGCCGTTTATTGTCTGGAGTTGGCAGGCATTTTTCCGTGACATTATCACCTATGCCTCCGGAGCAATTCCCTATACATATCCAATTTCCGGCACAACGTTTCTCCAATATCTTCATATCTGGCACGTTGTGCCTTCGGCCTGGACGGTTATTTCTGCCGCACCATTTCAACTGCTCGTGGGTTTGCCAATGTTATATATTTTGGGACGGTGGATATACCGTAATCCGAGCGTGAGTAATTGGTTGTTAGCTGTGGCGCTGTTTATACTTTCTATTTTGCTTGTCAGTCGGTATCTCAACAATAACTATGTTTCACTTATTATTGGTCTGTGCGTTGTTGCCTATCTTCAACAAACAATCGCCGTGCCCGAAGTGCTCCCAGTCCTGGTGGCGGTGCGGCCAGCGAAACACACACCCCCATCAACGTCATGAATAATCGTCGCTTTTTTTTATTCTCATCTTTAATAATTATCCTGGTAGCGACATTACCATATCTTATTGGGCTGGCACTTACTCCTCACAACGCAATGTTTTTCGGTAATCGAGTAATAGCGCCGGCCGATTTCAGCATCTACTACAGCTATATCAACCAAGGACGCCTAGGTCACCTGTTCATGAGTGATGCCTTCACGAGCGAGCCGTACCCGGCCACGCTCATTCAGCCACTATGGCTGGTGCTAGGGCTAGCGGCTAGAGCGCTACACATCAGTGCCCCAGCAATTTTTGCGATCGCTCGGGTATTGGCAATTCCAGTGTTTCTGTGGACACTGTGGTGGGCGACAGGCTGGATTTGGCCAGATGACTCTACGAAACGACGGATTGGATATATTTTCCCCATCGTGGCCAGCGGCCTGGGCGGCCTTGCCATACTGTTTCAGACTGGTAGCATAACCAACAACATTTGGACGTATCCTGATTTATGGGTTTCCGAGGCTTATACCATGCTCACGCTTGGTAGTAGTCCGCACTTTATTTTGGTTACCGCCGGGATCATATTTATTTTAGTTAGTGTGGAGCGTTCGTGGTCGAGCGCGACGTGGCGGCCAACAATTCTAGCGGGCATCGTCGCATTATTGACCCTATCAATTCATCCGTTTCATGTTCTTACCTGGTTCATTGTATGGTTACTATTAACAATCTGGCGCTGGATTCAAAGTCGTAAGTTTCCGTGGTCATATGTTGTGCGCTGGATGACGGTGATATTTATGGCCAGTCCAGTCTTGTTGTTGTATGCCCTACAACTTCTGACCGACCCGCTAACCATTAATCGTGCAATACAAAATATTAATACCACCACGCCGCTCTGGATGACGATTATTGGTTTAGGTTTGCCCCTGTTCGCTGGCGGGTTTGGTGTGTTAATGTGGAAACCAAAAGACGAGCGCTGGCGTTTTATTGTGGCCTTAGTAGTAAGTTATTTTGTGGCCATATATTTACCCTTGGCATTCCAGCGGAGGCTGAGCCAGGGAATAATGATACCGATCGCGTGGTTGGCGGTGCCGGCAGTTGTCGCGCTGTTTGAGTATTGGCGTCGAAAATATGAACTCTTGGCGCCGGTCATTATTTTCTTTGCCCTGCTTCTTGTCTCGTCGACGTGGCTGCTTGTTGACTACGTTACGGTCGCTGATTATTTCCGCGACCTAAGTCTGCCCGCGCGCATGTACTATGTTCCCCAGAAGTACCTGGCGTTAGGAAAATATTTACAAACCACAAAACTGGATCAACCGGTGATGTCAACTCTTCTGGAAGGTAACGTTCTGGGTGCACTCTCGGCGCACCATTTTTATATCGGCTATGGCGTAGAAACAATAAACTTTAGCGCCAAACTAGACACCATCAATCTTTTTTATCAAACAATGACCATCGAACAACAACGTGGTCTGCTACAGCAAAACAGCCTCTGTTATGTTATTGATAGTTCGCGAACGCGCGCCTATGGCCAAGCCTTTCAACCGCAACTGTGGCCCGATCTTCGCGCCGTTTGGTCGGGTGCGGATATTGTTCTCTATCGTACACCATACTGCCGATGATTCGCTGGCGCTGGACACTATTGATAGTTGTCGGGATGTGGGTGGTGACGAGCCTGCCGCAGGTTGTTGGGGTGATACAACAAGGAAAATATGGCGAGTTCTTAGCGCCGGTCCAAAGCAGTCCGGCTGATGCCGCGGCGTACTACTCAAACATAGAGCAGGCAAAACAAGGTCGACTTCTTTTTTCCAACCAACTCACCAGCGAAGCCCAGCAACCATCGTTATTCCATCCGCTGTGGTTAGTCACCGGCTGGATGGCGGCACTGTTCCACATCAGCTCAGAGTTGGCATTTTTTCTCGTCCGTCTCATGGCGGTGGCGGTATTTATTCTGGTAGTACGACGATTGTTGCCAGCATTTTTCCCTGATTCTCGAGAACAATTGTTGGCGCTGATCGTGTTAGTAACAAGCTCCGGCGTGGGCTGGCTTTTTGCTAATCATGATTACTCCGGATTAGCGGTATTGCATGCGCCGACCGACCTATGGGTGGCAGAGAGTAACACATTTCAAACGTTAGTTCACTCGGCACAGTTTATTTTTGGTGAGGGGGTGCTGTTGATTACCGTTTGGGCGACATTCATGCGCACCCAGAATCAACGAATTTCCTTTGAGCGTTGGATTGGCCCGGCATTACTTTTGTTGGCCTGTATACATCCCTATGATTTAGTAACGGCTTTCACGGTGTCGCTGGTCTGGGTTTTGTTGTGGCTGGTACTGGAGATGCCCAGTCGGCAAAGGTGTCGAGCGATGGCGATATGGTTATTTCGAACCTGGTGCTGGGTGGTGCCAGCAGTGGCCTATTACTGGTTTGGCCCAATGCAACAACTGGCGGTGCGCGGATGGTTTGCTCAAAACATTACACTGCCGACTACGCCGTTAGCGGAAGTTCTCGGGATGGGGCTATTGTTACCGTTAGCGGTGGTGGCCATCTTCCGTTCTGCGCCGAACCAGCGTCGGCAGGTTCAGTTTTTGGTAACCTGGTTGTGTACTTCTATTGTTTTATCATACCTACCCCACGTGAGTATCGCGCGAAGATTTCTTGGGGGAATACACATTCCTTTGGCGTTATTAGCGGCCATCGGAATTCTTCAAACCCAGAAAATCATTTTAAAAAAATTCCAAACCGCGTTCGTAATCTGCTTGATGCTTTTTCTATCGATGACAAATATTAAAATGGTGCAAGGCTATATCTACGAAATTACTCACCCGGCACGCGCCCAAGAGCAGCTCTATATGACTACCGACATGCAGCGCGCCCTGGTGTGGCTTCGAAACCATAGTAGCCTGGATCAGGTAGTCTGGGCATCCTTTTGGAATAGCAATACGCTGGTTGGACAAATCGCCCGCCCGGTTGTTTTTGCTCATCCAAACCAAACCGTGAAGTCATGGGATCGTGAAAAAGACTGGAAACAATTTATACAGCAAAACCTTAGTCAGTCAGATCGACAAGCAATGGTGGGTCGATTACGGGTGCACTGGTTACTGTGGACAACCGAAGATCAACAGCAAGCCAGCTACCATCCGGCCGCTGATTCCATGTGGCGCGCGGTGTTGACGACCCCGACGGTCACGGTCTATGAATTACAACCGTAGCGTGCCGACAGTAACTTGGCCGAGCTGTTTGCTGGAATCAATAATATCCTGAAACGTGCGCAGTCGATTTAATCGATACCGACCCTGAGGAATATATATTTCGGCGGTTATCGTGACTGTGCCGTGCCACGCGTTTGAAACCAATACCGTGTCATGGGTTCGCCACGTTGAACCGATCGGCCACTCACTCGCCGGTTGCGGCCCCTGACCAATGATACGCGGTTGCTGATCAAGGATGGTACCGTTTTGTCTAATAGTGTAACGAATGGAAACCGGACTGTCTTGTTTGGTGCTGATTGCTTGCCAGGCGTTAGTGATGGTAATCACGCGTTGCCCAAGTGCTGGGTCAGACGCAAGAGACAGTGTTGGTTGGCCAACCATGGCCACTGAACCCATAGTAATATGTGGTTCGTTTTTTGTATCGGACGGCGTTGAACTTGTATCGGCACTCCCGCCACGTCGGTATACAGTGATGGTGCCATAGCGAGCCACCACACCTAAGCCCTGCCGTGTGAATTCGTTTTGGATTCTTTGGAGGCCACTCTGGCCCTGAAAAACAGTTGTGAGGTAAAGGAATTGGTAGTCGTATAATTGTTGCCAATCAATAACCGCCACGTCGATGTCGGTAGGAATAGTATAGGGAATCTCTGAGTATTGTCGGCGGCCAAGGTAGAGGTAGTTAAAGGAGTACAGTGCACTTCGGTTCGCGAGCGACGGTAAAAAAGCAAACGTGGTTAAAACACGATCGTTCGGTTGGACGTCACGGACAGCGCGGAGCATAGCGGTAGAGGTAGGAAGGGGTTCATGTTGAACGCCGCTCCAGGGCCACTCAGCTGGTCCGATAACGAGCGACGAGTAAAGCGGGGCAACGATGGCAAGTAAGGGAATAGCAACCCCGGCCACTCGACGATCAAGGCGAGGCAACAGCTTACCGCGGCGAAAATCGCGCAGCGCCTCGAATGCCGCCCAGGCAATGAACGGTAAAAACGGTATGGTGTAATGGAGTCGGAGGTAGGTGCCCGGCTGACTATTTCCGATGAGTAACTGAGCCCCGACCAAAAGGAGTGGCCACAGACGCCGCGGTCGGAGCCAACAGAGAAACCCGACGGTGACCGTGAGGCCAATAATCGTGCCAAGATTATTAAAAGTAATAATTTGTTGGAGAAAGAGTAGTGGATGACGAAACGGAAAGGTTACTATTTCAGTCGGCGTTGTTCCCAGCCAGCGGTAGAAGGCCATGTATTTATACACCCCATCATGGTTGGCAGTACGAATGATTTCCTGAGCCGCCGGAAACCAACCAGCGGCGAACACAAGGGCTGGTGCCCACCAACGCCACGAGCGTCGGTCGATTGCCGCCAGTATGCCCCAGCCGGCCACAATGAACGGCATATCTTCGCGCACGAACAAAATCAACACCAAACTGACAAGCCACAAATTTAGTCGCCGCTCGCTATACCACCAAATTGACCACAATAATAAGGGGAGAGCAAACGCCATTCCATGAAACTCGTAGAGGGCGACATTATAAAGTAGGGGATGGACGACGAATAACGCGCACACAACAATGCTTATCTTTCCGTTGAGTAGTTTATTTGCTAACTTGGCTAACGGAATGAGCGACGAGGCGAGGACGAGCGTCTGAATCCAGAGGAGTGTTAGTGGAGAACCCCACAAACGATATACCCAGCTCACCGGAATTAACCACAACTCGAGATGGTCGCCAAGGTAGGACGGATCATGAATGCTGGAAGCAAAACCGTGGCCATGTGCGAGCGACCACACGACCTGGGAGTAAATACCGAGATCTAATCCATTATATCCAAAATGAGTATACTTCCACCATTGCAACCACCCGATAGCAATGACGAATATCGTGCCTAGTAATCCGATCCATAGCCACTGCTGTTTTTTCATAGACGGTCATTGTACCATTGACGTCAGGCTCTCGGCCACCCCGGCCTGGCTCCTGTGATGGCAATAGGTGGTGTATACCAAACCGCCTCCGCTTTCGCGGAGACGGCATGGAAGAATTCAGAAGGGAGTTAGGCGTTCGATGTAACGTTCGTTGTCGTTTTCGCAACGAAGATAACAACAGCCCAGGCGAGAAGAACGATGATTAAGCCGATAACTGCAGCAGAAATAATTTTCTTTGCTTGATCAACTTTTTCCTCATTACCGCCAGCGGTGAGCCAGGTGAAGCCGCCGATGATGATCATGACCACCGCGACGAGAGCCAAAAGGCCGAGTGCGAGGTTCAAAATATTCATTACCGTTTGCTTCAAGTCGCCATTACCGAGACCGAGCGAACTGCCGATCGAGTCCATACTGTATGTTGTGGCCTCTGTTGCAGCGTGGCTGACGACTGGAAGCGCGAGCATGCTGATGGAGCCGGCGATGACCGCGAATCTAGCAAGTTTATTCATTTTCATGTGTATTCACCCCCTTTCGATGGGAAATATTTTTCAACAGATTAGGAATTACTTGTAACGTTCGAAGTGGTGTTGGCCACAAAGAGGACAATAGCCCAGGCGAGAAGAACGATGATTAAGCCGATAACGGCAGCGGAAATAATTCTCTTTGCTTTTTCAACATTCTCTTCATTTCCAGCGGCAGTAAGCCAGGTGAAGCCGCCGTAAATGATGAGGACGACCGCAACGAGAGCCATTAATCCGAGGGCTAGGCGGATAATGTTGAGAACCGTTGTTTTTAAGTCCGCATTACCAAGACCAATCGAGCCGCCAATCGGTTCAATACTATATGATGTTACCGGCGCCGCAGCGTGCAGAACCATTGGAGCAGTGAATGTAGCAAAAACACCGATCAAGAGTGCTACTTTGGCGATTTTTTGTAAACGCATATGTGTATGCTTAGATAATATTTTGTAAAAAATCCTTTTTATGAGCAATGAATCTCCAGACTGGACCGCCCATGCACAGAGATTATTACGAAAAGTACCCAATTTGTCAACTAAGTTATCCTCAGCCCCGTTAGAAGTGGGGAAATACGACTATGAAAAAGGACTTTTGGACGCGAAAGGTCTTGATGTAGGAAATAAAAAAGCCTCGCCTCTAACGGGGTTCAACCCTCCCCAAAAAAAAGGAACACACAGGGTTTGATGTGATGTGTTGTCGAGATTGTATCTGTTAAATTACACAAAGAAGTCCCGTTGAGTGCGGGACTTCCTAGACAGAGAAAAATAACTACCGCGACGTCCCAGCGACGGTTTTCAGAACGAATTGGATAATCACCCAACTCAACAAAATCACGATAATACCGATCGTCGCCCACACCAGAGTTTCACGAGCTTTTTTTACTTGTTCGGCGTTCCCACCAGACGTCAACATCATGATGCCGCCCCAAATAAACATCAAGGTGGCGATAATCGCGATCGTGCCGAGGATGTAGCGAATCACTTGACTAATAAGACAG
>CAIJZX010000033.1 GCA_903825245.1 Candidatus Kerfeldbacteria bacterium
CATAATTTTCTTGGGTCAGGGTAAGTTTACTGACGCCACTCGAGGGCCAGGTACCATCAGCACTAGAGGTAGCGCTGGTGATGCTGTTAAAATGAAGCGCCTTGGCTACCACTTGAGCGCAGGTGCCGGTCATGGCGGGCTGGCTCAGGAAAATATCATAGAACGGTGTGCCAGTCGTATCGAAGTAATACACCGGACCACCGGTTAACGGATTCATTTTTGTTTCCGGGAAACAGACCGTTTGTGTGATTGGGTTTGAGGTTCCCGTTTGTTCGCTCAACGTCATGATTGCTGGTGCCGCCGGTTTATCCGAGGTAGTAAAATTGAATCCGGCGTATAGGGGCGCTTCGGTTTGTAAGGTAACAAATGAATCATTGTTGACGAACTGACCCAAACTAAAGCGGGCCACCGGAATAAACGCGCGAATGAATTGATAATCTCCGGTCGCGTAATCACCAGGTTGCTGGACAATCGTTCCGCCGGTTACTTTCGTAACTTTCATCGCCCGATTCTTAATCGTCGCGCACGATTCAGTAGTCGTTCGTCCGTTCAACACACCAAAGCTTGAGTTAGCATACGTTGAACCATCCGTACCAACAAACAAACTTGTGACTGAGGTGTGACCGATACAAATGGTTAGTTTATGTGTCGGGGCGTTGTAGGCCTCATTTGCTAACCGATATTCCATGACCGCCATTTGGGCGGGAAAACCAGATTGTTGAATGGGTTCAACTGAGAAGCTTGTATTACCGCCAACGGATTCAAGAGAAAACGATGTCGCGGCTGGCGCAGCGACGGTAGCTGCTTTTAGTGGCGCAATGGAATACGTCGTTGCTCCACCAACGGGAGCAATAGAAAAAGTCGTCGAACCACCACCTGTATTTGCATTACCACCGATCGAAAAACTCGTCGCGCCGCCGGAATTATTATTCCCTCCGATTGAGAATGATGTTGCACTGCCATTACTATTTGTCCCGGAGTCGGTCGCGGATTGAATCGTAAGTACTTGATTCGTCTTCGATGTCTTCATCTGTGTACCTGTTAGAACCGCTGATTGATCGTAGAAAATTGACGAACCGCCAAAGTACTGCGTCTCGGCGAATTGCTCATCTTGATTCATTATCGATTTAACATTAACCACTTGTGCTACCTTCAACGACGTCGCTGACGATCCCCCGCCATCGCCAAAATCTCCCGGCACCATGAAGAACGCCATGGCCGAAACCACGAATCCCATGCCGATCGCCAAACCCAAATAAACGCGGGTACCCGCGACGATTTTCTGGAGGACCGCTGTCTCTTCAACGACGGGCGCCTCGGTGTATTGAGCCATATTTTTTGGCTTAGTTTATATTAAAAAACATGTTTACTCAATTAGTATAGCACATTTTCAGGTATTTTTCAAGTACTTATTTTGGATACGTGGAAATCAAGTGCCAAAGAATTAATACAGTATCGCTGCCCGGTCGGTTTCGGACCATCGTTGAAGACATGACCAAGGTGCGCTCCGCATTTCGAACACAGAACTTCCAGGCAGTGCATCCCAAATTGTATGTCATCTTGAGTAGTGATATTCGCCTTTGCCGCCGGATCCCAAAAACTTGGCCAGCCGGTTTGCGAATCAAATTTCGTGTTTGAGGAGAAAAGTTCTTGACCACAGTTCACACACATATACATTCCACTTTCGTGGTTGTTGAGCCACTTACCACTCCCCGGCGGTTCCGTGCCTTTGAGAAAACAAATATTATATTGTTCCGGTGTTAGTGCAGGCGATGAATTCATGAAAGTGTAGTTAAAAAATGTTGTAATTCCTCGGCCGTCGTAAACTGATGTGCTTGAAAACCAACGGCAATCGCCTGCTGGACATTCGCGAGCGCATCATCTATGAGTAAACATTCCTCCGGACGGAATTTGTTGTTCCAAAGCATGAGCTGATACAATTCCGGATCGTGTTTCGATAATCCCACGTCGCAGGTAAAGATAAGGTTATCGAAGAACTCCGTTAAGGCATAGGCGCTGCGAATGACTTCTTTTTTATCCGTCGCACAATCCGTACACAAACCAAGTGTAAAACGATCTTTGAGACTACTAACAATACTCCACATGGCTACATTTGGCTGAACATGCAATTGATAATCACGACCGGCACGCTCGACGATTGAACCATAGTCGCCTTCAATCTGATGCCAAAAATCGTGTGGTGAGGTTTTGCCAGTTGCATAGTCATAAGCAAAATTTCGAACCTCGGCGATCACCCGTTGGCGGTCACCGCCATGTATCGCCTGTGCAAGTACCTCCAATAGACCTTGAAAGTTCCGCTGATCGAGGACACCGTGATAATCGAAGTAGATGGCTTTAACCATGGTTATAGCGTAGCAAAAAGAGCGGCAATTAGCCATTTTTCCAAGCACACTCTTGACATTTTTCACGAAAGGTGTAGACTCCTCGGTCTGAGTATTCCTGCGATATTTTCGCGTCGATGTTCAGCACGAACATTTACAACTTGTTTGTAAGAGAGGACTCTAGCGGACAATCTCGTGCAGTTCACGAACCACCGCCACCACGGATCCTTCCGCCCTTCAATGGGAGCCTTCCAATGAGTCGGCTTGTGTGATGGTGTCTTATAGAAGAGAAACGAGATTGACGTCCTGACTCGTCGTGCATTTCGATTGCGAGTCAATCTGTGACCGAGGCCGCCCCGTGAGCGTTCTTGAGTCCTCTCCAAAGTATTGAGGGGTGAAGTGAACGAGTGTCGAGCAACATGGCGCGTTCATATTATCCTAAGGTCGGTAGGCCTGAGTTAACGGACCTGACCTGTGGCATCCCCTCATTCTTTTCCCCCGGCCTGGTGTCTGGGTCGCGCTTCCAATGCGCAGCATAGAGAATCCCCATAGGAAACTTTGTGTCCTGCGAGGAGGTCGAGCGCGCCCAGCACCAGGTTCTTCTTTCTGTAACATCCACCGTGATACAGGTAAACCCACAACGTCTCGGTTCAACGCGCGAACCGATGGACAAGAAAGTTCAGGTATCCTCACACGGCCGCCTGGAAAGTTCAGGCCTTGTCGACAAGCATACGACTGTGCTGTATGCCCTGTTGTCCACCAGGTTAGATCACGATTGCCTGAGCCACTGAGCGCTCTTGCATCCCTGATGGACGAATGCGACCACCGCCCTCTCGGGTAGAAAGGAGTCTCCCCACGAAACGCCTCGTGACACTCAACCGCCTGACACGCACTGAGTGGAACGGTGGATGAATGGACAACCATTCGTGCCGCCATCGTAGGCCTCGAGCCCAACGACCGAATCCTGATCATGTGAGTCCGTGGAGCTACACACACTACAATCCACGCGTGACTCCAATAGGATTCGTAGGGTAAAACACAAAATCAGTTTCGCCCCTTGAGATAGTTTACCGACATCACCTCTTCTGACTTGATGTGCGGGACCCGGATTGCGTAAGCGGTCCGGATCTTTTCTTTTATTAGCACGGTGTCGTATTGACGTCATTTTTTTGTGATGGTACTATCGCGCCAACAGTTCTTTTTTGCATCGACGGAACTCTCAGGGAGGCAATTTGATGCGTAACATTTGGCAACGAATTATGACCGCTGTTGCACCGCGTCAAGCGCCACCGCGGTTCCCCGTCTGTACGCACGAGAAAGTTCGCGGCAGTTTCACGATTCGCGTGAAGGGTGTCGATGTCGTTCGAACATCGAGTGAACGATGCCCGGCGTGCGTCCAAGCGTGTGCCGAACAATGCTCGACCACCTGTGCCGTCTGCACACGGCCGATTGTACCCGGTATGCTCGTCGGACGTTCCGGTCGAACAGACTTTCCGCTCGTCCATGACGACACCTGCGTGGAAGATCCGAACGACTTCTGCGGACAGTGGGGTGAAGGCCGCCTCATCGGGCTCCATGAGTTCAATCCACATAAGTACGAGCCAGGCACGATAACACTCCACGACGTCGCCCGCCAGCAAGAGCATCACGAACACCGACATCACCACTAGCCCCCACGGACTAGTGTTTTTCTATTCAGCGGGGGTGAATTCTGGTACACTGCATCCGTGAATTTTCTCCGCCGCCATCTCCCAATAATTCTCGCTGTTCTACTCCTCGGCACCATGTTCAGCCTGGAGGCAACAACCGCCTGGCACGAATCGCAAACGATTGACGAGGCGGTACATCTGTCCGCCGGTTTTAGTTATTTGAAAACCGGCGACTTCCGCCTCAATCCCGAACATCCGCCACTAGTGAAAGAATTAGCCGCTCTTCCCCTACTCTTCACGCCGGTTCGATTCCCCAGTAACGACATTACCTGGCACACATGGGATCAATACAAGCTCGGGGCAAAATTCCTGTATGACAACGCGCTATCGGCACGCACGATCCTCTTCCTCGGACGTTTGCCCATCATGCTCATTTCTCTGCTCTTGGGATGGTGGATATTTCGCGCCAGCAAAAAACTGTTCGGGTCGTGGGGCGGCGTTATCAGCTTGAGTTTGTATACGCTTGATCCCGGTTTTATCGCCCACGGTCATCTTGTCACCACCGATGTTGCTTTCACCGCGTTTTCGTTTTGGACTATTCTTCGGTTGATCAAGCTTTTGGAACAACCAACTAAGCGCCATGCACTGATGTTTGCCTTGGCAATGTGGATCGCCGGATTGTCAAAGTTTTCCATGTTACCGTACCTAGCGATCATTGTTATTGTCATGCTCTTACTCAAACTCCGTGAACCGAAACATCTAGTACTCCAAATCAAACGCGGGTTAAAAGTATTTTTCATTTGCCTACCGGTCGTTATTCTTCTAACCTGGGCGTTTTACGGTTTCGATATTCGACGACCGTCAAACGATCCGCGCATCGGTCAATTGTATTCCCAACGTCTTGATTATCTGGCTACACACTCCACCGCAAATTTGCCGTCGATTATTCGCTTCGTCGTTAACACCGTCGGCAACACATCAACGCCGCTCGGCTCATGGCTCCAGCACGCCGACACCATTGTCGTTCCCGGTTACGCATTCTTCCGCGGCGCGATTGCTGTTATCGGTCACTCCATCGGCGGACAAGAAGCATACCTCCACGGCGAGTTTCGTGATCGGGGCTGGTGGTATTATTTCCCTATTACAATTGCCATCAAGTCGACACTACCGACACTGTTCGCCGGTTTGGCGGTGCTGACCATCGTCGCTATTTGGATTACTCGCGCTCGACGTCGCGGCTGGAGCTGGCGCCGTATCTACACCGAAAGTGACCGAACGTGGTTTATTTTTTTAACAGTACCGATACTTTTTCTCGCATCGACCATGACCAGCCATCTGAATCTTGGTTGGCGCTATGTCTTGCCGGCCTATCCGTTTCTCTTTGTCTTGGCTGGCGCGCTAGCATCCGAAAAAGTTATTGCCTCGCGGCGATGGCGACTAGCGATGCCAGCACTTTTTTTAACAAGCATGATTGTCGTACAGCTCAATACCTTTCCGAATGAACTCGGATATTTCAATAGTCTGATCGGCGGTTCAAAAAACGGACCGTCGTGGCTCCTCGACTCGAATCTCGATTGGGGACAAGACTTGCCGAGCCTCGCCGATTTCGTCAAACAGCACCATCTTTCCAGTATCCCCCTTTCCTATTATGGCTGGGCCAAGGTCGATGCATTTGTCGCCACCACCCACTTACCAACGACAGCCGAAATAAACTCGGGAACAACAATCCACGGCTACGTCGCCATCAGTGTTGGGCAATTGTACAATCACGCTGGTACGTATTCGTGGTTACACAACCTAACACCGGCGGCTAAATCTGGACCGAGTATTTATATTTACCAGCTGCCATAAACCAACAAACACCGAACGCCTGTCCAGTGTTATTCTTTTGTTGTCCTTATTGGGTGACGATGACTTTTCCAATCATCGTCGGATGGATTGTGCAGTGATAGGTAAACGTACCGGCGGTTGCGTAGGTATACGAATATGTTGCACCATGAATTAACGTGTCGCTTGCCGGACCGCCGTTATCTCCAGTCACCGTGTGGTTAACACTGTCATTGTTCGTCCACGTAACTGTTGTTCCTTGAGTCACCGTCAACGTGCTCGGCATAAACGTCATACCCTGAATTTGGACTTCGTTCGAGGCGATGGTGTTTACCGCTGTATTAGCGTTGGTCTGTTGATTCGACGAACAACCAGCACCGAGAACCATGATACCGATAATACCACTTGCTACAAGAAACCGACGATAGTGCTTCATGCTTGGAAAATTAGTGATACAGCTATACTACGCCTTGTAGTAGAATAAGGCAAAACTACAGCTGTTTCGTTGGTTTCTTACGCTTCGACGTGCCACCGATAATAAATCCCGCACCGGCTAACGTCCAGAACATGAGACTGAGTGACGGTCCAATACAATCGTCTGGCGTGTTAAACCCGACACAGCGTGGAGCAAAGAATTGCAGCCAAAACGCGCCATAGGCGTGGGTTACAACATTGAATCCGCGGTAAATACTACACCCAGTCGCATGACTATTGTTTTCGACACAGGTCATGTCCAACTTGGATCCGACAACAACAAACAATCCAATACCAACAATGACACACGTAACTGCAGTGAGCAAACCTATTTTCCAGTTGAAAGAGAAACGAGGATTACCCATTATTTATTGTTCTCTCCTTCCGCTTGTTGAATAATTTCCGGATGCATGCCTTCGAGTGTCTCGCGATCCGGAATGCCAATACCCTCCAGTTGATGGCTCGGATTTGTACTGCCGGTCATTAATGTAATATGCGTCGGCGGCGCTGCTAAGTGAAGCCCTAACATTGCATTCACCTGCACATAGAACTCGGAAATTTTTGGCACATCGGCTATTTGGATATAAGATGTCCGACGTTCGGGAAGTTCTTCCGGACGTGACGGGTCAGGCGGATATTCTTTTGTGATGCGCATCACTTCTTTCCCTAACTTCCACCCTTGATTTAGATCGGCTACCAAGGCGACAATTTCTTGCTGCATGAGCGCTTGCTGCTCCGGAGTATTCTTGCGTAAGGCTTTGATCATTTCTTTTCCCGCTTTAAACCCGATAAGGGTAATATGAAACTCTTGTTTGCGATCAACATGTTCTTTTTTGGCCCGATCTTCAATCCTATGAACATCGATCAAGGCCGGATCAACATCCAACAGCAAGGTACCGTTTTTCGGATTCCATTCTCCAACCTTCGATCGCTCATACGCCTCTTTCTGAGCTTGAGCCTGCTCTCGCTGTTCGTCGGTCATCATATCCTCTGGCGTTAATCCAAGCTCACTGTCTGTTTCGTGATTCATATGTGTAGTAATAAATCGCTTATATACATTTTTTAAGTACCCGAAGAATTTCCTTCGCCACATCATCGGACACAGCACGATCGGTTTTCCGTTCGTAATGATGACCAAACCGTTCATCGGTGAAGGTCTCGCCACCGATCTTCACCGATTTTGCATACCGCGGCCGGACATGCCAATGCACCAACGGATCCGGTAGTTGGTGCTGGTACGCTTCATTCATCAAACACGTCCAATTGAACATGGTCGCACCCAGACCATTGACGCAGGCGTACTCATACTTCTTCATCACTTGCTGCAGATCACTCCACTCGTCGGCTGTTAGCTCGGGAATAGAAGCTACCGCGCGTTTGCAAACGACGACCGCTCGTCCCAAATATTCCTGATCATCCGTTCGCAAGCAGATCGTCCAATACAACGTTTCGAAAATTGTTCGTTCGGCGTCAGTCATACACAGTTTTCGTATTCGTTAACGATTGTTCCAATTTCGATAATACTGCGGAAAATTTCGCATCACGGGTGCCAACCGTGCCAGCATGTGGTCAATCGTAGATACAAATAGTTGCGATCGTTTTGTACCCTTAACCGCCGAGCGAATTATCGTTTTCATCGCTGGTGATGAAAAGGTTTGCTGAAAATACATGGGAACGATAATCATCGCCGGCGGCAGTATCCGGTTCCGCAAGCCGAACTCAGCTGCTATCAATTCCTGCGCAACAGTGAACGTGAGTGCGGACTGCACGACAGTATCGAATGTGCCACGTGCACACTTTTGCCGCAAGTGCCGCAATCGAATATAGGTATCGGCTAAAAATAGTTTCGGCGTTTCATATTCTCGAACACATTGCTTGACCGTAGCCGATATGGTCGCACCCAGGTTCTCCGGATCATAGACCGCCTGAAGGTTACTCCAGGCGTAGCAGATCGCCGGTTCCCGGCGCAATCGTTCCTCTACCTGATCGAGGCATACCGCGTCGACTTCCATATCCAACCGACCGTCGACGTATCGGATAAACGACGTTTTCCGTAATGTCACGACGAGCACATCAATATCCGACCATTCGTCAATTTCACCACGAGCAATACTCCCGTGAATAAAAATTGCCCGGACACCGGGTTTCGTTTTGAGAAATTGCACCAGCTCATCAAATCGTTTTTGGGTGTGTGTAATCGTTTGTTGTTTATTCATACAATAAGTATACCATATCGGCATCGGGTATTGACAAAAACCCACGTGTATGCTATTGTGCCACGTTTCGCATTCCCAAAATCCCTGTTACCTGTCCTTTTCCAAAGGAGTCAAAACGTGAGTTACGACGATTTCGTGGCCGTGTTGCAAATCTGCATCGTTATAATAGCGTGGTGCGCACTTGGCTTCCTCAGTTGTTGGCTGAACGACCGAATCATGCCCAGTCAGTTTCCTGGACAGTTCGCGCCCTCGGAAGTCTGGGAGAGATACAATCGGAATTTGGACGACGTCCGAACGATGACTTTCTTTTCCGGGCCACTGTGGGGACTCGTTGTGCTCGTCGGTTGGCTCATCGTCCAAACAATCAAGTTCCTCTTCCGCGGTATCGCTTGGCTCGCCAAGCGTGCCAGCCGAACCAACGTGCTCACGATCGCCTAAACAGCGATCCAGCCACACGTGAGAACCATACAGGTCATCGTGTGGTTTTTTCTTACAAAAAATCTTCGTCGTCGGTATGATCCTCCACTTCGATCTATTTTGACCTGCCAGGACAGTTGACAATTGACCACCGGTTGTGATATGGCTAGAACATTACTTCAGTATCTCCTACGGCCTGAGTTAGACAACTCAGCCGTGCGTTTGCACCTTAGCACAGGAGGCGGTCATGTCGCTCGACGATCAAGAAGATACCAGCCATCTGGAAGAGCTGCGCCGAGAAGCACGCGATGAGTTCGGCCTGCTTCCCGAACAGTACATGCACCTCGACGAAGAGGAACTCGGCGGCCTGCTGTATTCGTACGAAAACCGTACCGAAGATATCGACACGATGAACGACGAGGAGGACATCGGCAACCTGGACGAGGAAGATCTGCCCGAGGATTTCGAAGATAGTGAATTGCCCGACGTCTTCTCGGACGATGAGGATGAAGATGTGTAGTGTTCCTTGTTCTTCACCGCGCACCACTGGAAACTGGTGCGCTTTTTCTTTGTCCTAGCACCATTTGACAACGAGCGGATAACCTACTAGGTTACCACTGAAAATAATAGTGATGAACAAAGGTCATATCTTCCTCAATCGGAGGCAAACACGTGAAACGTAAAACAAACCAAGTCAATCATCGGTTGCACCTTGTACTCACACAGGAGCAGAGCGCAGCGCTCACCAAACTCGGTCAGGAGCTCAACTCTGGGTCACATGTAGGAACGATCCGAACCGCCATCGATGTTCTCGCTCACATCGTCGAAGGAGCTTCAAACGGCGGCCAGTTGATCCTTCGCACTGCCGACGGGAAAGAACGCGAAATCATTTTCGTCCCGCTCATCCCCTGCCTGCCGCACAAGCATGAATAACCGCAACGGAATTGTCTCAGTTCCGTTTTTTTCTTTCCTACAACCGCCTCCGCACTTTCTCAGACTAACCGAAAGTGCTTCGAAATTTCTCGCGCCGTTCGCGCCGGTGAAAGATTCGTCGTGTCAACAGTCAGTGTATTCGGTACCGGCACCGGCGCGAGCACATCGTATTTCTTCATCAGCGCCCGAAGGTGCTTCACCTTTTTGATTTTGCTGAACTTTTTTCGAGATTCGCTCCTCACGCGTTGTTCGAGCACTGTCTGCGTACATCGCAACTGTACAAAATACACCGGCACATGAACACGGTTCATCCGGCGTACCAACCGTTTCATTTCCCTGTCGTCTACTTCAGCCGCATATACGTACGTCGTGATAACACCTTTCACCTTATACTTCGCTGCCGCCTCAAGTATTTCAGTGCGATACTTCTCGATCAGCTCTTCAAACGGTTTACTTCCCCAATCAAATACTGCACTCAGCAATTCAATCGTCAGATGATTGTGTAAGACTTTGTAACCGGTTTGTTTGGCGAGTGCATTGGCGACGGTGAGTTTCCCGACTCCCGGCGCACCGGTGAGAACAACGAGTTTCATGTTTCGAGTATAGCACTAATGGACAGACTTGACTCCACCTAAAACACGTTGTAGTTTGCAGTTGTGGCTTGGATCAACGCACTCATGCCGTTTTATTATACCCAACCCGAACTATCGAGCCTCCGTCGTAAACTTCGCCGACAAGCCACCATGCCCGAAGTGATGCTTTGGCACCATCTCCAGTGTCGGCGACTTTTGGGCTATAAATTCCGCCGTCAGCACAGCATTGGAAAGTATGTGCTAGATTTTTATTGTCCTGAACTCCGGCTTGGTATCGAGGTTGATGGCGGTCAGCATAGCGATCCGATCATCGCAGAGCATGATGCTATGCGTACCGAGTGGCTACATCATTTCCGGGTTACCATGCTTCGTTTCAATAACGCCGACGTCATGAACAATCGTAGCGGCGTCATCGAGCGGATTGCTGAGGTGATAGTTCAACTCGAAACAAAACGAAGCCACCCCGACTCCCAGACTTGATCCGAGGTGTTCGCCACCCCTCCACGACCTCCTCTTCCCGCTGCGGCGGGTTGCCCTCCACACACGTGGAGGGCTTGAGTGGAGGGGGTGGCGCATATCAAAAACTAGCCGAAGCAAAAAATGTTACTTTTCGTTCCCTCCCCGTGTGGGGAGGGAGTGGCCAAAGGCCGAGGGTGGCGTCGTTCCGCGCCCATGGGCGCGGCGGTGCTGGGCTCTACCCCTGCCTGCCGGCAGGCAGGCCGGACCGTGTTACGGGATCGAAGAGACGAGAGTCACATTACAAGTAATTTATAATCCGTATGAATGCAAACAAGGAGTGTAGAGTTCTTGTGCACTTTTTTGATCTTTAGCTAAATCTGCCTGATCAGGCTCAATTGTAACTTTTTCTGACTTCAAACAAGTTGGTGGATTTGCAAAATATGCGTCTAAATAACTTTGTCCTGGCTTTGGAACTGGATCCTTACTATATTCAGTACATCGGTCATCTACTCTTGTCCATTTGCCATTTGTACTTAAATGAAATCCATTAGCACCGAGTTTTGATGCCAGGCTAGAATCAACTTTACTTTGACATGTGGCTCGTATATTTGCCGGTCTAACTTGTGACCAATAAAACACAAAACCTACCAGAATTACACCCACTCCACTCAGGATCACCCAAAGATACTTCATAAAATGATTATATCACTTAAGTCAGTGCGGATTCAAATAATTAACAAGCATCAATAATATATATACTACATAGGCTGGCTCAACCAATGTTCAAAACCACTCTCATTGAATACCTTTGGAAGAACTATATTCTGAATACCTTTTTGTATTAATAAAGTATCGAATCCTTGTTGGCTATATGGATTGTGACTAGAAATGTGATCTGAGCCACAAATAATTAATATATTCTCCATCAATACGTCTTTAACATTTCTGAACCAGATTAATTCCCTTTCTGGGTTCCATTTAGCAAGTTCACGCCGAATTGGTTCTGCCGAAATTGTATTTAAATATCCCTGAACTTCAAGTTGTGTGGGCATACCAAAAGATTTTTTTTCTTCAATTGTTGGTTCAAAATTAATATGCTTCAACTTTAATTCCTTTGATATTTTTAAAACAGTTGTCTTTTTAACCTTTTGATCTTCACCGATCTCAAAATTCCATTCCTCTGCCAAATATTGTATTTCTTTTTCTTTGCATACTAATTTTACATATGCAACAAAATCATTTGTTTGATGAGACTTTGCTGTTTGAACATCATGATTAACTCCAACAATATAAACCATAAATACTATACGGCCCGCCTTTCGGCGGGCCGTGTTTAGACTTACTTAATTGTCCATTTATATCCGTTCACTTGCCCAAAATATGGATGAAGATTAGTACCCGAAGCTGTTGATACCGTCACATTGGTCAGCCATGGCATGAGCGGGTTATATGGATCCTGATGAGTGTGAGGAAGATCAAAGTCATATGCAAGAGGTTCCAGATAGACTTTCTGAGGTTCGGGAGGGATTATGAGTACCATATTATTTCTTATCATCCACTACTTCCCCCTCAACCGGCCCTTTATCAGCGCCCGGGGCGGCATTTGCCCCTTCTGGAGCCCCTGTCTGAGGCCCATTTTGGGCCTGGGAAGCGGCTTGGTTCATGGCCTGGCCAATCTTCTGCATTGAGTCGGAAAGCGCTTTCGTCGCGTTTTCGAGGGCTGTCTTGTCGGTCGAGTCTTTCAGGGCCTTCAGGTCGTTGATCTTCCCTTCCACCTCGGCCCGGACATCGGCCGGAACTTTATCGCCCGCGTCCTTCAATGCTTTCTCGGCGGTGTAGGACATCGTTTCGGCCAGGTTCTTCGCCTCAATCATTTCCTTCTTCTTCGCGTCGTCGGCGGCGTGCATCTCAGCATCCTTGCGGAGCTTCTCGACTTCCTCTTTCGAGAGGCCGGTCGACCCTTGGATGGTGATGTTCGCTTCTTTGTTCGTCGTCTTCTCTTTCGCGCTGACTTTCAAGATACCGTTGGCATCGATGTCGAAGGTGACTTCCACTTGCGGGACGCCGCGCGGTGACGGTGGAATACCGCCGAGGATGAACTTGCCGAGGGTCTTGTTATCGGCGGCCATCGGACGTTCACCTTGGAGGACGTGAATTTCGACGGAGGTTTGATTATCGCTGGCCGTGCTGAACACCTGTGACTTCGAGGTCGGGATCGTCGTGTTGCGATCGATCAGCGGCGTCATCACGGCGCCCATGGTTTCGAGACCCATCGACAGCGGCGTCACGTCGAGGAGGAGAACGTCTTTGACTTCACCTTGGAGAACACCGGCTTGAACGGCCGCGCCGATAGCGACGACTTCATCCGGGTTAACGCTGACATTCGGTTTCTTGCCGAAGAACTTTTCAACAGCTTGTTGCACCATCGGCATGCGCGTCATACCGCCGACGAGAATGACTTCGTTAATGTCGGAGGTTTTTAATCCGGCGTCGTCGAGTGCTTTCTGGGTCGGGATGAGCGTCTGGTCGACGAGATCGCGAACAAGGTTTTCTAACTGCGCGCGGGTGAACTTCAGAACGAAGTGGAGCGGACCGGCGCTTCCTTGCGTGATGAACGGCAAGTTAATTTCCGTTTCCATCGCGGTTGACAGTTCGTGCTTGGCTTTTTCCGCGGCTTCTTTCAGGCGTTGTAAGGCCATCTGATCTTTCGATAAATCAACGCCTTGTTCTTTACGGAATTCATCGAACATCCAGTGGATGATCTTCTGGTCGAAGTCATCGCCACCGAGGTGCGTGTCGCCGTTGGTGGATTTCACTTCGACGGTATCAGCCGAGACTTCGAGAATGGAAACGTCGAACGTTCCCCCGCCAAGATCATAAACGGCGATCTTTTCATCTTTCTTCTTGTTGAATCCGTAGGCAAGTGCGGCGGCTGTCGGTTCGTTGATAATGCGTTTCACATCGAATCCGGCAATGCGACCGGCGTCTTTCGTGGCTTGGCGCTGGGCATCATCGAAGTACGCCGGGACAGTAATGACAGCTTCGGTAATTTTCTCACCGAGTTTCGCTTCGGCGTCAGCTTTCAGTTTCTGGAGTACCATCGCCGAGATTTCCTGCGGCGTGTAATCCTTGCCGCTCATTTCAACCTTTACACCTTCGCCACCTTGGACCATCTTAAACGGTAAGACTTTCAAGTCACGTTGAACTTCCGCGTCGTCCCAACGTCGGCCGATCAGGCGCTTAATCGAATACAGCGTGTTCGTCGGGTTGACGACCGCTTGGCGTTTCGCCACCATACCGACCAACCGTTCGCCGGTCTTCGAGATCGCGACGATTGACGGCGTGGTTCGGACACCTTCCGCGTTTTCTAAAATTTTTGGTTCACCGCCTTCGATGACGGCCATCGCCGAGTTGGTCGTACCGAGGTCAATACCGAGGATCTTTGCCATATGATTGTTGAATTACTCGTGTGAAATAAATGAGTTAACCCCGCACCACAATAGTAAAATATTGTTCGGCTTGAGGGTACGTTTGTAAATGAAATTCCATAAGGTATCGAATGATTGAGTTTGGTCTATTGTGGTGCGGGGTTAAGGACGAATCGTGAAAATACCTGGTTTATTTGTTTCTAAAAATTCGTGGAGGTCGAGAACATCATCGGCTTTGACGTGTCGCTGCGCATCCATATCCACCACTTCATCAACCGTCAGATCAGTGACCAGACCTTGCGCCGTCATGCCGTTCGGATTCATCGACAATACTGACAGCAACGCGGTGCTGCAATTTTGGCAATCGATGTATGCCAGAATTTGTTGTTCGCGTTCGCCGATAATCCGCAGCTTCTGCAAGTCGTAGACGTTATTGCAAATCGGACAGCGCGCGTTCAGACGTAACAGATGATTGGGGTTAAATTGTGACGGTTGTTGTGGAGGCATTGATCCCGTTAGAAGTGCGTGTAATGAAGTTTATTCTTCTGTCCCGTTAGGTCGCACTTCTAACGGGATTGATGATGAGTGAAGTTATTCTCGAGTGGGCGACCCATGCTTGTGTCGTGTTCTACGCGATGGTGCGCCGCCCGCTTGAAGTCCCCTCCCTCTGCCCTTCGGGCATCTCCCTCCCGAAATCGGGAGGGAGACCCGGCGAAGCCGAGTGGGAGGGAGGCGAATCTACCTTATGAAGCTTTCACTGAGATTCGCCGCGGCTTCGCTTCGTCCGCTTTCGGGACAGTGATATGCAGAATGCCGTCTTTGTAGTTGGCTTCGGCTTTTTCTCCGATCAC
This sequence comes from Candidatus Kerfeldbacteria bacterium, assembly GCA_903825245.1. Taxonomy (GTDB): domain Bacteria; phylum Patescibacteriota; class Patescibacteriia; order SBBC01; family CAIJZX01; genus CAIJZX01. The sequence continues at coordinate 15,190 of CAIJZX010000033.1, forward strand.
CGCTTTCGGTAATGAGACGGCGCGGTAGAATGAACCGTAGCGCACTTCTTTGCGGTAGTAACTCTTGTCATCGACTTCCGACTTGTGCGATGATTGGCCGGAGATTTTGAGAATATTGTCTTCGATTTCGATGTTGACCTTCGATGGATCGATGCCGACGAGCGGCGTTTCGACGATGACGTTGTCCTTATCCTCGTACACATCCATAGCCGGGTTCATGATCCGTTGTGGGATCATCGGCATCCAGCTGGCATCGAGGAATCGGTCCATGTCATCCATCACATCCATCGGTGTCCATTTGACGATTGCCATATGTTTCGTGATTAATGATTATAGATTAAGGATTGAAATGCGGGTTTCTAACCCGCGATGGAAAACATTGTTTATTCGGCGACCACGACTTGCGCCGGTTCGAGGACTTTGTCCCCGGCCATGAATCCGGACTTCACTTCTTCGATAATCGTATCCGACTTCATGCCCTCTTTTTTGACTTTGGAAATAGCGTGGTGCTTTGTATGGTCAAATGGTTCGCCTTCGGTCTTGATCGGGGTGATGTTCATCGCTTTCAGCGCTTCTTCGAACTGGCGGAGTATATGGGTAATGCCTTTGACCCATTCAATTTCCATCTGGTCTGCCGGAATATGCTTGATGGCGCGTTTCAGGTTGTCATAGATCGGCAGGAATTCCAGGACGACACTGCCTTGAGCAAATTGGAAAATATCTGCTTTCTCTTTATCGGTTTGCTTCTTTAAGTTCAGGTAGTCGGCTTTCGCACGCTTCCACCCGTCCGTATGCTCAAGCAGTTGTTGTTCAAGCTTTCGAACTTTCTCTACAAGTTCGTTATCAGTATCTGGAGTTTGGCTGAGATTTGGCTGATCGTCCATTGAGATATTAAACAGTCTGTAAGAGTGATTGAGTAAAGCGCATGATGGCCATGTGTTCGCCGTAGTCTTGGCGCAACGGTCCGAGGAAACTGATGACGCCGTTGGCGCGTCGCGGAATACTATACTTCCCGATAAGCGTGCCACAGGTGGCGCTGAATGGATTATCTTTCCCGACCATGATATGCACATCGTTGCCAATATGGGTAAACATTTGTGCCATCACCACGTCGAGGTGATCGACCACTTTTGACAGGCTCTGCAGAACGTTGATGTCGGCGAATTCCGGTTGGCCGAAGAGGTTGGAGAGTCCGGTATAATACGTATCGGTTTTATCGAAGGCAACGATCACTGCTTCATCAATAATTTCCGCAATCGCTTTCGCTAGTTTCCGTAACATTTCCTGCTCCGAATCATGATGATGCTTAGCAACAGACTCAAGATGCTCGCGCTCGCGTTTGCCAACCGTTTCGGTCGGCATCGCCCGCTTCACGAACCATCGCCAGGCGGCTTCCGTCGGCACCCGTCCGGCCGAGGTGTGCGGTTGATGGAGAAAACCTTCGTCTTCCAAAACCGCCATATCGTTACGTACTGTAGCCGGCGAAACATCGAAACCATTTCGTCCGACGAGATGACCGGAGCTGATCGGCTTGGCCGATTCGGTATAGGTTTTGATGATGGTTTCCAGGAGTGCCTCCTGGCGATCGGAAATCATAGAATTTGAGAGGGTTTATCGGCCATAGCCGTAGCGAAGGCCGATTAGCAGTCTCACCCCGAGAGTGCTAATTTGTAGTATACCCCCACACCAAAGACCCGTCAACACCTGCACCAATACTCTCAATGAAGGCCTCTATTGGTGTGGGGGTATACCCTATATTTTTAGGGTATCAAGTCTCCTACAAGGAGATAAAACCAATGACAAGAAAAAACCGCACATCTGTGGTGCGGCGCTAGAAGCTCAACAATTTATACGTCTCAATCAAAGCGTTGTACAACAACATGCGGCTGTGTTCCGAGGTGATGTATGGACGAGTGACGTGGTAGGAACGATGCCTGGCAAACTGTTCGTGTTCGTGGCCAACAATCATGTACGCTCCATCTATCGGATACCCAGGCGATGCGAGCGAGGCGATAACCACATCATCGGTGGCATCGGTTTGACAAAAATCGGCCACGTAGGAATTCGCATGTTCGACAATCGCCTTCCATTCGCCCTGGATCAAGGCCCGATCTTTGAAACTGATGCAAGCGAACGTCAGTCGAGAGCGGTCTGCTTCCGTGAATCGATAAACGAAGAGGTAGAACAGCTGGTCAGTGCTTCGCCGAAAATAATCGGCCGAAGCGAATCGTTCATGAGCGCCGAGTACGACATGAGCGCCGGCAGCGAACGAGGTGAAAAACCTATCGACTAACACCAGATTGTCGTAGGAAGTTGCATGTGCCGCAACATAGTCGCGAGCCTCACGTAGCTTGACCATGCTCCCTCCCTGGTTGGATGTAGGTTGTGAAGAACGGCGTTGATAAAGACTCTACTCTCGACACTCCACGCCGTCAAGAAATTTCTGATTTACGAACTATGTACCCAACTTGCAATTGCGGAGTTATCGGATGATCCCGACGATAAGAATATAACGCATGATCTTCAAATGTGCACCGTGAGTCAAACATCATTTTCCCCTCTTGCACGCCCGCCGTTAATAACTGTTGGCGTGCAACAGATCGCAGATCAAGGCGGAAGTCGTAATCACGTTTTTGACATGCATCAGGCCACTGGGCGAACGCGGCGGCATCATTTTTCGACACAGTATAGTGATCAGCGCAAATACCTGGTGAGATGGAAACTAAGCAATCGCTCGCGATTGAAGGGAACGCTTCAATCCACCCCTGAAAAAACTTCAATAGTATTTCGGCTGCTAAACCGCGGCGACCGGCATGCACCATGCCAATCACCTGGCGTTTTGGATCATAGGCCGAAATCAGCAGACAATCTGCGGCGGTCATTGCTAAACCGACGTTTGGTTCAGCGGTTATGAGTCCGTCCGTATCAGGAATAATAGTTCCGCCGTCCGACGCCGTTACGACGACAATGTTTGTGCCATGACACAAACCGGCGTGCACCGTTTCCGCTGGCCGTAAGCCATGTTGCGCAAGATAGTGCTGACGGTTCTCGAAACCACCGTTGATAGCCATCGTGCCGTCAATAGCTTCAGAATAACCGTGGACAAGGTTCGGGAAATCAGACCACCGTAACATCACACTCTGCCCTTCGCTTGCAATCGTTCATAGATCGGTTCAAGACGATCGACGATTCGCCGCCAATCATATTGCAGCGCTTTCTCTCGTCCCGCTTGCCCCATACGCTGGCGAAGATCAGGGTCTTTAGCTAATACAGTAATCGCCTCCGCTAAATGCCGTGGACTACGCGGTGGCACGAGGAGCCCTTCGACGCCAGGATTCACGACCCACCGATAGCCATCAATATCCGAAGCGACAACCGGCGTCCCGCAGGCCATAGCTTCGAGCAATACAATGCCGAAACTTTCATTGCCGGTAGCTGGTGAACAGTAAATATCAGCGCTCTTGTAGTACCGCGGAATATCTTCGGGCGCGGCGTACCCTTTAAACTCAACGCGGTGACGAAGACTCAAAGGAATTTGAGCATCGTAGTATTTCTTCATCCAACTTGTACCGACGACGGTAACGCGGTAATTGGCAATGCGTTTCTCTAATTCAGGCAAGGCGGCGAACAGATACTTTGCACCTTTCCGCGGATCCATCCGTCCGACGAAGAGAATATTCAATGCGTCATCGGTACGATCCCACGGTTTCACCTCAGGCGAAAAATGGTCGGTATCAATGCCGTTGGGAATTACCGCTACATCAAGGTCAGGATAGTATCGACGGACAATCGCTTCGGCGCTGGGCGAGACAGCGATGTGTTGGCCGATTTTTTCCACAGCATCATCAATTACGGTACGAAACAGCCGATAGATAAGATCAGAAAATGCGTGACTATCACGGAACGAGTGATGCGTGCCGACTTTCGGTGTCCGCATCACCTTGCTAGCAATGAGCGGTAACCCTGGATCAGTCGGACTTTGAATATGAATGATATCGAACTGCTCGCGCTCTTCAATTTTTTGAAGCATTCGCCCCAACTTCCATCCCCAGGTCACATGCATAGTCGCACCGTTCATCGTCAATGGAATTTGTACACCATGACGAAGAACGCGCAGATCGCGATCGTCATCGCGCTTTCCGCTGCCGATTTTCATCGAGCGATGAATGCCGCCGGTAATAACCGTTACCTCATGACCACGCCGTTGCAGTTCTTTGCCGATATGCCAAACATGCTCGGTCACGCCACCCAGCACAGGATAATAGGCCTGTGTGACGAGACCAATGCGCATATTACTTGGAAGTTATTTTATCGTGACCGTCTGCTTTGTAGCATCGGTACCCAGCTGTAACTGCAAATTCTTAGCATCAGTCGGGATAAGATACTCAAAGAATCCGCGATCATTCTTTACGGTCGTGCTCGCGATCTTTAAATACATCAACGGATATGTCGTTGTACCGTCAGATAACGATACCGATTGAATTTGAGATTGGATTGCTAAGGCATCAGCCGGCGCGACTGCATCAAAGTACACCACGAGATACGTCTTTCCACTCACCACCGCGCTACCATTAAATGTCGCATATTTTTGCTGGCTGGAAATCGTGATTGTTTTCGTACCTGCTTTGAGTGTCCCCGTCACCGCCGTATCACCCTTCACCTCAGTCGGTAACGATACATTTTTTGGCGTAACCGTATTCGTTGTGTTCGTTTGCGTAGTCGTGGTGGTAGTGGTTTTCGAAACCCACGGCCACGAGGCTTTACCCTGTTGTACTACAAACCAATATGCCCCAGCGACAAGCGCTAGGAAAACGATGATGAGAACAGTAATGAGGATTGGGCGTCGCATAGGCGTGTTGGTTTAGTTACCCACAGTATAGCAAAAACAAGGAAAAGGTGGTAGCCCACTCGGATCTTGGGACTAGGCTGTGGAGGCAGTGTTAGGGTTTCTGGAGCTATTTTCTAGGAACAATCTGATGCCCTCTCGGTCGGGAGCCTGTACGCGGATGGTGGAATAAATAGAAAATTTCGTTTTAGTGTTTTGGCGTATGGGATTGTGCAGAGCATATCGTCTACTCGTTGTTCGTTGATTGTATAAAAATGTTTAGAAAGTTGCGCTCATTTAAATTTCAAAATAATAACGCTTTTAATAATTCCAATAATTAATCCAACTACAGCAGCAATTCCAATAAGTTTTAATAAAAGATTGAAACTTTTTAATTTTGTATTATGTATCGCTTTTTTGTTATCACTATTTACATCTACACCCTGAATGATAGTTTTCTTATAATTTTCAAAGAAATCTTCCCATAATTTAACTTCATGTTCAGTTACTGTCTGACCTGTTGTGGAAATATCGGCCTGCAAATGAACGGTTGTACCCTTTACACCAACCTTTATATTGCTTTTCCAACTTAATGGATTGAACGTAATCCTATTTATAATAGCACTACCACGGGTAAAAACTATTTCATTTTCATCCTCACTTTGAAGTTTAAATTTATTCTCTATAAAATACTTTTTTGTTTTGAGAATGGTATTATTAGAATTGATTTCAAACTTTATAGAATAATCCATAGTAATATCGCCTAATGTTTATACGCTTTGATAGCGTCGATTGTGTGTCGGTCACACTAGTATGCGGATCCTCTCGGTCATCAATAATAAGTGTTGATGGTAGCGCTACCGGGATTCCTTCTCCCCCGAGTCGAACCGTGGAAGGTTCGCCTCTCCTCCAAAGCCTGCCGCTGTGGCTTCATCCGCTTCGCGGCGCAACAGTCGGCTTCGAATCCAGTCATGCAATCGCCAGGACCCTCGACCGTTGGTCGATCGCTCTGGCGATGGTAGCGCTACCGGGATTCGAACCCGGGTTTCCTGGATGAGAACCAGACGTCCTAGACCGGACTAGACGATAGCGCCATGGGTGAAAACAGCGGGAGTGTAGCGATAATTAGCATAATTGGCAAGACCAGACAACAAGAGCTGGTCGAGCGACACGAATTCATTTTGGGTCGCGAGACTCTTCTCAGGCATTTTGCCGTGGCCTTGCGCCATGGCAAAATGAGCAACACCAACTCGGCTCGGATTTCCCGTGCCGGATGGTGCGTACGCACACAGTTATTTCTTTTCTGTATTCAAGTAAATACCGCCCAACATCGCAACGATTGCGAGTAGGAGATAAAACGTCGGATCGGCAAAAAGTTCTTGGGTTCCAACCTGATACACAAATCCGTATTGGGTGAAGACTGCTAGAACACCGTTCACTAACGCGAACCAAAAGAAGGCTTTGGCTAACATCGCGTTCGTAAACTTATTCTGCCAACGATGACTCATCGTGGCAATCACGCCGCCGACGATAACGACAACGACGATCACTTCGATAATTGTTTTTAGTGTTTCCATGCGCTCAATTCACCCCCTTTTCTAGCAGAGTCGCCTGCCAGTTTTCGGCAGGAATCCGGCTTCGTCCAACATCATATAGTGCTAGGTTTCGCCGAACAGACTCTGAATAAATTAATGTGTTTACTGTTGATATCTTTCGCGTGGAGTATACCACCTCCGGATAGCGGTCGCTAGAGGAGTTTTCCCACCAAGACCGCCTGTTCTACGAAACGATTTGCATAGCCCCATTCGTTGTCATACCAGGCCGCAACTTTCACTAAGTCGCCATCAATAACATTCGTCAACGGCAAGTCAACGATCGCGGAGGCTGGATTGCCTTTAAAGTCAGTGGAGACCAACTGCTCATCGGAGACAACCAACACTCCTTTCATTGCCGGACTGGCGGCGGCTTTGCGGAAGGCGCTGTTTACTTCCTCAATTGTCGTCTTCCGTTTGGTCAGAAACGTAAAATCCGTATACGACACGGTAAGTGTTGGAACCCGAAGTGCATAACCATCAAATTTCCCTTTGAGTTCAGGCAACACTTCCGCCGTGGAAATTGCCGCACCGGACGTTGTCGGCACGATGTTTTGTGCCGCAGCACGAGCACGTCGAAGATCAGGATGCATCGGCGGCACCGGGCCGTCGACAAGATTCTGTTCGGCGGTATACGAGTGAATCGTCGTCATCGCCGCTTTTTTGATACCGAATTTTTCTAACATGACTTTGCTGACCGGCGAGACACAATTCGTTGTGCAGGAAGCATTGGAAATAACATCATCGCCGTGATTTTTTTCAGCATTAACACCAAACAAATACGTTTGCACGTCTCCACCTTTGGTCGGTGCAGAGACAATCACACGTTTGGCACCGGCAGTCAGGTGCGCTCGCGCCGCTCCGTCTTTCGTTAAGCGACCCGTTGATTCAAGTACCACGTCAATTTTCAATTCTTTCCATGGGAGTTCTGCTGGTTCTTTCACCGATACGAATTTAATGCGGCGATCATCAACGAGTAACCAGTTATCTTCTACTTTTACCGTTCGATGATACGCGCCGTAAGCCGTGTCGTGGCGCAACAAGTGCGCCATAACTTCCAGAGAACCAAGATCATTCACGGCAACGACTTCCAACTCCGGTTTTTCCATAGCAATTTTGAAGGCATGGCGGCCGATGCGACCGAATCCATTAATAGCAACTCGTGTTTTTTTTGGCATATGTTTGTGGTTAAAAAGTTTTAATTATATTGGTGATAAGTGAAGCGAATGTTTCTGGTTTGAGGCTGGCCGTACCAACGAGCGCACCGTGAAATGCATCAACACGCACATACTGGCTGACATTCTTCTCATCGACACTGCCGCCGTAGAGGGTTCGGTAGCTTTGTTCAACGAGTGGAAATGAATACAGATCAATGAGTGTCTGTTGGATAACTTGGTGCATCATACATGCTTGCTCGGCACTCGCCGCTTCGCCGGTGCCGATCGCCCATATCGGTTCGTAAGCAATGTAGAGTTTGTTATGACCAGTTGGCGGTGGCGCGGTTCGCAAGGCGCTCATCACCTGACGGCGCACAACAACTTCATGTCGGCCTTCATTCCGCTCGTGCGCTGTTTCACCAACACAGAGAATTGGCGTTAATCCATGACCAAGCGCGCTGACCACTTTCCGCGATACCATTTCATCCGTCTCACCGAGCAGTTGGCGGCGCTCGGAATGGCCGATAATAACATATTCCACACCGACTTCGCGCAAGTTCATCGGCGACACTTCGCCGGTATAGGCGCCACGATCGTCCCAAAAGACATCCTGCGCGCCGAGGAGTAAGTCACTACCGCGTAATAATTTCTTCATCCCGTCCAAACTGACAAACGATGGGCAAACGACTGCCTGATATCTTCCGCGAACGGTTTTTAATTGCTGCTTCAACTCCGTAATACGTTCATGCGACTCCTCAACGCCAAGTTGCATTTTCCAATTGGCGACGACGAGTGGTTGATGGGGTGAGCGACGGGTCATAGTTAGACGGCGGGTAGAGTTGTTTCTTCGGTCGTGGTCACGGGCATCGTCGGATTCAGGATTTGTTCCAATCGTTCATCGACATGGAGTTGTTCGTAATCCGGAAGTTGAGAAATATCCGTAAGTCCGAGAAAGCGTAGAAAATCATCGGTCACGGTATATGACGTTTGAAACTTATCCTTGTGCGTCTTTGACTCAACCAAACCTTTAATCATCAGGTTGCGCAATATCAAACTGCAATTCACGCCACGAATCGTATCCAATTGGATTTTTGAAATTGGTCCGCGATACGCAACGATAGTCAGCGTTTCTAAGGCCGGACGTGTTAACTCCCCCGCTTGCTCTTCTTTCAGGTACTCCGTGACGAGTTTGCTCGCCAATGGGCTGGTGACAAATTGCACGCTCGATGCGTGTTCAAGTATCTGAATACCACTATCGTCGCGATTGTACTTTTCTTTCAATCCGACGAGTGCCTGCTCGACATCGCCAACCGTCACTCCGGTTTGTTCGGCAAGTTTTTTTAACGACAACGGCCGCGTGGCAACAAGAAGTAAACTTTCGAGATTACGTGTAAGGCTCATAGTGCAATTTCTGGTTCAGGTTGAGTAAATTCTTCCGGGACAGCATCGAGCGCCGATACGGTCACGTCTGAGTAAAGTGTTTTTTGAATCACGGTCGCTGTTCGCAACTTGACCATTTCGAGCATCGCTAAGAACGTCACAATCACATCCGTTTTATTCGATGACATGCGGAGCAGTTCATGGAAACTCGTTTCTCGTTCGGCAAGCAATCGTTGCGTAATTTGCTCGATTTTTTGGCGAATGTTAATCGTGCGGACGATGACGGTCTGGGGTAACCGAGTAATCGGTTCCAATTCTTTCAGCACCGATCCAAACAGTTCTCGTAAATCATTCGCCTGCAAACCTTCCGGTGGGTTGAAAATCGGTTCAACCATGGCAAATCCTTCGCGCGGATAGAGAACACGATGATTGTTGAATAGCCGAGCCACGTGTTTCGAGGCCTCGACGAACGCTTGATACATCTTCAACTGCCGTTCGAGTTCAACACCGGCATCATCCGGATCAGCTTCCGCACCTGGCACCAGCAATCGCGATTTGATCAGTAACAGCTTTGCCGCGATCACCAAGAAATCCGCCAATTCATCAACCGGCAATTCCTCCATCGCCTGCAATGAAGCGATGTACTGATCGGTCACGCCAGCCAACGACACCTGACTGATATCCAACTCTTCCTTCTCAATTAGTTGCAGGAGAAGGTCGAGCGGACCGCTAAATGCTGAATCTTTAATGTCGCGCATGTATTAATTTTCGAGAATTTCTTAAGTGATGCAAATGAACTTATTGTTCGTAGTTTTTTGATTTACACTATTGCCCAAGTGTCCGTCGCATCGTATCCTCATCGATACGAGATGCATGATGTGGCTCTACCTTTCGATTATAACGAAACTGGGGTGAATTTTTTTGCCATTGGCAAAATTCTTCACGTGGAATTGCCTTCTGTAAGCTACCACCGGTTTCATCCTCTTTATTGACTATCACGGACTTTTTTCCAAAAGATTTTATCTTCCAATCAGACTCAACCGCTCCGCTTGATCGATGTATAACCGCCTGATCCCCAATGCCATAGAAAATTCCCAATTCAGGTAAATAATCAATTTTTGGTTTACTTTCTAGGTTTCCTTCATTTTCTTCCTTGGTCGGTATTCCCATTTCTTCTGGTGATGGGCCGATATTCTCAATTGACATAAGAGTAAAAAAATAATTAAGCTTTCTTCCCGATCTTCGCCATCTGTGGCTGTTCGGCTTTTAAATACGATTTCATTTTGAGGTGGAGCGATTCGGTAAACGACCCGGCGCTCATCAGAACCTTCTCTGCTTTCAGTAGGCTCTTATCTGCCACTACACCGATTTTGTACATCGACCCGAACGGCAACATGGCGCCCGGTTTCGTTTTAAACTTTGCCGCCATGTCTTTTTCTTTTGCCAATTCGACTTTCTTTGCTTTTAAGAATTTCTTCAACGCCACCAAATCGAGACGTAAATGTGCTGGTAAAACAACCAGAACATAGTCTTTATCGTACTTCACCAGCAAGGTCTTGATAATTGTGTTCAATTTCACTTTTGTCGTTTGCGCTAAATCGTAGACCGTAAAGACCGTCTTGTGCGGCACAACATCGTAGATGACTTTATTCTGCGCGAGATGTTTGGTGAGTTTGGCTGGAATTGGCATAATAAGTATGTAATTTGTTACGCCTGTTTAACTTCATTCTTTAATGAGGTATGAATTTCTTCTAAGGTAGCTGATTCAGAGGCACGGACAATAAAACGACCATTTTTTAGTTTCTTTACATCCTTTGATTTTATGATCATATTTAGTTTTTTAGGAGAAAGGCTAATACTCGTAATCTCTTGCATTCCAACCGAAATAACAACATCATCAGCGGGATTTCTATGAAACCACCGTTCTACATCACCACGCCAGTAGAACATTAATAATAATAGCCTTGCTAGACCGATGACATACGCATCGTTGGGATACCAACTTTTAGGGAGTGAGCGAAAAAGGTACTCCGTCAGATAATAAAAGGCCACCCAACCAAGTGCATACCACAACCATACTTTGCCTTCCCATTTTTTCTTTCCAGAAAATGATAGAGTATTATTTTCACATCGAAGTTGGACCGGTCCGACAAATTGTTCTGGATATTTTCCCTGCACTGTATTCATATTTTTAGTAGTGGTAATTGTTGTTGTTTACCGTAGAGCGAGCGCGTCGTTTTTCGCCCGAGCGGCGTCAGTTTTACTTCTTCGATGAACCATTTCTTCGGTGTCCGTCGTCCGAAACCAATAAGTAATCCCCGATCAATCAGCCGTTCGAGCGATACCGTTATACTGTCCGCATTAGGATGTGTTGTACGAGCGTAGAATTTAGTAAAGGGCTGGCGCGGAACGCGCGGTTTCAGATACTGATAGCACTCTTTCAGGATATACTTCTGGAGTGCCGACAGCGTCATGATAATGTGTTTATTCTTTTTTCACCCGAAGTTGAATGTGTGCGTCGCGCAGCGCATTCGGCGGTAACTCGCTCGGTGCGCCCATCATGAGGTCGCGCCCATCGCCGGTTTTCGGAAAGGCGATCACTTCGCGGATGTTCGGTTCGTTGGCTAGAATCATAATGAAGCGATCGATGCCCGGGGCCATTCCGCCGTGTGGCGGAGCACCGTAACTGAAAGCTCGAAGCATATGACCGAATTTTGCTTCGATTAACTCCGGAGAAAGGCCAAGTATTTGGAAAATCTTTTCTTGGAGTTTTGCTTGATGAATGCGAATAGACCCAGAGGATATTTCGTAGCCGTTCAAGACTAAGTCGTAGGATGCCGCACGGACACTTAATGGATCTGATTCGAGTTTATCAGTATCATCGGGATGGATCATGCAAAACGGGTGGTGCACAGCTTGAATCGAGCCGTCCGATCCTTTTTCAAACATCGGAAAATCTACTACCCAGGCGAAAGCTAGTTCGTTCGGGTCGTTCTTATCTTTGCGCAAATCTGGTTTGTCTGTACCATATTGCTTCAATGCTTCGGCATACGTTAAACGTGAAAACGGTGTAGTCGACAATTTCATTTCTGGTACCACTGACGCAACAAGTTCCGTAAATAGTTGCTCGTTCAATTGCAAGACATCCTCTTGCGTTACAAATGACATTTCCAAATCGAGTTGGGTGAATTCGGCTTGGCGGTCACCACGCTGGTCTTCATCGCGGAAACAACGAGCAATTTGGAAATACCGTTCTATCCCGCCAACCATTAACAGCTGTTTAAATTGTTGCGGGCTTTGCGGTAAGACATAGAATTCACCGGCGTGCAGACGAGAAGGAATAATGAACTCACGTGCGCCTTCCGGTGTTCCTTTCGTGACATATGGTGTCTCAACTTCGATAAAACCCTGTTTATCTAACCAGCTCCGCATGTAGGCAATTACGTTGTGGCGTAAGCGAATATTTTTTTGCATTCGCTCGCTCCGCAAATCAAGATAGCGATAGGTCAACCGTCGTTCTTCACTAACATCCTTCGTGTCATCAAGCGGAAATGGCGGGGTTTGTGCTTCGTTGAGAATTTTCAGTGTTCGGGCTTGGATTTCTACCGTCCCGGTCACCATTTTTTCGTTCACGTTTTTCTTTCCGCGATCAGCCACGACACCAGTAATTTCCACCACGAATTCATCGCGAAGCGTCTTGGCTAATTCATAATCCGGGCATTCGCCCGGCACAAATACCACCTGTACCTGTCCGGTACGGTCGCGGAGATGAACAAAGATAATCTTACCCATATCACGGCGAACATGAACCCAACCTTGAAGGGTAACCGACTCACCGACCTTACCTACGGTTTCGGAAGAAAGTGTGCGTGCCATTAAAATAATACTAACCTATGAGGGTTATAGTATACCATTTTTACAATTTCTGACCAACCCAAAGCCGATTGTCTTACCCTAACCAAACCCTCACCACATCAAACGTATAAAGGGACTCCAGGACGGATGATTTCGCTCCACAAAACAACTAGATCGTCTTGATAATCTTGGCGAACGGTTTTGGGTCTTTGTATGGACCAATCAAGGCCAAGTGCATATTCGCCGGTTTGAAGAGCTCGTTCGCTACCGCCTGAACATCCGCTGCGGTAACATTAGCAATCTTTTTCAAGACATCTTCCGGTGATTGGGTCTTCGAATTGAATAAAGATTGTCGACCATACCACGATGCCAGACTATCAGAATCTTCTAGGCCAAGAATTGTCTTCCCGCGGATGAACTCTTTGGCTTGGGCTAATTCAGCAGCACCAACCAACGTCGTCTTCAACTTCTTCATTTCCGCCACAATCACCTGCAAAGCTTCGGCCAATCGGCTCTTTTCTAATCCCGCATGTACCATGAAGCAGCCGCTATCTTCGTACGGATTCGGCGAGCAAGTGACGTCATACGCCAATCCCCGCTTTTCACGTACCTCAACAAAGAGGCGCGAACTCATATTCCCGCCCAGCATAACCGATAAGACGGTTAAGGCCGCTTGTTTTTTGTCGGTGTATGCGTAACTTCGGACGCCGAGGCCGAGCTGGACTTGTTCTAATTCTTTATGGCGCATCACGACCGGAATTGCCGGTGCCGCTTGATACGGCTTGAATTTCGGGGTTCGCGGTTGTCGCTTGACTGTTTTGAAATACTTGAGAATTTGTTGATTGATTTTCGGATTCAACTTTCCCGCCACCACCACCCACATATTTCCGGCGTGGTAATACTGATCACGGTATTTGATAATTTCTTTCCGTGTTACTTGTCGAATAACCGATTGCGGACCGGCGATATTCCACCCCAACGGATGGTGCTGACCAAACACCGCGCCCTCGAAGAGATCTTCGATGGCCATGATCGGATTTTCGTTATACATCTTTATTTCCTCAATAATCACATTGCGTTCGCGCTCAATTTCGTTCGCATCAAACAGCGAATTCTGCAACATATCGCTGACCACATCGAGCGCTAACTCGGTGTGCTCGTGATTCATTTTGACATAGTACCCGGTGCAATCCTTCGACGTAAAAGCGTTATAGCTTGCCCCAACACCATCAAGCAGTTTCGAAATATCTAACGTGGTCGGACGCTTCGTTGTACCTTTGAACATCAAATGTTCGATGAAATGCGAAATACCGTTGATGGATCGCGTTTCGTAACGTGAGCCGACCTTGGTTAACACATACACCGCCACAGCCTGCGTATCATGGAGTGGAATCGTTACTACCCGAAGACCGTTTGGAAGTTTCGTGCGATGGATGATTCTCATGCTAGGTGAGTGTTACGTGTATAAGAAAAATATTGTCAGAGATTAGGAGCCTCCTCAACCGTACTAACGAGATCATGAACCATCAGTCAAGGTAAACGCCTTCTTCTTGCTCGTCAGATAGGCGGTCAAAGTAAAAGATGTGCCGTTCGACGTGTAGCCGTAATAATACGTTGGCGATTCTGGATCAACTTTCAAGGCGTACGTGCCGCCATAAAATTGCTTTAACGCCGGATAGAGCGCCTCGCCGCTCTTCCCCTCAATTTTCGTCGCCTGGCCATTGGTTGACGGATAACTACCTTCAACGCTGGCGTACGCGCGAAGTGCAAACTTAATACTAATAAGATCTTGCTGTCGGATAATATCGGTGACGCTGGCGGTTTGGTCAACCAAATTGGTAATATCTAGCTGTTGCTTAGCGTCGAGTTGTGCTTGCGTGACCGACGAAATTTTTAGGTAATCACCGTTCGCCATGTTGGTCGTATTGAGATTGGAGAAGGCATTGCTGACATTGGTGTTAGCGTTAGTCGTATTCGTCAAAACACGCGTATTCGCGTTCGGCACGATCGATGTATTCATCACCGTTTTTGTACTGTTCGTGTTATTGGTTACTGAATTTTGCCCCTGTTTAATCCCAACCACAAGACCAGCAACAAAACCAACCGCTAACACCACTGGAAACAATAGCCACAGCATCAACTGTGACGGATGAAAATTCTTAGCTTTGTCGGGGAGAATCGTATCGGGATCGACGATGACGGGCATGGGAGTGGAAAAGTATGTTTGTTCAGGGTTTAGTATAGCACATTTATCCTTCCAGCACCGCTACACCTAGTACAAGCTGAGCGATGATGGCAAATGAATACTTCAGGAAAATGAAATTCGTTATTTGATTTTTACTTTAACCTCTTTTTTACTAATTCTGCAAAGTAATATTCATGTTCCGCATACATTCCTTCGGGAAACGTCTGCGATATAAATGACGGTTGCAATTCCCGCTCTAATTGAAAGAACTCCGCAAACAAATGATGGTAGTACGGTAATGGCCGGTGAAAGTAGTGTTTTGTGAACGATCTTCCATCCTTCAAATTAAAAACCCAGACTCGCTCTTTTTCTTGATTCAAGAGTTGTTTGTTTGATGAACAAAGTTTCGTTTTCTCATCCCAGATCTCTGCATCGGGTGAAACAATAGCAAAAAATAATTTTCCATCAGTCTTAAGTATCCGAGAAATCTCATGAAGCGCTAGACCCGGCTCTTCAAGCACGTGTGCTACCATAAAGAAACACGCTGCATCGAATTGCTCATTGGGAAAAGGTAGCTCATCAGCGGACGCCTTTACTGTTTTTATGCGTTTTGATGCTTGAGCTAATAAGGTTGGCGAGATGTCCGTCCCAATAACGCGCGCTCCTCGCTGTTGAAAAAGTTCACCAAACCATCCTGTACCGCACCCAACGTCAACCACATCTTTCCCTGCTGCATCGAAACTACTAATCAAGTTTTTTGCACCATCAATTTTAGTGACCGCTTCGGGTGGGTAGAGTTCATCATGCTCAACCTCTACCCATAATTTTTCGTCAACCCATTCCTGATCATGCCATTGTGACATACCGCAAGATAATGATGAAATTAATCAAACAATACAACAGGTTTCTTTAGTAGTTGCTGAGTCTACCACCCACCGCCGCCGCCCCCACCGCCTCCGCCGCCGGAGAAACCGCCGCCGCCAAAACCCGAACCGCCGGACGCGGCGGCACTGACGCCGCTCGCGCCGCTAACCGCTACCTGGGAAGTTAGACCACTGAGCGCGGTATACAGTATGAGGCCATTAAATCCGTTGGAGAAATCACCGCGGTACCAATCCGGCGGCTGGGTCATTAGGGGCGCCAGCGTTTTGCTCCATTCAGTGGCGACGCCCAACACCATGGCGTACGGCAACAGCGTTTCAAAAATATGTTCCTTTTCTTGCCACTGCAGTCGGTGCTGTTCGGCGGTCTTTAAAAATAAACGAAATCCTTTCAGATACCATAAGAGATCGCGCCCGGTCGGAGTCATCGAACGGAACAGCGACCGTAATCCCGAGCCGTAGGCAAACCAACCGCGCTCGGTACCAACCCCATCAATTGTCGAGCTCACCGTGGCAAACGCTTGGTAGGTGCTCGTGCGGTGTGTTTTAAATGTGCTCAGAGAAATTCGTCCGTCAACAGCCGGATATTCTGGTTGACGAAACAGTGCATCCAATACTTGCCGTTCATACGGACGGAGCGCATCATCGGGTTTTTTCAATTCAACAAAATCGTAACTCTTCGTATGTCCGAGACCGAGAAAAACCGTATCTTCTTTTTCCTCAATCCGCAGGAAGCCGTGAACGGCCAGATCGATGATAGTGGCGCTAATGACCGTACTGTTGCCAGCTGACGATACCAATTCGGAAACTTCACCCGGTTTGACGTCCGGCGGCGGATCGTACTGCGCGATTATCGCGCGTCGGTCGCGCTTGCTCCACGACACAATTACAAAGAGTAAGCCCAGAATAAAAAGTATGCCAATGAATACAATAATCAACACCGCGGCTTTTGTTGATATGCCAGATGGTTGTGGGGTTGTTGTTCCGGCATTACGCAGGGTAGCAAAATCCACCGATTGGGTGACAAATCCTTTTGGCCAACCAACGACAACGGTAAGAAAATCTTGACTGCTAAATGTTGCGGTTGAGTCTTGTTGTTCGTGAGTGCAATCCTGGGCTTTCGACCCTGCTGCTCCGGTATAACAAGCGGTCTGTGTTACCATCGGCGAAGCGCCATTTGTATTTTTCACCACGTCAGCGAATGTTATCGAGGCGGAAACATTGCTCAGTGCTGCGTCCCACTGATCGCCGGTCACATTCCAGTACAACTCATCGTGATCAGTAAAGAAATTGACGGCCGCCTCCGCGGTGTAATGGATGACGTATTCGTGCGAACCGGTGATCGTCGTATTGGCATCACCGATTTTCACTGTGTCATATGTACCATCGGTCGACGTCGTGTACTGCGCCGAACTTCCATCTTGATCCACGCTATCGATAGTGATCGGAATCGAAGCTTGACTGCCGTCCAAAGTCGAAAATCGATACGGAATTGCCCGATAGATACCGTGATGGGCGACAGAAAAATTGACATCGATCGTTTCTGTAACCGCAATCGAGGCATCATTGTTGATGACGATGTCCGAATGGAATTTTGTATACGACAATGTTTGCGCGTGCACTGGCATTGCGCCTAGACCGACTACTACGAGAAGTCCCGCAACTATATATAAAATCCGGTTCACAAAATTACGCTAATTTAGCGCGAAAGAAATCAACAATTTCAGGAATCGCGATATTCTCTTGCGCCATCGTATCGCGATGGCGAACCGTGACCGTACCTTTCGGACGCTTGACACCTTCGACGGTGTCGAAATCGACCGTCAAACAATACGGCGTTCCGATTTCATCTTGGCGACGATAGCGTTTGCCGATGGACGACGTTTCATCATAATCGGTCGACCAATGAAGCCGCAGTGTCTTGGTAATGTCTTCGGCGATGTTGGTGAGTTCCGATTTTTTCGATAACGGCAATACCGCCACTTGATAAGGCGCTAAATTCTTGTGGATCCGCAACACCGTTTCCACTTCTTTAACACTATCCGTCGTCGTGCTACGCCCGCCTTCGATTTCCTCGTAGGCATCGAGTAGGAACGCCAACGCCGCGCGGTCAACACCCATCGACGGTTCGATGACATACGGCACAACTTTCTTCGAGCCAGTATCATCCACCGGCGTGGCAAAGGCACTCTCGTCGCCCTTAGCGAATTTTCCGTGCTGTTTCAAATCATAATCGGTGCGATTGGCGATGCCCATCAATTCCGCCCATCCTTTTTCAATCGGGAAAGCAAACTCAATGTCCGTCGTAGCACGCGCATAATGCGCGAGTTCGCCGGTCGGATAAGCATGTTTGCGAATATGCTCCGGCTTGATGCCGAGCTTCAGGAACCACTCGAAGCACGTTTCCACTAACTCATCGAAATATTCATCCGAGGTTTCCGGCAAACAAAAATATTCCAATTCCATTTGTTCGAACTCGCGCGACCGGAAAATGAAATTGCCCGGCGTAATTTCATTGCGGAAGGCCTTGCCGATTTGGGCGATGCCGAATGGTAATTTCAATCGCTGAGTGGTTCGGATATTTTCATAGTTCACAAAAATACTTTGTGCCGTTTCCGGTCGAAGATACGCTTGATTGGCAGTTTCGAGCACCGGCCCAACGTTGGTCGTGAACATCGTGTTGAACGTCCGCGGCTCGGTCAACGAACCGCCGCAATCCGGACACGAACCGGAAACATCGTCGGCCTTGAAGCGATGGTGGCATTTCGTACACTCCACCAACCGATCAACGAAGTTCGAAACATGGCCACTCGCTTCCCACACCTTCGGGTTGGTAATTATCGAACCGTCCATCCCGACCACATCCTGCCAGGTCAGCACGAAATCGCGCCACCACATGTTCTTGATGTTATTCTTTAACTTCAAACCTAGTGGACCCCAATCCCAAAAACCGCCGTACCCACCGTATATTTCTGCTGAAGGAAAAAGGAATCCACGACGTTTCGCCAGGTTTGCCACCTTATCCATCAGTGTCGGTTCGGTCTTCGCCATAGGCGTTGAGTATACTCAATTTCCCTGTTTTCGCCAAATGTTTCTAATCTTGACTTTTTGATGAGGGGGGGGGGTAAAATAGATACCGTAGTGCAGTATTGATATACTCGCTACGGATCTCATAATACTTACTACTCCTATGTCACTACGTGCAGAAGTTCCATCAGGCGGAATAGAAAAAGCTCAAGGTATGATGTCGCCGAGCGAAAAAATGCAATCTGAGGAACGAGATGCGGAGGGGCGACTTACTGCTTCGCAAATGGAACTATCTAAAAATCGTCCTGATGTTGCTCTTGAGCAAGCTAAGAAAGAATATGAAAGGGTTAAAAATGAAGTCGAAAATGATTTGGGCGGGCAGGTTAATTTTATTACCTCTGGCTTGCCAGCGCACGATCAAGGCTTTCGATATAATAAAAGGCATGATGATCGACGGTACCAGCTTGGAGACATATATAGTACTATAATAAAGGAAGATGCCATCCACAAGGTTGCCATATTTACTTCGTCCGACAAGGAGGAGCAAAGGGATTTTAATGGTGTTGTTACAAGGAAAGGAGGTTCACCCGGCACTGTTTACTATAATGCCACGATCGATGGTGTAGACTTTGTTGAGTGTAGTACTAATAAAAGCCAAGGGGCAGATCAAGATGTACCGCTTTTATATGGCAAGCTCAAACGCTTAGCCGATGCACAACAAGATTATAAACGGGCACAAAGAATTTTTGATAAACTGACAGAAAAAGCCACTCAAGAGGTTAAGGCAGAAGGGGAAAGATACCAGGAGAATGCTGAGAGACGGACTCGGATTGAGATGGCCAATAAACTTCTGCATATACTAGCGGTCGGTAAAAATTCAGAACAAGAATAATTGCTGATGGAAAGGTTCCGTAGTACCTAGGTATCTGTTCTCACGAACTCTACACTGCAACTCACGTTCCACCGGCACCACTGGTGACAGAATATCCATCACTTGCTAAGTGGTGTTTTTTTCTTCCTTGACAAGTATTTCGAGAAGCGAGAAGATGGCGCCGTTCTGGTACTCGCTCTTTTCACATGGAGGCGTCTCATGGCTGATCAGCAAAAAGAATACGTGCTCAAAATCGGACTTCGAGTGGTTGAGCCGATCACCTATGACGAGGTCGACCTACCTTTCCCAATGACTCGCGATTCGTTGTTCGGGTTCGGAAAAGCAATCGCATTCAAGGCAATGTCGAGCGCTCGAGGGTTACCGCTTGAGTTTCCGCTCTCACAGATATTTGCTTTCCCTCTGCGTGACGAGCGCTTCCTCTGCCAACCACGCATCATCAACGTCAGCGACGACCGTCCGCTCTCGTGCGAGAATCAACGGCTTCAGGCAGAAGTGTTCATTCGTTTCATCGTGGCCGCACTGATGGAGGCCTATCCGGAATTTCGTGCCGTCGCTCTCCATCAAGTACAGCCGGTAGCACGAGGTGCGCTCACGGATTCTGGACTGCAACTCTCGTTCGATGGCTTCTGTTGGTAAATCAACATCCATCACTCTCGGAGTGGTGGATTTTTTTATCTTTCAATAATCCTACTACACGCTGTAGTAGCGTGACACCCAAATGATTCCCCTCTCCGGTACTCCGGGGGGTGGCGCATCGCGCCGAGGTGGGGTTATAGTCGTTCCGCCTGTTCGACGCGAATCACGCCACCCGGCTCGAGCACCGCCATGTCGCGACGGCCGAGTTTCCCTTGCAACATGTACTGAGCCAATGCATTGTCCACGTGTTCTTGTACAGCACGTCGAAGCGGACGAGCACCGAAGATCGGATCAAAGCCATTGAGCGCTAATTCAGCAATTGCTTCCGGTGTCGCGGTAAACGAAATCCCCTTGCGGCCGAGGCGATCGGTAATTTCCGCCACCATGATGCGGACGATTTTCGTGACTTCAATCGGACTGAGCGGTGTGAAGACAACCACTGAGTCGAAGCGGTTGAGGAATTCCGGACGGAAGTATTTATTCAATTCCTGATTCAGCAACTCGTCTTTGATTGTCGATACTGACGCGCCGTCGCGCATCCGATCCTGAATATGTTGCGTTCCGGCGTTCGAGGTGGCGATGAGAATGACGTTCGTGAAATCAATCGTCCGTCCGTTGCCATCGGTCAATCGCCCATCATCCATCACTTGCAGGAAAACATTTAAAATATCAGGATGCGCTTTTTCTAATTCGTCGAGCAAGACCAGCGAAAATGGTCGTTGACGAACCGCCTCCGTTAGGTAACCAGTGCTCGAACCAGAAAATCCTGGCGGCGCACCGATCAGCCGGTGGATACTAGAAATATCCTGATACTCTGACATATCGAGTCGAATCATCGCCTCCTCTGAACCGAAGTAGACTGCCGCTACCGTTTTTGCTAATTCAGTTTTTCCGACACCAGTCGGACCAAGGAAGAGCAAATTGGCAATCGGCCGCTTGTTGTCGCGTAATTCTGCGCGAGCGCGGCGAAGTGCGTTCGCCACAGCTTTGACCGCTTCGTCCTGACCAACGACGCGTTCGTGCATTTCCTCCTCCAAGTGGAGAAGTTTTTCCTGTTCATTCGATGTGACCGCATTAGCTTTAACATGGCCCTGCTCGGAAACGATCGACGCCACATCTTCGCCGCTGACCAATGTTTTTTGGCCACGAGCTTTCTTGGCGGTCACGCCAGCCTGTTCGAGCACGTCCATAGCTGAACCTGGCAATGGTCGTTCATGAAGATACCGTCGCGATAACTCCACCGCTTTATCGATGGCATCAAGTGAAAAGAAGATGTGGTGCTGTGCCTCAATCGAACCAACGCGTGATTCAATAGCCGCAAACGCTTCTTCCGGTGTCATTTCATCAATTTCCACTTTTTCAAAAGCCGAAGAAAGCACACCATGCTCAAGTACCCGACGGTAACTCGTCGGATCAGTGGTCGCAATCGCTAAGAAGGTATGCTGTTGCAGCTCTTGAGCAATCATTTGCGCGGCATCAAGACCCTGACCGCCAGTACTCGACACGCCAACGAGTTGATCAATATTTTCTATCACTAAAACAATATTCCCGGATCTCACAATTTCATTGACGATCGCTTGGACACGTTGCTCGAGTTGACCAACGTTACCCGCACCGGCGACGAGTGCGGATGCCGAAAGCGATACCAACCGTTTATCTTGCAAAAGTTCCGGGACATCTTCGGCGGCCATTCTCTCCGCCAAGGCATATAAAATATAGGTTTTACCGACGCCACTGTCGCCAACCAGGATCACACTACGTCGGCCACTTTCTACCACCCGAAAAATTGTCTTCATTTCCTCGTCGCGACCGACAACGTACGGTAAGCGATTGTTACTAGCGCGAATGGTTAAATCGACGCTGTATCGATCGAGCATCGGCGTCGCCGCCGCGGTATAGCCACGATCGATTGCGCCCTGCGGCTTTGATGATGAGTTTTGTAGATAAGTGTGAACGCGGCGGCGTAAATCTTCGTGGATGAGCATCCAGGTCGTGGCTTGATGGAGTCGCCGTTCATCAACACCGAATTGGTCGAGTAAATCACGGGCTGGATCGTCAATCATGCCGATTGCCGCCAACAGATACGCCGGTGTAATTCGGATTCGATGATCTTCAGCCGCCAGGAGAAAGGCGCGACCGAGCAATTCGCGGCTGGTCGCGTTCAACACTGGCGTCGTTGACATGGCCGGTAATTGTGTCACAAGTGTGTCGATGTGCTGTCGTAATTCGGTCGGCAGAATACTAAGCCGAATGAGCATGCTTTCTACTTCTCTTGTAGCACTTAATGCTGACAAGATATGCAGCGGACTCAAACCTTCGCGACCATGGGCTTTCACCATGCGCCAAGCATGCTCGAGAATCCGCAATGTCGCTTCATTACAAATCGTCGCGATATCGCCCATCGCTCTCTCGTTCCATTCCGTAACTTCGGGTACTGGTTGCAATGACGCCGCCGGAATTTTCGGAAACATGGTTGCGTCACGTTCAATGCGGTAATACAAATACATTGCACACAGCAATCCAAACCACAGCAGTGCCATTGGCCACGTCTGCGTCAGTATCGCCTGCCAGACACGTTCACCGGTGATCGCCGCCCATAGTTCTCGTCCTCCGAAAAATATGCTCGTCAAAGTAAAAACGAAAAGGAGGGCCGACCATAATGCTTTGACGTTTCGTTCGAGGTGCCGTTCGTATATGGAGTATTCAGTCAGCGGATGCTGCCATGACCACCATCGTCCCGCCCACCACGCCGCGACACCCGGACCGGCACATGTTGGACAAGAAATATATGACCCGCGCTGATCCTTGAGAATCCCAAAACCTTTGCAGTTTGGGCAAAGCACCAACGGTGATGGCGGGGCGTTGCGATCCATACTAGAACTGTATCGGGATAAGTTGACGAGCCAGCAATGCAAAACTGATAATCGGTCCAATGATCCAAACAATCATGACAACGATCAACACCGCTGTCCAAAATCCGAGCACGAGCGACTTACTGACCACTAATAGGATACGAAAAAAGAAACTAATGATTCGACCGCTCCGGGTATAATCACCATACATCGGCCGACCCATCGTCTTGAGGAGAATCGGTAAACTCAGCCGATTCAACAACCGTAACCACTGTCCGAAGAGCGAACGCCAAGTTAATACCAACCCATGGCTGTACCACCAAACGGGAAAATACAATAGCTCTCCGATGAGTTCTCGGACAATGAAGATTAATCCACGGGCTGTGGTCGATTTTGCCATAGCTCCGTTGACTATACCATTTTTTTACGAAAACACCAAACTGTGATAAACAAAGTTAAGCGCCATCCGTACGAGCATGGCGCTTATCGTCCCTGCGTTCCGGCCATCATGGTCGTATCCTCGACTAGGCTTGAGAAGCTTCGCCAACCGATTGAATGTCGGATAGTGGAATGAGATACTTCTTCCACGACATTGGGTCATCGCCGACACGAATGACTGCGTACATCGTTTGCACGCCGTTATCGTCCTCCATGGTCAATAGACAGATAATGAGCCCGCTGATCGTGTTCGGTTTGATTGGGTTCGTCGAATTGTGACGGAGAAACGTCACGGTCTGTCCAACCGCAAAATGCGTGACTGGAAAATTCGGACATTCCATTTCCGCCCGCATTCCAAGATCGCCAGCATGACGATAGGCATAGGCTTGAAGATAACGCCTGAGTACATCAGCGCGTTCATCTTCAGAAAAAACTGCCGACATGACATTCACCTCCTGACCAGAATGGGATATTATGGCCGGTTATGAAAGAACTACCGGATTGCTTTGAGCCTACACCCTGTACCGGTGGTGTCAAACCAGGCAACCGATCAGTTTTTTCTAACAAAAAACTACCGCCCAAGCGGCAACTCACCTTTGATACTCTTTATGATGCCGGTAAAACGACACTTTGCCCGCCAGCTTTCGTATCGGTCGGTATATCCGTCGAGAGCGTCGCCACGCTTCCGGTCAGGGTACGAGTGGTATAGGAATCTGTCGCGGTCGCAGATGGCGTTTCGAGCAATACGGGCGTGGTGCCGATTTGCTCGGTCGTCGGTGTAATCGATACATCGAAATGCGCCGTCAGTGCTGGCAATCGTCCGCCGGTTCCAGCCGGTAATACATTGAGCGTCCACTGCACCGTCCGCGTCACCGGGTCAAATGATAAATCACCAGCATCTCGTGACAGATTTGTCCCCGGCCACATGACACTATTCGGCAACGTCGCTTTAACAATAAGTGTACTCGCGTCACTAGTCGTATTCGTCACTGTCCAATTCACCCTATAGACAGTTGTTTTGCCAACCATCGGCGGCAAAGCACCACTGCCAATCACCGCCCCAGTGCTATCATAGTAGCGAGCTTCGGCGGCAAAAGTCATAGCGGTGCCAATTTTTGTCACTACGACAGTATTCGGTTGAGCTGGTGAGGCAGAATTTGACGCGGCATCGGTCGATTGGAGAGAAATCGTGGCCGTGACGTGTTGATCGCGATCGGCATCCTGCACCATCGGGATCACCGCCAACACCGGCACGCTAAAACTCATAGTCGCAATTTGACCGGATTGTAAGTCAGCCAGCGCCGGTGCCTGTGTTTTATTCCACGATAGCGTCCTGCCCGTAATAACCGCTTGTCCATCATTCTGCAATTTCGTCATATCTAAACCCGCGCCATCGAGCGTCGTCGACACGACCACATTGGTTAGCTCAACGTCGCTGGTATTCGTTATTCGAATTGCATAGTTCAGCGTATCACCAGGCACAACCGAAATCGGATCCGTACTGCCATTAACTGCCACCGATACCGAAACACCAGTTTTCACCAGTACGATATCCATTGCTTGCACGTCCTGTGGTTGAAGTGTGTTGGTAGTATCAGTGATTGCTACTTGTGCTTTTAGCGACGACGAATCACCCAAATTTCCAGCCAAACTACCGTTGATGGTAATTGTTCCATGCGCGCCTTGTTTGAGCGTCCCAATTTTCCATAACCCCGCTTGGCCGTTCGCCACCGGATTCGTGGACGTCACGGTCATACTCGTCGGGTAGGTTGCCTGCACCACCACGTTTATCAGATCATGATCTGATGTATTCGTATACGTCACCGTCCATGTACTTGGCGTTGTTGGTGCTACTTGGGTTGGCCCGGTCAGCGCAATACCGAGACTTGAGGAACCAATTTTTGCTTGGGCTGTTGCTGTTTGTTGAAATTCGGAATTGAACGTTACCGGATGATACGTCAGTGTCGCTGAAAAACCACTCGACTCACCAACGGCACCGATGAAAATACCGGTCACAGAAATTTTTCCAGCTTGGCCGCTCCGAATGGTACCGAGTGAAAACGCGTTATGGTAGTCTTGGCTAGCGTTTGGTGTCGACGATTGGAAGGTAAAACCGTCGGGATATTGAATCGTCACTTGCGCATTCGTAAGATCAACGGGTTCACCGTTCTGATATTCGACCACAATCGTGGTCGCACTACCCGAGGTAATTGATCCAATCGTTTGGAACTTCAGTTGAACGTTATTACCGGTAAATTTCTTCGTGCGATTAAAAAAGAAGAATCCGGCGACGCTGACCGCAGCTAACAGCACGACCACCATAATCACTCTCCCCCACGGAAAACGACGTTTCGTTTTCGTTAAATGCTGCATGTCATTGGACGGCTCATGTCCTAACACCTCAGCTAACACTGGTGTCAGTGATGTATTCGGCTCATTTTTTTTCTTTGGTGTCTCGTCAATTATCTCGACCGGTACCTTTCGACCCTGGCCCGCTTCTTCACTATCTTCTTCATCCTGAACATCGGTCGTCTCACCGGTCTCTAAAGCAGCTACAAACTCCGCTACATCAGCAGCGTTATATTTACCTTTCGATGGTTTGGTTGTATTGTCGTTGGTTTCGTCTTTTGATTTGGCCATACGGTAGTAGTGTAGCGCTAGAGTGCCGGTTTTGGCAACTTCGTTGTCCGCACGACGGTACGTAGGACGCGCTCGCTTTTCAATGGCCGATCGAGTGTATGGTGGACAAGCCGCTCGACGAGTTCGTGTGTTTGGCGAAACACCGCCCGATCATTCTCTGGTTGACGGCCATCGCGTAAGAATGCCGTGGACGCTGAGGACAAACTCAGCGCTCCGTCGTGCGCTTCCTTGGTGTGTACAAATCCTTGCTGGGCGTCATACGATACCGCTTCATCACCGAGCGGCAAATGGCAAATACTGCAGGCATCC
This sequence comes from Candidatus Kerfeldbacteria bacterium, assembly GCA_903825245.1. Lineage (GTDB taxonomy): Bacteria > Patescibacteriota > Patescibacteriia > SBBC01 > CAIJZX01 > CAIJZX01. The sequence goes on from CAIJZX010000033.1 coordinate 41,859, forward strand.
ATCGCCGGTGCAAAACCCTCGTGAATCATAATTTGCAACGCGCGACGATTAAGCAGCAACCAGCGTTGACCGGATGTTAATTCTTGTTCATTTTCCATCATCAATAACATTTCCCGCACCTGCTCGTACAACTCCTCCGCCGGTTGATCGGGTTTCGTCACCGATTCAACCAATTCTAAAAACCACTGTGCCATAGTCATACCGACGACATCCTGTCGTAGGCCGGGAAATCGATGGAGAATAATGCTGCCGGTCACTACGTCGGTGATCCGGCCGTCGGCTAGTGACAAATCCACTTCCATCATCGGCTCGAGTGAACCACCGAGTTTCGAGGCACTCTTTTTTGTACCGCGCGCGCGGACACGAAGTTGACCTTTCGCGGGTGTCAGAATGGTTAACATCCGATCGTGTTCACGTTCGGTTGTATGACGGAGAATTATTGCCTTGGTGCGAATGATAGCCATATTACCTCGTGTACTCTTCTCTTATTCGGGTGAGAATAGTACAAAATATATGCGATGGCAGACTGGTTTTCTCAGGTATAAGATCAGGCACTTCGTGGACAAGAGCCACCCCTTGTGTCGCTATTAAACATTCTCTTGCTTCACTGTTTTGATCAAATTTCGCCCGTAGTGCTAATTCAATGTATTGATGTTCCTCGGATGACCCAAAAATCACCTGTCTGTCTTCCCACCATATATAGTCTCTTGACGAGAGCTTACCTATATTTTTCGCTTCACTTCCCCACGAAGCAAATGCTTGTTGGCGCCTTGGATCATTCTCGGGAAATGCAATCCCCTGAATATACCCCTCTACGCTTTCAAAGTGTTGGCTATTGAGTATAAATGGAGAATGAGAAAAATTACTCAAAATCCTTGCCCGCGGATCTTCGGACTTACTATATATATTCAAGGTCTGAACTTCCACAAAATTTAACTTTTGGTTAGTCCGATAGTTGTTTTCTCTCCCTCAATCTCAATTTCACCTTTCGTTACCGCGCCATCAATACTTGGTGTTACCGCCTTAGCGCGAACCTGCTGTAAGAATTCCTGAGCGAAATGTTCAATGACTTTTGCGGCGATACTTTTAGTCTGCACAAACGCGACAATTGTATCGCTCGGTTGCAATCCGGCAGTCTTTCGCAATGAATTGAATTCCCGCACCAAGTCGCGGAACAAACCCTCTTCTTTCAATTCGTCAGTGATAGTGATATCGAGCGCCATGCTATCCCCAGCTGCCCACTCACTACCCGTTGGTAATACCATAGCTTGATGAAGTTCTTTTACATTCAGCTCATCGCACACAATTACATCAAGATCCGGACGTAATTGTTCGGTCGTTACCACCTGACCGAGCGGTTGACGCACTTTCAATCCGGACTTTGCCCGCAGTGCATGTCCCTGTTCCACAACTTTTCGCGCTGCCGCCATATCGACGATGAGATGTTCATCAACTTTTCCGGCAGTTGGCCATGTTTCCAGATGTACGGATTCCAATGATCCGCCGACTTGATGATACACATATTCAGCCAGGAATGGCGTAAATGGCGCCATCAGTTTCGTTAATTCATGAAGAACGTGTCTCAATGTGGCCGCAGCAATCGGCGCTTCGTCACCTTTAAATCGATCGCGTGAACGGCGGACGTACCACGTCGATAAATCGGTAACGAAGGCAGCAATTGCACGTGCCGCGCCGGTAATATCATAACTTTCCAGTCGCTTCGTTACATCCTCAATCAACGCATTCAACAAGGCTATGATCCATCTATCCAGAGGGTGTTTGCTATCGGTTCCCTCCTTTTTAAGGAGGGGCGCAGGGGTGGTTGGAGAAGTTAGTTTCCAAAAAGATAAAACATTCATCAAAATCATGAACGTCTTCTTGACGCCCTCATCAACGATTTTCGGATCGAAGTTTTTCGGATCCCACGGCTGATTCGTGGTGTACATGAACCAACGCAAAGCGTCAGCACCGTGCTTGTCAAAAAGTTCATCAAGGTCACCGTAATTCTTCAACGACTTCGACAACTTCCGTCCTTTCGCATCATTCAAGTGGCCGAGCACGACGACATTGGTGTACGCCGGCTTCTTCACCACTTTCGCTTTCTGCAATAACGTACTAATCGCAAGCATGGTATAGAACCAACCGCGCGTTTGGTCGATCGCTTCGGAAATGTAGTCCGCCGGATACGCTTCGCCGTGGCCGACTTTGATTGTGTTCTCAAACGGATAGTGCCACTGCGCAAACGGCATGGCGCCGGAATCAAACCAGGCATCGGCAACTTCCGGAGTCCGTCTCATCCGTCCTCCCTGCTTTGCGGGGAGGTGGCGCGTAGCGCCGGAGGGGCCAGCACACTTCGGGCAATCATATTCCAATCCATCCACGAACGGACGGTGCGGATCGAAGGAACCGTCGGGCTGTAACAAACCGCTATGAAAATGTAATTCTTGTGGCTGGCCGTATAGCACATCTTCGAATCGCGTCAATGTCGGCACCGATTCGAGTGCTGTCGCCCACTGTGTTACGAGGATTGGATCGGCGTGGGTAACAATGACAATAGTTTTTCCTTCATACTTCGCATCGAGTTCTGACAAAAATGCAACCATCCGCGTTCGAATATCTTTCCAGGTTTCTCCGCCTTCCGGCGCATCATCAACGCGTTTTGCGCGATCACCGAACTGGGCATGGAACTCATCCAGCGTTTTTTCTTCAAAGAGTGGGCCGATGTGGTACTCATTAATGCGAGCGTCCTCAATGATGGGCAATGCCAATTCCTGAGCGTAAATTTCTGCCGTTTGTTTCGCCCGAGCAAATTGCGACGAGAACAACATGTCGACATGTGTCTTCTTCATTTTTTTTGCGCCCGACTGCGCTTCTTTCACGCCGGTTTCAGACAGCGGGTATTTTTCGGAATTTGTAAGTTCAGTATTTAGTATTTTCTTCACGTTCAATACTGATTCGCCGTGTCGCACAAAAAAGTAACGATTTCGTGTCGGTAGTTTTTCCAGCAATTCCTGATACGATCCAAGGCATTCCTGATGTTTGCAATCCGAATTATTGCACTCCCAAATCGGAATTGGCGTCCCCCAGTAGCGCTCGCGGGAAATCGCCCAATCTTTCACCTCACGCAACCATTCGCCGAACCGGCCTTCCTTAATGTGGTTTGGATACCAATTAATCGTTTCATTATTCTTGATTAACTCATCACGAAGTTGCGACATTTGTATAAACCAAGAGGACCTAGCAAGGTATATCAATCTACTCTTGCATCTCCAACAAAAAGGATACTCGTGTTCAATTTCTTTTGTGAACCATAGCAACCTGCGTTTTTCTAAATCTTCAACAATCTTTTTATTTGCCTGCTCGAATAACTCGCCTTCTCCTGGCGCACCCGGGTTCATTAGTCCTTGCTCATTAACCGATGAGCCAGCTAATAATCCATGACCTTCTTTAAAGAGTGCAAAATCTTCCTCCCCGTGTGCAGGCGAAATATGTACTATTCCTGTACCTTCACTATCGCTTACGAAATTAGCTAGTAATACTCTAAAATTTCTTTCTGTAATTTTTTCTACTGAAACATTTCTGTTTGCAATTTGTTTAACTAACTCAGATTCATCCTCAAATTCATAGGCATGATTTGCACCAACATAAAAATCTATATATAGTGGCTCATATTTTTTATTTTCTAGTTCTGATCCATGAAATTTTTCAATATGTTGAATAATTGCCTCTCCTTGTTGTAGGAAATAAAATTTGGATCCAACAGGACTAAACTTATCCTTGTAAACCTTTTCACTAAGGTAATACGTCCCATCTGGGATCTGATCGTAGTTCTTTATTGTAACTTTGACGTATGTAATATTTTTGTTAACGGCTAATGCGGCATTGGAAGGTAGAGTCCAAGGCGTTGTAGTCCAAACAAGGAAAAAGGTGTCTTTCTCGTCTTTAACTGGAATTCTAATAAAAACCGACTCGTCCTTTACGGTCTGATACCCTTGAGCTAGCTCATGTGATGAAAGTCCAGTTCCACATCTCCAGCAATATGGAGATACCCTGGTTGCTTGTGTGAGCAATTTATTATCCCAGGCTTGTTTAAAAATCCACCACAAGCTCTCGATATATTCCGGTTCGTACGTGATGTACGGATGTTCCGTGTCGAGCCAAAAGCCGACACGCTCGGTCATCTTCTCCCACAAATCTTTATATTTCCAAACTGAGGCTTTCGCCTTGGCATTAAACTTGGCGATGCCGTACTCTTCAATATCTTTCTTACCCGACAATCCAAGTTCTTTTTCTACCTCAAGTTCAACTGGTAAGCCCTGCGTATCCCAACCAGCTTTGCGATCGACATGAAACCCCTGCATGGTTTTAAACCGCGGGATAATGTCCTTAAAGGCGCGGGTTTCAACATGGCCGATGTGGGGAATGCCGTTTGCCGTCGGCGGGCCATCGAAAAACACAAACCGCCCGCGCGGCGAGTCCTTGGCGAGGGTTTTTTTGAAGATGTCCTTTGCTTTCCACTGCTTCAGGATCTCTTCTTCGAGTTCGGGAAATTTTGGGATGGCCATAAAGTAGCGATATATCAGATCGCGTAGAGAGTGTAGCCTGTTTCAGCGATTGAGGTCAATACCACCTCCCAGCCCTCCTGAATTCAGGAGGGCCACAAATACTGCTGTTACGCTTTGTGCACATCACATTTTTTCCCTAATGACAAACTATTTCGCAGGGTTCTCCTCCTCAATTGAGGAGGAGTGAGAGGCAGTGGGATGGGTGGGATGACGAGCGGTGCTGGCAATTTTTCCTAATGTTTCCAGAACCCCCTCAATATCGCACATCACTTCATCATTTTTAAATCGCACGATGTGTATATACATAGAATCCAGCCATTCGGTTCGAAAGTCATCATGTTGTTGCTGGGCAGAAAAACTATGCCCTGCACCATCAAGTTCGATCCCTAAACGTAATTCCGGACAATAAAAATCTAACACATAATTTCCTACACTGTACTGCCGACGAAACTTTAGGCCTAGAAATCTGCGAGCGCGTAAATACTCCCAAAGAACCGATTCTGGTCGAGTCGAAGCACGTCGTAAAAATCGACGTTGTTCAAGATGCATATTGAGTGACCGAATACGAGGCATAATGTTCGTTGCATTATGCCAAACCACACAATAATTCTAAATTAAACGGAATATGTATTTCTGTCAACCCACAAACGAAATAAGAAAAACCCTACGTGGCACGATGGTCAGCAGGGTGCGACGCTTGATGCGAAGGAGTGCGGTTTTTCCGCAAACCTTTGATTGTGATCTCGAGGAACACGCCCGCGATCGCCAGAACAGCACCGACAAAAAAACCTGGAAAAAAATCAGGAATCCGTTCCGATACGCCATCGCCAAGCATCGATCAATGATCGGATCGAACGGCTTCAGCACCAGGCAAGCCGCAGGCAACAGCACAATCGGCACGAAAGATCGGAGTTTCATTTTTGCCTCCGGAGGTTGGAAGCATTTAGGCACGCCAAGCAATTTCCTGTACCCTAGCGCGATACCCACAGGGCGTCAACCCCGTTAGAGCGCCCGAGAAAAATCGTAATAACAAGAACTTCAATATCATTATTTTTGCCCCGCTCTAACGGGGTCAAGGACGACGAATCACTTTCAAGCGACTCGTTACTCCACGAACAATACTGAGTTGCGATTTTGATAGTTTCCAGTGTTCTGCTAGAAGCTGAATAACGGCATTATTTGCCTTGCCATCATCCGCCGGAGCTGTAACATGCACCACAATTCTACCGTCACGTTCGGTGACAGCGTTCCGCTTTGCCCGCGGTGTTACCTTAACGTTGACCAGCGACACTGGCGTAGACCGCTAACGTTTCCCGCGCCGCCCGTTTCCAACTGAATTTCTTAGCTTGCGTTTTTCCTTCACGAATCATTTTCTTTGCCACCAGCGGTCGGGTCAATACTTTGCGAATATTATCGGCCAGGGTCTCAACATCATCCGGTGTACTGAGCAAAGCCGCATTTCCGGTAATTTCCGGAATTGCTGAAATGTTCGTCGTTATCACCGGCGTACCAAGCTGCATTGCCTCAAGCACCGGCAATCCGAATCCTTCATACCGAGTCGGGAAGACAAAAGCCGCCGCCTCGGACATAAGTTTCACTTTGTGATTGTGCGGCAAGTAGCCGAGTTGGTGGATTGACGGCAAATTCAGTTTCTTGATTAAGCGAGCAACATCGTCGCCGCGGTAGCCAACGCCGCCGGCAATTACTAATCCCGCATCTTTCACCGCCATCGGCTTCGTCCGTAACAGACGTTGCCAGGCTTGAATCAACGATGGAATGTTTTTACGCGGATCAATTGTGCCGACGTAGAGCACGAATTTCTCGGGTAGCTTGTAGGCTTTGCGAACATTCGTCGTTCGATCGCGAAGTTGTAATAACGTCGTATCCGCCGCTTCGTACACAACATGGATTTTTTTGCTGGGTACGCCGAAATGTTTGCGAATATCTTTTTTTGTGGCTTCGGAAACCGCAATGATGGCTGCCGCTTTTTTCACCGTTTGCGGCACCAGTATTTTCGTCGATGCGGTTTGCGACGGAAACCATTCCGGATGGTCGTAAATCGCTAAGTCGTGAATTGTTACTATGCTTGGACGGCTGTACGACAACGGCATAACATTCGCCGTGGCGTGAAACACATCAAGTCGATCGCGGTTCAGATATGACGCAATCAACATATGCGCATAGGCAAACGGTAGAAACTTTCCGTACCGAGAAAACGGCAACCGACGCACGGTCACCCGCGGACTAGAAAATTCATCCGTCACTGCGCTCGGCATTCGATGGTCGAAATATAAAAAGTACTCATTTCTACGATCAACCTCAAGCAATGCCTTGACGATATGAAAGGTATAATGTCCAATACCGGCTCGTTCACCAGAAAGTGGGTTGAGCATTGTTCTACAGTCGATACCGATGCGAAGTGGTTTATTTTTTGTGGCCATACATTTCTTGGCGAATACCATGAACGCCAAATGCGACCAGGACGATGCCGGCCGCGGATGAAAGAATTGCGGCTCCCATTGTCCCGACGGTAACCACCTGGAGCGCTGACGTCAGTTGCATTTGCCATACTGCGCCAACCACAAACAAAAAACCAAGTCCGAGCCCTAAACTGGCGAGAATGAATTGGAGATGTAGGTGTTTCATTTGTTTAAGAATAGCACAAACCGGAAGAAGAAAAAACCCATGAAATTCATGGGCAAGATTCGTGAAAGAAGAGAATTGTGCGCCATCCAGATGTCAGTGACGGCAGTGCCCTGACCAAGCACATCGTAACGGCTAGCCATGTCACGATAACCGCGACATTTCCTGGTACGACCGGCACCAACACAAGTACCCAGGTCGTCACCTTTGCGCCACCATAGAGCGCCCGCATCGTCCGTGATGAGCATAGCCAATGCAGATGTGACCGTGCAACTTGCTCAAAACCATTCTTTGTAACAAGTCGGTTCGATTCGCGGAACCAGTCCACTACCATGTCCCGTGACGTCGTTACGAGCGGCACCCACGGCGATACAAGTCCTAACAAGGCTAAGCATACCCATATCGTGTTGGCAAAAATGTGATCGGCAAACAAATCTGCCAAAGTCCCCACCTCGTCAGCCTGACCAAAGTATCGCGCCACTCGACCATCGATTGCATCGAGCAGCACACAACCGATAATGATCAGCAGGGCAAGCGCTCTTGGTTCGGAGTGAGATCCGGAGAGTAACAGGTATCCGGCAGTGAAACTGCCGGCGATCCGAATAAGGCACAGCACATTCGCCAGACGCAGCTTCATAGATTCCTCCCTCAGTAAAAAGAACTGATGTGGGCGATCCTACACCAGCTATTGAGCATTTGTCAACATTCTCGCTATAACTTCCCCACTCATTGCAAATGAACTGAAAAATCCTAATTTGTACCTTGATAGAACAATGTCTCGATCTGTTTTAAGTCCTCTGTTGGTTCCGTCTCGCTGAGACTAGATAATTCTTCCGACGGCTCCGCACATTCAAAGAATAGCATCCATTTACCGCTGGAATTGAATTTACAGTCAGGAAAGAGCATATGATGATGCCACGGTTTCTGTTGACTATTGAGTTCCTTTGCTCGATCGATCATTTCTTTCATAACCGCGGTCGGAGTATATTCAGCCGACGTTGTTTCAACATGTAGAACATCCTTTCCGTGCAGAAGTTGAACCAACTGTTTTCCTACATCTGAGGGTTTTTGATTTGCGTGAACTGTGTAAAACTCCTGATCGGTACAATTTTCCAAAAACAAAACAAAATCACCGCTTTCGTTTAATTTGCATGATGGGGTAAGAATATGAAAATGCCACCGTTTCTTAGCATCAACTAGCTGTTGAGCAATAGTAACGATGTCATCTAGCGTGGTTTCTTGTTGTGCGATTTTCCAAAACTTCATAGCGGATATAAATCACATCTTCTCCGGTGCGGAGATACCCATCACCTTCAACGTTTTTTGCAAGACGAGTTGTGTTGCTTTCACAAGTTCCAATCGATGCGCCCACACTTTCTGCTCGTCAATCACGCGACAGTTGGTGTAGAACTCGTGGAACTTCGTCGCTAATTCCGTCGCATAGAAAGGTAATTTCTGCGTTTCATGCGAGGACGCTACTTCGCAAATAACATTCGGAAATTGCAATAATGTTTTCACCAGATTCAATTCCGAGGTATGTGGCGGCTCTTTTGAAACAACGCGCGGCAACTTACCGACCCTTTGCAACATGCTAGAAATTCTTGCATGAGCGTATTGGACGTAGAAGACCGGATTCTTTTCCGATTTCTCCTTCGCCAAGGTCATATCGAAATCCATATGCGTGCTCGCGCGATGCATCAAGAAGAAGAATCGCGCCACATCGAGCCCAACTTCATCGACAACTTCTTCGAGCGTCACGTACGTTCCGGCGCGCTTCGACATTTTCACCTCGACGCCGTCTTTCATCAGCCGCACCATTTGTACAATTTCGACATCGAGTTTCTTCGCAAACCCTAGCGCATTCATGGCCGCGTTAAGACGCCCGATATAACCATGATGATCCGCACCAAGGAAAAGAATTTCGTGGTCAATCTTGCGAATCGCAAAACGATAGTACCGCAAGGCAATATCCGATAAGAAATATGCTTTCTCACCATCAGTTTTGATGAGAACGCGGTCCTTGTCATCACCGAACGCCGTGGTGCGGAACCAGGTCGCGCCGTCTTTCACATACAACAGGTCATGGCTCTCTAATACCGCAAGTGCCTTGATGTCGAGCTTTTTTGCCCCTAACGTACTTTCGCGGAACCACGCGTCAAACGTTATTTTCAATTTCTTCGCCACCACGCGTTGCAATTCTTTTATCATCGTCTCCAACACGCGGCCTTTAATTCGATCGCGTAAACTCGTCATGTCCCGCAACTTCAACTTATCGATTTTCATCTGCTTGGCTAAGTCACTAACATACTCACCTTGGTAACAATGTTCCGGATACTCGGTCGGAATTCCGTTTTGTTGGAAGTAGCGGCGGATCACTGACTCAGCTAACACGTTGACTTGATTGCCAATATCATTCAAATAATATTCGCGCCAGACTTTCCAACCATTCATGGCCATCACATTCGCCAACGTGTCACCGCTGAACGCACCGCGGCCGTTCCCAAGCGTCATCGGCCCGGTGGGATTCGCCGAAATGTATTCCACCAGAACTTTTCGGTTTTTACCGTCGAGGTTCGATCCGAATTTCGTGTCCGCTAAAATCCCCTGGACCTGTTTCATGATCCACTGTGGCTTGACCGTAAAGTTGATGAACCCCGGACCGGCCACGTCGGCTTTCTCCAGCATCGATTTGACGAGGCCGAGTTGGGCAATCAAATTGGTAGCAATTTCCCGTGGATTTTGGTTGACGATCTTCGCCAATTTTAAAGCCACAGTTGAAGTGTAGTCACCGAATTGCGCTTCAGTCACCGGTTCGATCGGAATCTCAATGTCTTTGACTGCCGGATAGGCTTTTGTAATCGCAATACGGAGAAGTTTTCGGAGTTGTTCGTCGGGAAGAATCATTGCTTTAGTATACACTATGTGACACGTCCCCTCCTAGGGTAGGAGGGGTGACGCATCGCGCCGGGGTGGTAGAGATGAGCACCACAATGCTACACTATATCCATGCCCAACTTCGCCTCAAACCGAGAAGCCTTCCATAATTACGAAATCCTCGAAAAACTCGAGGCTGGTATTCAGTTAACCGGTCCGGAGGTGAAATCCATCAAAGGCGGGAATGTTTCGCTGAAAGGCAGTTTCGCGACCATCCATAACAACGAACTGCATTTGTTGAATATGCACGTCGGGTTGTATAAACCAGCGGCCATGATCCATCAAGAGCCGGACCGCACCCGCCGCCTCCTCGTCCACCGTAGTGACATCGACCGCTTCATCGGCAAAATTAAGTCCTCAGGGTTGTCGCTCGTTCCCCTGTCGATTTACAGCAAGAGCGGACTCATCAAAGTCGAACTCGGTTTAGGTCGCGGGAAAAAAGCCTATGATAAACGGCAATCGATTAAGAAGCGTGATGTGAAACGGCAGATTGGACGGGCGATGAGGGTGAAGGGGTAATTAAATGAACCAAGAACGGCCATCATTTGAGGAGCCTCAGGGTGAATGGAGCGGCGAGCCAGGTTTTGAATTTCTTGATCATGCAACCGTACCGGAATTCTTGAAACAACTGTGTGAAAAAGAGTTTAATCGGAAAGTCCCTGCTGAGTATTCACACCTCATCAAAGGTGCAAGATTCGCAAAAATTGACGGGGCTTTAGGTGATTTGGCAGAGGGCATTTATGAAGCGTCTGGTATTTCTAGAAACAGAAGTATTGATTTTAATCAGCTCAATTCTTTTGGCCAAGAAATTATTTCTAGTTTCAAACAAAAACATACGATTATCGATTTGGCTGGTGGAGGAATGTTTGGTGGCACTATGAGGAGTTGGGTTGAAGCGGCTGGAGCTCAACGATATTTGAATGTAGACATTGGTGTCATGGAACGAGTTGAACGGCGAGACAACGTACTTGAAATCCATATTAAGGACGATATGTTGCAATTTGCTTCGACCGCTCCAGATGAAACAGTAGAAACCTATATCCTTAGTGGGCTCGAAGATGATCCAAGGTGGCACGAAGCAGAACAATATCTTAAAAAGTTGATGTTTGAAATACAGCGTTCCTTAACGCATGATGGGCGTATCGTCCTTGGGCATCATCCGAATGATGATATTAATAGGATGTTCATCGGGAATTTTCCGACAATTGCTAAGCCTGAGGGGCGTTATCTGGAACGCGTACTTTCAAAGCGTCCGTAAGAATATTATTTCTATAAATCGTAGATAATGAAATGATCGTTGTAGCTACAATTCGTAACGCCAAGCACACCGACTGTCCCGCCTGCCAGAAACTCGGCCGGGTTCCGGAAATTGCCATCGCCCCAAACTACTTTCTGCCACTCGAATATTACCAAGCAATCGTCCGCGGTAAAAACATTTTTCTCGTGGCTGAAATTCAGAAAAAGGTTGTCGGATTTGTGATTGCGGAAAAAATTCAATCTGGTTTTCTCATTCAATACCTCATGGTCAGCAAAAGGTACCAACGACAAGGCATCGGTCGCACACTATTGGAAACGGTAGAACGCGAAGCTAAGAAACGATGGGTGTATTTTCTCCTCGCCTATGCCGAGCTGAAAAGTCCGGGCATGAATAAGCTTCACAAACAACTTGGCTATCACTCGAGCCATGTCACCCGTGAGTGGAGTAAGGGTCTTACAAAATAATCAGAATAGAAACATAACCACGAAAACAATACTTGTATTTCGCTGTCTTGCTACTGATTACTTCACAATCACTTTACCGTAAACGTTAGTGTTTCATTCGCTGGCGCATCTTGCAGATTACAATATGCGTCTTTCATTGAAATCGTGTATACCCCGGGCGGAGTGGACGGCAAGACATAGAAATCTTGTTTTTCGGTATCCGTAACAGGTACTGATCCGATCTCGTTGTCCAACCCAATAGGGCAACCCACGGTATCAGTAAAAAACAATCCTGGGCCTTTTTTCGCGTATTGCAAAATACTTTGATACCGTAGATTATCAACGAACCCCGAAGCTTTTGGTAGTTTCGCTTGCAGCCCAGCATCAAATGCGGTGTATAAGGCCTTATCGGTCGTTGAAGCGTACGGTGGTATCGTTAAACCGATGTCGCTCACCATATGTGTGACCGTTTTATTCATATCCTGACCTTGCGAATTCGTGATATGGATTTTTTCGGTCTGAACGACTGAAGGCCAGCGATGCCGGTAAAGCTCCTCGACGGTTACAATACCACCCGGTGCAACCGTTGATGACACTAACACAAGCTTCTTTGAGGTATTCAGTCCGAAGTAGTTCGTGACGACAGCAACATATCCAAACACAACGATAATAATTCCGAGTAGCACCGCAATGACGCGTCGGCGAACGATGTGGCGGGGTGAAGCCGGAACCAATGCGGGAGTGGTAGCGGGTTGTACTTCCATATGGTTTGTTGTTATTTGTCTATACTGCCATTCTACCACCATTGAAATTTACAAACAACAAACGCCGTCGTTTTAGGACAGCGTTTCTTGGTGGAGATGGCGGGTCTTTCACCCGCGTGGCGATGGATTCCCCGATGATACTGATCACATGCGTAGTCCACTGTTCGATACATCACCACGTAGACAATGGACGAGAAACCGTGATGATGGTGTTCAGACAATACCGATTGACAGGACTGAACGGTCTACCAATCGGTCCGGCTAAATGACACCCGTGATTCCCTAACCGGAGTCAGGAGACGGATGAACCTTCGGTATTACGCGAGGGTCGGAACAAACGACGGAGTCGCGAAAGCACGCGCGAACGCGGCTTTTACGTTCTGAAGTTTGCTGAGAAGTGTATTGGCACTTGTCATGTACGACATTTTTACGAAGTTGTCGTCGTTTCGGCATGATACCAATCGGGTTGTCAAACATCGATCGACGATTGAACATCCCCCGGCCACCTTGTGTTTCTCTCCTTCAACAACTCTCCGGGTTGGTTTCAGGATAGGTGACACAAGATGACCGGCAAATGTCCAAAGTTACAGTAAACGCCAATAGTATAGAGCAAAACAGGCTTTTTGTCAACCCCGCACCACTTTGGAGCTAACATTACTTCAAAAAAATATTGACTCATTCAAAGTGGTGCGGGGTCAAGGTTACGAGGACAAACTATGGTAGATAATTCACCTGGCTTTTCCCTGAAAAAGGTGCTACGATTTGCGCATAAACTAATGAAAAAAAATATGCGGAAAGGCAATGTGCTCGCAATCGCAGTCATGGCGTTCGCCCTCGTGGCATTCTTGTTTGTGTTGGATTATTCGATGAACTCGACCGGCAAGTGGCCGTGGTCGGTGAATACGGCGAAGATATCAAATACGCATGTAGCTTGCACCATGGAAGCGAAACTCTGTCCTGACGGAAGTTCTGTCGGACGCGTCGGACCGAATTGCGAATTCACACCGTGCCCTTCCGGTAATTCGAACATTTCAACGAACAGCACATCGTCTACAACTATTACAGACAACTGCCAAGTCGACGCTGACTGCGCACTCGATATTTGTAGTGGGTGCTCTAACAAAGAGAGTTACCAGCAGTATATGAAACACGGTGGGACGTTAGCGTGTATGGCATTCGAAGGAGACGTTTGTGCCTGCCAACAAAACAAATGCGTTATCGCCGATTGGAAGACGTATACGAATACAGAGGATCACTACACCATCAAATACCCGGCAGACTATACCCAATCACTCAACGGAAATACGGTTGAGTTTCAGAAAAATGGTGACATAGGAAAGATTGGCCTGCACCTCGTCACTGTTTCAGTTTTTAGCGGTGTTGATCAAAACATCAATAGTAACAACGATCTGTACACGTGGGCAAAGAATGGCTTCTCGTCTTCAGCACCGATAGTCGCCTACCATAACAATCCTCGCACAGTGAAGCTCGGTGAAAATTCCTTTGTCAGAACAGATGGCGATCAAGGAAGTTCTGGTATTCCTGAGTACTTCGCCTTCCATAATACTGTCCTCTACGAGCTTACCGACCTCCATCCGTCGACCATGACCAGCGGTAACCAGAAAATTATCGCCTCGTTCCACTTCACGAAATAACTCTATGCGCCGCGCCAACGTTCTCCCCATCGCTGTCATGGCCTTCGCCCTGGTAGCGTTTTTGTTCGTGCTGGATTACTCGATGAACTCGACGGGGAAGTGGCCGTGGTCGGTAAACGCCAAAAAGACTGCAAACATTCCCTCTCCATCAACCGATTACGCGTACCGAGAGGGTTCCGATCGTGGTTTCTGCTCAACAATAGAAATCTACCATTCGGGAAGCGGCGCGATTCTCACCACTCTGGATATCTGTGAAGACAACGTCGCTTCGTTCCATGTCACTTCTGATAGCATCAAACTGACCACGACATGCGGCCGCATCTATACATACACGCTTCTTACGAAACAAGAGCAGGTAACAGATACGCCGGTTGGCCGTTGTTCGGGTAGCCTTACCATCACTCAAAAAACCACAGACACCCAAACGAACACTAACACTGCCTCGACCGCCGATTGGAAGACGTACACCGATCCGAAGGGAGTCTTTACTGCAAAATATCCGTCAACGTTTAGTCAACTCTCCTGTAATAATAGTTTTTCCTATCCTGATATTCGTTTTGTTTCATCATCCGACGAACCGTCAATGCCGTGTAATGGAAAAATGAATGGGGTAATGGTTTCCATTCGCGGTACAAGTGATGCTCAAAGTCAATATATTTACGACACGACCGCCTTAGAGAAAGAACACAGTTCAGCAAAAGAATCGACGGTCATGGTTGATGGCTACCACTTTCGACGAATAACGTGGGTGGCCATAAACAGCGACAGCACGACAACGACTTGGGACGAAGTCTTCGCGCAAAACAACGACAATGTATACGTATTAACAAATACTGGCGGGGTGAGCACCGCGACGTTCGAGAAATTTCTTTCCTCATTCGCGTTTACAAAAACTGATCCGAAAGCCGAATGGTGGTATTATAGCAGCGATAAATACCCATACGGCATAGATTACCGTAATTATTGGACACCACTCGAATCGACGGTCACGTATGGAAATGTCACTGGCCAACGTACAACATTTTCGACCTTCGCAGTTGAGGTCTTCCCTCAAGATGGCATGACCACACCCGATGCAGCGCTAGCGCATGTGAGAAATTTATCGGCGACGACATTGGCCGGTGTATCAAAAAACGCGGTGCCGTATACGCGTTTTGAAGGACGACGTTACTCCAATGTACCAAGCAAGTCAACACATGAAACCGATGTTGTATTTATTGATACCGGAAACATCTATGTTGTTACCACGGCCGGTCTAGGTACGAGTCTTTCAGAAGCTGATTTCACTCATATCCTGGACAGTCTCGGCGTTGGCGGCTTCTAATCTTGCCCCTTTTCAGGGTTTCCGCTATACTTGTAGCGCATTTATCCAGTAACCCCAACCCCGATTTCCGACAAACGTTACAGAGTTAATCACTACATCCGCGTTCCGCAGGTGGCGGTGATCGACGAAGCTGGCAATCCTCTCGGTGTCATGGACACCGGTCGCGCCCTCGCATTGGCCCAGGACAAAGGACTGGACCTGGTTGAAGTTGCGCCGATGGCGAAACCGCCGGTTTGCAAAATCTTGAACTATGGCGCGTTCCAGTTCCAACTCGAGAAGAAAGAACGCAAAGCTAAAGCCCACCAGAAGAAGGTGGAACTGAAAGTAAAACCGAAGCTGCCATCAAAGCAGAGCAAGCACAACTCGAAGCAGGCGTAGAAGCTATCCAAGAAAAAATGGATGCGGTGAGAGGTTTAGAGGGAAAAGAGCCCGAGGAAGGATGGGGCAAAGAGGTAAAAGCGAAACTTAAGGAAGTTGCTGTATTCCTAGGGAAGGAGGCGTTTGTAGTTGCGGCTGG
>CAIJZX010000034.1 GCA_903825245.1 Candidatus Kerfeldbacteria bacterium
ATCACCGAGCAACCAAATTGTGGTACTGGCTGCCACGACGCGCATCATTGGTAATGCGTCCCAAACGTTATTGTGGAAAAGTGGAATTGGCTGGTAACTTGTGTGATGCCGATCTGGATGTGTTAAAAAGGTGTATGTTAAGTAGCTAAAATACTGCGGGTGGGCGACAGAATCCGCGTCGAACGTGGACACAATAACGTCAGTGTATGGAATCTGTAATGCATCAATCAACACTTGCGCTTTTCGACCAGCCCAGGCGCCGTTCGCGCCTTTGCCGGCTACTTCACCAACGATATTCGCCGGATGTTCCGTGACTAGGAATTCTTTAAAGACGGTTTGGTATTCCTGACGCAATCGTTCGGCAATTGGCCGAAGCGTCGTGGCATTACGTCCTTCAATCGCTAAGACGACGATCATGTGGTTTTGCGGGAAAGCAACTTTTGCTAACGATGCAAACGTGCCGCGCAATACGTCGTACGGTTCGCTGGCGGTAGGAACGATTATGAGCTGATAAAGTTTTTGCCAATCGGGCAGTGTGGTCATACGTTGGTACCAATCAACCGTGATGGTCCGTCGGTACTGACCGAAGGCAATGATCAGATAGCTCATGGTATAGAGGACCCGCACTAACCAAAAAACATCGAAAATAACAATAAACCCAATAGCGAGTACCGGGGCAAAAAAAGAAACGACCACGGCGGCAATCAATGTCACCCAGACGCTGAGTCCGGGCAACATTTCCAACCAACGGTACCGAGTATACTCACTTACCTGTACCCAGGTGGGTCGATGCACACAAACGTTCATACAGCCCGCAGTTTCAAAATCTGTTGCAAAGCAGTGGAGTGTCGGGTGAGTGCCATTCGGTCCGGGCTTTGACTGGATAACATGATTAATGGATCGCCAACCCTCACGCGCTGCCCGATTTTCCGGTGTAAGAAAATTCCTCCGAGCTTGTGATCCGGTGCACCGAGTGTTCGAGCCACGTCGTCGATAGCACGATTATCGACTTCTTGGACAATACCGGCGCGTTTGGCGATAACCGTGTACGTTAGTGCGCTTTTGAGCACATCGTCTGGTTTGATGTCAGTTTGCCCGCCTTGTAAGCCGATAATTTGCTGCATTTTTTTCCAGGCTCGTCCATCAGTCAATGCGGTACGCGCGATGGCGGATCCTTGACCGGGGCGGCAACTGCCACTCATCTCTAAAAGCTCAGCGGCTAAACCGATTGCTTTTCTTTCGAGATCGAGGGGTCGGTCGGCGGTGCGTTGTAAAACTCGCAACACGTCCCGTGCTTCGAGTGCTGGGCCGACACCACTCCCAATTGGTTGCTTGGCTGAGTCAAACTTGACCCTAACGTTCATATGGAACGCTTTGCCAACGGCTTGAAATCGTTCTTCAATGATCCGGCCAACGGAGCGATTCGGGATTTTTGTTCCAGGGCCATATGGCAAGTCAATGACCAGATATTGAACTCCCATGGCGACCTTTTTTGCTAAAATGCTGACAATCATTTTATCGTACGGTTCGAGTGATAGCGGTTTCGAGACGCGTATGATGAGATCATCGGCAGGTGCAATACTTAATCCCCCGCCCCAGATCAGACAACCTCCGGCTTGGCGGACAATATTTTTTACTTGCTCGGCGGTAAAGGTTACCGGTGCTAATACCTCCATTGTATCGGCAGTTCCGGATGGTGAGGTAATCGCTCGGGATGATGTTTTGGGAA
>CAIJZX010000035.1 GCA_903825245.1 Candidatus Kerfeldbacteria bacterium
ACGATGGCAACATAAACGATATTCGTATTTGTTGGGTCGTTAATGAATTGCTGTGGTCGTAAATTATTATTGTCTCCGGTCTTGAACTTCGCCAGGTCGATCACTGATGGAATTTCGTTCGTCCAGGTCGTGCCGCCGTCTGTACTGCGGTAGATCCAGCCGCCAATCGATCCGGCCAGGACAATATTGGCATCGTCTGGTTTGACCCACACCGATTCACCCATACCACTGGTATCACAGCGATGACCGGCGCGAGCGTCGCACGGCAGGATCGGCCACGTCCAGGTTGGCGTCGCGGAAAGGAAGTTCGTACTTTTCCCGAGACCGTTCGATGATGAAATCCAGACGGTACCTTTATTCGTGGTTTGACTGATGGCTAACACATTGACGCCGGTGATACCGTCGAGACTGTTTCGCCAGGTTAATCCACCGTCAATACTTTTACAGATACCACTCATACAATCGCCGTACAGCACGCTTTCATTGCCGGCGGTAACCACCACGGCTTTTCCTGGTCCGCGCATGACATTCGTATGAATATCCATTTCGGTCCATGCCGTGCCGTTGTTTGTTGAATAGCCGGAACAAGCATACCAGCGCGTGGACGTCCAAATCGAGTAGTCGCTGCAGGCGCGATTGATTTTTGTCCACGTCGCGCCGGTAGTTGTTGAAAGCCAGAGATTATTGTCATCGCTCAGCGTGAGTACAGCCGCGTTGTATGGATTGGCATGAATCTCGGAAAATCCCGTTATAGCACCATCAACAGTCATCGCGCCCCAGGTGATTCCATAATCCGTGCTAACGAACAAGTGCGAAGCGTTTGTCGACGTGTTGCGCGTGGCGGCATAGAATGTTCCGGCCGTTGCTGATGCCGTAAAATTCATAATATTTTCTCCGGTGATCGTGGCACTGGAGAATGTTGCGCCGTTATCGGCGCTCATGTGAACGGTGTCATTGTACGCATAGAGCAGTCTGCCCTGGGCGAAGAGTAAACCAAACCCGGCGTTATCGGAAATTTTTGTGAGTGTCACGCCATAGTCAGCACTCTTGTAGAGATCGCCGCCGAGCGAGACGTAAACGGCGTGCGTTGCTGGATCGACCTCGACTGCGGTTCCCGCGCCGTAGTCGTTTGTTCCGGCTGGGCGTTGCCAGGTAGCGGCTGAATCGGTGGAATAGAAAAAGCCGTTCGGGACGCCACTGGCGATGGTATAAACAAAATTACTGTCGACGGCAATGTCCCAGTTATCGCCGCCGTAGATGCCGAGGTTGGTGGCGGTTGATGATTGCTGGGCGTCGGTCGGTGTGGTGTCACCTTTTGCAATTGACGGCGCGATTGAGGAGCAAATGAGCGCTCCAATAGCGAAAACGCGTGTCCATCGTTGGAGGAAACGTGAGTGATTGTGCATAGGCATCATAGATGATGTGTGCTTATTTGTTCGAATTTTGTCCTGTTCCATTATACACCTTCTTGTAATGGAGTACAGACTGCCCCCACACTAATCGAGTGTAAGTAAACTTTTTGCTGTTATTTTCTTTTTAGTGGCGCTATGAACTTCTTATCAAAGTCATTATCGGGCCGATTGGTGTGGGGCAAGAAAAACCCCGCGAGCGTGTGCTAGCGGGGTTAGCCTAATCGACTTCGTTGCCGGCCTGCATCTCGATGATGTGCTGGGTAAGCTTCAGGCGGAAACTGGTAACATCAGAGTCCTCGCTCAGTTCTTGAGCAACGCGTTCGGCGGCCATCAGCGACTCCCAAATGGGCAATTGCCGTGACGGATCATAGAGCTCGATTTTTCCTGAGACACTGAATGATCCGCGATCGATGGACACAACCACCTCACCATCGATCGGATAGTCGGAGAAGCTGTCCAGTAGTCCGCACAGAAGGCCAAGCCTTCCCCAGGCCACGTAACTCGTTTGCGGTGAACCGAGCGAACGGAAGCTTCGCTTCAGTTCGTGATTCTGGTTGAACCGTACCGTTGCCGGTGACAATTCCTCCAGACGATGGAAGGTTGGATGAGTCGACGGAAAACGGGCGATGAGTTGAATATTCATTGAATGTTTCCTCCGTGGTTCTAACCATGTTTCAAAACGTGGACAGAAGTGCGGAGGAAACGATCGTAAAGAACGATAGCGCAATATACAGCATCACTCATCAATTGTCAATAATGCGATAAAACAAAACCGCTCGTTGTAAACGAGCGATTATTGTCTGTTGTTTTATGAAACCACGTTCACGGGATGACCTTCTTCGAAGGCGCGAATATTTTTTATAGTGGTATCGAGAATACGAATCAATGCTTCCTTGGTGTTGAAGGCGTTGTGCGGGGTGATAATGACGCGCGGGTGGTGGAGCAGAACATGATCGGCCATAATCGTCTTCAGATCACATTGGGCATTGAAGTGTGGACTCAGGAGTTGGCGATCGTCGATGATGAAACATTCTTCTTCTAACACATCGAGCCCGACACCAGCCAAACGATCTTCGTCGAGAATTTTAACGAGCGCTTGGGTATCGACGATTGTGCCGCGTGCAGTATTGATCAAGTACGCGTCTGGTTTCATCATTCGCAACCGAACTTCGTTGATCAGATGATTTGTTTCCGGAATCGCCG
>CAIJZX010000036.1 GCA_903825245.1 Candidatus Kerfeldbacteria bacterium
CATGGTTTGCCGAGTTTTGACGAAACTACTTGGGGTTCTCAAGAGATGACCTGCAACGTTGGATCTTGTGTGGCGTGGTACGATGTAGCGGCTGGCTCGATTTCCGAAACATACACGGCGATACTGTCAGTGAATGGAACAACGATTCAAGGATGGACTGGTTGTTCTGGTTCAAGCTCAAGTATTAACGCCTGTCCGCTCACCTTCTCGTCAGATAAAAATATCTTTCTCCGGTGGGTATATAAAGGGATATAGGGTTATGAATAGCGCACAAGGCAAACAACCTCTCCGTCAACAACCGAATCAATTCGGCTTGAGTGTTGGCGTTGCGTTGCTTGGGTGCTTGTTATTTGCTGGCACCACCCAAGCCGCCGGTATTTCTCCCTCTGCGCCGCCGCCAGCCGGTCAGGTTGCGGTGCCACTGAATACCTCGGGAACTACCCAAAAGAAAACTGGATCGTTGGTGGTTCGTACGTTGTGTTTAAATGCGGAGAGCGAGACTGATGAACAAAACTGTATCTCCAGTTGGTCCGCTTCGAGTACGTATGTTGATCTGCAAACCACGACAAGTGACACTTTTACTGAAGCTATTACTAAGACGAATTCGGGATACGTTCGTATTCAAGGTTCTAACGCGAGTGTGCCGACGGTATCGTTGAATGTGCCCACTGGCGGTACTGGCCCCAAAACAGCGCTCTACGCCTACGGGAATGTGGCTGATGATGACGCTGGTTTGTTTCAGGGACGCGTAGCAATTGAAAATACTACCTCCGGCTCTTCCGGACGATTGTGTTTGAATGGCACCTCGGCTGCTGCCTGTATTAGCGCCTGGACCGACCTTCCGACGCCGTCGATACTCAACCCGTTAACCCTTCAGTCGTCAGGGGCGGCGATTGGCCTGGATTCGGGAAATATTCAAATTTCCGGAACGTATGCGAGCGGCACAATCACGGTTGGAGATCCGTCGGTGTTGTCAAAGGCATATACCTGTGGAGACGGAATATGTAGTAGTAATGAAAGTAATACACCGGGAACAACATATTGCCAGATTGACTGCGAGCCCGTCGTCACCCCTACCTCCTTTACGGCCACCGCCGCAAGCGATCAAGTGACTTTGGAAGTAACCCATGCCGTCGGTACGTCGGTGCTTGTCGTTCGTTCGAGTCAAGCAAACTCGACCTTCGTTCCGACTGATGGCACGACGTATTCACTTGGCGGTACAAGTACGTTCGCTATTGTATTTTCAGGATGTCAAACGATCACGCCGTGTACCTTCATCGATAGTTCCTACGGACTTGTGAACGGTACGACGTATTATTACCGCGCCTATGCGGCAAATTCCTGGCCACGCTATTCTTTACCGGCCGTACCTTTTAATCCAGATAGTGGTATGGCATCGACTGGTAGTGAATTGGGGCTATTACCACAACAACGGGCAAAATAATATTACTATGCCGCCTGCTTTGCATTCACTCTCAACAAAATACACATCACGTGTTGTACGTTTGGTGGTGGTAGTGGCGATTTTTACTGGCTTCGTTGCCCTCGGTCGGTCATCCTCGGCGGAATTTGAATTGCCGTTTATTAGTTCTACTGACGCCTTAACTAATGTGAGTTTTCATAGTGTTTGGGC
>CAIJZX010000037.1 GCA_903825245.1 Candidatus Kerfeldbacteria bacterium
ACAATCTCGATGCTGACCGTGCGCACACCCCATTGCAGGGCGGCAGTTCGGGTGGGCATCCAGATATCAATACGACTCGAGCCCCACTTCGCGTTCATGCGGTCGGAGACCGTGAACACTTTATCGCCGTAGTAGGCCGGGATTCGGACTTTCGTACCGAAGGCAATGCCGTTCATAGCGATAATACCGTCAGCGACTTTCTCGCCCGAGGCGGTGGTAAATGGATCACCATCGCATTGGTCAACGGTCGAGGAGTAGGCGCTAGCCCGGACCGTCATGGATTTAGCAATGACGATTGGCTTATCGGTAGGAGTCGGGAGTGTTGTCAGGGGGCCGGTGTTTTCTGTCGGTTGGTTTTGGACGATGACTGTGTAGCTATTTCCAGTACTGTCCGACGGAGAAACGATTTGCGCTTGTGCCGTGATCGGAACAAGAATGTTCAGAATCAGGGCGGCGGTCACAACGATGAGGTAGCGACGCAGGCGCTTCAACTGCTTGCGACTGTACATTGGCCGATGGTCAATGGTAAGTCCGTAGAGAACTCTGCTCAGCTCGACAACTACGGTGGGAGACTCCCCGGGCGAGTCAACCGAATACAATGCACCCTAGAGACACTAGGTGTACCGGGAGTCACAGGTTATCAAAGGGTAACTACTTTGTCAACCCTCTGAGGGTCAGAAAACTCCCAATTTAGGCTAAGATTAGGGAAATTCAGGAAACTGAAAAAGTCCGATTTTTCGACCATGCGGGAAAAGTACGGACTTGACACGGGGTTTGTAAAAACTGCCGTTCATTGTATCGAACGGCAGCAGACTTTGAGAAACCAGCACTTTTTTAGTGAGAAGTTCTACTCGATCGGCCGTTCTTTGAGTGTCGCCTCGATATCTTCGCGGTTTTCTCGTAGCGGCCCCGGGTAGGCGAGCTTTAAACTTGCGGCAGCAGCGGCGAAACGAGCGGCGGCGTGCGGAACATCAGACAATAAATGTTCAGCGACGTAGGCGGCAATAAACGTATCACCGGCGCCCGTTGGTTCAACGATTTTTTGGGCGGGAAAGGCTGGAACCTCAACCAATTCATTTGTTTCGCGGTGGAATATTGAAGCGCCTTTACTGCCTTGGGTGACAATCACTTCACTTGGTCCTTGTTCAGCCATAGCCCTAGCAACTGACAAAATTGATTCGCCCCGCTCGAGCGCCGGGGCAATATCTTCAACCGAAACGAAGACCATATTTAATGATTGCAATGTTTCCGCTTGGTTTGGCCAGGGATACCGCGGTTCAAGTACACCGTCTGGACGTAGGGTTCGGAAAAACTTTCCGACATCAGCCGCAAGCGATACGCCGAGTGAATGGCTAAGGTAGCGAATGAGATCGAGTGATAATTTTCCCTCAAGATCCGGCATGAGCAACACCATGTCGCTGGAAATAATTGCTTGGCGCATATCTTCGGTCAGGTCGCTGACCGAAACGCTGTACGGATCGAGTTTGGTGGTCGCGATGGCCACATCGCCGTCGTGTGAATTTGTATTGACGGTGCCGGTGGGAATCGGAATGACGTGGGTGGTGACGGCATAACTGTTAAGCTCCTCGAGCAGGTCAAGATCTTCTTCCGGCAACCACGTAATGAGTTCAACTTCAATACCGGTTTGTGCAGCTGCGGCGGCCGCAAATAATCCCTTACCCCCGACGATTTCGTGGACTTCGCCGTTGACTAAACTATTTCGATCGCGGCAGAGATATCCAAAGATAGTAATTTTCATTACGGTTTTGGGGAGCGACTAAACATACCGCGAATGGTATCCATTGTACCTCGTCGTCGTTCCGGCGTTTTCAGCATGGCCATAATGCCTGGCGCAACAGACAACAGGATAATAATGAAAATTATCGGTAACAAATACTTATCGATGTTACTGACTTTTTCCCCGAGCCAATATCCAGCGCCGACAACCCCGGCGACCCACACCACGCCGCCGATAATGTTGTAGAGAATAAGCTTGGCGTAGGACATTTTGCTGATACCG
This sequence comes from Candidatus Kerfeldbacteria bacterium, assembly GCA_903825245.1. Taxonomy (GTDB): domain Bacteria; phylum Patescibacteriota; class Patescibacteriia; order SBBC01; family CAIJZX01; genus CAIJZX01. The sequence goes on from CAIJZX010000037.1 coordinate 2,021, forward strand.
GCCACGACCGGAACAAACGTACGGACGATCGGAATAAAACGAGCGAGGATGATTGTCTTGCCGCCGTGCTTGGTATAAAAGGCTTCGGCTTTTTCGAGGTTTTCTTTTTTAAAAAAACGTGAATCCGGACGTTGGAATAATTTCCGTCCCCACTTTGCACCGACGCCGTAGCCGACAGATACGCCGATGATGGCCGCGGCTAAAAGGAGAATCATGACCACCCAAATATTGAACAACCCCTGCGCGGCTAGGACGCCGGCGGCGAAGAGCAAGCTATCACCTGGCAAAAAGAAGCCGACGAGTAATCCGCATTCGGCGAAAATGATGGCAGTAATGAGAATATAGCCGCCGATTTGGCCGGCGGATTGAATGGTTGAGGTTGGGTTGATGATGCTGCTAAGAAGAGGGTGCATAGCGGTTGTGGTAGTTGTGGAACTCGTGATAGACTAGACTGCAGTATAGCATATTCATTGTCTTCATCCGCCTATGGCCACAGCGCATAATCACCGACCAACCTGGGATGATTACTTTATGTCGATCGCGCGGATTATCGCCACGCGAAGTACTTGCGATCGGCTGGAAGCCGGCGCGGTTCTGGTGAAAAATAATCGCATCATTTCCACCGGCTACAACGGTTCACCGCCGGGGTTGCCACATTGTGATGATGTTGGGCATTTACTGGAAGAAGGGCATTGCGTGCGGACGATCCACGGAGAACACAATGCAATTCTGCAGGCCGCTACAGTTCCCGGAGCTTCAACAGAAGGCTCGACAATGTACACGAAATACACGCCCTGCATTCATTGCGCGAAGTACGTTATTGCGACTGGAGTAAAACGCGTTGTGGTTGGTAAAGTATATCGAAATGCTCAAGCAATGGAGTATTTGCGTGATGCCGGAATACAAGTTGAATTGTATGAACCAGGGTTGGATTGGAACAACCGCGTGGTGGAAATATTTACTCGGGATATTGAAGATCGGTACGCTAAAGAAGGCAACGTCCAGCTCGAAGAAAAAACCGCTACGAAGAATCCGTAGCGGTGTGGCCATGCCAATCTTGGGTACGCACGTTGAACGTTCCCAGAATGGTGTAGAGGCGATCGCCGATGGCGAGCTTGCCGGTAAATGAGCGGAGGCTGAACTTCTGGCCGAAGGGCGCCGTAACATTCGTCATAGCGAGTTGTCCGGTACCGCAATCATCTCCTTCGAGATTGACGGTGACAACATCACCGGATTTAATGTCCGCTAGGTCATGCCGGCCTCCCGAGAGTTTCCACTGCCGAAACATGTGCTCCTCGATTCTGAGGGATGAAGGTAAAAGCCAACGCCCCGTCCTCGTCCAGGATGGTGAGTTGCCACCAGGGAGCGTAGTTTTCATGAATAGCTCTGAGCACGAATACGTCGTAACGTCCGCGCTCCAACTTAATGGTGACCGCCTGATGGTTACTGCCGCGTTCGCAGAGTGCCATATCGAGCGTCAGTTGGAGCATTATGACGACCTTCAGTTTGCTCTTCGGCAGCGTGTCTACTTGGTGTGGTGTGACAGCCACGAAGCCTCCTTTGGAATTTTCAAGGAATCGAAAGCTTCGTAGTTGTATACCTTTGCGATTCGGGTGTCAACTTTTTCATAGCAGTAAAAGGAGGCTTGAATATCACAAAGAAATACGCTACACTGTGACCGAACGTGCGGGTATCCCCGGCCTTAGCCGGGGCGAGCTCCTATCGGTATTATCTCGTCGTTCGACGGGATAGATGATCAGCTTTCTCCCGCTCACTACAACTAAACATTAACTTGCGGGATCTCGCACGACGAAATCGTGTCCCGCGAGCGGGTATCGTATATCGGTATTACCTCAGCTTTCCAAGCTGATGAGAGGAGTTCGACTCTCCTTACCCGCTCGCGGGACGGAATTTTCAGTAGATATCAAAATGTCGTGCGGGACAAGCTGATGAGAGGGTTGAGTCGGCATCCGGAGGATAGCGACTGAACTGCTTCAGTCGCGGCCGTCGAAACGAGCAGCGCATGTTTCGAAGGAACAGCGATGCCTAGGACTCTCCTTACCCGCTCCAAGCGAATTTACATTGAAAGAAAAACGTCGATCCTGTATTGATCGACGGTATTGTGTTTGATGCTCATTGAAGATCGGTTTCGAGAACCTCTATACACAACTGAATCGTTGCCCATACCAAGTTTTTGGCAACTGGATGGGAGGTGTGCCAGTTCGTGATTACTGCGGTCATAAGCCCAGCATCATGACTATGAAGCAGGTTGCTGAGCCTAGCTTTCTCAATTACTCCAATACACCTAGTAACACCATCGACTCGCAATACATCTGGAATGGGAGTGTTCGGAAGACGCCCTGCTACCGATATAAGTGGAGCCACTGAAGGCCGAAGCTCTGAAAGCGTTAGTCGGCGAAAGTGCATAATCAATCACCTCGTGGTAATTAGCTGATGTGAAAGGACAAAAAACTTTTCTATTCGTAGAGAAGTCCTAACATGATTATGTCTTTATGTCAATCCACTAGCAAAAATACTCCCACACCATCGGATCGAGGAAGTGCTTATATGCCTCGGGATGTTTTCGTATTTCGCTGGCCGAAATCGGGACAATCGTGCGGTCGCGGTCGACTTGAATATGAGCGCACTCGAGAAAGTCGGCGAGTTGATGACCATAGTCTTCTGAACTGAAGACGGCGTCAATCGTTTTTCTGACCGCATGGTGAACGCCGATGGCCCAGGCGCGTCCGTCTGTTATGTCCCATGACACCAGCATGATGGCTATGGCGGTTGTTGGGTAGAGTTGGCGTAGCCAGGCGGCGCGTTGCTCCGCAGGGATAGTGTCTGACGGCAAAATACTGACAACCAACGTTACGTGTTGTGATTGTTTGAGTGCCGTCTCAATTACGAGTTTATGGCCGTGATGCGGCGGCATGAATTTCCCGAGAACGATGCCTTCGGTAAAAGGTGATGGCATATTATTCGACCAGGGTCAGCGTGTGACCTTGAACACGATACGTGTGGTCACACAGTTGTCGGATTTGATCGTGGTGCGTAACGATCACAAATGTTTTTTGGTGGAGGCGAGCGCGAATGCAATCAATTGTTCGAGCGGCGGTGACGATATCCAGGTGAGAAATAGGCTCATCCAGTAAATAGAGATCACGGTCGAGCAGAATGGCTCGGGCTACATTCAATCGCTGTTTTTGGCCGGCCGATAATTTGACACCCTTTTCACCGACCACGGTATTGAGTCCTTCCGGTAAGGTCTGAACCCATGGCTCAAGGTCGAGATCGGCCAGCAACTGGTGGATGGTGGAGTCGCCCATGGTTTTTCCCAGTAACAGGTTTTCACGCAATGAGGCGTTGAAAATTTCTACCTCTTGACTGACAAAAGCGATACGTTCTTGCCAGCTCACAACATCAAGATTGTCGAACGACTGGCCATCAATGGTTAGTGCACCGGATTGCGGTTCAAGGAACCCGGCCAGAATATTGAGCAATGTCGATTTACCCTCACCCGAGGTTCCGATGATGGCGAGATGCTCGCCACGTTGCAATAATAACCGAGGAATGGTGATTGGCACATGATTGAGGTCGTAGCGAAAAACAACGTCCTGAAGCTCAACCCGGTGCCAGTCCGTTAACGGTATGCCATGTCGCTCAACCGCTTGGTTGAGGATATCGGTGAGATTATGCAGATAGGCTTGGTAGATCATCAGGCGGCGAATATTTTCGGTTGCTCGATCAATCGTGCCGCGAATAAACAAATAGGCGGAAATGAAAATAATTAAGAGTGACACCGGTAGTTGTCCGCGTCCGACGCGTAAGGCAATCGTGCTCAGCGTGCTGATGAAGATCAGGCCGGACAGAAGATGAAGGAAGAACCAGCGCTTGGCGTGGAATGCTTGTAGTTGGTCGATATTGTCACTGACGGACACGATACGATCAGACATGACTGTTTCCGTGTATGATGCTAGTCCGAGTTTTCGGACGGTATGCATATTCGTCAAAAAATCGACGAAGCGTTCCATGTAGGCTGCTCGAGCGAGATTATATGTTTTTGCCTTGGGAATTTGGCCGCGCGACATCCAGGTACCAAAAACAAAGAACGCGATGAAGAGGATGACATTGAGAATTGCCAGTGTCAGTGAAGCCGCGGCGGTAAAGTAGAAGAAGAGTATGATTTGGGGCAAACTACTCACGGTTGACCAAAACGCATCCATCAAGATTGGCACCACGCCGTCAGACAGACGATTCATCAACGTCAATACTTGGCCGGAGTGGTGCTTGGTCAACTTATCAATCGGTACCCGTTCATATTCGCGGTAGAGACGGAGTAACGACTCAGTTTCGGTTTTCATGGCCGCTGCCTCACCATACTTGCGAATGATCCATTGTAATCCCAGGCCGATAGCGTAAATAGCGATGACCAACCCGATCAGGAACGGATAGTGGTCGGGAGCGTTACTTGGTTTGGTGAATTCACTAAGCGTAATCGGAATCAAAAAAACACCGATACCATTGAGGAAGGCGATGATGAAGATAAACGTAAACGTACCGCGGTGCTCCCGCATCGTGCGCCCAATAAATCGTAGAATATCCATGCGTTTAGTTTAGCACAGCCGAGCTATTCCGGCTTCCACCAATACGACTCGGGAATAAAGAAATTGCCCTCACGTTCCTCAATGTTTATCCCTTCTTCGCGAAGTTTCGCTGCTTGCGCCTCTTTCGGCGTGGTCATATTTTCAATGGAAATCATGCCGTCTTTATTGACGACGCGGTGCCAGGGGACATTGGTGGTCGGTTTTAGGGTTCGCAACGCCCAACCAACCACCTGAGAAGCGCGCGGACTGCCGATGAGTGTAGCGATTTGGCCGTACGAAGCAACTTTGCCTTTCGGGATTTTCCGAACGGCACCGTAGATCTTGAAGTACAAGTTCTGTCCTCTTGGCATTCTTATGCAGTTCGTGATTTACGGTTGCGTTCCCAAGTCCGCACCTTCACCTCATCAAATCCGAAGTAGTGGCCAATCTCATGGTGGACGACCTCAATGGTTAATTTCTTGATTTTCTCCGGATCGTCGCCAACGGAGGCTTCGATGGAGCGTTGAAAAATCGTAATCTTATCGGGCAGGACGCCGGTGTATCCTTGTCCGCGTTTCGTGAGCGGAATACCGGAATAGAGCCCGAGCAAATTAGTGAGCTGAGTATCGTTGACGACGAAGGCGACGTTTTCAATGCGACGGCGAATATGCGCCGGCACCATATCAATTGCCTCGGTGATGTACGCTTCGAATTGCGCGGACTCGGTTGGCAAGATGATGGTGCTAGATATCGCTCGTGCAATGCGGACAGCGCGTCGCATCTTTACTGATCGACATTTTGCATCGCGGACACTCTTTGGTAGTCGTCGGTGCTATGACTGGTTTGTGTAATGTGTTGACGATTTTCACCATCATGAAAATAACCAAAGCAACGATGAGAAAATCAATTGTGTTTTGAATAAACTTCCCGTAGGTCAGGAGAACCGGTGCGGCGTCGGTGCCGCCAATTTTGACATTGAGTCCGCTCAAGTCAACACCACCGGTAACGATACTGATGACCGGGGTAATGATATCGGACACAAGTGAGCTGACGATTTTACCGAAAGCGCCGCCGATGATAACGCCGACCGCTAAGTCCATGACATTGCCACGGAGGATGAAGGTTTTGAATTCTTTGAACATAGAAGAATGGTGAATAATGAACATGGGTAGTATATCAAAAAACAGGCGCTTCCGGGGAAGGCCTGTTTATGGGTGATTGGACTTGAGTGACTGACGAACGACGTTAGTGCGCAAGGTCGGATGGCAATCGTAGCCAGTCGTTCTTGTAGCAGAGATCGATCACACCTTCTTCACGTGTCCACCAATCTTTTGCGTTTCTGGTCCAAGATTGAGCGGAGAATATATCGTACTCAATTGTCTCTAAACCAAGTGGTGCGATAGTTACTATCCCGATCGATGAACAGGCATAGTCATTACGTGCTTCGAGTGCAGGGTGAGTAACGATAATGGCTCGTTGCCAGCTATGTGCTACCATATATTCATGTGCCTGTCTGGCAACTTCGCCGGAGTCAAGATATTTTCCAGGGATATAATGTGTGGTAATGGCGTAAGTAGCAGAAATTTTTTGTAGCGCTGTGCCGATTTCGAATTGTGCAATCACCGGAATAGTAGAAAAGCGTTCTTCAATGAAGGATGCTAACTGTTGATTGCTCTTACCGGGAAGCACCTTTTCACCTTGTTGAACGTAACCAAAAGAAAAGGCAATAACGCAATCAGCGGTTTGTGGGTCTCCGTGTGCGTGATAGGTGTTTGACCGAGCCAACTTCTTTAACTCGATGAGCTCAGCTTCAGTCATACATTTCTTAATACCATGAATTAATCGAAACCGTATTTTCGGACGAAAATATTTTTGACGAATTGCGTGAGGACGAGGTAGGCAATAGCCATGGCCGAGACAATGAGGAAGAACAACGGTGGGAGCGGTACGAATTTGAAGAAGGTGCCGATCGGGGTGTAGGGGAGAATACAGCCAAGCGCCACAATGCCGAATGTCGAGAGAAATAATGTTCGGCTCGGACGGCTTTCGAGGAAGGGAATTTTTTGGGTGCGGATGATGTAAATGACGAACGTTTGGGTGAGCAACGATTCGACAAACCAACCGGTGCGGAAGAGTGCCGGGGAAGCGTGAAAGACAAACCACATTACTCCAAAGGTCATAAAGTCAAAAATCGAACTGACCGGTCCGATCGCGAAAATAAAACGCTTGATGAAGGTAATATTCCACGGTCGCGGTTTTTGCAGGTAGTCTGCATCGACACTATCGGACGGAATGGTGACCTGCGACAAGTCGTACAAGAAGTTATTTAACAGTATTTGCGTCGGCAACATCGGTAAGAACGGCAAGAAGATGCTGGCACCGGTCATGCTCAACATATTGCCGAAATTCGAACTGGCGCCCATCTTAATGTACTTCAACGAATTAGCAAATGTCTTCCGACCTTCCGTCACGACGTTGCTGAGCACTAACAAACTTTTTTCCAGCAAAATAATATCAGCATTTTCCTTAGCAATGTCGACAGCGTTATCAACTGACAATCCGACGTCAGCGGCTTTGAGTGCCGGGGCGTCATTAATGCCGTCGCCCATGTAGCCGACGATGTGGCCGGCCCGTTGGAGCGCTTTAATGAGCCGCTCTTTTTGAATCGGCGTGACACGTGCAAAGATGGTGGTGGTTTCCACTGCTTTTTGCAAACCTTCATCAGTCATGTGGTCGATATCTTGTCCGGTCAACATTGATGCGGTTGATAAACCGACATCATGGCCGATTTTTTCATTGACGAGCTCGTTATCTCCGGACAGTACTTTCAAGGTGATACCGAGTTGTTCTAGTTGCTTGATCGCTTGAATCGCGCTTTCCTTCGGCGGATCGAGAAAAGCCACGAACCCAGCGAAGATCAAATCATGTTCATCCGACGTCGTGTATGCTTCTTGCTGATTGGCCACATCACGATAAGCGATTGCCAAGACGCGAAAGCCTTGCCGCGAAAACGTTTCTTCCAGCTGCACGATTTTTGTTTCTTCGGTACCGGTGAAGGAGCGAACCGAGCCGCGATCGACGAATTGCGTGCTTCGCTTAAACACTTCTTCCGGAGCGCCCTTGGTGATGAGGCGGTGCTGACCGCCAATATCAACGACGACGGATAACACTTTGCGCTGAAAATCGAAGGGAATTTCGTCAACTTTTTTAATATCGGAAATATCAAGCTTGGTGGCATTCAGCACAGCTTTTTCTAGCACATTGTTCATGCCGGTTTGGAAGGCGCTCGTCAGGTACGCGTCCTTAAGAATTTGTTCATCTTCACGACCTTCAACGTCGCAGTGTTTAACGAGCGTCACTTGGTCGAGCGTCAATGTCCCAGTTTTATCGGTGCACAAAACATCCATGGCGCCGAAATTTTGGATAGCATCAAGGCGTTTGATGATTACTTTTTTCTTGGACATGGCCAATGCGCCCTTCGATAAGTTGACCGTAACGATCATCGGCAACATTTCCGGAGCGAGGCCGACCGCTACGGCAACTGCAAACAAGAGCGCCTCTAAGGCATTGTGTTTAAAGACGGCATTGACGACGAAAATGAACACCGCGAGCACGGTAATTAATCGGATCATCAACAAGGTAAACGATTTGATACCACGGTCAAAACTGGTGGCGGTTTCACCGGATAACAAGTGTTGTGAGAGTTGTCCGAATTGTGTTTGTTTACCGGTGGCTACTACCAAACCGATAGCGGTACCACTGACCACGCTGCCGCCCATGCAAGCGATGTTTGGCAAATCGAAAACCGAGTCCTTCGCCTCGGCCTGGTGGTCGGGCCATTTTTCCGTCGGGAATGATTCGCCGTTCAGTGCCGACTGGGCAATGAAAAGATCTTTGCTACTGATAATGCGCACATCAGCTGGAATCATATCGCCAGCCGCTAGTTCAATAATATCGCCCGGCACGATGTCACGAAGCTGGAGATCGATCGGACCGCTGTGACGGATAACACGGCAGGTAATTCGAACCATGGCTTGGAGTTTATCGGCGTTGTTTTGTGCGCGGTGTTCCTGAACGTACGACAAGACGACACTCAAGACCGCCATAGCGATGATAATGATGGCGCTAATTTTATCGCTAAAGAAATAGGAAACCGCAGCTAGTACGAACAGCAGGAGCACTAATGGACTGGCGAACCGTTTTGCGAGATCGCGCAGCATTCCGACACGTTCTTTACTGGCTACTTCGTTCGGACCATATTGGACCAATCGTTGCTGAACATCGTCGACGGTCAGTCCAGTGTGTGATGTTTTGAGTTGCAGTAAGGCCGCAGGAGCAGGCAGGTTGTTGATCGATCGCAGGAGATCATCATTCGTGTGATGGGTCTGGTGTGGTGTTGTAGGAGTGGGCATATCGGCAAAGTAAGTCCTTTCGTTATATGTAGTATATCATGATCTTGACATTTGGTCGGTACATGATAGTGTGTCGCCAGAAGTACCTTTCATGACTGACGGCATGTTCACATTTGCCTAGTCGCTGAACGACAGTCATTGCCCCGAGGGTCGCATGGCGCATACGAAACCCCGACGAAATCACTCGGCCTATCGCTGTGAAGCGTGTGGCGGACGATTTCATCACGGTCAAACCATCGATGTAGGTATCAAAGGAAGTGGTCGCAAACGCCGGATTCATAAGATCGCCGCTTGTATAAAGATCTGGACCAAAGTGGGACCCGAGCGGATGTTGAAATGGATCGAGCTTCGGCAACTATTGCCGACCTCACGGCAACAGCCAGTATTTTTCCAGGAGGGACAATGCAAACAAGCATAGCTGTTGATGTACACTATCGCCCGGGTATCGGCGCGAGCAGACTCGATCAATCAGTTCTTCACCATCTGCACGCACGTTTGGTTGTAGGGATACAGCACTTGCTCGACAGTGCGAATGTCGGTGGCTTCATACCGAACGTGACAATCGCGGAGGCGCTCAATGGAGAGTGCAAGTCGTACGAAATCGTGGCACGCATCTCGCTGGAGCCGTCTATCGCTTCAGTAGACTTTGCCAGGCAGTGTGCTGACAAGGTCTGTGCCATTGTCCGTGACAATCTCACGGGGCATTCCAATCAGGTAACCATTCCTGAGCCGGACACGAAAGCCGTCTACGATCCACACGATCTTGAGGAGCAATTCGGACAGTCTCCGCCGTCCCACTAAGCTACTTGGGTGATACACAAACCAACCCTAACACCACCGAAACGTTCACGGTGGTTTTTTCTTTTTCGGTGGAATTCGGAATCTCCCGCTCCCAAAGCAGGCGCGCTTCCGGGGCGCCGCCTGTTCCTTCGAAACATGGCGTCGTCCGTCTCGATCGTCGGAAGCAAAGCAGTTTGCTTCCTGACCGTTACACGGTCACGATCTCGACCCAACTGCGCCATTCATAAAATATCCACTGTCGGGGCGCCGAGACTCGAACTCGGGGCCTCCTGCTCCCAAAGCAGGCGCGCTACCAACTGCGCCACGCCCCGACAGTGGATACATGATTTGTCATTGTACTTGGTGCACCCGGAAAAAATATGGTAAGTACGGACGAAGCGTTTTCCTTAGCAGTTGGTGCGCCCGGAGGGAGTCGAACCCCCAACCTTCTGGTCCGAAGCCAGACACTCTATCCATTGAGCTACGGGCGCACCAACTGCTAACGAGTATTGTCACCCCCAGTCCCGGGCGTCGCTGTACCTATGATACATCGCGCCGCCCGTCTCGTCCCGCGAAAACTGAAGCAGTTCAGTTTTCTTGTAGACTCAACTCTTCCGGTTCGTAGTCAGACAAATTTTCATTGGGCGGAGTTTATCCCGTCATCTGACGAGAGGCGCATGTGACGCGGAGCTAAGGTACCACACTCTTGGGAGATGTTCAAGGCGTTCCTTGCTGATGCATGGGACTGGTACTATACTATATATTGTGGGTTGATATTGACTAAACAAACGTATGAATTCGATTATCCAACTCGTTGCCTCCGCCATCATTGCGATTATTATTGTGGTCATCGTTATGCGCCAGACTAAACGCGCAGAAACAAAAATGTCCGACTCGATTGGTGAATTAAAGACTTCGCTCAAGCAGGTAACATCGATTCTTCATGAGTACCGAAAATTTCGTACGGCCTTTGATAGTTCGTATGACGCCATGGTTATTGCCGATATTAACGGTACAGTCCTTTTCATCAATAGCAGTGTTACCAGAATTACCGGTTTTAGCCGAGCGGAAGCAATCGGTACCAAGGCGGGTAAATTGTGGGGAGGTTTAATGGGTACGAAATACTATGAACGTCTTTGGAAGCAGGTGAAGAGTGATAAACAACCGTTGGTGACTCGGATCGTAAACAAGCGGAAAAATGGCGAGCGATATTTAGCCGATGTTACCATCACGCCGATTCTCGACGATAATGGAAAAAAAGTAGAACATTTCATTGCTGTTGAACGGGATCTTGGGATGCCGCCGGTTGGTGCTATCGCTGCGCTGAATGCCGGTGGAATAGTGAAGGCACTCTACCTACCAGAAAAAAGTAAGCGAGTTGCTCGTAAGGTGTAACCAGAAAATAAACACCCGGCTTTCACCGGGTGTTGTTTTATTTTTTGTACTACTTTAAATCAGATGGATTGACCATGTAGGCCATGGCCGTTTCCTCGGAGATGATGCCGTCGCCGAAGAGTTTCTTGATGTTCTGATCCATGGTGAACATGCCGTCTTCAGCCGAGGTTTGAATTGCGGTTTTAATTTGTGGAACTTTATTCTCGCGAATCAAGTTCGCGATTGCCGGTGTATTGATAAGTACTTCTCGCGCGGCAACACGGCCACCGTTGATGCCGGGCAATAGTTGCTGCGAAATAATTCCTTTTAGGAAGAGCGAAATTTGTAATCGCACCTGCGATTGTTGGTACGGCGGGAAGACATCAATGATACGGTCAATGGTTTGGGCGGCATTGAGGGTGTGGAGTGTAGCTAGGACGAGGTGTCCAGTTTCGGCCAGGGTAATCGTCGAAGCAATGGTTTCTAAGTCGCGCATTTCGCCGACCATAATCACATTCGGATCTTGGCGCAAGACGTGTTTCAGTCCTTGGGTGAAGGACATGATATCCGTGCCGAGTTGGCGCTGCTTGATGATCGCTTTCTTCGGCGCATAGACAAATTCGATGGGGTCTTCAAGGGTGACAATGTGAGCCGATCGTTCACTATTTATTAAATCAATCATTGCTGCCAGAGTGGTTGATTTTCCCATTCCCGTCGGACCGGTAACCAGGACTAAGCCTTGCTTCAAGCGCACAAGATCATAAGTAATCGGCGGCATATTCAAGCTAGCCATCGTCGGGATGGTGTTGGAAATGACACGAGCGACAAGTCCAGCTGATCCTTTTTCCCAGTGCAGGTTAATACGAAAACGCGACAAGCCGGCGATTTCGTACCCGATGTCGAGTTCGCGTTCTGTATCAAAAACTTCCTTTTGTTCGGGCGTACAAAGGCTGTAGCAAATATCGAGCGTGTCTTGGGCGGACAATTCTTTTTCGTGCGGGAGTTTCTGTAATTCGCCGTCGACGCGAATGACCGGCGGCATATTTTCGACAATATGAATATCCGACGCGCCCTTCTCAACGGCGGTCGTGAATATGCTATCAATAAACTTGGTTGTTGTAGGCATGTTTTTTCTTTTAGTATACGTAGTCTATCATATTTTATGGGTTTTGTCAATAAGTTTTAAACGTCAAAAATATGTTTAATAATTGAATGCTGTCGCTGTAAAAAAAGAATATATCGATATTTATCTTGTCGTTCTAGCAGCAAATCTGCTTACCAAGAATTGACAAAACAGTGAAGTTGTGATAGCATGTTTTGTTTTACAACAATTGCTATTCCTTTATTACAGGAGGGAGTTATGCCAGACTGCTCGTTTGGCACTATCCCTTTCCGAGTAGAATTAGGGATAGTGTATTTTCTGCTCGTTTGGGAAACCTGGGGAAAAGGTATGTGGAACTTTCCCAAGGGCCACGCCGAAGAAGGCGAAACTCATTTGCAGACAGCCCTTCGTGAACTGAAGGAAGAAACTGGATTCCTTCCGCTCGAAGTGATTGTACATGAGCCCTTGGTACGAACGTATTCGTTCGAGCATCAGGGTCACACTATTCATCGGCGGTTGGAGTACTTCTTAGTACGTGTGGCTGAACAAGAGGTTCAACTTCAGTCGAGTGAAGTCAGTAATAGTCGGTGGATGACGCTCGAGGAGCTGTTGGCGGTCACGCCCTTCGCAGAGTTGCAAGAGTCGGCTCGGCAGGCGCAAAGCATAGTACAGAAGGTCGGGGGTAACGCGTAATGGCGACCCTCTTTTTGCTTTAAATATTTCTGGGGTGGCTAACGGTTTCCTACTCTAAGCGAAACGTTACCGTGCCAGTATATGTTTTCCCCGGCTTCACCAGCTCCGGGTCATCGACTAACCCGCCAGCATTTCGCATCACCGGTTCAACACACACAAAATCTTTCCCCGGCTGCGACCAAACCCACAACTTTTTATATTCTGAGGAAATATCCATGACCAAAGTCCCAAGATCAGGAATGTGTACACGAATAACCGCTGATGGATCTTTGACTTTCGGATTATCGATGTTCACCGCTTTGCCATTGGCCCACTGTTTAACCGATTCCTCAACAACGTCTCCGCCCGGGAATTGGAATTGAATATCGCCCTTCTTTTCTGTGGGGACAGGAAAGTATGGATGGAGACCCATGGATAGTGGCAGGTCGTGCTCTTTCTCTTGATTCGTAACGGACTGGGTTAGCGCTAGCGATCCATCATCGGAAAATTTACCCTCCATTCGGAGTACGTGATCATAAGGAAAAACGCGCCGGCTCTCTTCGTCAGCTACTAATGTTTGTGTAAATATGTTTGGTTCCACTCCTTGCTCCCCATTCCAGCTCTTTGCATCGCGGGCGAACCCGTGTTGTTTCAAACCGGGGAATTTTGAATTATCAATTGGGCCAGCGTTCGGAAATAGGATCGGTATGCCGCCCTTCACATTTTTTGTCGCATCGTTGAATGTTTCCTCGTCGATGTACAACAGTTCAACAAGCTGATCGTCTCGCAGTAATTTGATGGAGGTAATAATACCGCCTCGTTCTGGAGAATATGAAGCCTCACCCCATGGAGTGCGAAGAGTCTCGACTCGTGGTGACTGTGGTTCTCGGAAATCAGAGGAAGCAATCTCGTTCATAATCCAGTCCGGAATATTTTCTGGGGTCAGAGTTCAAGAAGTAAACTAACCCGGCTAATGGACGTTTTATAGGATTCGGTTTATCTTCAGAGAGTTCTGACGTCCTTGGCTCTAATTAACCAATATGCTCGGGCTTGAATGGACTATATAACTTATCCAGGTATTCAGTTGTGTTTTCAGACAAAACCCCATTATTCTCGATCTCTTTGTAAGCCGCATCAACTGCTTGACGAACATCTTCTAATTGTTCTCCAAGAATTTCGGGGTTTTCTTCTAAAAGACTTTTTAACCTCAAGAGGGTGTAATCCCGCTCAATATCTCGATCTGGTTCTTGTTCTTGTTCCATACTATATTATATATTATTTACTAATCAATGAAGGTTGGGGTGGCTATCCCCGTATCCCAACTGCGTCGGGTACGGGGCAGGCGGGATACGTCGTCGATTTGTATTATGCCCGCGCGGGTGGGTGTCACCCCAGACAAAAATTGTCTGGGGTGGCTATCGGGGTTCGAACCCGAGATAAAGGCTCCACAGGCCTCTGTGTTACCACTACACCATAGCCACCCGTGCGGACACGATTATGAGATTTGAAAAGGTTTAGGCCAGCGCCTGCCCCGTAAAACGCTCGGCGTTTTTCGGGGTGTTACCACTATCGCCTATGCCACCATGTGTAGGCGGATTTTCCCAAAAAAAAGACATATTGTCAACCCAACATCGCTTTTTCTTACGTATAACGTTTTTCGGTCGGCGCTGAGGTAGTCGAGTTTGTCTTTTTGCTAAAGTACAGTAGTATAGAGGCACGCGTGCCCCTCCCTCGGCGCACTCGGGATAAATTCCGCACAACCGATTGTTGAGGATATTTGTTCAGACTTGTGTAGCGGCCCTATAGTTCAACGGATAGAACACCGGACTTCTAAGCCGGTTATGGAGGTTCGATTCCTCCTGGGGCCACCACACAAGTTTGATAAAATAAGCCCGTGATGATGGTTCAACTCCATCCGGGGGCACCATACTGTGTTATTTCGTCATTGTACAAAATGTATCATGGAAACCGAAAGGTCACACGAAGAAACGGAAACCCATCGCGTCATTGAAGGCGACGGCGCATTTGCCAGGATTTCGGTTCAGGAATCGGAGAAAAAAGTTTTTATCGAAGACATTGAATCCGAGCAAACGGGACAGGGCGCAGGATCCCAGCTTCTCAACACGATCAAAACCGAATATCCGGACTACAGCATTGAAGGTATCGCCATGCCATATGATCGGCAAAATCCACATGAAGAAGTAAAAGAAGAGGATATAGAAAAAGTTATACTCCTTGAATCGGAAGCAGACTATCGGACGCTGAGCGATGCAGAAAAAGAATTCGTAGCGAGAATCCGCCAGCAACACAAATCTCAATCAACGTTCGATCCATTTACTCGGCTCATCAAGTTTTATCGAGAGAATAACTTCGAGATTGGCGTCGGCGGCCATTTTTTTTCACAACCGCCGCATCAATTACGAAAGGTGTAAGCGGGCAGAACCAACGCTGTTTCATTATGGCCATTACGAACCCCCGACAACTTCTCTCGGCGCCGACTGCTCGTGAACCTCTCGAGCGGAAAACCTCCTTTTTACAGTTTATGCTTGTGCCGGCGTTGTTTGCAGTGCTGGCAATCGTCGTGGCAGGAGGATCGTGGTTTTTGCTACGACCACAACCGTTCGTGACGGCGCAAATAACCACCTCCACAGTTCGCGCGGGAGATGTCATCACAGTAGTAGCTATGTATCGAAATGCAAAAAACCTCGGTGTTGATGAAAACGCACTTTCTGTCACGGATGTCAGCGGTCATGATGTAACTCTGCACGACCTTATGGATCAACCAATGTTCACTGATCAGGTTGAGGCTTCGCAGCAGGGGTTACTTGGTACATCAACAGTCGAACAACGACGACAGTGGGGTAATTCAATGCAACATTCGCTAGGGCTGCTGTCCGGCTTTTCTGTTGGCGGTGAGTATGATACCGCTAGTGCCTATGCATCGTCGCTCTCCGAGGGAGAGACTGCGCCGTATGTGGCAAAACTTATCTCATGTCCGACAATTCCAGTAGACGTAGTGCCAACGACCATCACCAAGGAATATCATATTATTGTCCTTCCACAGACGCCGCCGGGACAGTATATTGTTTCTATTCCGACAATTTTTTTCTGTGGAAGTTCGGCGCCTTCGCTGTCGTATTCGGTGACAGTTGAAGCGGGGGAATAGCGAACAGAAAAACAAATAACTTGCTTTCCTTGTTGATTTATGGTACAATAGCAATGTTCTGTTACCGAAAATATTTAGCACATGCCGTATCTAACGAAAGTCCAGAAAGCGAGCAGTGAAAAACCGAGATTAACGCAACGTCCGCTCTCTGATGCGGCGTACCGTACGCTCGAGGCGTTTTCGCGTACCCTTCCGAAACCGATTGATGAAAACGTAGCTACGATTGAAGTTCACGATACAATTTCGAATGTTGCCTGGGCGTACGAAAAGCTCCGGCAGGCTATCGATTACCAGGACGAACACTTGTTGCGGAAGAACGCGATCGAGCGGATGCTCAAGCGCCGCTTAGTGGCGGGCGTGACCGCCGACACCGTTGCTGAACCGTTAATTCTCGAACTTATCCGTGGCCGGTATCTACCGAACGCCACATTACCGGTGACGCTCATCGCTCAAACAGCGGAAATACTGAATCGGGCGATTCACCTGTGGACGCAGGTGCCTCACTTGACGCACGAGGAGCATGACCAACTCTTCAATTGGTACGTCGGCATTTTATCAGTGGAAATTAATGAATTACTCTCGCCAACTGAGCATGATGAGGCACTACTTCAGCTCATGTACCGTGTTACGCATCGGGATATCATTTTCGATGAATCGCACCTCAGCGAACAAGAAAAGAACACCCAACTGTATATTGCTATCCATCGCGCACTCCTGAAGTCTGATCAGAACATTATTCGCTTCCACTTAGCGGTTCGCCAGTATCCGGAATGGACGGCTATGACACCGCAGGCAGTTACATCTTTAGCGCATCAATTGCCGGCAATTCGTGCTTCTGTAGAAGCACAGTTAATGCATCCGGTTGGCGATCTACTCCAACGGATAATGAAGAACTACACGATCATCTTTTTAGTGTTTGACGATATTGCACGACAATATGGCGTTGAAGCTGCACAAAAAATGAGTTTTCAGGAGGAGCTTATTAACGACATCAAGCAGGCGTACGCGAATCGCCGAAAAAACATCCTCGGAAAAATTACACGAAGCATTATTCGGTCCATTATCTACGTCTTCCTAACAAAAATGTTCTTACTGGTGTTAATCGAAGTACCGGTCGAAAAGATTATTTATGCTCACGGCGCTACGAATTACGTTCCATTGATCATCAATGTTTCCTTTCCGCCATTGTTGCTCTTTTTGCTCGGTATATCTATCCGACCGGCGGGCAAGAAAAATGAGGTGGGAGTTGTCGAGAAAGTTACCGCTTTGGTGTACAACGGTGATGAACGAAATGCCCTCGTCAAGCCGCGCAAGCCGATTCGCCGCAGTAGTTTCTTTACGAATTTATTCCGGCTAACGTACGCCATTATTTTCGTTATTGTTTTCGCGGGTATCATCGCCGTCTTATCGATGTTACATTTTACCTTCATCAGTATCATCATTTTCTTACTCTTCCTATCGATTGTCAGCTTTTTCGGTATTCGGGTTCGATTGCTGTCAAAGGAGCTACTTGTTGTTGACCAACGCGAAAATCTTTTTACGGTGCTCTTCGACTTTTTCACGTTGCCGATCCTTCAGGTTGGCCGTTGGATTTCTATTCGTGTGCCGAAAATCAACGTTCTCATCTTCTTCCTCGACGTTATCATTGAAGCGCCGTTCAAGGCGTTCCTTGAAGCGTCCGAAGGGTTCTTCGGGTTCCTACGGGAAAAGAGGGAAGAAATCTATTAGTGCGATAAAGCTTCCCTCCTAAATCAGGAGGAGGGGTGGCCGACAGGCGAGTGGATGGTCGGGGTAAAACGTCAGGGCTTTGTTTTTTTTTCAAAAGTGTATATACTGTCCCCATGGACAACCTGGTTTTCAATTTGAATTCAGTTTTCAATGATGTTATCCGCCGCATGGAGGATGAGGGTGCCTTTGATCGCGATGCGTATTACGATTTTGTGACGGAGATTATTGAAGAAAAACGCGAACTCGGTGAAATCACTGATGACGACGATATCGACGAAATGATGGAAGTGCTGAAGAAGCGTTGGCCGGATGCTGAAGGTGCACTCCAAAGCGGCCACGGTGACGATATTCTCGACGAGTCCTAATGACCGAACAGCAGTCGCAGTCCACCTCGCCAATCATCCGGGTCGAAATCGATCGGGAATTGTGCATTGGTGCGGCTTCGTGTATTGCTGTGGCGCCAGAAGCGTTTGAACTTGATGGTGAGAATAAAGCGATTACCAAGCCGATGTGGCGTGATTTGACGGATGAACAGCTGTTCAATGCCGCGAAATCCTGCCCCGTAGCAGCTATCTATCTCTATAATCAACAACAGCAGCGCCTCTATCCTGCGGCGTAAACGTTTCCACATGTCGGGGTTGCATCAATTTTCTCATTCGTCTATACTACACTGTGTAGTAGCCTCATCATATTAAATGCAAAAACCTATGGAGAGTACTCATCCAACGCCGGTCGCCAAGACGGGATCCGGCATCTTCGACGGAGCGTCACCGAAACTAACGTTCCTTTTTGGTTTTATCGCTGGTGTTGCCTTAACCGGTATTATCGGATTAGCGATCGTTTTACCGAAAGTCTATAGTTCATCAAAGACATCAACCGCTGCTGCGGCTACTAATACAACGAATACGGCGGCAGCAGCGGCTACGTTTTCGAATGTTAAGGCTGTTACCTCAGCTGATTTGATGCGCGGCGATAAGAACGCCAAGTTGACCTTGGTAGAATTTTCAGATTTGGAGTGCCCATACTGCAAAACATTCCACGCGACGATGAAGCAGATGTTGACCGACTATGCCGGAAAAGTGAATTGGGTCTATCGAAACTTCCCGCTGTCCTTCCACGCCAATGGCCAGAAAGAAGCTGAGGCGCAGCTTTGTGTCGGTAAACTGGGCGGCCAGACTAAGGAATGGGATTTCATCGACAAGATCTATGAACGGACAACCTCGAATGGTACGGGTTTTGCTTTAACTGCACTTGGACCCTTAGCTAAGGAGGTCGGTGTTGACCAGACCAAATTCCAAAGTTGTCTTGACAGTAATGAAATGGCGCAGACCGTCAAAGATCAAGAAGCAGATGGAACGACTGGTGGCGTGACAGGAACACCGACAACGTTGATTGTTGATCAGAATGGCAAGACGCTCGACGGTATTCCGGGCGCCTACCCAATTGATCAGGCGAAAGCATATATCGACAAAGCATTGGCGGCACTCTAATCCCTTACTTTCGTTTACATTGTATCCCTCTCCTCCAATAGGAGAGGGATTTTAGTTATTTGGGATTTTTCAAGCATTTTCATGATGTCGCATGCTCTAATCGAACAAATGAACGTAAAGCTTGCTTTTATCATAAAAATGTGCTATACTATAGACAAATCAAAAAGTAAAAAAACAAAAAACTTATGTTTCGCCGGGTGCAGAGTGAAATACAGCGTTTAAGTAGGTATTTTCGATTATACCAAAATAAATGGCACATTATCGGTTTTACCGGCGTGGCGCTGCTTTTTGTTGGGGGAATATTCTGGTCTCAAGCCTCTCACGCGGGGGCAACAACTACCTATCCCCACACCCTACCGGCTACGCCCGGGGTATTGGCTTCAAGTGGTAGTCAGGACAAAGATTTTGCCATGATCAAAAAAGATGGCGTTTGGCATGTTTTTGCAATTTATGCCTGTGCGGAGACGCAAGGTATTCCGTGTCTTGGACTGATGCACGTGCATTCGACCGATTTGACCAACTGGACAGAAGATGGGTATGTTATTCCGCCCAGTAGTGATGCGGCGGCCTGGAATTCTTTGGATATTTGGGCCCCCACGGTTGTCAAAAACCCTACGGATGGGAAATATTATCTCTTTTACACCGGAGTTAAGAAAGATGTGAATGGCGTCCGGGAGCAGCGAATCGGCGTGGCTACGTCGACGAATTTGTACGACTGGGACATGGTGGACTATCCGAACCCAGTTGTTGACTGTTCGACGTTCAGTTGGACGTATTACAAACCCGCCGATACTAGCGGCGACGCGGCTGCTTGCCGTGATCCGTATGTTAACTGGGATCCCGACCAGGGACAATGGGTGATGACGATGGCGACGCGAGGTAATAACCCTGGATCGTATGCCTGGACACCTGGAGACGTGATGATCGCGGGGATCGCTACTTCTCACGACCTTATCCATTGGACGGATTCTGGGTATATCACGCAAACTAAAGGGTATAAATTAGAATCACCGCATTTTTTTAAACACGGTTCGACATGGTATTTGCTCTGGACAGGCGATGCTGGTTCGCCTCCGGACTATGTCCACGGACTGTATTTGAGTAACCGGAATATTCACTATTCCACCTCATCGTCGCTCTACAGCGGTTTTAGCGCTGGGGCTTCATTTGCTCCCGCCGACTATTGGAATTACGCCTCGGAATATTATGATGATGGAGCGTATCAATATTTTGCCAGTGTTATGGGAAGTTCGTTAGATTTTTATTCTACTGTCTGGAGCGGGGATGCTATCTCCTTATATCATACTCCCGAAGAGCTGCTCAAACCCCACCCAATAGCCAGTGTGGCCTTTGGGAAAATTAGCGGCACAGTCTGGGCCGACACGAATGGCGACGGTGTTCGACAAAATTATGAGTCGGGAAAGAATGGCGTGACGATAACGCTGTATGAAGATGATGGTGATGGAAAATTTGATGTCACGAAAGATGGTATTTCTCCCTACGTCACGACTACTACCGGAGATGATCCGAATACTGTTGGGACGCAAACTGGCTACTACGGGTTCACAAACGTTTTGCCGGGAACATATTGGGTATCAATTGACTCGGTGAATTATAGTGTCGGGCACGCGTTAGCCGGATATGCTCCGCGTATCGGCTCAAACATCACGAAGTTCGTGGTTGGTGAGGCTCAGAGTTACAGTAGTCAAGATATTGTTTTTGGTGCCGACAGCACGGTTTGGGATCTGAACAATGTAAGTATGTTTACCACCAACGGCGTGATCATGGCAAATGGTCGAGCGACGATCACCTCGGGGACGGGAACGCTGCAACCAGTTGTTGACCAGCCCATACCTTTCTCACGTCTGAAAAATTTTGATGCCGACGTTCTGGAACAAGGCGGTGTGGTACATTTTGTCCTGTCCAATGATAATGGCACATCATGGTTGTATTGGAACGGCAGTGGCTGGGTTCTCAGTGACAGTAGCGTCAGCCAAAGTTCGAGCGTTCCCGATATTCGAACGAACGCCATGTCGTTTCCGGCCGGAGCTGGGGAGTTCTTGTGGCGGGCGGTGCTCCAAAGTCCAAGTGATGCGCCGGCGATTCTTTTGCGAGTCGGAGTGTTGACGAATAGTACCCCGGCTATACCGATTGTTGTATGTCCAACGAACGGGCAGGTTGAAACCGCTCAACCGCAGTTATGTTTTTCTTCGACCGACCCCGAGGGTGAAGGAATGCAATTTGTAGTTGATCTTGATACGATGCCGACGTTTACCTCGAGTAACTATCGCCGCTATTCTCAGTCCAGCTCGCAGTTTGGATGGTTGGGACAAAATAATGGGAATTTAACTATGTTTGGCAATGCTGCTTTGGCCACTCTGACAATCAACAATCCGTTGACTCCGGGAACGTGGTACTGGCGAGTAGCTGCAGAAGATCCACTCGGCTCAGATCTACTTTCCGTAGCTTCGACAACGCACTCGTTTGTTGTACCGGCGCCGGTAACCTTGGGCCTGATAACCACCCGATCGACCACATCATCAATCACGGTCAGCTGGACGACGAACACATCGGTCACAAGTTCGGTGCAGTTTGGCGCGACGACGGCGTATGGAAGTCAAACAGAAACTAGCGCTGGAATCACACATACGGCAACCATCAGCGGACTTGCGTTTGGGACAAAGTATCATCTGCGAGTCACCGCCGATGCTGGCAGTGGGCAGACGATTAGAAGCGGGGATATCGTGGCGCAAACAAACGTCGCGACTATTTCTGGAATAACGGTTATGGCTATTGGGACGAGTATCACCGTTCGTTGGCAAACAGACATTGCTGTTCCCAGTTCGGTTTTGTTCGGAACGACGACGGCGTATGGTGGTCAAACAATGAGCCGTACCAGTACCGATCACGAGGCGATCATCAACGGGCTTAAAGCAGGCGCGACCTACCATCTGCGGGTGGTATCGGATGCGGGTAACGGATGGCTAGTACAAAGCGGAGATGTCATGGCGCAAACAGCCGGTACGAGCATTTCCGGTATATCGGTTACGACCACGAAAAATAGTGCTACCATTACATGGATGACCACCGATTCGGCTACTACCAAAGTGCTCTATCGAAAATCATCACTGAAGACTGATCAAAGCATCTCTAGTAAGGGTCTTACACGTCAACATAAAGTAACGCTTGCGAAATTGTCGGCGAAAACAAAGTATCAGTACCAAATTCTCAGTACCGGCTCCTCGATCGCAAAATCAACGACACTATTCTTCACTACCAAAGCAAAATAATCGTGTTACTTCACTTGTCACAATTGAAAAGCCGCCAAGCACGAATCAAAATCACCACGCTGCTGGTCGGTGCTTTGTTGGTATCACTTATCAGCTATGGTATTTCGGTTCGACCGCAAACCGTTCGAGCAGACACCGTTTCCATTACGGGCACGATATTCGATAATGGTGGAGATCCGCCGGATGCTCCGTACATCCTCTGTGCCTCAAATCCCACGATGGTGGTGGATATGCGTGTTACTAGTGCCGACCACTCAAACAGTGCCGACTACTCAACGGCAATAACTTGCGACGGTAATGGGTATGTCGTGTATTCCATACCAAACGTAAGTCTCTCGGCCAATGCCATCATCACGGCAGTCATGCACGATGATACTGGATACCAAGGGAGCGTTGTCGTTCGTGGCCCATCGAATCCGGCGAGTATTGACCCAGTTGATATTGTAGCCTGGGAAACGACAATTGAACAGTTTGGTGTTGGCGCCATCACGAATAGTGATCTTGATACCTATGATCAAGGGGATAACCCTTCTATCGACTACCTCGTTACCGGCACGGCACTCACAATTCCGAGCCCGGCGACCAGTGCGTTTCATGTTCTGACGAATACCGCTTATGCACCAGGTGGAAACACAAACTTTAGTTCACTGGGGGTCATTCTCGAAACTGGAGCCAGTATTACGTTGAATGGAACCACAAATACACTTTCGTCCCTCTCAATGAGTCCAAGTTCAACCGCGGTATTTAATGGTAGTTCGAACACCCTGGGCTCTGTATCAATCGGCACTGGGGCAACATTGACTACGGCCGGATCGACGAAAAATAATTTTTCCGGGTTAACAGTTACCGGTGGGTTTGTTCATATCAATAGTGTGGCACAATTGACTGGCAGTGTGTCGAACGTTGGCGGTACAATTGATTATACAATCGGTACACCAACGGTCACGCTCTTCCTGGCCATAGTTAGTGGTCAGTTTCATACGTACAATGCCACAGTCAGCAGCCATGCCACTTTTACAACAACGGCCGTTGCTACTATAGACAATGACCTTAACGATACTGGCCAAAAAATCGATTTGCAGGGTAATGCATCGGTAACTGTAGGACACGATTTGACTGTAGGTCTCGGAATGGTGAATTTATCGGGCACGTTAACGGTGGGGAACAACCTGACGACCAGTTCAGTGGGCACTATTAAGTTGCAAACCTCTGTCACCCAAAGTACCGTCACCGTAAACGGTTCAACACTTGGTGGCGGCACAGGGGACTTGGTGTTCAATAATCTGTCGAAATCCCAGTCAGGGACGCTGACGTGGAGCAATGCGGGTGGAAATATTGTGACCGGTCGGCTCACTGTTTCATCGGGGACACTTGTTTTACCGAACGCGCTCACTGTCCAATCCATCGATGACACTGGAGGAAGTATAGATTCTAGTAACAATAGCGCGTTGCATCTCCAAAGCAGGACAGATTCGACATTGAATATTCATTCGACACTGAAAAATGTTGATATCAACGACGGACTGGTCGGGTACTATAAACTCGATGACTCAGCATCGGGAACAACGACCGATAGTTCGAGCTTTGGCAATACCGGGACGGTTGGTCACGATGCCGGCGGATCAGACCCCACATTAAGTACGGATTTTCCGTCGCAAATACAGTTCAACGATTCACATAGTATGAGTTTCAATGGAATGACGTCATATTCATATGTTGGTCTTGGGAACCCGGCCAGCTTGAATTATAATTTTGGCGACACAATCAGCATGTCGGCTTGGATAAAGCCAAGCACGTTATCGGGCAATCGCAATATTATCTCCAAATCGTACAACACGACACAGGGCGCGCCATATTATGCCTGGGATCTAATGCAAATTAACAATTGGCTAACGTGTCGGATTAGCAGTGCCAGCACAAGCACGATGACGGTCATTAGCTCTGGAGTTGGTCCCGGTGCGCTCTTACAGAATACCTGGCAACATGTAGCCTGTATCTACGACGGAACAAATGTAAAAATTTTCATTAATGGTGTTGATGTTGGAACAACGTCCGGTGCGTGGGCTGGTAACGATGTGGCGGCTACCGCGCCAACCGTGCGCATCGGCGCTCGCAGTGCCACCCCTACTGGGGTCGGTGGGGGGGATGAATATTTTAGCGGCTTGATTGATGATGTGCGAATTTATAATCGGGCGCTCAGTTCGGGCCCATTGTCTGAACTCAGTACTCTTGCGAATGGCGGCACGGCACTCAATTTTTCTGGCAGTACGTATACCCTCGGTCACGCACTCAGTATTTCCGGCAACCTTACACTGCCGACAGGAACGTTGGATGTTAGTACAAATAATTACCCGATTTCGGTTGGCGGATCGATCAACCTAACGGGCGGCGTCCTGGTTCCGCGAGCGGGAACAGTTACATTGACGGGGTCCGGCACAGGAAATACGATCACCAGCGCCGGCCAGCAGTTTAGTGGTTTGATGGTCAACGGTTCCGGCGGAATATGGACACTCAGTGATCCACTCACCGTAACGGGAGCACTTGGAATTCAAAATGGCACGCTTGATGTCGGATCTAACTTAGCAATTTCGGCGGCCACGCTCAATCAAACCGGTGGCACATTGCAATCACGCGCGGGAACGATCTCGCTAACGAGCGCCTCGGATGTTCCGGTTGCCGTTCTTTCACCGCTGAATATTTTACAATTGCAAGGAGCGGCAACATATACCTTTTCGGGCACGGCAACCATTGCCACGCTAACGCCATCTGTTGGCAGCACCCTGAATGCCGGTACATCTGCTTTAACGATAAGTAATGATTTCACAGTTCCTAATGGTGTCGGGTTCGTTGGAGGGTCGGGTAGTGTATCTTTTGCTGGAAACATGACCCTGGGAAACAGCGTTTCATTTATACCGGGCACGTCAACGATCACGATGACCGGGGCATCAAAGAACCTGACATTGAACGGCACGCAATCATTTTACAATATTACGTTTTCCGGTTCGACGACCGTTGATGCCTCGTCAACTGCCAACATTACCCATACGCTTGATTTGGTCGGAACAGTGACGAATAACGCGGCACAGTTTGTTCTGTCGCTCTCTGGTAGTTCAATTTCTGGGCACGGGCACACCATCGGAAACATTTCGATTGCTAGCAACGTTGCCGCTAGCGTGACGACGAACCTGACTGTGGCCAATACCCTGGCCGTGAATTCCGGCGCCGATCTGACTGTTGCTTCCGGACAGACACTGACTGACAGCGCCGTAACCTCGACGACAATTACTGGGACAATTGACAGCGCTGACGGGACGAGCCTGATGGTGTTTACACCGACCTCAACTGGTCCTGGAACCGCTGGCACGCTATCTGTGCCGGTTCGATTCGACGCCTCAAATAATAATATTGCTAGCGGAGTTGTCGATGGACGATCATACCTTGGCCTGGTTGAATTTTATGCCAATAACGCGGCCACTCGCACGGTGACGTTGCCAGCCAGTCCAGCATTCTCGTTCATCGGCGGAGTGACCACAACGGAGATTGACATTGGTGGAAGTTTACTAGTTGACGTCAATACGAACGACCCGACAGTAATAATTTCCGGTGCCACAACCATCGGTATACATACGACCTGGTCAGCCAGTGCTACAGGATCATTGAACATCAATGGTAACTATACAAATTCCGGAACCTTTACGAGTAATGGTGGTACGGTGACGATGGCTGGCGGATCGCTTCAGACACTCAGTGGAACGATGACTGGTGTCTCGGCATTCAATAATTTTATTGTGGCCGGTGGTGCGAATGTTTTGCTCCATAATGACGCGGAGCTGACGCAGACCCTTAACGTTACCTCAACGGGAATCTTGACGCTTGATTCTGGAAAAACATTAACACTAAATTCTCCGGTCACACTGCAGGGAGAAATCGTTGGTGATGGTGTGCTTGTACTTGGTCCGTTGGCGACCATTGGTACCACAGGAACAATTTCTACGAATGTAACCTTTGACGCTACGACCGGAGATGTTACGGTGCCAACCCGATCCTTTCTGGGATCGAACCATACGGTCTCACTTTATCTTGATTCCGGCTCGATGCTGTATAACGGGTATTCAATTTTTATTGGAAATACAAGCGGCACGTTATCGATCTCAGGGAACCTCTACCTCAATGACACCGGAGCTTCAGCCAATTATGATGCGAGTGGGAGCAACCCGATAGTCAACATCGGTGGCAATCTCACGAACGATGCAAACTCAGCTCCGTCAATTAATCTCGGTTCAAGTAAATGGACGGTCGGTGGCAATATTGATCTTTCGACGCTCACCTCATTAGTTGGCACACCTGCAGCGCTAGTGATGACGGGTACGGGGACAACGCTAGGTATGAATATGCCGGTTGACGCTGTGACGATTCAAGGTTCGACAACATTGGTTACAGCACTTCGGGTGAATCAATCGGTGACGATTTCCTCGGGAGCCTCGCTGACCGTTTCCGGCACAAAAACAATAACAATAGCCGGCGATTTTCTCAACTCGGGAACATTTCATGGTGGTACAGGCACAGTCACGTTTAACACGAATACGACAGGTCACAGCATTATCTGTGGCGCCGGATCATTCTACAAAATGACCATCGGTAACGCACTTGGTGGATGGACGATGCAGTCCAGTGATTGTACGGTTGATAATAATTTTACCTTAACGAGCGCCGCATCATTTACCTTGGAGGCTGGCCGCACGCTGAGCGTCGCTGGAACATTTACCAATTCTATCCCCGGTGTGAAAACAAATTGGGATGGCACATTGTCTTTACTAGGGAGTGGAGTAGAAACGCTGACGCCAAAAACGGCATCTGAGACTTATAGTTCGCTCCGTGTCGGATCAAATCGACAGGTGACAACGTGGAATACGAGTATTGCATCTGCTACGGTTGATACCGGCGGGAGCCTCGTATCATATAATGACCAACAGGTGAGTGGTCGATTATATATGAGTGGCGCTGTGCATGTCGCCAACGGAGAGTATTGGAGCAATACGGTAGATTTTGATGGAGCAATGTTAGAATCGCCGCGCGATGTGCGGGTGGTGGTTGATCCGGATAGTGTTGTCAACATTGATAGTGGTCGTACACTAACAATTGCCGGACAAGCATCAACACAAAATCGAGTCAATATTGATCGCGTTGGTTCGACTGGTACTTTTGGTTTCGTCATAAATGGTGCGCTGGCGGCATCCTTCTTTGAAGTACATCATTTGAATGCGCAGGGGATAGCCGTCACTTCAAGTGGAAACGTCTCCCAGCTGGATTACGGGATTTTAGACGACGGGATGTCTGGTGGTTCATACATCACCCTTGCTAACCCCACTTCAACACTCACTTCAACGGGCATGGTTTTTGATGCGGTAAGTAACGGTGTCGATACAGCAACACCATACGCAATTACTGCCACTGGGAGTGGAGTGAACTGGACGATGAATCTGGCGGCGGGAAATCGTAGCGGCAGCGATGCAACACAAACCAGTTCAAGCGCGGTTGTAACATGGAACATGCCGTCCTTAACGGTACAAGATGGTATTTCCAGCGATGCAGATGTTATCACTAGTAGTGATCACTTAGCTATTAGCTGGTCACCTTCAAATACAAACTATATTTCCAGTTTCACCTTGGCGGTAGGCACGACGCCTGGCGCCAGTAACGTCTACCCGACAACAAATGTCGGAGCAATCCTTTCGACTACACTAGAATCGTTATCGTTGGTTGACGGACAAACATATTATGCGACGGTGACAGCATACGATGTATTTGGTGAGCCGATTATTTTGGCAACCAGTAACGGTGTTCGGGTTGATATTTCCGCTCCAGACATTACAGATTTGTCCATTAGTGCTGGACTAACTTCGGCGACGGTGACGTGGACAACCAACGAGGTTGCGACGACTCATGTGGCCATAGGAACGACCGCCGATATGGGCACGGTCGTACTGGATGCGGTGACTTTAACGACGAGTCATGCCGCGACGATAAACACTCTCCAATCGGGGACGACATACTACCTGCAAGTCCAGAGCGTCGACAGCGCCGGAAACAGCGCTCAATCAATGATGCTGGTTTTCACTACCACGCGAAGTGGCGAGGAGAATATTCTGCAGCCATCCTCCACGCCGACCATTGCTTCGACGCCAACACTGTTTCCTCCCGTATATCGACGATCGGGAAACGTGGTGACGATTATGATTACCGGTATAACCCGAGATAGTTCAGCTGTTCGTTTGTATCTCGATGGACATTTGAAGACCACGTTCAAACTAAAAAATGACGGAGGAGTTACATCTTTCGCTATTCCGTTTTCCACCACCGGAGTAGCAAATGGTAAACACACTTATTATGTGCGAGCGGTGAGCGCTAACGGAAGCTTAAGTAAGGCGAGTACAACCATTCGATTTACCGTCGCCGGATCGGTATCAATGAAACGTTTCACCTTAAACACGGTCGCAGTCTACGTTGTTCAAAAAGGTGACTCGTTATGGGGGATTGCTCGTCAGTACTTGGGTGCAGGATCGCAGTATACAAAAATCGCTGCCGTCAATGCCAAGACATATCCGATACTGTTTCGCATATTTTCTAGAATACTCACGGGTTGGGTATTGAAAATTCCTGGAAGTTAAAATACCCCCCGCAGGATCTTATGCAATCTGTAGGGCGGTCTAGGGTTGACAAACTTATGGATTTGTGAAATACTACCTCGTCATGAAAAATTTACACCGGATACTGATATTACTTGTTACAGTCGTTGGTGCGTTTGCATTGTCATCCGCTCCGGCCCATGCAAATCAGTATTATAGTATCCCCAGTCCTCCCCACGAGCGGTTGAAGGATTTTTCGGTGGTTGAGGACAATGGGGTGTGGCATGCCTTTGCCATGTCGGTCTGTACCGACTCGCTGTGTGGTCATCCGAACTCGGTTATTTGGCACTACATATCGTATGATCTGGTCCATTGGACGAATCTTGGGATTGTGATCGCGCCGCGTACAGGTACGTCCGAGGCAGACCGTGATGATGTCTGGGCGCCAACGGTTTTTCGTGCCAATGGGCAGTGGTATATGTACTACACTGCCGTACAAGATGTTACAGGCGGTCCGACGACCTCTACAGCGCAGAAGATTGCCGTCGCCACCTCAAGCGATTTAATGACCTGGAACCGTACCACAAATAATGTGGTGTTCGATTGTAGTACGGTATCGTGGATGTATTGGGATCCGGCGGATCCTAATCACACATGGGATGGCGCCGCTTGTCGCGATCCGTACGTCATGTGGGATGCGGCCAACAACCGTTGGTTGATGAATGTCTCGACGCGACACATGGTGGGATGGAACTACCCGATGATTGTCGGACAGTTGTGGTCGGATGACCTCCAAACCTGGCACGATCTTGGTTCCGTAGCTACAACAAGTGGTGGAGTTGCCGAATCATCGCACATCATCTTCTTAAATGGGCAATATTATTTACTTTGGACCAGTAACTCAATCAAATGGGCAAGTGGTCCAACAGCTCAAGGGCCATTTACTGGGGTGAACAATGTTGGTGGAAACTCTTGGGGCTATGCATCGGAGGCGCTCAGTATCGACAATCAAATGCTCTTCTTTTCTGTGGCGGGGTATGGCATCGTCGAAAACTCTTTGTATGCGTCGAATGGTCAGCTTAATTCACAGCCAATACTTCTTGGCGAAACGGTGGTAAAAACAACTGTCTCGGTACCTGGCTTAACCGCTGACCAAAGTCCAGTATTAAAAAATGTTCCATTCTTACTCTATCGTGATAATGGCGATATGCAGTGGGACGCGAGCACCGATCTTTATGTCGGTTCATACATGTCGGATACCAATGGTTCGGTTACTGTCGGTGCATCACCGGGCCAGTATTGGCTCGTGCCCGATCCGAATGATTTTTCCGCTGGGAATGCCTTAGCGAAATATGCGCCGACGAATTATGCGACACCGATTACGAGCACGTGGGGTTCACAAAGTTCTGCGTCTTGGACGGCGAGCGTCGCCGGTCGACGTTGGGTGATCGACTCTTCAGAAACCACCGTTTCACATGCGGTTATTCCGGCGACTGCTACCGCAACTGCCAGTACACCTTTTTCAGAAATTCATGGTATTTCTCTGGTCGGGTCTCATGTAGAAAACGCTACCCTGATGTTATCGAACGATAATGGCGATACGTGGTTGACGGTAGAAAATGGACAATGGGTTTCGGAGACGCTCGATGCTGAACATGCAGCTACAGTGACGGACGTCAACGCGATCATTGATTCATTCCCAATCGGGGATGGTCAGCTTCAGTGGCAACTTTTCTTACCAGACAATTCAACCGTTATTGCGTTTGATGCTGCGCTCGACCATGGCCCAACCACACCGCAAATGATTGCGCCGCTGAACGGCGCCTACGTTGATGATCCATTGCCAACCTTGCAAATGCAAGGTGGAGATCAAGACGGTTCGTCGTTGATGTATGTTCTCCAGTACTGCAATGGCGGAGTGTGTCAAAGTATTGATTCACTTCAGACAAAAGCTTCTTGGACGGGTTTAGTGAATGGTGTTGCACCAGCCCAAACCTTGGTCAACTGGACATCACCACAGTACATAAATGGTTCGACGACTTGGCGTGTTCGTTCGGTTGATACTGGTGGAGCAGGTATGTGGTCAGACTGGACGGACTGGCAAAACTTGCAAACGCCGGATGCAATCAGTATCACATTTCCGCAAACAACTATCGTCAGTACGACCAGCGTAATATTACATTGGGCGACGAACAATCCATCATACATCTATATTTGGTATTATGATGGCGCTGGAGTTGAGCATGATCTCTCCTTTGACTCAACATATACTACGAGTGGCTCAGTAACTATTACTGGCTTGAAAGCGGGGCGAACTTCATTATTCTACTTCGATGCAGTTGATAGCTATGGACAAGAAAATGGTGATCCGGTACTTACAGTGAAGATGCCGACCGTGGCGACAACCGCCTCACAAATCAAGAGTGGGTATGATGGAACACTCTGTCATGTCAGCTGGCAGACCAGCGATAGTTCGATTGGCGCCCTGTCCTATGGATTTACCAATCAGCTTGGTCACACGGTCGTGGAAACTTCTTCTGGGACAGCGCACGAAGTAACCTTTAGTTGTAGTGTTGGTCAAACAATTTACTATCAAGTTTCTGGCCAAGGAGCAACACAATATACATCGGCGATCACGAAGTTTCTGGTACCATCATTGGAGAATGTCTTTGACCAGGAATTACCTTTGCCGCTGCCGATAATGCGGCCGATTCCCGGCGGTTCACGACGAATGTAATTCTTTCTCCTCACAAGTAAAAATAGTGCCCTAGCCACCATTGACAACATGGTGGTTTTGTGATAGGTTCCTCGGTCAAATACAACCGATAATTGTCCTCTGACAACTTGCAAGGAGGGTTTATGCGCCCGCGGCTACTGAAGTATGTGATCGCCTTTGTGCTGGGCGCAGTCTTTATGGCCAGCGCAATATCAGCGGGACAGTACGTCGAGGGTCTCACCGTATCGACGACGTATGTCATCCGCTATGAGCATGGTGTCTACACGATTACGGTGTTACGGATCGGCAGTCGTTACCTCCATGGTCGGGATCGTATCATCGCTTCTGGCCGACCGGATAACCAGGGATACATTCGTACGCGAGTGTTTGTACCATGCCCGCCCGCGGTGGCGCGCATCCTCATGCCGTTCGTACAGTAAACCTCAAGGAGGAAGTGTTATGAGACGCTTGATTGTGCTGTGTCTGTCGATGATGCTGGTTGCGACGGTCGCTTCGGCTTGTGGTGTGCTGACGCGGCTGCAGTTGAATAGCCCAGCCGGCGAGTACATTGGCCAGGGCAAGTCGCTGTCGTACACGCCGGTTGACGGCAGTTTCCTGGTGACGCGCAACTTCGATAACGGCATCTCAGTACAGTTCAAGAGTAGCACCAACAACGACTACTGGTACCTTGATTTCGCTAGCGCCGACAGGTCGCCGCTAGTTGCCGGCAAGTACAAGGGCGCGGAACGTTTCGGCTTCCAGTCTGCCGGGTGTCCCGGTCTGAGCATCACCGGCTGTGGCCGTGACTGTAATACGTTGACCGGTTTCTTCGAGGTCAAGCGCGTGGTGTACGATATCGATGGCTCTGTGCTCGAACTGTGGATCACCTTTAGCCAGTCATATGGCGGTTTCCAGCCGGCGTTGACTGGTGAGGTGTTGATCAACATCGCACCCGCGCTGACGCCGACGATCTCCGAGAGCTTTGGCGCGCTGAAGGCACGCTATCGGTAGATCGGGACGTTTCCTGGTCAAAGTAAACATTACCATCCTGGCGTAAGCTCGGATGGTTTTTTCTTTTTCTCCAGCACCACAATGATTGATTTGATGTTGTTCCGGAATTTATATTCTCGGACGAAAAAACATTGGCGCTGTACTAAACCCACTTCATTGTGGTGTTGGATTTACCGCTGAAATACGGTCAGAGAATCTTTTTCCATCACCAAATGCCAGGCGGGATCACGTTTGATGGTTTGCTGAAAAACTTTCACCTGATCGGAAGTCATCGGCCAACTCGGGGCTCGCGGATCGAGGATGAGCCATTGAGCATTAGCTAGCGTCGGTGCTTGATAGATTCCTTGGCGATGGGCGAGATGTGGTACAAAAGCATCTTGCGCCGACACGGGCACCTTAGCTGGAATCTTGGCCAGCGCCGCATCCCAATCCTGTATTGGTCGGCTGAGAATTGTTGGATCAGAATATATCTTCCACGGCTGCAGTTTGCTGTATGTCCAGCCGGTGCCGGCAATGAGCATCAGCGCAAAAACCGCACTGACGCCGCGGAACCATTTCCAACGTTCTGCGTCGTGAGCAACATAGAGCACGCTGATGCCAAAAACCGCAACCATATTGAGTTGATAGTGGAACTGAAACAGCCAAATACCATACGAGCTTGTCCAGAAGCGCTCACCAAGGGCAAGTACGAGCAATGGCCATGTTGACCACGAGAGCAGCGGTAAAAAACCGCTGGTGGCTAACATCTCTTTCATGGTCAGTCGTTTATCCAGGTGATCAAAAAAGAATCCAAAGGTTCGAATCGGATGAACAATAATATTTTTTACTAACAACATCGGCGTAGCGCCAACGGCGCTGTATTGATGCCAGTACGTATAGCCCTGTCCGTTAGAGATACTCGGAATAACAAGTCTGGTGATGAGGAAAAACGCGGAAATCCCAATCACCATCGTAGCCAGGGCATGCCAGATTGACCGGTCATGCCAGCCGGCACGACAGCGTCGAAGTACGAACATGAAGCCAAGTAGAGCAACGTAGAGTGTTAAGGATTCTTTGGTGAGTACAAGACCGCCAATAGCTGCCCAGTACCACCGCCAATGCCGAGACTCAAATGCCCAGACAGCAGAAAAAAATAGCACTGGTGCAAATGCGACTTCGTGAAAATCAAAATTCGTAGCCATGAGCATGCCAGGATTGGCGGCGATGGCAAAGGCGATAATGGCGGCCGGGATTGCAGGGAGTCGCAAGCGGTGGGCAACGGCGAAGACGATGGGGCCGACTAGTGCAAGAAGTGCTGCTTGGCCAATAAGTAAAACGACTGGTGAATTGAATAGCCAATAGAGAGGAATGAAAAGAGAAATGATCGGGTGAAAATGATCCCCAAAAAGATTGGCAACACCTCGAATTGTGCTGGCTGGTGCTTGTAGTCGGCTGAGGTGCCAAATCGCTTGATCAAATATTGCCAGGTCAAAGGCGTGTGTTTCAAAAAACATGTGGCGCCACACGGCATTAACGGCGTACAGTGTTGCTACTACCGATGATGATATCCAAACATATGGCCATACTCGTTGGTATGATACCGTCCATCGTCGTGTGGCCCACCAACTCACGCCTCCAAGAACGGCCACGAAGCCGAGTGTTGCCCAAGTTGTGACTGCAAATCCAAACATTAGCTCTTCCGTTTCTTGCCGTGATGCTGGCTGTAGATTTCTCGCAGTCGTGGATTGGTGATGTGGGTGTATATTTGCGTGGTTTGAATCGAGGCGTGGCCAAGCATCGCCTGGACGCTGCGAATATCGGCGCCGTTCATGAGCAAGTCGGTAGCGTAGGAATGTCGCAAAGTGTGTGGCGTGATGCGCTTCGTAATACCGGCGGCACGAGCGTAGTGGTCGACAAGACGCTGGATGGAGCGCGGCGTCAGATAGCCGACATCATTTCGTTTCATGCCGGCGCGATCTTGGCGCAGGAATAAATACGGTTCGGTATCGTGACGGCGATCGAGATATTCTTTAACCCACAATTTCGCCGCTGGCGACATGAAGACGATGCGGAGCTTATCGCCTTTACCGCGAACCGTAAATTCATCTTTGTGCAAGTTAATGTTGTCTTTTTTCAAACTGGCCAATTCGGAAACGCGAAGACCGGTCGAAAAGAGTAATTCGAGTATCGCTTTATCGCGGTAGGCGAGGAGATCACGATGCTCGCCGGCGAGGGGAGCACTCAAGAATCGCTCTAAATCATCGCCTTCGAGAAAACTTACTTGGCGTTCGCTGGTTTTAGAAAGTTCGATTTTTTCAGCGGCCATGGTTTGCACATCATTGCGCGCTAAATACTTCAAGAACGACCGCAGGGCTATGAGGTGATAATTCTGCGTCGATTTCTTCAGCGTCTGACCACGTTGATTTGTTTGGCGATTGAGCCACAACCGAAAGTCACGCACATCATCGAGAGTAATTTGGCTTGGCTTCGTTAATTTTGAAATTTCAAAAAAACGAGTCAGATAAAAATCGTAATTCCGTCGTGTTAGCAGGCTTTTATTTTTCTCAACCTCAATATAGGTCAAGAAACGATTCTTCCACATCCCAAGTTCGGTTTGTTGTTTGTCGCCGTTAGCCATGAAAGTATTGTACGACACATGTACATAATTGCAAGTAGCGTTGTGGATTGACGAGAAGCGGATTTTTACGTATACTTTGACTTCTACGTTTTCGTACCTTTGAAAGCGGGGTTCAACATCGTCGCTGAGCCCTAGGCGCATACACCATTCTCACGGGAGCGACCGCATTGTTCCCGAGTTAGGAGGAAAGGGATGTCCGAAAAAAGCGCCGAACACCATTTGTTCTCCAAACCAATCAAGCCCAGCCTTCAGGCACACGAATCGTTCGTCCAGCAGACTACCGATGATATTTGCGCCGAGATGAAACGACAGGGTGTGACCGAAAGCACGTTGGCAGAGTGGATGGACATGCCTGAACCCAAGGTCAAAACGCTGCTGAACGGGAAGTGTTCGTCGCTCTGTGCTTTGGCTGAAGTATGCCTGGTGCTCGGCATCAGGCCAAGAAATTCTTTATTGGATGGAAACGAACCGTAACCGCTGTTTGTTCTTTGTGTTGTAAATCGGGACGCTACTTTTCACGTAGCGTCTTTTTTCTTTTCTCCGTTTGTCTTCAGTTCATTTATACAAACCACATGCATTGACAGTTTCAGTCAGTCATGATAGGTTGTGTCACCAATCAATACTGTTGTTCTTTTACTATTATGCTCCGACTCAGGGAGCTCCACATAGCTCACGCATTCACGACTCTTTTTGACATAGTTCAACTAGGAGGAACCGCATGTCGAAACGCGTAGGAGAAGAACTTCTTGATGCGAGATCGTCGCAAACGCAGTCAGCGTTCGTCCGCCGAGTCATCATCATTGTTCGGGAGGAAATCGCCGCCCAGGGAATATCAGGCGATAGTCTTGCTCGTCAGTTGGAAGATTCGGAAGAGAAGGTTGCCGAAATCCTCGACTCTGACGATATATCATTCCCCATGATGGCCAAGCTTTGTTTGGCGGTCGGTCTCGAACCGGGTCCGGCATTGAGCGAACGGCTGGATGCGGTCGATATAGGAGATTGATCTTTGACGCTACTACCAAGTGGCGTCTTTTTCTTTTTGCGTTTATAAACAAAGACAGATATACTGTTTCTACGTACTAACTCACAACAATAGTATGCGCATGCGCACAGGTTTGATAGCGGTCGGTCTGGTGACAGCTCTTTTCGCTGTGCCGAAAACTACTTGGGCGGCGGCCATTACTGTGACCACAACTGCTGATGATATGGCGAATAACGGTAATTGCACACTTCGCGAAGCGATTCAGGCGGCCAACACGAATACCGTAGTTGATGCCTGCTCGGCTGGTAGTGCGAGTGGTACGGACATCATTACTGTAGGTACGGGAACGTACAACATCACGATAGCTGGTGCTGGTGAAGATTCGAACGCTACCGGAGATTTTGATATCCATTCAAATATCGAAATCAATGGCGCCGGAATGAAATCGACCGTAATAAACGGTAATCAACTCGATCGTATTTTTGATATCTTTGCCGGAGCTTTTCTCGATCTACGGAATGTAACGGTTCAAAATGGAACAGTTACGAACGATGTCGGCGGCGGTATCGCAAACTCAGGCGACATGGATTTTCAAAACGTTATCGTTCTCAATAATTCAGCTTCTGGAATGTCGTCGGCTGGTGGTGGTATTTACAATGACGGCACGATGGCCATGAATTCGAGTGTTGTCAAAGGCAATACGGTGACCAGCGGCAGCGGAGCTAGCGACATCGCTAGCGGTGGCGGCATTGAAAATGATGCAGGGACGACGTGGATTCTTACTTCAACAATTGAAAGCAATGCGGTCATTGCAACCGGTTCCAGTGGGGCGTATGCATATGGTGCAGGTATTTCGAATTTCGCTACTTTAAAAGTAGATATCAGCACAATAAGCAGTAATGCAGTAACCGGCGGTGACAGCGGCGGTATATCAAATGCGTTGACCGGTGTGGCCACAATTCGCGACACCACGATTGCCATGAATACTGCGGATCTTGGAACCGGCGGGATCATGAATGATCCGGGCGGGACGGTCAATATTCTCAATACATTGCTTGGTCGCAATGTTGGGGGGATTGCACCGGACTGTGTCGGAACACTAACCTCGCAAGGATATAACTTGGTAGATTTTATTACCGGCTGTACGATCTCCGGTATTACAACCGGAAACATTACCAACCAAGATCCGCAAATTTTCTCATTGGAAGACAATAACGCTCAGATGCGGACGCACGCACTCCTGACCGGAAGTCCGGCAATT
The DNA here is from genome assembly GCA_903825245.1 of Candidatus Kerfeldbacteria bacterium. GTDB lineage: Bacteria > Patescibacteriota > Patescibacteriia > SBBC01 > CAIJZX01 > CAIJZX01. The sequence continues at coordinate 39,834 of CAIJZX010000037.1, forward strand.
GATGCCGGGCATTGTACAACATTTCAACAAGATGAACGGTCAGTGTTCTATCAAGTGGGCAAGGCGGGCGGTTCAGGGGCGTGCGATATCGGTTCGTACGAGTTGGATATAACTCCGCCCACAGCCAGTTCACTTTCAGCGCCATATTTCCAAAATATAGCTAAGACGTCGGCTTCATTTTCCTTTATTGCCAGTGAAATCAGCACGGTTTCAGTTTCCGGTTCTTGTGTTGTTGCTCCGACGCTTATTGGTTCAGGCTTAAATATCCTGACGTTCCCTACGACAGTAGATAAAACGTATAACGATTGTTTTCTGTCGATACGAGATGTGGCCGGTACCTCGAACTTTCCATATCATCTCACGTCGTTCACCCTTGATCGATCTGCACCGACAGTGACACTCGTTTCGGCAATCGCATCGCCGACGAATTCGCCAACAGCTACCATCCGTTCATCAGAATTCGGTATGTTGACGTTGACGGGCTGCTTCTCAACATATTCTGCCATTAGTCCAAATACCGATTTGATTTTACCGCTCACTGGTTTCACTGAAGGTAGTAATCGACAATGTTCAGTTACGGTGACCGACACGTCGGGAAACACTAGTAGTCCATTGTCTCTCGGCACCTTTACATACGATATTACTCCGCCGTCGATCGCGTTTAAAGGTGATGGTAAACTCTACCAAGGCGCAACTGCGATTGATAACCTGTCGGGTGTGAATGCGAATGGCGTGGTGGTAACAAATTACACCGGCGGTCTTAACGGCGCGTATGACGGCAAAAAATATGGCCTGTATAGCGTACGGTATGATGCAACGGATAATGCTGGTAATGCGGCCACGCCATTGTATCGAATGGTCGTTGTCCGACCAAAAGTGGAAACGGTATCTGTAAAAAATAATGCCTTTACTATCACTAAACCGAACGGTAAAAAGTTGACTATTACACCGTTCGGGAAAAACAATAGTGTGGCGTTCATCGTCCAAAAAGTAACATTCAATCCGGGTGTTGATGCGACATATATGGCCATGATGATTGGACCGACAAAAAACTGGTCAACGAAAATCTACACTATTCAGGGGGCTGAACAGCACGTCTTTACTTCAACTGCTGGAAAAATACTCAAAACATTAACACTGCCGAGTTCAATAACTGCCAAAGGAATTAACTGGACGTCGGCGTTTGACGATTCGAACGGCAAGTTCTTTGTGGCTATTACACCGAAATCTGGAAGTGACGTTCCGCAAGTACTCACCATCCAACCGACGTACTCCGGTTGGGTAAAACTTACTACCAAGACGAAAGCAACGAATGGCAACGTCCTGGTCAAGTTTCTGTCGCTCGACGGTAACGGCCAACGAATCGTCACGGTCACCGGAAAGGCTGTTCGTATTTGGAAGACCGACAGTTCTGGTCAACTCTTTACACAGGACACCGTGACAAAGACGGGACGATTTACGGTCACGAAAGGTATTATTACTCAATATGCGCCGACGCTTCTATCAACGAATATAGTGCCAAGCAGTGTTGCGGGCACGGGTAGTATCACGTGGAAGTTTGATAAGCCGGTTACCCTCACCTGGGAGTACGGTCAGACGACAAAATATGGAACGAGCGTGAGGAAAAAAACGGCAAGCGCGACTCAAACGATTCCATTCGTTCTGCACGCGAATACCTATTACCAATATCGTTTTACGGCCTGCACTAAAGGTGTAGCCGCGAGCATTGGGTGTATGACATCAGCGAATCAATACTTCAAGACGCTTTAACCTAGAACATCAAAGCCGCCCGCCGCGCTGTAACGGCGGGCGGCTCATTCTTGATACGATTGACGTTACATTGACAGGCTGGCGTTCTTTTGGTATGCTGTTTTCGCTTAATTCACTCTCGACGTGTACTTGGAACAGCCATAATGTACCCCGCACGGGGAGGCTCTTCTCGGTTCTCGCCATATAGAAAGGGCATCACCATGCCGCTCGCCAAAGAAGACAAGGATAAAATCATCAAGAAGTACAAGGTTCATGAATCGGACACCGGTTCGTCAGAAGTTCAGGTCGCTATTTTGACGGCCGAAATCGAACAGTTGACCGGTCACCTCAAGACACACAAGAAAGATTTCTCATCGCGCCGCGGTCTCTTAAAGAAGGTCGGACAACGCCGACGCCTACTTCGTTTTTTGCAGAAAGATAATTTGGCTTCGTTTGAAGAAATAACGAAGAAACTTAAACTCAAGATCTAGTGAAAACATCAGAACAACGAGTCGGAGTGTTGGTCGATGTGGCCAACATGTACTATTCGGCCAAGAATATTCACGGCACACGCGTCAATTTCGGCAAGGTGCTGGAAGAAGCTGTTGGCGACCGAAGCTTGGTGCGCGCATTAGCGTATGTTATCAAGGCTGACACGACGGAAGAGCAGAAATTTTTTGAAGCACTCGAAAAGCAGGGTTTCGAAGTGAAGATGAAAGATCTGCAAATTTTTGCCGGTGGCGCAAAAAAAGGCGATTGGGATGTTGGTATTACGGTTGACGCAATCAAACTCGCTGAGCGGCTTGATACAATCGTGATCGTCGCCGGCGATGGTGACTATATTCCGCTTGTCCGTTATTTGCAGGAAGCGAAAGGTTGCCGCGTCGAGGTGATGGCGTTTCAGGAGTCGACCTCGTTGAAACTTCGTGAAGTGTCGGATAAGTTCATCGATCTCTCCGGCGATAAGAAGAAATATTTGTTGCCAATGAGAACGCCGTTGCGGGTGTCGGTGCCGCGTCCGCGATTCATGCAAGGGCGTGATCAGCACCACGATCGCATCCAACAACCTCAGAATTCGGTACAGCCCGTGCAGCCAGAGAACCACGAAGATGTGAACGTCGTTACCTCGGATGATCTTCATTTGGACTAACTATGGACGGAATACAAACACCTCCACAAGAATTACCGCCGGTGCAACCGGTGCAAGAAATTCGTCCGGTGGAAATCATGACCGGGCCAGTGTTCGAGCGCTACTCAATCGGCGAAGCACTACATCAACAGTTTCTTGAGCTTGAACAGGGCGGGTATACGGAATCGTGGAATAGTCCGGAGTATTGGGAGCAAGAATATCCGTCGGATACGGAAGCGTACCGATCGTACATGAAAGAAGTTCTTCATAACTTGAAAGAAAGCTCGGCAGTCAACGAGCTTCGGACAGTAGCGAAGGCTGGCGGAGAAATCACGGACGAGCTCTGTGACCGTGTCGAAGGAGCGCTTAAACGAGCGGAAGAGGCAGCAATGAAAACATTGCGAGACGCGGGCGAAGTCAGTCCGGAGCAATTACGCAAACTCCATCAAGCCAGCACGAGTGAAATCGACTATGGCTTTCGAGACTTATTGGCGGAACGATTGACGGCCGATAAGGGAGTACCGCTGCGACGCCAAAAGAAAACCTTGTCGTTCCTGGTCAATCCGAAAATCCGTAACGTGCAATACATGGACTCGAAAGAAATTCTCAGCGGCCTCCGACGTTCACTCGGTCGCGGTACATACGATCAACTCAAACGTGAAGTGAACGTGATTCATCAGAACGAGAGCGCTCCGGAAGTTCAGACCGTGCTCGGATCCGATGAATTTTCCTCTATCGAAACTCAATCAACTCATTAACCAGAAAATTTACTAACGAAGTATTTATTCAATAACTGATGGCCATCGGACAGGCAGTCTGGATCACACCAGTCTGAAGTCCGCGGGTCATCGGACAAGGAACTATAGTATGGAAGCAAAGAAGTTTACCGTCGACCTCGGCGGTCGGACCCTCGAAATTGGTACCGGACAACTTGCCGGACAAGCCGGCGCAGCCGTCACCGTCCGTTATGGCGACACCGTCGTTTTAGCAACGGCGACGATGAGTAAGACCCAGCGCGAAGGAATCGAATTCTTTCCGCTGATGGTTGATTACGAAGAACGGCTGTATGCCGCGGGCAAGATTAAGAGCTCGCGCTTCATGAAGCGCGAAGGCCGCGCCAGCGATGACGCGATCTTGACGTCACGCGTGGTCGATCGTTCGATCCGACCGTTGTTCGATGACCGGATGCGTAATGACATCCAAGTTGTCATTACCGTCTTGTCGTGGGATCAAGAAAATGATGCTGACGTTCTCGGCATGATCGGCGCGTCCGCTGCCTTGCACATGTCCAGCATACCGTGGACCGGCCCAATCGGCGCAGTGCGCGTCGGTCGCGTTGGCGGCGAGTGGGTGTTGAACCCGACCTATGTGGCTCGTGAAAAGAGCGATCTGGAAATTATTCTGGCTGCGACGAATGACGAACATGTGATGATTGAAGCCTCGGGCAATGAAGTCGATGAACAATCGATGCTTGACGGTTTAGAATTTGCACATAAGCACTCCCGCAAAGTCATCGAACTCATCAATCAATTGCAAAAAGAATTCGGCAAGGAAAAAGTCAAAGCTGATACGACTGAATTAACCGCGGAAGAACAAGCGGCCCACGAACAATTGAAGACCAAGGTGCTCGCCTTCGCCGAAGGAAAACTTCGCGCGATTTGGAAGCAAACCGATAAACTCGCTCGCGAAGAGGCGATTCTGAAATTGACGACTGACCTTGACGAGAAAATGAAGTCAGACAATGACGTCTCGAAAGATCAGCGCACCGAAGCTCGCCACATTCTTGAATTAGAACTCGATGAGGAAGCGCGCAAGATGGTGCTTGAAGAAGGCATTCGCGTTGATGGACGAAAACTTGATGAGGTTCGACCACTCGCCGCGCATGTTGGATTAATTCCGCGAACACATGGTTCAGGCTTGTTTGATCGCGGTGAAACACAAGTCCTCTCGCTCGTCACGCTCGGCAGTCCTGGCGATGAACAAACGCTCGACGGTATGGAATTGACCGGCAAGAAGCGGTACATGCACCACTACAATTTCCCGGCCTTCTCGACCGGCGAAACGAAACCGATGCGCGGACCAGGCCGACGAGAAATCGGACATGGCGCGTTAGCAGAAAAAGCACTCGTGCCGGTCATCCCGACGAAGGATGAGTTCCCGTACACCATTCGCGTCGTCTCAGAAGTATTGTCCTCGAACGGTTCGAGTTCGCAAGCCTCAATCTGTGGTTCAACGCTCAGTTTGATGGACGCCGGTGTGCCGATTAAGGCGCCGGTCGCCGGTATTGCCATGGGTTTGATCACGAACTTGAAGACGAAGGAATATAAAGTCTTGACCGACATTCAAGGCATCGAAGATCACGCCGGTGATATGGATTATAAAGTCGCCGGTACGACGAAAGGTATTACTGCTATCCAACTCGATATTAAACTCGGCGGTATTCCGGTCAGCGTTTCCAAGGATGCGCTTGAAGGGGCAAAGAAAGCGCGACTGCAAATTCTTGAAGTGATGGCCAAAGCAATTGCCGAACCGCGAAAAGAATTATCGCAGTACGCGCCGCGCATTATTACGATTCATATTGATCCAGAAAAAATCCGCGAAGTCATCGGTAAAGGCGGCGAAACAATCAATAAGATTATTGAAGAGTGTGGCGGTGCAGATGTCATCAAAATTGACCTCGAAGACGACGGCCAGGTCTACATCACGAGCACCAACGCCGACATGGCGAACAAGGCCAAGGATTGGATTGCTAACCTGGTCAAAGACTTGGTGGTTGGTGAAATCTACGACGGTGTCGTGACCGACATCATTCGCGATCGCATGCGCGGTAACGAAATCGGTGCCATCGTCGAAGTCTTGCCGGGCAAAGACGGTATGGTTCACGTCTCGAACATCTCGATGAACCACGTCGTCAACGTTTCCGATGTCCTCAAAATCGGCGATAAGGTCAAAGTAAAAGTCATGGAAGTCGACGCTGTTCGCGGCAAGGTCAGCTTGTCGATGAAAGCCCTTGATCCGAATTACACCGGTGAAGCCGAGCGACCGCGTGGTCCTCGTCCGCCGCACCGCGGATTCAACGATCGTGGTCCGCGCAATTTCGATGGTCCTCGCCCGATGCCGCCGCAAGCACCTCAAGCTCCGCAGGCGCCACGTCCGCCACAAGCCGGCGGCACGTACGATAGTGGTACGAAGTTCTAACCCCACCCGGCGATCCCTCCCCTGAATACAGGGGAGGGAAGTTTCCACCCCTTTCGCACGCTGGCGTGCGAACCCCTCCTACGGATAAGGAGGGGTGAACCTCACCCTCGGCTAAGCCGTATCCCCCTCCTGCATGAGGAGAGGGATTTTGGTTATGCTAAAAGGAGGAGTTTTGTGAAGAAGACTTTGTCCTGTATACTTTTCCTATGCTTATCACTATCTCTGGTATGGTCGGTTCGGGAAAAGGAACAGTGGCGGCGTTACTGGGAAAACGATTGCGCATGCCGGTGTACTCCATCGGCGATATTCGTCGTGCTGTCGCAAAGAAGTATGGCATGACCCTTGAACAGTACAACAGATACGGTGAAACACATCCGGCAACAGATCATGAACCGGATAACTGGGCAGCACGAGAGGCAAAAAAAACCGGTCGCGGCGTATATGATGGCCGTGTCATGTTTCATTTTATCCCGCAATCTGTGAAAGTATTTCTCGATTGTGATGAACGAGTCGGGGCACAACGCATTTCCCGCGATACAAGTGAGAAGCGTAAAAGTGAAGCTGACCTGACGGAAGAGAAAAAAGCATTAGCCGCTCTGCGCCGTAGGATTGCGAGCGATAAGCGCCGGTATTGGAAATTCTATAAGCTCGATGTTTTTGATATGCGGAACTATGATCTTGTGGTTGATACGACAAATATAACGCCAGAGCAAACAATGAAGAAAATTATGGAATATTTGGCAAACCCAAATAAAGATATAATCTGAATACTATTCCTTGTTTATTTTGTTGATTTGTTAGATAATTCAGCTAACGATATTCACTTACGATAACTATATGCCAGAAGGTGAACAAAGTAATCCAGCGGATTTGGGGGATAAACCAGACGAATCGGAACGTGTAATAGATCCAGCAAAGGCAGCAGCCATGGCGCGCGCTAGTAAAGAGTTTCATGACAAGGCTGCTGAGGAACGTCATAAAGCAGCTATTTTACGCGATCCCGCGAATACCTCGGAGGAGGCAGTGGAATTGCAAAAAACCTTAACCAAATACCATTTGGATTATGATGGTTCAATGGAAGCGCGCGAGAAGATTGCCACAAGCTTGGAAGAGGGTGCAAAAAGTAATGAAAATCAGGCGAAGTATAGAGAAGTAGATGCTAGCATAACCCATGAAGTCCAAGATGACGTTGATCGCAACTTTGATTATTACTCTTCCTCGAATGGGTTTGATGCGATAGTTATGAAAGCAATGGAGTGTCAGTATTACTTCGAGTTTCTTGATAAGAAGGCAGAAACAACGCCAGATGACTATCGCGAATTTCAGCAAGCGCGTGATAAATACAAGCGTGCTCTGCTCAAAGTGCGGTTGGTTGAAAAACGAATAAACGAAAACAGAACGGACGGTACGGAGGTTCGCCATGAATTTGCAGGTGATTCTTCCTATAGGAGAATAAACCTAGGAATAGATTAAATTTGGAAAGTTAGGTCCGGCAACACGAAATTTCTGGATTCGAGCAGAAAATTAAAACAAGGTGGTACCCGGGCAAATAAATGTAAAACACACATTAGTGCCTTTAGTTGGGCTAAGATAAAAGAAAAAACGACTAATGGGGATAGCTTGGGGACAAAAACAAAGATTGTGCATAAGCGGGGGATAGTAAATACAAGGACTGGGAATGGCAAAAAAGGAGCTAAGGTTAGCGCAAAGAGTGCCAGAAAAGGTCGATAGTTGACAAAAGGTAAAAAATGCGCTATACTCAAGAAAGATTGATATTTGGCAACGAATTAGGAGGTTAGTCAAGAAATCAGTATTGCGATGATCACCATCGCGCGACCGATGTCTCGACTATCCGATTGGTAACCGAGTACCTCAGTTTAAAACAAAACAAAGGTTCATTCTGGTAACGGGTAATACCGGCCGGGGTAGAACCACAAGGACGGTCGAGCATAGCTCTTCGACATCTCGGTATACAAGGGCACTGGTAAAACGGCTTCATGCCTACTGGTGTAGTTCCTCTCTTCGATCAATTCGAGTCGAGAAACTACGCCAGTACGCTGGCTATCTTACCCTTAAGGCCTATCAGGCCCATTTAACCACAATTATTTGGCTTTCGATAGGCCTTTAACATATCCAAAATATTTCGAAGTTTGTCGATAAATCATGGTACACTGGCACCATGATGTTTTTGTTTTTACTTGTCCTGGCCGGAGTAGCGGCAGTTGATCGGTGGTTAAAACTTTTGGCGTTGCACGGGCAAACACACGATTTGGGTTTTGCTTCGTTCATATTAGTGAAGAATGACGCCTTAGTGTTTAGTTGGCCGGCGCCGAATAGCGTGGCTATCGGATTAATGTGTGTAGCCATACTACTGGTGGCGATTTTTGCTTGGCGGACGATGCAATCTCATCGCACAATGTCGATGATCGGTTGTTTACTGATTCTCCTGGGCGCGTTGAGCAATCTTTTTGATCGAATAGCATACGGGTTTGTGATTGATTGGGCGTATCTCGGGCATTGGTGGCCGGTATTTAATATTGCCGATATGATGATTACAGTTGGCGTAGTTGTGGTGGCGATTAAAATGAAAAAAACCACAAATAAGATTGACAAATAAGGAAAAAAGTGCTAAACTGAATTACGAGATAAAGCTTTATTAAAAAACATACGTACATGTCGCACACACTGCGGGTTTCAATCACCAGTGTTTTTTTGTTGTTAGGAACCCTTCTCTATACCCATTCAATTCATGCCGCGACGATTACCGTAACTGCGTTCACTGATGATGTGACGAATAATGGCAATTGTACACTCCGGGAGGCAATCAAAGCAGCGAACACAAACTTAGCGGTTGACGCATGTACGGCCGGGAGTGCTAGCGGAACAGACACAATTGTGCTAGCGGGAGATCAACAGAATGCCTACATACTGACCATTCTTGGTGCTGGTGAGGATAACAACGCAACCGGTGACTTAGATATCACTTCAAATGTTGCTTTTCAGGGAGCGGGTCGAAACACAACTGGAATTATGGGCTACTATAATGGTGAAGGCGACGTCAATAATTTCAATGATCGAATATTCGATGTACATTCCGGCGGTGTGTTGGCGGCTAGCGACCTTTCGATACTCGGCGGAAACGCTACTGAGAATGGTGGCGGAATAGAAACAGCCGGAACAGTTACACTCACTCGGGTTGATGTGGTTTTCAATACGACGACGGCAAGCGGTGGGGCGGTCGATATCAGTGCTGGTGGAAACCTCATTACGCGATACACAAACATGTATTTTAATGATGCGAGATACGGCGGTGCGATAGAAAGTAATGGCGGAGATTTTACTATTGATCAAAGTTATATTGCCATTAATCAGGCCACGTATGGTTCGGGGGGTGGTATTGACGATCAGGGGTATGGCACGGGAGTCATTTCTAATACCAGTATCGTCGATAACACGGCCAAGGTTGCCGGTGGGGCGATCGTTAGTGTTGGCGGAAGTTTAACGCTTGATAGTGATACCATTGTAGAAAATTCGGCCGGAAATTACGACGGCGGTATCACCGGTCATGCAACAATTCAGCGCACAATTATTAGCGGTAATTCAATTTCCGCGGATAACTCCGAATCGGACTGTACTGGCACGTTTACTTCAGGAGATTATAATTTAATTACCAGTCTTACTGGTTGCACATTGACCGGAACGACCGCGCACAATATAACTGGTGTCAAACCAATATTTAACTTTTCTAACGGCGGAGTTACGGCGAATGGGACTGGCGATCTTCCGATCGAATATGGTAGTCCAACAATTGACGCCGCTGGGCCTTCGTGTCTTCCTGTCGACGTCGCTGATACCTCGCGTCCGCAACGCGGAACTCACGGACCGAATGCTTTGTGTGATATAGGTGCCTATGAATATGTCATTGATGAAACGGCACCGGTGGTGAGCGCGGTAGTGAATATAAGCGGCACCACAACCAATAATACACCAACCGTCTCTATCACATCTAACGAGACGGGTACGTTGAGTTTTTCCTGTACGACGGGGACGACCTGGACATCAGTGATTACCTCGGTAGGCACAACGATGACCAATGTGGTGCTAAATTCTCTGGCCGATGGCCCATATACATGTACAGCTCAAGTCACTGATGCTGCCCAAAACGTTGGCCAGAGCGCGGCTATGAGTTTTACGGTGGCAACTATTGTCGCTACGCCGGCACCGATTATCGTCCTTGGTCCTTACACTACTACCCAGACGAATCAAAACATTACAGTGTATGCCACGACTGGCAATGCGACCTTGAATGTTGCGAATCACACTTTTACTGCAAATGGATCATTTGATTTTATAGCTACGAATTCAGCGGGCAAAACTACGACAAAAACAGTGACCATCACGAATATTGATAAAGTAGTTCCGGTGATAATCTTAAATGGTGGGGCACTTGTAACGACGAAACCTGGACAGGCATATAGTGATCCTGGCGCGACTGCCACTGATGATGTTGATGGGAATATTTCCACCAGCATTACAAAGATAGGCACCGTCAATACTTCCGCAGTTGGAGAATACGCTTACGTGTATTCGGTTACTGATCGCGCAGGGAATACGACGAGTGTGTCGAGGAAAGTTATTGTGACCGCGCTTATTTCATCTATCAGCTTAACCAAAGGCACATACACTACGACATTTAATGGTAAAAAAAGAACTATCAAACCTCTCGGCACCTACACCGGCCAAGTATTCGCTAAAAAAATGATTGTCGATAAGTATAGTCAACCATTCTATGTCTTTATTCCGTTAGACCCGCAAAAATCACCGAATATCGTGGTGGTGAATTATAAAGGAGATATTGTGCGCCGAACTTCTTTGACCTCGTTATCAACCAAGGGATTCAATATCGATGCCGCATATAATGGCACATCAGCGAATATTGCGATTGGGGCACTTTCGAAGGGCTCATCAGTCCAGCTTTATCGTCTGACATCGTCAGCGACGCAACTTGTTGGCACGCTCAAACAAGCAACCACGGGCACCGTATTTGTGCGGTTTATGAATCTCATAAGTACGCCGGGTCAAGGGTATGCGTTAGTCACGGCGGTCAAAGGAAAACCAGGCTCCATTAAAGTTTGGCGCTACAACCCGACGACAAAAAAGTATCCTCAAGTAGCGACATATATTATTAAAAATATTATTCTCACGGTTGCTGGTTTAACATTGAAGGCGGGAACAGCTTTGATCCCATAGAACAACGCCGGTACAGCTTGACAATCGTAACCAAATAACTTACTCTCAAAACACTACGGCTTGGCACACGACCCGCCGTGTTGTTTTTGCGGTCAATTTTATCATATGCCAGGAACCACAACCAGTGCTGCAATTTACGGAATTGATGCCCGCCCCGTGACGGTCGAAGTTGACGTGCACGGCGGCTTGCCGAAAATTATGGTGGTTGGATTACCCGACGCGGCGGTGCAAGAAGCACGCGAGCGAATACGATCGGCGATAAAAAACAGTGGCGGTCATTTTCCCACCACGCACGTCACAATTAGCTTATCGCCGGCCGAATGGCGTAAGGAGGGTTCCGGTTTTGATTTACCGGTGGCGATTGCATTGTTGATTGCAACCGGGCAAGTACCAGACGTATTTACCGATAAACTGATTGTTGGTGAATTAAATCTTGCCGGACAAATAAAATCAACAACCGGTGTTTTAGCGATTGCCGAATTAGCGCGGCGGCTTCACAAACAACTCATCGTACCAGAGGCTAACGCAGCTGAGGCGGCATTGATTGACGGCGTTGTGGTTCATCCGTTCTCCACATTAGAACAAGTCATGGAACAAGCGTATGCGACAACGCCGTGGCCGGTCTATACAAACACCAGCTCATTAGAACCAACACCGCCGCCGTGGACTATCTGGCCGACCATTCGCGGTCAGGCATCGGCAAAAAGAGCGATGGTTATTGCCGCCGCTGGCGGACACAACGTCCTGA
>CAIJZX010000038.1 GCA_903825245.1 Candidatus Kerfeldbacteria bacterium
CGTTCGATGGAGAACATAGCGTCCAAGAGTAAGAAGAAACTGCAGGCCGTAGGTTGTGCTTCGACGAAAGTTTATACTCGATGCTTCTTTAAAGTACCGCGTGGGAATTGCAATCTCGCGAATACGGAAACCGGCATGGAGCACTTGAGCGATAATTTCTGTATCAAACACGAAATCATCAGAATTTCGCTCCAAGGCAATTGCGGACAGCACCTGGCGGCTATAGGCGCGGAAACCGGAATGATATTCACTGAGATGTGCGCCAAGAATGGCGTTAGCGATTTTCGTTAAGGCGATATTGGCGATAAACTTCCAGTATGGCATGCCACCCGCTAACGCCCCGCCGGGAGTCAGCATCCGGGAGCCGAATGCGGCGTCGGTCTTTCCTGAGCCAATAAGGTCAACTAGTTGGGTAACAAACGTGGGATCATATTGATGATCAGGATGAACCATAACTACAATATCTGCGCCGTGATCAAGTGCGGTTCGGTAACAGGTTTTTTGATTTCCGCCGTAGCCTCGATTTTTTGTATGAACTACTACAGTCAAGCCTAATTCACGAGCGATGCGCACGGTATCATCACTACTGCAATCATCAACGAGAATAATTTCATCAACGACATCGCGTGGTATGTCGGCGACGGTTTGACGCAGCGTGAGTGCTGCGTTGTAGGCTGGTAAAACGGCAATGACGCGGCGCTGATGAATCATACGGTTTTCGAGAACTGTTTCATCGGTCGGAAACTTTTTCGATGTATCGGACTGAGACCATGTTTTTTTATGAGCAGTGCATGCTTGGGGGTACCGTAGCCTTTGTGAATGTGAAACGCATACTGCGGAAATAACCGATGTTGTCCAACCATAAGCGCATCACGAACAACCTTAGCGACGATTGAGGCGGCGGCAACTGAGAGCACCGTAGCATCGCCTTTGATAATTGCCCGAACGGGTTTTTTCCCGTACTTCAAGGTAATGGCGTCCACGAGCACCGCATCCGGACGGACGTGAAGTTTCTTGAGCGCGGTGAGCATTGCTTTTTTATTGGCGGCCACAATTCCCTTTTGATCAATTTCTTGAGACGAGATAACGCCAACCGCCCAGGAGATGCAGTTCCTAGTGATATAGACAAACATTTTTTGGCGTTGCTGTTCCGTCAACTGTTTTGAATCATTAACGAGTTTCGGCGAGAAGCCTTCTGGCAGGATAACCGCGGCGGCGACGATTGGCCCAGCCCACGAGCCCTTCCCCGCTTCATCGGTGCCGGCGATGCGCCGATACCCTTGTTTACGTAGGGCAGCTTCTTCTTTGGTGTGGGGTTTCGATTTCGCCATATTGTATAGTGTACAGGAAAAATGACATACTGAAAACTCAATGCCATGTTTGACAAACACCCCCCTACGGCGTAGAGTTCGCCTCGAAAATAAGTCCTCTGACAATTCATGCAAGGAGGCAGAATGTCGCCACCAACCGAGTATTTTACGTGTCGTGTCGATGATCCATCGATGGACATTGGTCATGTTATCGATACCCGGCTCAGCCATTGGGAGTGTTTTCATCCGGGACGCGTTCCTGATATAGTGGTTCACTACAGTAGGACGCCTTACGTGCTCTCCGGCGTCCCCTTGGAAATCAGCGAACTGTCGGTAACGATTACCGAGCAGAAACGAAAATAACCCATAGTCTGGGTGCGGTGTTGGCTGAAAAATATACACCATCCCGAAAGGAGTCGCGATGTCGAGGCGTCTGGTGCTGGTTGTTTTTGCGGCATTGTTGTGTGCTGGCTGCCCAATTATCTCTCGGATGGAAGCCCCGCCGATTGTTGATCGTAACGAGCCGACGTACGGTGCCACCATTCGTGACACGAGCTCGATTACAGACCTTCGCGATGGTTCAGTAACGTACCTGTTCCATGTGTATATCGATGGCGCACCGGAATTGCCCAACAAAGATCGTGGTCCGCTGTTTACTGATGTATCAGCGGCTAAGTTCTTTCAGGTGCAATTCGGTCAGCACATCGATGTTCAATTCAGTAATCCGGCCCACACCTGGGTTAGGATTGTGAAGTACTACCGATAACGGAGAAACCCATGGCTATCAGAAAACGATCGCAGAAATCGATTCGACCAGGTCCGACGACGCTCGACATCATCATCAAGCAACTTGGCCGTTGGTCGAAGCGACGCGGTCCGAAGAGTGAAACCAGGACGCGGCAGCTGATCGAGATTCTCAATCTCCACAAACGCCTTCCTTCTCGGGAACTCATTCCGGTGGTGAAGGAGTTGGAGAAAATTCTCCAGAATTCTGTCACGAACACCGACCTGATTCAGGCGGTCATCGAGAAGCTGCGACTCGGAATTGCATAATCCGTTTGCACTTTTCTCGACAAGCAAATGCGTGCCCGTTACTAGGTGTGACGGGTTTTTTCTTTGCCAACTTTTTTCGGGTGCATTACTGTTCGTGATGCATCGGTGTACTCACACCCCAATCTACCTTGCCCGTTTTCGGTTTCTGGCCGAGTGATTGTAGGTAGGCATCAACCGCTAAAGCCGCTTTTGCGCCTTCACCGGCCGAGATGACGACCTGCTTCTGCTGAATTGTGGTTACGTCGCCGGCGGCGAATAAACCAGGTACGCTCGTACCGTTCGTCGCGAGATCAACAATAATTTGTTGTCGTTCATCAACTGCAGTTAATCCGGCAGCCAGTTTTGCATCAACGGTGAAACCAATTTCCACAAACACACCGCTGACCGGAATTGTTTGTTCCTTCTTGTCTACGACTACGGTCACACCAGAAACTGATGTATCACCAAGAATGTTGGTGGTTGTGGCGTTGGTGATTTGGGTGATAGCGGTTGTGGCGTTCATCCGTTCGATGAGCACGCGCTCACCGTGGAATTCACTGTTGGTAGTAACGATGGTTACCCGTGGGCAAAATTTCGCAAGCAGCAACGCCGCATCCATAGCCGAATTTCCACCACCAATGACGACCACATCTTTTCCTTTGAACATTGGCGCGTCGCAGGTAGCGCAATACGATACACCTTTGCCGATCAACCGCTCTTCGCCGGGAACGCCAAGATGTTTGTGTGTTAATCCATATGCCAAAATCACTGCCGAGGATATATAGTGTGCATGAGTGCTGGTGACCGTAAATCCTTCAACGCCGTGTTTGATCGCAGCCACCTCCTCAAGCTGGATGGCGGCACCATACTTTTCCGCTTGGTGTTGAAAGCGAATCATCAAATCCAGGCCGTCGATGAAATCAATCCCGGGATAATTTTCAATCGTGGCCGTCGTCGATGCTTGACCGCCGATATCTTGTGACAAGACTAGCGTCCGTAAACCGCGGCGGGCGCCATATAGCGCCGCTGTCAGTCCGGCCGCACCGGCGCCGACAATAATAACGTCGTAGCGATCGTTCATTTACATGTGCTTCTTCAGTTCCTCGAGGATGGCTGGTTTTTGGTGGACACCAACACCTTGCCAGACGAGTTCACCATTTTTAAATAAGGCGAGGGTCGGGATGGAAAGGATGTTATATTTTTGTGCCGTGGCCGGATTTTCATCAACTTCCACTTTACCGATTTTTGCTTTGTCGCCAATCTCTTTAGCTAACTCATCAATGATCGGTCCTTGCACTTTGCACGGTGTGCACCAGACGGCCCAAAAATCTACTAATACGGGAACGGATTTTTCATCAAGGACTTCTGCTTGAAAATTCTGATCGGTGAATTGTGTGTCGGCCATACGCGCGTAGTGCTTATCGAGAAATAAGTAGAGTTATTGTATGCGATGGAGCGCAACCATTAAGCGCTCGATATCTTTCGGTTGAACTTTTTTCTTGTTGGCTAACTGCTCGAGTTCACGACGAAAGATAATTTCGGTAATTTGATCGAGTCCGGAACGAACGGCATTGATTTGCTGGAGGACGTCGGTACAGGGGCGACTAGCGCCAAGCATTGACTCAACGGCCGAAAGCTGACCGGTGAGCCGGTGGAGTCTGGCAGCAATGGTTCGGGATGATCGACGTTCCATAAACTCAATATACTCCCCCCCAGTATATATGTCAAGTCCCCCTGTGGCGATGGCGACGCCCCTTAGAAGTTACTGGAGTAATGGCCGAACCCGAATATCAAGATCAGTCCGATCGTCAGTGTAAATGTCGGCATTTTTTGGCACAGTCCGTAATCGGGGAAATAATTGATCGCGAATCTCAGAAAGTAATGGTGGCATCGTTTGGTTTGCCTGGTCTACAGGTAAACTATCCGCGCCGATAATAATGTGGTTGATGGCGCCCGATGTAAATGGAGCTTCGCGCGTATCAGGAAAGACCGCCGCGACGGTAGACAATAGCTTCGGCAGATAACGTCCGCCAACTGGGGCAAACGCATTTATTCCGACCATCCCACCAGTCGTAAGATGGTCATGGACTTCGGTAAAAAATTCTTTGGTCGCGAGCATTGGTGGTATTTGCGTTTCGTGGGTGTAGGCGTCAACAATAATAATGTCAAAGGTTGTGGGGGTAGTTTGTAAGTAATGTCGGGCGTCATCAACGACAACCGTTAGTGGTAGGTCTTTTAAACCAAAATATTTATTCGCTGCGGTAACAACGACCGGATCAATTTCAACTGCAGTTACGGTTACTGGTATATCTGGATTCACAACCGTATCGAATAGTCGTGGAATATTACCACCACCAAGTCCGATCACAAGAACTTGCAACGGCTTATCTTTCGAGGGAATCATATACGGTAAAATACCGAACACATCGTAGGGTGAATGACTGTAGGTTGCGCTTGGCAGATATTCAGACTGAACCGCAAAATTTGCATCATGGACCAGAAAACGATAATCACCAATTTGAGTTACTTGTACGAGTTGGTAGGCAGATTCTTTTTCCCATACCACGCCAGGTCGGCTGATCTCAGGAGTATGCATTACCAAAATTGACGTAGCAAAAAGCAGTATAAAAAACAGGAAAATCAGTCGGGATTTATTTAAGCCGTTAATCAACTGCAATATAGTAGCCATGACGAGTAACATTCCCGCGGTAATAACAATCGTCAGTCGAGTGCCAATTTCAGGAATAAGCCAAAAGGCGCTGAGGAATGTCCCAGCGATGCTTCCGGCAGTTGCCAAACCAGATAATAATCCACCAATGGTGCCTGAGCGTTGAACCGATGTAACGCTTAAGCGTAGAGCGATCGGACTTACCATGCCAAGCGCGGTGATGGGGATTAAGAAAAGCGTCACCATCATAATGAATGCACAAAATGCTATAGGAGTGTGCCACAAAGATGACCAATGAACTAAGCTTTGGCCAATAAGCTCATATGACCATGGAATACATAATGCCGTTAATGAGGCGATGAATAGCGTGATCCGTAATATTGCTTCTTTAGGGTGACGGTCAATAATGACTCCACCGAGTGGATAACCAATAGCTAACCCAAGAAGTACCACCCCAATCGCTGATCCCCATACATAAATTGTACTACCAAAAAATGGAGCTACAATTCTAGCCGCAGCAATTTCAATTGTTGTAACACAAAGACCGGTTATAAAAACAATAATATATATAGCCCTTCTTTGCATTTTACGTCACTACTTATTTTAATAGTAACAATTTCTAGATTTATTGGTGGACCATAGCGGATTCGAACCGCTGACCTCTGCAATGCGAATGCAGCGCTCTACCAACTGAGCTAATGGCCCAAGATTTACTAAGAAAGCTAGTTATAAATCAATTGTTCTACGTAGAACAATTGAATGTTCCTCGAGGAACAATTTGAATATTGGCTAATGTAAAGGATTATTTGGTGGACCCTACCGGCCCCGGACTATGATTAGAGGGAACCGGACTCATGCATTAAGTAATGCATTAACAACTGTCAGATTTATTGGTGGACCCTAGGAGGATCGAACTCCTTACCTCTTCCATGCCATGGAAGCGCTCTACCAAGTGAGCTAAGGGCCCGAACAAGTCTATTGGTGCCCCCACCAGGAATCGAACCTAGATTTATCCCTTAGGACGGGATTGTTCTATCCTTTGAACTACGGGGGCTAGATAAAATTACATAATTAGCTTCGCAAAACTATTTAATAATTCCATTTAATATAGAATTACCGACTTTGGCTATTCTATTAGTTTTAGTGTCGTACAATTTTAACGCAACTAGTATACCGGAAAAAACTAAAATAATCGTAAAAACTTTAAACAAGTCTTTTTTTACCTCAGGAATATATTTCATAAAGGATTTGATTAGCTGAAACAGTGTACAGCATTTACAAAATTATTCAAATCATAGATTGACAAAAGAGGTAAATTCTGCTATTATTACAAGTAATAAAAATACAAAACCAAAAGAATATGTTTAACGGGCTTATAACTTGGCGGCGAAAAGTTGCAAGCTTTTCTGAAGCACTTCGTCAGCCATTAGTTCAACCAACACCGATTATAATCCAAATCGGATATTTTATTGTTTTTGTATTTGCGAAAATATTTCTTTCGACAACGTTGTTCCTTTTAGAAATACCATTACATCTTCATTATCGAACAACAGAATTATTTACCTCAGCTGCACGACGAGACGAACGAATGATGTTCGTTGAGTCATATACGGGCTTTGTACGACGATCAAAACTTTCTTTAGCCACTATTGCTTTAGCATCGGTCATTACGGTGGCACAATTTACCGTAGCTGGGTATAGCATCTACCGAATTGGTGTTCCAACTGAAGTCCAGGCATACGCGAGCAGCATTACTCTCAACCCAACGTACGATATTGCGGCGGCAGATGTAACACATTACTATCGCGACGGTTCTGATTGCGTGATTGATTATGATGAAGTGGTTATGGATGACGCTTCCCTAAATATATTAAAGGTCGGTGGGCAACCCATAAACCAGGATAATTGCGACAATGATCCAACAAATTATTATATTTCGGCTTTGGAATTTAACTTGGCCACGATTCCTGCTGGGGCGACGATAACGAATGTGCAACTTTCTGTAAACGTAAGCACGCCAATCACCGCTCCGGTTACCATTGTTAAAGCAAACTCGGATGCTGTAAGTCTCAATGCCCTGGGCACAATAGAAAATACATACTGGGACGTGGTCGAAGCGTCACACACATACTTAACGGGGCAAAGCTGGACAACGACCGGAGTAAAGACTTACACGCTGGGAAGTAGCGCAATTAGCGATGTTCAATCTCGATTAACAGCGTCGAAATATATTAGTCTTGGATTGCTAGCGCCTAATGCCGAACAGATTGGCCAATTCCCATCTTCGGAATCGAGCACAAATAAACCACAACTTATTGTGACGTACTCGTTTCCCGCACAAGCCCCAACAAATTCCAGCCATGGCGCCATCACGACATCGAGCATTACTTGGACGTGGACAGATAATGCGACAGCAGATACGAGTAACGTCATCCACGATGCCGCGCATGCGGTGGTTTGTTCAACCGGAGCTATTGCTGGAACCGGAAGCACTGGTAGTTGTACCGAATCGAATTTATCGCCGAACACCGCATACACGCGCCATCCGAATGTTATCGATGCCACGAGTAACACCGACGGTCCGTCGATAACCGCATACACGGCGATTGAAACGCCAGCTTCCATACTAAAAAGTAGCGCGTCCACGACGAGTATTACCATTCACGCCAATGGAACACTTTCTCATCTCGGTATAGGCCAATCGGCGCTTGACTTTGTTGATGTTACTACCAGTACGGATTCTGGATGGAGAACAACTGATTGGACGGAGACCGGTTTAACGGCTAACACCTTGCACGCGTTCAAGGTTAGGGCGCGCAATGGTGATGGAGTTGTAACTAGTTATACAGCGACCGGCAATATTTCTACCCTTGCAAATCCGCCAAGCGTGACCGCCGACGAAGCTGTAAGTACATGGTACACATCGCCAAACTTCACTTTTTCCAATACCACCGTCGGTGGAGATATATATTATATCTGGGATAAAAACAATACCGCAACATTTCCGAATCCAACGCGACCGACGTATGTCGAATCGCCATTTGATAAAACAGCTGCCACCGAGGGTTCCTGGTATTTACACGTCGCATCCTATGATCAAGATAATCACCCCAGCGGCGGAACATCGAATCTTGGACCATTCAAGTATGACGGTACACCACCGACAACGCCGACGGATGTTCGCGATGGTGACGGAGACGATCTGAGTTATTCCTCGGACACGACGGCACTCTCGGCGAATTGGTACGACTCAACTGATGAAGCATCAGGCATAGCAAAGTACCAATTCGCGATAGGCACAACTAGTGGTGGAACCGACATAACGAATAATGGTTGGTTGGACGGTACAAGTAGCCCAACGGCATCGAAGGATGGGCTGTCACTGACGAATGGCACAACGTACTATTTTTCGGTTCGAGCAGTTGACGGTGCTGGTAATACGAGTGGTGTTGCCACTTCGGACGGTGTGACAATTAATACCTCACTGCCAAAAATTATCGACAATGCGCCGGGTATTAGTATTCCGCGAAAAGGCATCACCACAAAGCACGATGTTGATTTTGTGAAGGCGGTCACCGGCCCACAGCTCGAGAGTGCACAGTATATTGTCTACAGTGGACCGAATAAATCAGGAACATTGATAAAAGATTGGACGGATATATTTACGACTAATATGGTTAGTTTCACCGAGGGCTGGAGTGTAGATTATGATTCGCTTGCGGAGGGATTAAATTATGTATCGGTTAAAGTTCAGGCGCTCGATGGATTGTCGTCAGAACTTGATGATGCAATAACGATTAACAAAGACACCACTAGTCCGCAAATCACCGGTTTTGTTGCGGCTCCGACAACCACTACCGCTAACTTGTCTTGGACCACAAACGAACCGTCGACCACGCAAGTCGCGTATGGGACGACGAGTAATTATGGTTCACTCAGTACACTTGATTCTCATCTCACTACCAATCATTCAGTTTTAATAACCGGCCTAGCAAACAACACTACGTTGCATGCCCAGGCGCTTGGCACCGATCAAGCTGGAAACATGGCCGCCTCCGCCGATCTGAAGTTTGTTACTCAAGCCGGAAGCCATACCTCTATGACAAATATCCAAGCAGTAAATATCAATACGACCACCGTCACGGTGTCGTGGCTTACCAACGAACCGGCAACATCAAGAGTGGATTTTGGAACGACTACGGAATACGGTTTAGTAGTCAACGACACGACACTTGTTACGAGTCATTCAGTAACGTTAACCGGGTTACTTTCTGGGCAAGCTTATCACTACCAGGTGATGTCAACAGGAAGCACAACAGATCAGGACGCTGACTCAGTATTTACTACAACCGTGGTGCCGATAACGGAACCAGTGGTCGCGCCGCCGCCTTCCCCGACGTCTGTACCGTCGATAATACAAGTACCAGCTATCACGAATGTACACAACAACGACCTGATCGCGGATACGACGCCAACAATTTCCGGCACGGGGCCGCTCAAGAGCGGCATCTTCATCGTCGTTGATCGCGTTCTCGTTCAAACAGTTCCGGTAGATGCATACGGACACTTCCTGGTTGATCTCCATAAACCACTCAGTATTGGAACGCATTCCATCGTTGTTCGGGCGAAACTCAAATCGGGAAAAGTGAGTGACGAATCGCAACCGATCTCCGTCTCGGTTGTTCAACCGGCGGCCGGAACAACTATTGTGAGTCGCACAATTCACAATGGATCGACACCGTCGATTACCTTCGGTTTAGAGGCGCCAAAAAATTCAGTAGTGAATATATATATTGACGCAACCAAAGTTCAATCAATCAGCGTGCCCGATGCTTTACGCGCCTCGCAAGGATTCTCCGTTACTGTCACGCCGCCTGCGTTGCTGGCTGTGGGTCAACACACCATAAGTTTTGTGACCTACTACCGCGGCGTGCGACCAAGTCTGCCGACAGGTACTACTGTATTTAGTAAAACCGCGTCGACCGCGGTGTCCTCTTCGTCTCGATTATCCTTCAGCACTGCTACAGATTACGTTGTCCAGCCGCATGATTCATTGTGGTCAATTGCTACCGCTTTCTTGGGTGACGGCCGAAACTGGGCAAAACTACGACAAGTAAATCTCATGTCCCATCCGTCGCTGGTTTTCGCGCCGCAGAATATTTATACGGGGTGGACACTTGCTATACCGGCGACGCAACCATAGTCACAAAACGCCGCGCCTTAGCGTTACCCGCACCGTAATAGCCAAGGCGTGGTAAAGAAAATATAGAGAAATCGACTTCAGAAATTGTTGACAAAAGCCGAAAAATGTGATAAAATAAGGGTTGAAATAGAAAAAACAAAACCTTTACATACATGTTTACTATGCTAGTTGACAAACGGCGGCATTTAGCCAACCTTGCGGCCGATTTGAACAAAAACTACGCAACCGTTTTTCGCTCGCAAGTTCTGCAACTCGTGTATTTTGTGGTTTGCCAGTTTGCTTTGGTGGGTATTAATACACTACTGTTCATCGTCGAGGTTCCACTGCATTTTCGTTTCCGAACTACTGACCTCTTTACTGCTTCCGCGAGGAGAAACGACCAGAACGTCTTCCTCGAATCGTATACAGGCTTTGTTCGTCGTTCAAAACTTTCATTCGTAACCGTTGCTATCGGATGCCTGATCATTGTTTCACAATTCGCTCTTGCCGGGTATAGCGTTTATCGCATCGGAAAACCAACAAAAGTCGAAGCCCTTTCCGGGACACTAACGCTCAACCCGGCGTTTGATGCCACTGGGCGTCACCCGAAAACGAATCAGTACAACCCAGATACTGATGGGTGTGAACTCTTGAGTGAATCGTTCTCATGCGATAATTCAAGTTTGACCACTCTCGAGCAGGGAAGTAACCCAGTAGTCCTCTGCGACAATACGCAGATTGACGTTGTAAATACCACGGATTACGCTTCGGTGATGCGCTTTAGTCTCGCCTCAGTTCCGGTTGGCGCGACCATTACTTCGGTTCAGCTTAAACTTAATGTGACCGTGGCTGGTTCAAACATTTCGATTGGTCGGCCAAGCACTGATTCCCCAGAAACCAGCTACGCAACCTGCACGACACCGGGTGCATCACTCTACGAATATGCATCGAACTTTTCTCAAACATATCTCACGAATCAGTCTTGGACAACAACTGGTTTAAAAACATACACGCTTCCAGCCGCAGCGCTCACCGACATACACAACCGAATCGGTGGAAGCATTGCTATTGCCGTCAAAGGAGGACCCCGCAATACCATCGGCACGTATAATTCAACTGACAGCTCAACCAACAAGCCAATCTTGACGATTACTTATACCGCTCCACCGGAGGCGCCAACCGGAACGACACATGGTGCGGTCACTACTTCCAGCATAGTTTGGAATTGGACCGACAACGCAACAGTTGAAACACGATACGACGTCAAGGATGAGAATCAGACGTTAATCAGCATGTGTTCAAATTTACCCGCTAACACTCAGACCTGTACAGAAACTGGTTTGGCAAATGCGAACACACTCTATACGCGTCATCCGAACGTGACAGATGCGCAGGGCAGTACTAATGGTCCATCTGCATCCGTCTACACC
The DNA here is from genome assembly GCA_903825245.1 of Candidatus Kerfeldbacteria bacterium. Lineage (GTDB taxonomy): Bacteria > Patescibacteriota > Patescibacteriia > SBBC01 > CAIJZX01 > CAIJZX01. The sequence continues at coordinate 11,623 of CAIJZX010000038.1, forward strand.
GCTATCGAGACACCGACCGAGGTAACGAAGGTGAGTGCCACCACCACAGCAGTATCAGTTCATGCCAACGGCACATTAACTAATCTTGGCGTCGGACAAGCCGCGTTGTATTTTTTGGATACTACAACAAATGGGAATTCCGGTTGGATAACGTCTGCGAACTGGACGGAATCGAGTTTAGTAACAAATAGTTTGCATGACATCGAAGTGAAGGCCAGAAATAGTGAAGGCGTCGAAACGAGTTATACCGACGTGTTCAATATTTCGACGAACGCTGGAGCACCGAGTGTTACGTCTTCGCAATCACCGAATACGTGGTACAACTCCTCGAGCTTTACCTTTTCCGATACGACCACCAATGGCGCGTTGGCGCACGTTTGGGATCAAAGCCCGACGCATGCCTTCGCTGATCCGCAAATGTTTGCCACCGGCCCTTCGCCATTTACGGTTACGGCTACGAGTGAAGGTTCGTGGTATCTCCATCTTGCATCCTACGATAAGGGGAACCATCCAAGCGGTGGAACAGCCGACCTGGGACCGTTCAAGTTTGATGGAACACCACCGACCACGCCCGGTGCTGTGTATGATGGAACAGAGATAGGTATCGATGGTTCGTTCACAACGAGCACGACGACCTTGTCGGCGAACTGGACGGCGAGTACCGATATGCTTTCGACCGTTGCAAAGTATCAGTATGCCATTGGTACTACCAGCGGCGGAACCGACGTGACGAACAATGGTTGGCTGGACGGCACAGGTAGTCCAACGGCAACGAAGGATGGGTTGTCGCTGACGAATGGCGTACCATACTATTTTTCAGTTCGAGCGGTTGACGGCGCCGGTAACACGAGCGGTGTCGCCACTTCGAACGGCATCACGGTTAATACGGCATTGCCGCAGATTACCGATAATCAGACTGGTGACTCTACACCGCGAAACGTGGCCGGTACAACGTACAATGTTGATTTTTCCAAAGCTGCCACCGGGCCATTACTCCACGTTGCCCAGTACGAAGTCTATAGTGGGTCGAATAAAACCGGAACGCCGATTCAAAGCTGGACCAATATTTTTTCGACCGATACGTCCAGTTACACTACTGACTGGAGTGTAGATTTTTCTGCGTTGGCCGAGGGCACAAACTACGTATCGGTCCAGGTGCAAGCGCTTGATGGATTAACGGCGTCTCTCGACGATGCATTCATCATTATCAAAGATACGACGAGTCCGCAAATCACCAGTTTCGTGGCTGCCCCAACTTCATCAACGGCTAAGTTGGCCTGGACGACGAACGAACCATCAACCACACAAGTCGCATATGGTGTAACAAGTAGCTATGGCTCGCTGACCACGCTCGATCCCGGCCTGTCTACCTCGCACTCCGTCGACTTAAACGGCCTGGCGAATAACACCACCTTCCACGCCCAAGCGCTCGGCACCGACCGAGCTGGAAATTCGGTCGCTTCGTCCGATCTTCAGTTCATGACTCAAGGAGGTAGCCATACCTACATCACCAATGTCCAGGTCGCGCTCACTAGCCCGACGGCGGTTTCGGTAACCTGGCTAACCAATGAACCGGCTACATCAAAAGTTCGCTATGGGGCATCGACCGATTACGGACTTGAAGTCAGTGACCTGACGCTAGTAACGAATCACGCCGTGCCATTGACCGGACTAACCGCCGGACAAACATATCACTATGAAGTGATGTCGACTGGCAGTACGACCGATCAGGATGCTGACGCTACATTTGGCACTACGGTCCCGGCTGTGTCGGTGCCAGCGGTCACGCCAAGTGTTGTTGTTCCGTCGTCATCCGTTGTAACGCCGACGATTACGAATTGGCATAATGGTGATGCGACGGCAGATACCACACCAACTATTGCCGGTACGGGACCGGATAGCGGGGGTGTCTTTATCGTCGTTGACCGAAAACTTGTTCGAACAGTCTTAGCGGACGTGGCTGGAAAGTACGTCGTTGATTTGTTGACGCCACTGTCACTCGGTAAACACGCACTGGTGGTTCGAGCGAAAGATGTTAACGGAAACGTGAGCGAAGAATCACAACCAATCACCATTACGGTTGTGACACCGGGCAACCCCACGAAAATTCTGTGGCGAACAATTTCTGATGGCATTCATCCAACAATTACATTCGGAGCGATTGCCCCGGCTCATGCCACCGTCGATATTTATCTTGACACTACTATCGTCAAAACAATTACCACGCCATCGACATCAACCGGAGCGTTTGGATTTAGCACCACCATCACGCCGTCGAGTTCAGTATCGGTTGGGCAACATACAATTACTTTTGTGACGCACAATTCTAGTGGCAGTGTTAGTGTCCCAACTGGACAAACGATATTTATAAAAACGGAAACGGAAATCTTTGAACCAGCAGTGATGCAATACAACCAACCCACAACATACATTGTGCAGCCTGGCGATTCTCTGTGGTCAATCGCGCAACACGTCCTTGGTAATGGCCGCCGGTGGACCGAATTGCGGCAAGCAAATCTCAAAAACCAGCCAACGTTGCAATCAGCGCCGAACATTATTCGCCAGGGTTGGCGGTTGAATATTCCGGCTGCCTAGTTTTGACAGTATCGGCGAAAACTACTACACTGGCGGTAGGTTAATTTTTGGTTATCAAAAAACGTATGGCCATGTTTCAACGCGAAGGGGACAATGAAAGTAAGGACGTCGAAACGGTCATTGGTTCGACCGTTAAAGTTGAAGGAAATTTCGTTGGCTCGGGCGACATTGTTGTTGAGGGTCACGTTGCTGGCTCGATGAAAACAAGTAAAAATTTACGTATTGGCGAACAGGCGGTTATCAAAGCCGATATCGAAGCAGCCAATATTATTGTCGCCGGTGAAGTTCGTGGTCATGTGACGTGCAGCGGACGAGTAGAAATTCTGGCCTCGGGAAAAATATTTGGAAACGTCGATACGCAAACGATCGCCGTAGCTCATGGCGCGGTGCTTCACGGAAAGGTGTGTATGGCTGGTCACGAAACGGCTGAACCGAAAGCCGAGGGAAAGAGCGGAAAGTAACTGTCATTCGGCGGCCATGTACGCCTATATTTTTGACGGCTTTCTCCAAGAGCGAAAGTACGTTCACGATATCGCCCAGATTGAGAACCGTCTGGTAACGCTTGGTATTCAAGGACGGACGGAAAAAATGACCATCTTAAAAAATATTCAGGACGCTGCTCGACAGGCGATTAAGCGCGGCGCGGAAACGCTAGTGGTGATCGGGAATGATGAAACAGTGACGAAGGTGTTGCCGCAAATTATTGATACAACAGTTACGCTCGGATTTATTCCGCTCGGCCCGCACCAATCAATTGCCCATATTCTCGGGATACCAACTGGCGTGGCCGCATGTGACGCGCTCTCGCGCCGCATTGTTCGCAACATTGATATGGGCAAAGCAAACGATGCGTATTTTTTGTTTTCCATGGTCGCGCCAGCGACGGTAACTGTTGAGTGCGGAAAGTACAGTATTACCTCGCTTGATCCGAATGGTTCAATGACCTTTACGAATTTTCCGGCTAGTGGTGTGAAGAGCGTGCCGGATGATGGCGTATTGGAATTGATTGTAGCGCCGGGTGAAGAACGAAAAGCATGGGGCGGATTACGACGAGGAAATGCATCAAGTGTTTTCTCAATCACCTCGGCAAAACTGATAACCGCCGATGCGCCAGCCACAGTCATATTGGATGGACAAGTTGCAATAAAAACACCAATCACGCTGGAGGTCGCTCGAAAAAAACTGGCGGTAATTGTCGGAAAAGACCGAGGATTTTGACCTCCCCAGCCCTCCTTAACTGAAGGAGGGTGTAAGAGGATGGGGGCTTGACGTTCGCAGGCCGCAGTTGTACTGTGGCGGCATTGTTGTTCGTTTCGTCCTTTTTACGGGGGTGCGCATGACTGTTGATAGACGCAAGAAAGGCGTGCGGCCGATTCAGATTGAGGATAGCCAGGGCGTATTGCGTACGTATTCCGAATTGATCACGATGTTGCAATCCCACTTGTGCGGGGACGGCCTCATACCCAATCGCATTGTTGTCGGTAGTGAGTGGCAACCGGCACTCGACTCCCGAGAAGAACGCATCGAGGACGTTCAGCACCTGGTCGCTGCACTTGGCCAGATTCATATCCCGGTCGCTTCGAAGCACAAAGTGGTGGCCAGTATCGTCGCACTCTGTGTTCAATTGCCGGCGATACATTGGATCGACGGTGAGAACGAGCTGCGGACACAATTAATGGCCATCGTCCAACGGCTAAAGCATACGACCACGAAATCACGCGTTCCGGTGGCAATACGGAAAAAACTCAAACCGGCGAAGGATCTTCCTCCGCCTACCTCGCACCGCTCGGTCTAACTGCGCGGTTTTTTCTTTTCCGTATAGCATGAGCTTTGACAATTTGCCACCGAAATGATAGCACCAAGATACAGTTTTTCTTCTTGTTCGTTGGTTCTTTCAAGGAGGGTGAGATGGCAAACGCGCCACAGACCTCGATTAGCCCGGGAACCATCTGGGCAATTATCATCACGGTCATCAGTCTGGCAGTTGCTCTGTATGGTTGTTTTCATGGTATTGCCCCTGATTTAGGAGGGCCTCCCCCGGTCAATCCCTAACATGTCACGTCGCTCTGTTGCCATCGTTGTTTACCGACTCATTACCGAGCCGGTTTTATTATTTTCATGCGGTTTTCATTGTGCTATACTTTTGAGGCAACAAACGCCAATGCACAACCATATTAACTTACTGTCCGAAGCCTGCTAGCTTCTTTTTTTCTATGGATTTCCGCAATCAACTCCCGCCGTCAGTCGTTACCCCCGAACCAACACTTTCGACGCCACCGCCATTAACGCCGCGGACGACTCCGTTTTCTGCTGCACCAGTATCATTTCCAGTAGCACCAGTGGTGGCACCAAGTGTTTCCCCGACACCAAAAAAGACCCGTTCGTTAAAGTGGTTGTGGTGGTCACTCGGTGGCTTGGTATTTGTTGGGATTCTTGGTGGTGGATATTTTGCCTATAGCCGCGGGTATATTTCGATTCCCTACCTGACGCCAAAACCGGATCAGCTTTTCAATAAAATGGTTGATAGTATTAGCACGATCAATAGCGCCCAATATACCGTCCGAGCGCAACTCGAAGCGCAACCGCGGGGTAATGGTAAGCCGATGTTTGATACGAATACGTTAAACACAAACTCTTCGGACAGTAGTTTGTTGAGTACGTTCGATCCAAAGACGCTGCTGAACGAAATTCCTGGTGATATGAAAATTGAAGGCGGCATGACGCTGTATATTGAAACGGACAAGCTTGTGCAAGATGCGAACGGCATGTTTAAACTGGACGGGACGTACGCCGGCGGCGATTCGACCGTAGCGGTTGATGTTGAATTGCGGAAAGTCGGTCAGAATCTCTACGGCATTATTCGTAAGTTTCCCAGTCTCTTTACCTATGATTTTCCGGCGGTCAAAAATAAGTGGGTTGTGGCCACGCCGACCGATAGTGTTTCAGATATTTCAACCTCGACATTCGAAAATCAAGACTTACGAAAGAGTGTTGATAGTCTCAAATTAGCGACGAAGACAGCGCTTGATCAGAAGTTATTTACGGTCAAACAAAAGTTGGCCGCGGAAACAATTTCCGGCGTGCGGTCGGAACACTATGTATTAACCGTTAATCCGGACAAACTTCTGGCAGTCTATACGGCACTTCGTGATACGGAAAAAGCCAAGGGGCAGGATGTGACGGCACTCGAATCGGGGATTGCCGAATTGAAAAAACCGGAAACGATGAAGCTCCTGCAGGCAGTCGCCGATAATTCAAAAATTGAAATTTGGATTGATCGTGCGAATGGCATGTTGCGACAAATTCGCTGGGGTTTAACCATCGTCCCGGATAATTCTATTGAACGCCTGAAAGGGAAACAGTTGTATACCAGTCTGACGTTGACCTTGGATAAAGTGAATACGAAAGTAAATATTTCCAAGCCACTCTCAACGATTGATTTTGACGAAGCGACGCGGTTAGTCACGGGAATTACAAAAGAACAACAACGGTTCAATAAACAAACAGACCAGATTTCTAAACTGCGATCGGCTTTAACGTTATACAAATCAAAAAATAACAGCTATCCGAAATCGTTGGATGAGTTGAACACGTCGTTGAAGAGTATCTATACGAAGTGCCTGAAGGATAATCCGGTAAATGGAAATACAAATTCAACAAAGAGCACGACCACGATTGTCAATACATCTGTTGGTGGCGCCACAACAATGAGTATTGATGTTGTTCCGCCTACTTCGGGTCCAACTTCTTTCAGTATCGAATCGGTCGGTTCAGAGATTGGCCTCGGTGGGTATAATTCGAGTCTCTACAAGTGTACCGACGAACAACAATACCGAAACGGCGTTGTCATCACTGATACCTACACCAGCAAACCATACGTGTATTCGCTAGACGGTGGTGACTATAAACTGGTGTACCAATTGACCCTGGCTGATGCAAAAGATTCGTACGATAAAGAGTCATATGCTGATGGAAAAAACACTGCCACCAGTAAAGATGTTTCAATTGAAAAAACGACCACGTATGAAGCTCAGATGACAAACCTTAATACCAATGCAAAAATAATTAGTAACAATCCCGTTGTTAATACAAACGTGTCAGTTACAAACACGTCATCAACAAATTATTGGACACAGATGTATCCGTGTTTGTTAGCTACGCCATCAGCGACAAAGGACAGTGATGGTGACGGGCTTAACGATTATGACGAAGTGTATGTGTATTTCACGAACCCGTGTAAAGCGGATACCGATGGTGACGGCTACTCAGACAAAACGGAAATTGATTCGGGGTATAATCCAAACGGTGCGGGGAAAAGTACTGTAACCACATCACCCGCACAAACGAGCACAACGTTCTCGTCAACAAATACCAACGCGCCGACGAATACATCGGTGACCAATGTCACCGGATCAGCACCGACAATTCTTGCACACAGCGTATCGCAATCAATCGGTCAGGCGGTTGTTACGTGGAGTACCGATATTGCTGCGGATGGGATTGTGAATTATGGATTAACGACCGCCTACGGGGCATATAGTAATAACACCGAATTTACAACAAACCATAGCATCACCTTTGGCGTTACTTCGGGACAAACCTACCACTATGCTATTCGCACCTGCATACAGAATATTTCAGTAGCCAACAGTTGCACGAGTTCACCGGACTACACGCTTGTAGCGCAATAGCTCAAAGCCATTGCATCGGTTGACATATGAACAGTTTTTTTGTATACTCGCTGAGCTTTTATGACTGATTCTGCTATAAAAATTCCATCAACCATCGTGGTTCGCGATTTCGCGGCCAAACTTGGTTTACCGGTTACGGCGGTCTCGGCCGAATTGATGAAAAACGGTGTGATGGCGGCCATCAATCAAGAAATTGATTTTGATACAGCATCAATTATTGCTTCGGATCTTGGTAAGGTTGTTGAACTGGATATTGTTGATGTGGCCGCCCCAGACCATGTAGGGACGTCGATTGAGGAATATCTGGTGGAAGATGACGACGCAGAGCTCGTCGTTCGGCCGCCGGTGGTGGTTGTGGCTGGTCACGTTGACCACGGTAAAACATCACTACTTGATGCTATTCGAACAACAACGGTGACGGCCGGTGAGGCGGGTGGCATCACGCAGAAAATCGGCGCCTACCAAATCATGAAGAACAACCGTTTGGTGACCTTCATCGATACTCCTGGTCACGAGGCATTTAAGCAAATGCGGACTCGCGGAGCGAAAGTTGCAGATGTTGCTATTTTGGTAATAGCAGCCGATGATGGTGTGAAGCCGCAAACCGACGAAGCACTTCGAATTATCCAAGAAGCGAAATTGCCGTTTTTGGTGGCTATTACGAAATCAGATAAACCTGAGGCCAATCCAGAAAAGGTAAAGAAAGAATTAGCCGAACGCAGCATTCTCCTTGAAGGTTGGGGCGGACAAGTGCCAGTGGTTGAGGTCTCGGCGAAGACGAAAGTGGGCGTTGATGAACTGCTCGAAGCAATTTTACTGTTGGCCGACGTGGAAGCGGAAAAATTGAAAGTCAACCCGAAGCGCGATGCAATCGGTACGGTTATTGAATCGCATGTCGATCCGAAACAAGGTCCAGTCGCATCAGTGCTTATCCAAACCGGAACGCTTCATGTCGGCGACGATATTGCCGTCGGTCAAGTGTGGGGGAAGGCACGATCATTGAAAAATGACCGCGGTGAAAACATAAAAGAAGCTGGCCCGTCATTGCCGGTACAAATCCTGGGATTGAAGGCCGCGCCGCAAGTCGGCGATATTGTCCGTGTCTCGAGCGTTGATGCCAAAGAACTCAAGAAGAAGACGAAATCGCACCAACTCGGACACCACTTAAAAACGGTTGTCACGGCGACATTGGATTCGATGAAAGATCAGGACGAAGAGCAAAAGAAAAGGGTAAAGAAGTTATTCATCATTTTAAAATCCGATACGCTAGGATCGTCTGAAGCGATTATCGAGTCATTGAAAAAATTAGAACATCCGGAAGTGGCAGTAGAAATTGTGCAACGGGGCTTAGGCATTATTTCCGAAGCCGACGTTCTTCGTGCTGAGGGCGGCCATGCAGTGATCTACGGTTTCTCAGTTCCGGTTTCGCCGAAGGCCGATCAACTCGCCCGCAGTAAGAATATCCCGATTATCATCAAGACGTACAAAGTTATTTACGATTTGATTAATGATGTGACGGCGAGTCTCGAAGCGATGCTGCCGCCGCGCATTGAACGACGCGACGTCGGTAAGCTCAATGTCTTGGCCGTGTTCCGGAATGAGAATACATTCCAAGTTGTTGGCGGAAAAGTGGTGGACGGTGAAATTCTCTTCGGCGCGCACGTCGAAGTGATGCGCAAGAACGTTATCGTCGCAGCCGGAACTATTACGCAATTACAGCAGAACAAAGTTAACACGAAAGCGGTGAGCGCCGGAAACGAGTGCGGCATGAAAGTGGAAGGACAATCAGTCATCGCTGTCGGCGATGCACTGGTCGCCTTTATGACGGAAGAAAGGAAACGAACATTAGCAGATCGGTAATTTATGAGCCAACGCATCGAACAATTGAATTCCCTCGTCCAACAAGAAGTCGCGAATATTTTGAATCGCGAAATGGAATGGCCGGCCGGAACTTTCGTGACGGTCGTGCGAACCGATGTCGCCGATGACGCGGAAAGCGCGAAAGTGTGGCTGTCGGTCTTGCCGGCGCTTCACCAAGACGATGTTATTAAGCGCGTGACCGCGCACATCGCCGATATTCAGGGCGTGTTGAACAAGCGCTTAGTGATGAAGTTTGTCCCGAAACTGACATTTCTGATTGATGAATCCGGCGAACGAGCGGCCTTGATTTCTAAAGTTCTCGACGTCGTGTCGGCTGACAATGGTTTAGGACTTGGGCTGGACGCCGAAAAAGTTGAAGCCGAACGCCTTGAACGCGAGTTAAAAAAACAAGCCCCAGCCGAAGATCCGGTATCGATCCAGTAGCCAATGCTGGCCTGCCTGCCGGTAGGCAGGGTTGACGTAAACCAACCAATGCGCTAGAGTAGCTGGCTTTATGGTCCCGTTAGTCCCGTTAGAGGTTCTGTAGTCAAAGTCTTGCCGTTTGTTCGCCATTAGGCTTTGTCACTAGGAAACCTCTAACGGGATTAGAAGCTCCAAGAACGAAGGAGTGAAGATGGGTGACCGAAAGCCGCTTAGTCATAGCCGCTTCTAACGGGATGGTATCTGACGCCCAATTCGCTACAACCCTTGACCGATTGCTGAAACACAGCAAACGCGTGTTGCTGACCATGACGACGAGCCCTGACGGCGATAGTATCGGGTCGTTGCTCGCCATGCAGCACATCGTCCAGCACTACAAAAAAGAAGTGTTTCTCTTTTCCCCGGACGCGATTCCGCCGATGTTCGATTTTCTCATCCAAGGCCATCCGGTTATGCGGGAGATGGAAGCGTCGGTTCACGATTACGATGTCATTATTATTTTCGATACCGGCGATATCAAGCGCTCGCCGTTGGTTGATGAATTGATCAAGCGCGATCCGCAAAAAACAATCGTGGTGAATATCGATCATCACCCGACAACCATCGAGTATCAGGGACAAACGGCGGTTGATCACAATCACGTTGATGTGAACGCCAGTTCGACGACACAAATGATTCACCGAATAGCACAACACTTACGCATTCCCTACAACCGCCACATGGCTACGAGCTTATTGACCGGATTGTTAACCGACACCGGACATTTTTCGAATCTTGGTACAACGCAAGAAGCGATGGAAATCGCCGCTGAGCTCATCGCGAAAGGCGCCGATCATCGGACGATTACCAACGCGACGATGCGCAATAAATCCATCGGAACGTTACAACTGTGGGGACGTGCGCTGTCGCGGCTGACGATCAACCGTTCGAGCGGCATCGTCTCGACAGTGGTAACGTTGCAAGACCTTGAAGAGTGCGGCGTTGATAGCGAAGCTACAACGGGAATTTCAAACTTCTTGAATTCTCTGTCCGAAGGAAAAATCGCGCTGGTGTTACAGGAAGAACCAGGCGGCGTTGTGAAGGGGAGTTTCCGAACTACCTCTAACATAAATGTCGCCACCATCGCCAAACAATTCGGCGGCGGCGGTCATGCCAAGGCGGCGGGGTTTAAGGTGAAGGGAAAACTGGTGAAGACGAGTCGGGGATGGAAGGTGGAGACGTTGTAACCACCCCACTCGCTTCGCTCGTCGCCCCTCCTACCGGTAGGAGGGGCGGATTCGTGATAACGAATCGGGGTGGTGCGAGCGAAGCGAGTGGGGTGATTTCAAGAAAGCGGAGATTTTGCCGCCTCCAGAATTTTTTCCAGCACGGCCGATAGATCATTCATCACTTCGGCATTTGTCACGCGTACAACCCGAATATCGTGGGTTTTTAGGAATGTGGTACGTTCTTCGTCGCAGCATTGTTGTATCGGTTCATAGTGCTGACCGCCATCGACCTCAACCGCAAGTCGACGCTCCGGACAGAAAAAATCAATAATGTATTTTCCAACGCCATATTGACGGCGAAATTTATAGCCGCCGAGATTACGTTTCCGCAGGGCGAACCATAACCGTTGCTCGGCTTCGGTAGCGTTATTCCGCAGATCTCGACGCCATTGTTTACGATGATTATCGTTGTACAACATCTTTTGGTAGATTTTCGATTCCTAATGCATTACCCGCCAATATATTATCCGGAATAATCACCAATTTCGAAACCGTCATATATCCATTTCTTATCTTTCTGGTAGAACCAAAGACTGAACCTTTGATCAAGCACAATTATCCAGCCCGGTTCTTTCGGCGTACCAATCGGACAGAATTCTATTGTTTCAACGGCAGAAAAGATTTCATCGGCCTTGTCGAAAATGTCTGGTGAAAGCCCCTCGAGTCGTGAAGCTAATCGGAATGCTTCATTGGGCTGATGGCTGAGTAGATTTCTAAACCAACGTGTTTCTAGGATATGCATATTCTTGGTGGTTAGATATAATAAATCTCACGCGTGCTTCGCGAGCCACCATATTTGTCAGTAATAATGATATACACACAAGAAATAATGTCAAGATCAAAAGAAAAAAGAACCGACGATGTATTGTCGGTTCTAAGGTACTATGGTCTCGTCTCGGCACTTGGATGAGCGGACGCCTGTTTACGCCCTGCGCGATAGGCCGCCCCCAAAATATATTTGAAGGCATCATCCCAGTCCGGTAAGAGAGAAAGCGCCTTGAAGACACGATGGGCATCTTCGGGAAGATCTAACTCAAAGCGGTCAACTAAGTGCTCACCCTCACGAAGTTCTCTCGCCATAACCTCATGGAAGTCCTGGTAAGGCGCGGAAATAATCGACGGCCTCATTGACTCACGAAACTCAGTAATGACAAGGAACGTCGTCATTGGGCAACTCCTTAGTTTTGGGTTTATCCGCATGGTCTTCTTCTTTCAAAGTGCATCGTCCTTCGCCACATCACAATTTTATGTTGAACCGAGTATGATACTTCACGTTTAGAGAATTGTCAATGATGTGTACATACGAAAACATACTTTATTGACATATTCCATATATTATGCTAATATTAGAGATAATTATTGTGTACAATACTTGTACAATATGAAAGATACTATATCTTCAATTACAGCCACACTGAATCTTAATGCCACCCAAGTTGCTGTTTATATGGCCACCTTAGAACTCGGTGAGGCCTCAATTTTGGCAATCTCTAAGAAATCGGGCGTGCAACGATCCAGTATTTATAACTTTCTGGAAGAGCTAAAAGTTCGGGGAATATTGATTGAGACTCGGAAGAAGAAACGGATCGTCTACTCGGCGGCCCCACCCCGGACACTTCTTGAGTTGGAGCGCACTCGTTTGAAAGAGTTTGAACACATTCTACCGGAGCTAGAGGCGGTGGAGAACAAATCGCGCCACAAACCACGAGTCACCTTTTATCAGGGAGTTGAGGGATTAAAAGAAGTCTATGCTGACTCGCTTAAAGAAGGAAAGCCAATACAGGCATTTTGGGACTATGAGAACGCGGAAAAGGCAATGGGAAATTATCTAGAAACATATTATCGACCTGAACGAAAACGACGAAATATCTTCTACCAGGGGATTTTGCGTGATTCTCTAACCACAAGAGAAAGTCTTAAAGATGACAATAAAGCATTTCGTGAAAGTAAATTCATCACGAAAGGTGAATTTACAACTGAAATTAATATTTACGGTAATAAGATTGCACTGATGAGTTTCCGTGCCAATCCTCCGCTTGGTGTTTTAATTGAAGATAAAGATATTGCTGATACGCTGCGAACGGCCTGGGAAAATTTGTGGGATAAACTTGGAGACACCGCAAAACATAAAAACACGAGGACTACTATCAAGACAAGTTCCGAATAGTTTTTGTCAGGATTGTCGTTCATACATAATGGCCTAACCTGTTCAGCTGGACACAATCTTTGTGTTTTGCTAGTGTGAGGTATATGAATACTCTCGATCAATTTCTCATCCCCACGGTAATCGAAAAAACGAATTTCGGCGAACGCGCCTTTGATATATATTCACGCCTGTTGAAGGAGCGGATTATTTTCGTCGGCGACGCGATTGACGATCACTACGCGAACGTCATCATTGCGCAACTGTTATTCCTCGATAGCGAGGATAAACAGAAAGACATTAAACTGTACATCAACTCTCCTGGCGGATCGGTCAGCGCGGGCTTAGCAATCTACGACACGATGCAATTTGTGAAGCCTGATGTATCGACGATTTGTGTCGGGATGGCGGCTTCGATGGGCGCGTTCTTGCTGGCTTCGGGCGCTAAAGGAAAACGTTTATCATTGCCGAATGCGGAAATCATGATTCACCAGGTGATGGGCGGCGCTGAAGGACAGGCATCGGACGTGAAGATTCGCGCCGAGCATATCGTCAAAGTGAAAGATCGTTTGAACGCCTTGCTGGCGAAGCACACCGGTCAGCCAATCAAGACGATTGAGCGCGATACCGACCGTGATAATTTCATGACGCCGGAAGAAGCGAAGAAGTACGGGTTGATTGATCAGATCATCACCAAAAAATAACGAAACACTTTTTATGCGGCGGTCGCGCTCAGCGCGACCGCCGCATGTTTGTGTTGGGTTGACCCAGCACTACAATGACTAATTTGATGTTGTTCTAGAATTTGTATTTACCCACGAAAAAAATACAATAGCGCTGAGCTCAGCTCGTGTCATTGTGGTGCTGGGTTGACATAAACACAGCACGAGCGTATACCGTATGTAACAGACGTACTGGCTTCTTTTTGTTATTCACCTTTGGGGCGCCCGGCCTCACACCTACGCAGGGTGGCGACCCCTGTGGAGGCCTCGGTCATCACGCTGACCGACAACCGGCGCCCCGCCATCGTTCCTTACATCCCACGCTTTGTGGGTCACCACCAACCTGGAGATCAGTTATCGACCACATCGACAATAGCACCGTCAGATCGTGTTTCATGCGCTTATGCACATAAACCGACCATTACGTGTTGGGTCATGTGATGGTCTAACAAAACCCCTGCGACAAGGATTGTCAAATGTTGAATCGGAATGGCAAAACCGCCGTTCTCAACGCTACACTAGTCGCTGCTCCTCGTGTACGTTTGAGCCAAGAGGAAATCGATCGAATTCGGTTGATCGCCGAACGCGGCCGAAACATGGACTGGAACCTTGCCCCAATCATCATTGATGGCAAACCTCATTGCCATGTCTGTGATGAAGAGTATCCGATCTCCCGCTTCACCTTCAGTGTGCTGTTTTCCCACATGTGCTGTAGGTGTGCGCAGGTGGTCGAGGATCACGAGCCGCGTATTGTTAAGAAGCGTGGCTTCGGTGGCCATCCGGCCAGGACGTTTTCCGGCAGTGATGACAATCGCTGACGGGCGACCCCCCACCTACCGACGGTTATCATGGCGTCGGTTTTTTCTTTCCCAAAAAAATATGCATAATGCCTTTTCATGGGCTAACCTTGCATAAAAACATAGCTCGTGCTACACTGCGCTCGTTATGTTTTTCACTCGCATATTGACGCTCGCACCATCCGCCGCCGTTCCATTGGAACTCGGCCGTCCTGCCGTCCGCGGGTTTTTACCCACCCTAACTTCAAACTCCCATGTCTTCAGCAGCACTTTGGGCACTGATTGCCCTCGTCGGCATACCGGCCGGAATTGTTTCAGGGTACTATCTACGACGCTCCTGGGCGGCGCGTGAGGCACAGTCAGTCGAAGCACGTGCCCAGGTTATTCTTGAAGAAGCCAAATCGAAGGAACGCGAACTGCTCCTGAAAGCCAAGGATCAGTCGATTAAGATTATCGATGACGCTAAGCGCGAGGAGGCGACCCGTCACACAGAACTGAATCGACTTCAGGAACGTTTGGAGAAACGGGAAACGCAATTTGACCAGAAGTTAATGGAGTTAGAGCAACAAAAGAAAGATACCGCGGACGCTTCGGCAAAATTTGATGTGGCAAAAGCCGAAGTGGTAAAAATTCGCGAAGAGCAAATGGTGAAATTACAAAAAATCGCCGAACTCACCCCGGATGACGCAAAACGTATCTTGATGGATAACGTCGAACTCCGGATGAAAGACGAATTATTAGCGCGAATTCGGAAAGTACAATCAGAATCAGATGAAGAGGTTGAAAAATCCGCTCGCAATATTCTTTCGACAGCCATGCAACGCATTGCTTCGTCCCACGCCTCGGAAACCAGTACTACGGTCGTTGATATCCCGAGTGAAGACATGAAGGGACGGATTATCGGTAAAGAGGGTCGCAATATTAAAGCACTCGAGGGTCTGACTGGCGTGGAACTGGTGATTGATGAAACACCGGATTCGATTGTGATTTCCGGATTTAATCCGATTCGTCGACACCTGGCGAAGCGGGTGTTAGAAAAACTCATGAGTGATGGCCGTATTCACCCGGGCCGAATTGAAGAAACTGTCGAGCAGGTGAAGAAGGAAATGGCCAACGACATGAAGAAGGCTGGCGAAGAAGCGGCCTATGAAGTTGGTGTGGCTGGACTTGATCCGCACCTGGTACAAATTCTCGGGCGTTTGAAATACCGCACCAGCTACGGTCAAAATCAATTGCGACACGCGGTTGAGGTGGGATTGCTGGCCGGACTCATCGCTGAAGAAATGGGCGCGAATGTGGCAGTGGCGAAAAAAGGCGGTTTACTTCACGACATCGGCAAAGCGATTGACCATGAAGTGCAAGGTGGTCACCCGCAAATCGGTTACGAAATCATGAAGAAGTACAAGATGCCGGAAGAGGTGGCGTACATCGCTATTGCTCACCACGAAGAACATCCGAAGACGTTGGAAGGCGCGATTGTGAAGGTGGCCGACGCCTTATCTGGTGCTCGTCCAGGCGCCCGAAAAGGAACCTACGAAAACTACGTTCAGCGCCTTGACGAACTCGAAGGTGTGGCCAAAGCATTTCCTGGTGTTGACCGCGCGTTTGCGATCCAAGCCGGTCGTGAAATTCGTGTCTTCGTTCGCCCGGAAGAAATCGATGACTATGCCGCCACGAAATTAGCGGCGGAAGTAGCAAAGAAAATTGAATCGGAATTACAATATCCAGGTGAAATTAAAGTCACCGTGGTTCGCGAAAAACGGATTATCGAATATGCCCGCTAGCGTCACCCCACCCTCAACCCCTCCCCTGAATTCAGGGGAGGGGCGACGGGGAGAGGTCAAGATTCTCTTCATCGGTGACATCGTCGGTAAGCCCGGACGTCGTGCGGTGAGCGCGCTCCTGCCGCAGTTACGGCGGGAGCTTGGCATTGATTTTGTGATTGCCAATGTTGAAAACGCTGCACACGGCAAAGGTATAACCAGTAGCACCTGGAAAGAACTACAAGGTGCTGGCGTTGACGTTGGTACCGGCGGCAATCATACGTTTTCAAAACCCGAAGCACTGGAACTCTATGCCGATCCGACACAACCTCTGGTACGTCCATTGAATATGACTGGCCGCCCGGGCGACGGCCAAAAAACCTTTCATGTTGGCCAAAAAACAGTCATGGTGGTAAACTTTATTGGCGAATATGGAATCGGGATGGACAATGTGCACAATCCATTCGCTGCTCTTGAACAATGGAACAAGCACCACGAACCAGCCGACACGATCATCGTTGACTTTCACGCCGAAGCAACGAGTGAGAAAATTAATGCGGGATGGTATTTCGATGGAAAAGTCGCCGCCGTGCTTGGCACGCATACGCATGTGACGACAGCTGACGACCGAGTTTTGCCGCACGGCACGGGATACATTACCGACGTCGGCATGGTCGGCCTTAAAGATTCATCACTCGGCGTCGACAAAGATATGACACTCCAACGGTTCCTTACTGGTCGTCGAGCGCCGAATGACATTCCGGAACATGGGCTCGTTCAGCTCAACGCCGTGCTACTCACGATCGACGGAAATCACTGCAATAAGATCGAACGCATCTCTCGGGAAGTTACCATATAAATTTTCATCATTAAACAGAGCCTGTCTCGCCGTTCGGCGTGAATCCGCTCTGCCGGAAAAGGGGGTGAGAGGAATGAACAAAGTCGAACTAGCCGAAAAAGTAGCCGAGAAAATCGGCGTCACAAAGAAACAGGCGGAAGACATGCTCAACGCCTATGAAGAGGTCGTCACCTCCACTCTCAAGCAGGGTGGAGAAGTTACTCTAACCGGTTTTGGAACTTTCATGGCGAAGAAACGCGAAGCGCGCATGGGTGTCAATCCGCAACGACCGGGCGAAAAAATTCAAATCCCAGCCGTTATCGTGCCGAAATTCAAGGCCGGTAAATCATTGAAGGATGCGTTAAAGGCCAGTATGGTTTCAGTCGCACCAGTGGCAGAGATACCAGTTACCCCGACGATGTAATATCGTTTTTCTGCGAACACCCTCCTTTTCCGGAGGGTGTTGTTTTTCTATTGACAATTATATAATTCTTGCTAGGATATGCACATTGGGTACACGGATGTTCCTTTACTTTTTGCGAGGTTGATATGCATATGCGCGCCAAGCAAAGAAATTGGTTGGCAGAACTGCGGGTCGTTGTCGTGGTCGGTGCAATCAGTTGGGTGCTCCTGACATTCGTCGTTCCGGCATATTTCCAGATACTGGATCAAGGCAAGAT
The DNA here is from genome assembly GCA_903825245.1 of Candidatus Kerfeldbacteria bacterium. Lineage (GTDB taxonomy): Bacteria > Patescibacteriota > Patescibacteriia > SBBC01 > CAIJZX01 > CAIJZX01. Next base: position 29,421 of record CAIJZX010000038.1, read on the forward strand.
CCAATCTGTCCGTATTGAAGTTGATGAACTGGCACGGGCAGCGAGAATGTACGCATACGATAACCACGGCAAGTTCCCGAGGTCGCTGTATCAGAAGATCAAGCGGCAGGGTAAGGCTCAGGCTTGGTATCTGAAGTACCTGGGAAGCGACGACCCGCTACCTAACATGTACGGTTTGGATGTCGACGAGCCATCAAACCAACGGCACGCTGGCGGCATTGCCTATCGTTCGTTCGGCAACGGCGACTCTTGTACCGTTGTTGGTTACGGCGGAAAACGCGATTCAGTGTACACCAGAACCTGTCGTTGACCACAACAAAACAAACACCTCGAGCATACGTGCCCGAGGTATTTTCTTGTGTGTACTTTGTTACTGCCGTTCCGCGATTCTTTTCTCAATGGTCAGCAGTTGATCGTTCTGGTGTTCGAGGTGCATTAATATTGTTTCAATTTCTTTTTCAGCGTGAACATTTACCTCGTAGTCTGCTTCAGCGCGCAGTTCAGCATGACGACTTTGGAGATTTTGTCCAATCATTAACAGCGGCATCAGGAAAATTTGGATCATGTTTGAAATAAACAACCACAACACGAAAGCCGGATACGGGTCAAACCGCGCCGATTTCGGACCGAGAGAATTCCATCCTAACCATAAGAGCGTCCAGGAAAAAATAATCAGGAAAAATCCCATCGTACCGACGTGGTCGGTGATCCAGACGGCCAATCGCTCAAGCTTCGATAGCGATTGTTTGTGTTCTTGGTTGACGCGGCGGATTGGTTTGTGTTGCGCTTTTAATTCCTGGAGTGATGGTACGTTTTTCATATCCTGGTTGAAGAAAGTTGCTGGATTTTACGTGCCGACCACCAATGCTCGAGGAGCGGCTTGATGGACAGCCAAATGAAACCTACCCACAGTATACCAACAACGTAGCCGGCAAGTACATCGCTTGGCCAATGGGCACCGAGATAGACGCGAGACAACCCGACCGTGGTCATGAGGAGTACCGCCAAAACCGTTATCCACCAGCGATGGCGGCGATAGCGCTGGCCGATAAGCAAAATAGCACTGAGCGCAAGGATTGTCACGGCCACTGTATGCCCACTCGGAAGGCTGAAACCGCCTTGGTGGTCAATGATCGTGGCTACAGCTGTGGTAGGCCGTAAGCGGTGGAATATGGGCTTCAGGATGATGGTGAGGCCGTTCCCAGCGAGGAGGAGCAAAAATAGCGCGTCTTGCAGGCGGCGATGGCGAAAGTATAAGAGAATACCGATGACTACCAGAATCGGAACCAGCACCTCCGGAGTAAACAGCCAACTCGCCGTTTTCATAATCGTTGTCAGAAGCGGTGATCGCCATGACTGGATTGTATGGAGTGTGGTGAGATCAAAGCGTGACATGGCGTCCAGTATAGCAAAAAAGCAACCGCACAGCTATCGTGGACGGTTACTTCTTTTCTTTTTTTGTAACTCCGGAAAATCTTCTTCGGTGGCACGAAAGCCGCCCTGGTCGTTCACCCGACGCCGCATGACGTCCTGAATTTTTTCGACATCGAAATATTCATCGGCTAAAGTATTTGCTTGTTCGGCGATGGTCATATTTCCCCGTGCGGCCGCTTCAGTGCCAAATCCGTAGACATGGCAAGCGATCTTGTGAACCATTCCTTCCCACAACGCTTTCGATTCTTGTGAAGTCGCATGTTCACCATTACTTTTATACGCGGCGGTCGTTTCGCTCAGATGTTCAAGGTATTTTTCCGGGCTGGTAAATGCTTCGGAGCTGCTGATCTCTGCCTGTTGGTTGCGCGTGATGTATGTATATGGCTGTTTCAAACGCTTCTGCATTTCTAGATCTTCTTGTATATACGAGCTGCGAGCGATATTTTCATTGGCCCAGCGATCGAATTGCGTACTTGTACAGACCACACGGTTTTTCTGAACGGAGTAATCAATCGTTTTACCATCGAGTGTCGCCAGGTGTATCGGTAGTTCAACAGCTTTTTCGTTCGCTGCCAGCACAATATCAAGATAGGTCGTTCGTCCCTGATCTCGCGCATCAACATACTCATACTCCTGTGTTCGCGGTTTAAACGGCGAGTGTTCAAAAATCTCGGCGACCATGTTTTGTTTTTTACCATCATCAATATGCGTGGGTTGTTGGAGTTCTTCTGGGGGGATAGGTTCGCCAGTTTGTAATCGATGTGTTTTCCGATCATAGATTGCTCGATACGGTTTGCCAGCTTGTAAAACGACAAACGGCAGTCCGAGGTGTTCGGCAATTTCATACGCTTGATTGCGCTCTTCATCAAATGGATTGTAGTTGTGCGGTATATCATCGACCGTGGCATAGACGGCGCTCAGCTCAGGGTGGTCGATAACCAACTCGTTGTAACTTCTATTCCCATTGCTCGTGGGGGCGTGTATCGCGGTTTGTACCTGTTCCGCGATCGGTTGTTTACGTTGTTGACTAAGGGATGCTCGGCCAAAGAGTCCACGTGTTTGTGTGGTAGCATCACTCCGATGCGCCTCAGTGACTGTTCCGTTGCCGATGATGAATCCCTGCGAGGCCCAGTAATTTCCTCGTCCGTCGCCGGGTCGAATGGTCGATGCAGAAAGTGTGGGTGAAAGTGCGAAGGCGATGCGAAACTTATCGGTCGTTTCCACACTTGAGAGTAACGGAGAATTTTTATCCGGTGTGTATCGCTGGATACCATGAACGAAGAACACGCCATATTCTTTACTCAACTGTTGAACGTTTCCCGCCTGGCGTTCGGCTTCGTACTCTTGCCACGATGCATTTTCTTTATCATAGAAATCCGAGAGTAGTTTTCTTGCTTGTTGTAATTCGGAATCATCGGCTATTTGTTCTTGTAATTCACTTGTGACAATATCAATTTCCGTTTGCCGCGCTTGAATTTCTTGCAGTACCGATTGTTGAGTTTGAGCGGATTGTTCTTGGTTGGCGATTTCTCCTCGATGAAAAAACTGTTTTATGCCTGAGAAGATTTCCGGTAACACAGCAATTCGGGCGGTCTTAAGATCTTCCGTTGTGGTTATCGCTTCTTGTAGTTTCGCAAATGCTAACTCAGCCTGAAGGCGCAAGTGATCATATTCTTTTTCTAAGGCGGAAACTTGTACTCGGAGCTCTTCGTGGCTCTGCCGAAATTGCCGGCGGCGGGTACGCAAATCAGAAGCCAACCGATGGCGGTCAGTAATAGATGCTTCTTTTGAAAATTCCTTAACGCTCGCGAATTCGGTTTCTCTGGATTGGTTCTCGATCGGTTGTTCCGTACTCGGTTCCGTTAGGTCAACCGGGGCTTCCTCAAGGGCAGTTTCAGACATGGATATAGAATAACGGTTTTATCGTTTGCCTGCAATAAGGAGTAGACACCGTACTACCTCTTGAAAAAGAAACCAGAATACGGTACTCTGTGGGAGCGATTTTTCTATGCCTAGGTAGCTCATCGGTAGAGCGCTGCCCTGAAGAGGCAGGCGTGGCCAGTTCGACTCTGGCCCTAGGCACCATGGCCCGCTAGCTCAATGGTAGAGCAATTGCCTCTTAAGCAATGGGTTGGTGGTTCGAGTCCACCGCGGGTCACCAAGAGCACCGGCTTCAGGCCGGTGTTGTTGTATGTGTGGGGTGGTAAGCAGTGCGTACTTCTGAAAATATTCTGTATAATCTACGAACTCCGAGGATTATTTTCCAGATATAGTTTAACGCTCTTTCGCACATCGTCTTGGCTATGTTGTTGTTCTGAGGGGTTGTTGATTACTTTGAGACGGGTGAAATACTCGCGACATATTTTTTCAAGTTCGGGAAATTCACTCACCGGTCGGATTGCCGTAGACCACCCGATATCGTTTTGGGGATGAGCGAAACTATAAACGTCGATACCGCCGTTCGGGCTATCGATGGCGATGTGAATAGCAATTTCGTTGATGGTAACCGAACCAAGAAATTCACCGCGCGATCCAACAAGAAAGCGGTCTACATCTTCAAACACCGGTTGACCGACGTGCTCGCGCGCATGAGCAATTCTTTCCGCAGTTAATATTCCCATTTCTGAAAGTTTGTGAAACGTATCAAAGGCATGGTGCTCATCCTTAGAAAAACCTGGTGTCATGTTAAGCTGCGCCGAACCGCCGCTAAAGAGTATATCGCTCGTTCCCGAACCTTGTTGATGGTCAATTGCTTGTATGATGCCACTAAAATCACTCGCACCATACAGTTTCCAAAAGTGTTTTTCGCCAATAAGTTGGATAGCGATATCAACCCCGGCCTGCTGATTCGTATAAACGTGGCGTAACGAGGTGTATCCTAATTTTGTATCGAGCAGGTTCCGCAGGTATTCTGTTGACCCCTCAAGGAGATTGAGGTTGGACGATGAATGTTGTTCTAGGTTAACAACGTTCTTTACTTGTTGTGAAAATGTATGAATCGCATTACTTTGTCGTTCGTGTAATTCTTCATGACGCAATGTCACTCCAACAGTTGATGGTTCTGGGTCTATAAGCAACGTATCAGGATCGATGCCGAAGGACTTTTTTTGTTGTCCGGAAGCTGTAAAACCCTCTTCAAAATTCCGCCCTTTCATGTTAGGACGAAAACGAATAACGGGATATGGCGAATTGACGATAACTGGAATCTGTAACTCCTCAAGCATCCGGTCGTACTGTGACGGGCGATAGTCTCCGATATTTTTCAGTATAGCATTGATTCGGTTTTCAATTTCTGGAACAGATACTCCGGATTGAGTTAACGTTGTTCGTAAGTCGGCAATCGCTGCATCACGCTGAATGGTAAACTGCGTATCACGTTGATCGAGTATTTCCGCTTTCTGTTGTGGTGGTACTTCTTGCAGGGTCTTGTATTCAATCTGGTGAATAGACGGGGACTCTTGTTCGAGTAACTTCCATGCTTCTTCGCGCGACATATTTCCACGAGCGAACTCGTACCCAGAAGTGGCGCCAAGTGCACTACCAACAGCTATAGCTACTCCACCTACACTTTTGGCCATACGACCAACTGTCGAAGTATGGAATTTCCTAAAAAAATCTAGCGGTGTCGTCTTGGTGTTTTCTTCGGGTGCTTTCCAGTTGGTGTCCTTCTGTTGCTCGGGGCAATGCTCATTCATGGATTTATAGTACCATAAAATTCTTGGACACGGATATTAGTTTGGTGGACCCTACCGGGCTCGCCCTTCGGGCCGGGGTTGCCGATGGCAACCCGTCTCGCTATGCTCAACCCAGTCACCTCCGCACAAACCGATTGCCCGTGGTGGACCCTACCGGGCTCGAACCGGTCACCTCCGCGTTGCAAACGCGGCGCTCTACCAAATGAGCTAAGGGCCCAGAAGTTAACTTACTGACCGACGCCTCCAAAAATACCGGTTATCCATCCGCCGAGTATTCCCGTCACGGCGAGGAAGGCACCAAGTATAATCACGATACCAATCAGCTTAATGAAGAGGCGCGTGCCGCCCTCGGTGCCGAGGTGTTGGTCAGCCCATTCGATCGGCCCAGTGAAATCGTAAATCCACTGAGTCTTAATAACGAGCAGACTGCCGAACCCGATAACGAGTAATCCGATGAACCATTTCATATATGGTAGTGTATCATACTTTATTTTCTGGTGGGCAATGTAGGATTCGGACCTACGACCTTCTCGGTGTAAACGAGACGCTCTAACCAACTGAGCTAATTGCCCGGAGAACTTGACCGCGATACTGTAGCAGA
>CAIJZX010000039.1 GCA_903825245.1 Candidatus Kerfeldbacteria bacterium
CTCGTAACCTATGAGCCTTGTCACTGCACAATTTCATGCACTTGGTTCAACCATCGAAGGCGGTTTTCGAGCTGATCCCGAGGCCGGCCAACAACTGTGGACGCGCGTGCGTGAAAATATTACCGCGTTTGAAAATCGTTTCAGCCGCTTCTTACCGGCGTCGGAGTTGTCGCAACTTAATTCACATGCTGGCCAACCAATGACGGTGAGCCCCGAGATGATTGCCTTATTGCAGGAGATTGAGAAGCAATGGAAAGACACAAACGGATTATTTGATCCGACCATTGGCTATGCGTTGATTAAGGCCGGGTATGACCGCTCATTTGAATTATTATCGAAAGTTACGAGTGCTACGATTGGAAGTAAATCGAAACTCGTTCGAGCAAAATTTTCCAACATCGCCGTTGATACGCAACGATCGACAGTTTCTTTACCGCTCGGTGTGAGTCTCGATTTCGGCGGTATCGGCAAAGGATATCTCCTCGACCAACTTGTGCCGCTGATCGAAGAGGTAACGACGGATTATTGGCTGTCGTTCGGTGGCGATCTCGTGTTGTCTGGGCATGACGAGGGGCAACGGCACTGGGTGATCGGCGTGCAAGATCCGAACGACCATACTCGCGATGTTGCGAAATTGAGTCTCCCCGAGGGCCGGTGGGGTGTGGCCACATCGGGAACCACGAAACGCAAGGGCGTCCACAATGGCAATCCGTGGCATCATTTGATTGATCCGCGCACGGGACGCTCGGCCGTGACCGACGTCGTTGGCGCAACGGTTTTGGCACCAAACGCGACTATCGCCGACGTCTATGCGAAGACAGTGTTATTACAAGGCTCGAAAGATGGTATAGCTTGGGTGACGCAACATCCGAATGTTGAAGCTCTAGCAATTACTGTTGATCGTTTGATGGTAACGACGCCGGGAATGCAGTCACGAATAACGCTCAAATGAAGCGCCGATATATATTTCTGGCCGCAATTGTGGCAATAGCGGTTACCAGTATTTTTTTTCTGGCCGCCGGTGTTCACGCCGCGACAGCCGGCACAACAATTCCCGCGAGTAATCCGTTTCCGTGGGCGTGGATAACCACGCGGGCAGCCGGAGTAACATCGTATATTTTACTTGGCTTACTCTCCGTTACCGGCATGTTCCTGACGACGGGTATTCTCTTTCGTATTATGAGCCCGGCCACTGCCTGGTCATTGCATCGGGCGATTGGTTCGGTCTTGCTGTTTTCCGTGCTGCTTCATGTCGGCGCGCTGTTATTCGATACGTATATCGGGCTACATCTAAAAGATCTCCTGATTCCGTTTATTTCTACATATAAACCGCTGTATATGGGGCTCGGTATTATTGGTTTTTACCTCTTGCTCTTGGTGCTAGCTACGTCACTCTATACGATGACCAGGCATGCGAAGTTTTGGCGCTTCGTTCATGCCTTTTCATTCCCGATGTTCGCCCTAATTTTTCTCCATAGCTTCTTTCTCGGCACGGACTCAAAAACGTGGTGGATGCACAGTATCTATTGGGGGTCAGCAATACTCGTCGGTTTAGCTGTCTTTTACCGCTTGATGTGGAAATATCGTAGTCTTGATGCGACGGCAGGCTAGTTGCGCTCCTTGCCTTTCTCAGGTATTTTTCAGCTAGGAAATACATCATTTATACATTATGCGAATACTCCTCATCGAAGACGAACGGAAAATTGCTAACGCTCTGAAGCGCGGTTTAGAGCAAGAATCATATGCGGTTGATGTAGCTTATGATGGCCAGGAAGGCTATGGTCGTGCCATGGTTGGCAAATTCGATATTCTCATTCTCGACCGCATGTTACCGGGCATTGCCGATGGGTTAGATATTTGCCGCGCCATGCGGAAAGCAAATATGCATCAACCGGTTTTGTTGTTGACGGCTCGCGACGCGACCCGCGATCGTGTTGAGGGGCTCGATAACGGCGCGGATGATTACTTGGTCAAACCGTTTTCTTTTGAAGAATTGCTAGCACGTATTCGCGCGCTCTTACGTCGTCCGGAGCAAACCGCTGATACGACGTTGCGTGTTGGTGATCTTGAGCTTCATCCTGATACGTTCCATGTCCAACGCGCTGGGCAGCGTATTGAATTATCGCGCAAAGAGTTCGCCCTACTTGAATACCTGATGCGGAATGAAAATCGCATTTTGAGCAAGGAACAAATTATTACCCACGTTTGGGATTTCGACGCTGATATTCTGCCGAACACGGTCGAAGCATTTATCGCTTCACTCCGCCAAAAAATCGATAAACCGTATAAGGATCATCCATTACTGCACACCGTTCGCGGATTCGGTTATCGGATTGCCGTATGACTGTCGCCAAAAGACCAGTCTGGAGATTAACTGCCTGGTACGTGGTGATTATTATGGTGATCAGTATTATTTTTAGTACGATCATCTACCAACTGACGCTGACACAATTGCGCCACAGCCTTCCGGCACGGACGCATTTTGATACCGACGTTGCTCCATTGTTCGATCCGCCGCTAGATTCACGGGTGGCGAGTTACTTTGAACAACAATATGAAGCTGCGGTCAATTCGTTGCGCTTACGGTTGCTGTTGTTAAATATCGGCGTGCTGGCGAGCGGATCAGTCGCGAGTTATTACTTAGCAAAACGAACGTTGCGGCCGATTGAACAATCACTTGAAGACCAGCGCCATTTTACCGCCGACGCCTCGCATGAATTGCGAACGCCGCTGGCCGCGATGAAATCGGAAATCGAGGTGGCGTTGAAAGGCAAAGCTGCCGATGAACACCGTCGCGTGCTGTCGAGCAACTTAGAAGAAATTCAGAAGCTTGAACGTTTAGCCAATTCGTTACTCAATCTCGCTCGCCACGACGTGAACGGTTCAGCTGTGAAAATGGTGCCGGTAGAATTAGCAGTGGTCGTCAATGAGGCGGTCGATCGTTTGTCGCCGATGGCCAAACAGAAGCATCAGAAGATTATCGCCGATCAAACGGAAGCACGCGTTTTCGGGGATCAGTTGAAATTGACGGAACTCCTGGTGATTTTACTCGATAACGCGATTAAGTACAGCCACGATAACGGCGCAATAACGTTGAAGGTCGCCACCTCTGGCAAACACGTAAACATTAAAGTTGTTGATCAGGGGATCGGCATCGCCGAAGCTGATGTACCGCATATTTTTAATCGGTTCTACCGCGCCGACGTGTCGCGAACCGGTTCCGGGGCTGACGGATATGGGCTAGGATTAGCCATTGCCAAGCGGATTGTGGAATTGCACCGGGGATCAATTCAAGTCGACAGTAAGCAAGGCACCGGGACGACTATTAGCGTTTCCCTGCCGAAAGCATAAGTCTTCAGGGTTCGTTCAGATTCTGAGTATACTGTGCCAGTGTTGAATCGTCGATAGGATAACGCACACGTTCTTTTTTCCCGGGCGCGGAGCGCGCAAAAAATTGAGATGGCGCATGTCGGTCGCCGCTCACCCACTTTTTAGTATTTTTATTCTCTGATCAACGTTTTATGTCGAAGAAGAAAATTGTTATTCTCGTCGTCATCGTGGCCGTTATCGCGGCGCCGATTGTGTATTTAAAAACGAAGAAGAAAGCCTCGACGGTGACGTATAAAACCGCCCAAGTGACGAAAGGAACGCTGGTGGCGACGGTTTCCGGTAGCGGAAATATTGTGGTCAACGATAGTGCTAAGGTGAATCCGAGTATTACTGGCACGGTCGCAAACCTCAAAGTAAAGCTCGGCGATACCGTCAAGAAAGGACAAACATTATTTACCATCACGAATGATCAGTTAGATATTACGGTCCAGAAAGCCAATACCGCGTACTTGCAGGCGCAGCAAAACCTCGTGAATGCCCAGGCATCATATGCTACGGCGAAGACGACGTACGCCAGCCAAACTGGTTCGACGGGTGCGGCCAAGGCGTTAGCGACGCTGGAACAAGCAAAACTTGACTTGGTAAAATCGCAGGCGCAATTGACGCAAGACCAAACCGCTCTAGCGGCGAATACAAGTGACGCCGTGTTGCAACAGAAAGTTGTACTCGATCAAGTCACCATTACCAATAATCAGAATGCGGTTACCACCGCACAAACCGCGTACGACCAGCTAGTCGCCGGTACTGGTTCAGCTATCACCGCCGCGAAGTCCCAACTGAGCGCGGCACAAACAAATGTGGAAGCCGCCAAGCAGAATGTGACGAGCGCCTTAGCTGATTTGAATTCACAAAAAACCACGGCCGCCGAACGAACCGTGACCGCGCCGATTGCCGGCACAGTGACCACGCTCAGCATCGCCAACGGCGATACGCTCGGGAGTTCAAGCTCGGCTGCGAGTGCAACCGGTTCCTCGACGTCACCAATCGTCATTCAAAACTTGGATACGTTGAAGGCGGTTGTCTCAATAAATGAAGTCGATATTGCCAGTGTGGCCGTCGGTCAGAAGGTCGGCATGACATTCGATGCCGTCAGCAATTTAACGCTCACCGGTAAGGTAGAAAAAGTCGATACCGTCGGTACTGCAACGCAGGGCGTCGTGACGTATTCGGCGACGATTGGTTTCGATTCGCTTGATGCGAAAGTGCGGCCGGAAATGAGCGTCAATGCTGTTGTTACGACCGATGTGAAACAAGATGTCTTATCGATTGCATCGACCGCAGTTAAATCGGCGACTGACGGATCGTCGTATGTTCAGGTATTGGTGAACGGTGCGCCGCAGAACAAAACGGTGACCACCGGCGTATCGAGTGATACCGAAACGGAAATCGTCTCCGGCTTAACGGAAGGTGAGGAAGTAGTTACGCAGACTATTACCGCAACTACTTCAACGAGCTCGTCGTCAACAAATCGTTCAACACGTACAACCGGTGGTTCCGCAATCCAAACCTTTGGCGGTCCAGGCGGATTCGGCGGCTAGTCTGTATCCGCCCATGAAAAATATTATTAATTGTTCAACGGTTACGAAGACGTTCACCACGGGTGACGTCGCGACCACGGTGCTGAAGGGACTCACCTTCACTATCAAGGAAGGCGAATTCGTGGCCATCATCGGCCCGTCGGGATCGGGAAAATCGACGCTGATGCATATTCTCGGTGCGCTCGATTCACCGACCACTGGGAAGTATGAATTGGATGGCCACGACGTCTCGAAGCTCTCCGATAATGAGTTAGCCGAAGTACGCGGTCGAAAAATCGGTTTCGTGTTTCAATCCTTCAATCTTCTGCCCCGCGTCAGTGTTGAACGCAATGTGCAGCTGCCGTTACTGTACACTAATACACCTATTGCAGAACGGCAAAAACGCACTCATGCCGCACTTCGCAACGCGGGCATGGACGCTAGTCACGACCACCACCGGTCAAATCAACTCTCCGGTGGTCAGATGCAACGCGTGGCGATTGCCCGGGCGCTCGTTAATGATCCATCACTGATTTTAGCCGACGAACCAACAGGCAACCTTGACCAGAAAACCGGCCAGATTGTACTTGAAACATTTCAAAAATTGAACAATGAGGGACGAACGATCGTCTTAATTACCCACGATCAGTACGTGGCCGCGCACGCCAATCGCATTATTCGCATTCTCGACGGAAATATAGTTGAAGACCGTGCGAATGACTCTCATCATCCGAGTATGAAAGGGATTGACGCATGATGATTCGCGATGTGCTCACCGAAACCTACGCCGCACTGTCTGGCAATAAAGCGCGGTCGGGTTTAACGATGCTCGGTATCGTGATTGGTATTAGTTCGGTGATCGCCCTCGTCGGCGTCGGGCAAGGCGCGACATCGTCGGTAACCTCGAGCATCGCCAATTTGGGAACTAACTTGTTAACGATTTCGCCGGGCGCTTCACGCAATGCCGGTCCGGTCAGTGGCGGTTTCGGTAGTGCGACAACATTGACCCAAGCTGATGCAACCGCAATCAAATCGGAAATTAGTGATGTCTCCGCCGTCGCTGTCGAGCTCTCACGTCGGTACCAAGTGACCTACAAGGGCAACAATACGAACACCCAAGTGATTGGCACCGAGGCGAGTTATGCTGGCATTCGAAACGTCACGCTGTCGACCGGTGCGTTTATTACCGATCAGCAAAATAAAGATTATGCAAAGGTCGCGGTTATTGGTCCGACGGTTCGCGATGACCTCTTTGGTGTCGATGCTGACGCGATCGGGATGACGATTAAGATAAATAAAATCCAATTCAAGGTCATTGGTGTGACGGCATCAAAAGGCGGGTCGGGATTCAATAATACCGACCAGTATATTTATGTGCCGGTCAGTTCGGCGCAACGCTTCTTAGCCGGCAAAACATCAATCAGTAGCATTGATGTCCAAGCCGCCAATCAAAAAGTCATGAGCACAGCGAAGCAGGAAATAACGACGCTCTTACTCTCGCGGCACAACATCACCGACTCAACGTCCGCTGATTTCACCGTCGTCAATCAAGCTGATTTAGCTTCGAGCTTGTCAAGCGTGTCGAGTACACTGACGCTCTTACTCGGCGCCATCGCCGGAATTTCCTTGCTCGTCGGCGGTATCGGCATTATGAATATGATGTTGACGTCGGTCACCGAACGGACGCGAGAAATCGGCTTGCGGAAAGCGATCGGCGCGAAAAGCGGCGATATCAGTTTTCAATTCTTAACCGAGGCGGTGACACTGACGTTTGTCGGCGGTATTGTCGGCGTTCTCCTCGGATGGGGCGTCGCGGTTGGATTAACGATGGCTGGTATAATAACCGCGACCGTAACCTGGACATCCGTGTGGTTAGCGTTCGGCGTGTCCGCGCTGGTCGGCATCATCTTCGGGTACTATCCGGCGCGCCGGGCAGCAAAATTAAAACCGATCGAAGCCTTAAAGTACGAATAATTTTATTATCATTTATCGATACATCTATGGAGACACCATCAACAGCGATACCGAAGAAAAATAACGCTATGATGACGACGGTCATCGTCGGCGTCGTGCTCGCCGTAGTCGGATTTGGCGGCGGCATGATGTTTCAAAAGAGCCAAGACTCACTGAAGGGACTGAGTGGAACCGAGTTACAGAAGAAGATGTCCAGTCTTGGATTAGGGACAACGGGTACGGCAACGACAGGCGCTCGTAATATTAATGGCCGAACCTTCGGTACGGGTTTTCCGGGCGGAGGAAATTTCGCCGGACGTGGCGGGTTGGTGAGCGGTGAGATTGTCAGTGCTGATGCGAACAGCATCACAGTGAAAGAATCGACTGGTAGCACCAAAGTCGTGTATTACACCAGTACGACGACGGTTGATAAAACCGTTGCTGGCGCTAGTAGCGACCTCACGGTTGGACAAACGGTAACCACGAACGGTACCGCCAACACCGACGGCAGTGTCGCCGCGACGACCATTCAAATCCGCCCGGCTGGCTCAGTAACCGCAGTACCAACAGACATTCCAACGGCACCAGCTCAGTAAACTACAACGACCAGAATTCTAACCAGCCACCGCTCGCGCGGCGGCTGGTTTTATGTTGTGCTTTGACCTCCGGAGAAAACGTGCTATACTCGTTTGTAGCGCGCACTTCTCCGGCGTCGACCGTTCAGACGGGACATGGAGGAGAACAAGGTCGGTGCGCGGAGAGAAACCAGTGAACAAGATACTATGGCCAAAAAACTCTACGTCGGTGGACTCCC
>CAIJZX010000040.1 GCA_903825245.1 Candidatus Kerfeldbacteria bacterium
AAATACCGCAACATGGAGGCAAGAATATGACGCCGGGCCTTTGCCCACCAATGTGTCAGCTCTGTCTCGAAGATGTCGCGATAGAGTTGTTCGTGCATTTCTGTTAGAGTGGCTGGCGGAATCCAGCCAGTCGCATGCGGACTAGCCCACTCGAATGTTCGACGATGGACGGACCAATCCGGGCGCGTGAATCTAAATCATCAATCCACTCCACCGGAACCTCAAAAATCTTGAAGCCGTGATTTTCCGCTAGTAACATCATCTCGCAATCGAAAAACCAATTGTTGTTTTTTATGTGTGGTAATAGCTTGTGTGCAATATCTCGGCGCACAGCCTTAAAACCGCATTGGGCATCGGAAAATCTGTTCCAAAACATTCCCTTGATCATGGCGTTGTAGCCACGGGAAAGCACTTCGCGCTTAAGTGAGCGCTTGATGCGCGATGCCTGCATCAATCGTGAGCCGACAGCCAGGTCGTAATAAACTGAAATCCCATGAATGAGGAGGGGGTAAAACTTCAAGTTGGTGGAAAGATCGACATCCATATAGCTGACAATATCGGCTTTGCTCTGGCTCCAGACAGTACGCAAAGCAAGTCCACGGCCTTTTTTAGGAATATGTAACGCTTTTACATTTGGATACTGCCTTTCTAGTTCTTGCGCTATCTCCCACGTCCGATCAGTTGAGGCGTTATCGGCAATCACAATGCTAGATTCAAATAACTTCTGTTCACCAAGAAATTTAGTCAGACGTTCAATACACTTTGGTAGATCGTTTTCTTCGTTATAAACCGGGATCGTGACTTCAGTATTCATACTCTGAACACTAGCATGCACGTTAATCGAGTGTCAATGCGTCGGTGCTGTTGCGGCAACGCGGACTTGCGCTTTTTAGTCGTGTTGTTGTAGGCTGACAACCTATGAAAATTTTTGTCACTGGTGGGGCGGGTTATGTCGGTAGCATTTGTACCGAGGAACTACTGAATGCAGGGTATGAAGTGGTTGTATTCGATAATCTCACGGAAGGGCATCGGCAGGCTGTGGACTCTCGTGCCACTTTCATCCAAGGTGACTTACTTGACCGAACGTTTCTCAGTACGACGCTCTTGCAAGTCCGTCCCGATGCCATTATGCATTTTGGCGCGGCGACACTCGTGCCGGAGAGCATGTCGCAGCCTGGTAAGCACTTTCTTAATAATGTCGCCGGCGGTGTGAACCTATTGGATGCGTGTGTTCAAGCAGGTGTTAAGAAGTTTATTTTTTCTTCAACGTGTGCAATTTTTGGCATTCCAGACAGCCCGTTTCTAAGTGAGGATTTGCCGAAGAAACCGATTAATCCATACGGTGAATCTAAGTGGATGTTTGAGCGTGTATTGGACTGGTATAACAAATTGTTTGGTATCAATTACGTTTGTCTGCGTTATTTTAACGCTTCTGGCGCAAGCGCCAAGTTTGGGGAGCACCATAATCATGAGACACATCTGATTCCAATCGTTTTGCAAGTTGCGCTCGAACAGCGTCCATACGTGGAAATCTATGGCACCGATTATCTGACGCCCGATGGTTCATGTGTTCGGGATTACGTTCACATTGTTGACCTTGCGCAAGCCCACATTTTGGCGTTGCGCTATCCGGAGAGTACGGTTTTCAATCTCGGTAGCGGCAATGGGTTTTCTGTCAAAGAGGTCATTGAAACAGTCCGCAAGGTTACTGGTCATGCCATTCCGACTAAAGAATCGCCGCGCCGTGCTGGTGATCCGCCCAAGCTGGTAGCTGACTCGACAAGAGCGCGCGCCAAACTTGGTTGGAAGCCGCGATTCGACTCAGTCGAGACAATTATCGCGACGGCTTGGCAATGGCATAAGGCACATCCCAAAGGTTATAAGTAAAAGGAATTATTCATTCTATGAAAATCGTTGTCGCTTATTCAGGCGGGTTGGATACTTCGGTCATTCTTAAATGGCTGAAAGAAACTTACCGGTGTGAAATTATCGCGTTCTGTGCGGATATTGGGCAGGAGGAGGAGCTGAAGGGGCTAGACCGGAAAGCGAAAGCGACCGGTGCGAGCAAGTTCTACGAGGTGAATCTCGTTGAAGAGTTTGCACGGGATTTTATCTTTCCGATGGTTCAGGCTAGTGCGATT
>CAIJZX010000041.1 GCA_903825245.1 Candidatus Kerfeldbacteria bacterium
ACAGAGAAAATCTAAAAGACTTCTCTATTGCAACAATTGCGTTAAGTTGATCTCGAAAGTTAGGCATCTTAGTTCTGTTTATTCATTGCAGAAAAGGAGTTGGTGTCAGCCGAGAAAAGAAAAGCATATGCCATATAACGTCCGCGCGTTTGCGATCGTGCGGAGCATATTGCATACGCGCTGTTGTCCGATGATTTGCCCCTACCCAACGAAGATAAGGGCGGTTCCTATGCAGCTTCTGGCGCTCTATCCTTCTGAAATCGACTTTTTCTTTCTATCGCAATCATCGCATCGGCTGTTGAAGGAAGTTCTTTACGATCATAACCCTCTCGTACAATTAATTCCGGAATGATTGTTGGATAGACTGAGGAATGGACGTATTCTGTTCCAAAACCAGCTACCCATGTTTGTGGTTCAGATGCTCCGAATATCTTCAGCAGGAGTTCGCGTCGTCGGTTGTAAGTATCTAATTCAGAATTATCTTTTTGGCGCACCATAATATCTAGGTACTGGCCGAGAATTTTTTCCAGCCGCTGTTCACGTTCAGTCTTTTGGTTTTCCGTGCCATAGAATTGAGCAACACGCTCAATAATCGACTCTAAAAATTCTCGATCTTCATCACTTGCTTCAACTTCTTTAAGTCTATTTTCTAAAATACCCTTTATTTTGCCAGACTCTTCACCCTCTACAAAACCCTCTTTTCGGGCCTGATTTCTGGCCTGACCGATGGCTGATTCATGTGAGCGCCGTGTTGCTTCGTTTGCACTCTGTAACTGTTGAACTTGTTCTGCTTGGGTGTTCTGCATTTTGTCGTATACCTCCGCTGCCGGATAAATGCGCTCCCAAAGTGATTGCGATTCTTCGTCCGTCAATTCCTCATTACCGGCGGTTTTACCGGAGTATTTCCAGGTCTTCCCTTCATCCCAAGAATATTTTTGGATTCGTACTGTTTTATCCTCAAATGTTCCAGCAAGCTCACCGCGCATCTGACCGGTGGCTGAAACGGTTCTCATGGGTTCATACTGAAAATCTTCAGGCAGTTCTGCGACGCGGTGTTCTGATTCGATAAAAATCTCTCTTATGGCGGATTGTTCTTTTTGCTCGGGCGTCATCATTGAATACCCTTCAACAATCTCGCTTGGGTTTGGCTGGTATTTCTCGGCTGTCATATGAGTAGGTGCTTAGTTACTTTCAAAGTATGTAACAATTGTATTATATACCAAAGTCGATTCGTTCCCTATTTAGGTATTAAGCTAGAGAAGGAACTGCGCTTACCGGATAACGGGGGCAAATTTTCGGACAACGTTTGCGTATAAACGATCGTTTCAATATCGTTTATACGCTGTTGTCCGATCGTATATATTTTCTTCGAAAGGGAATTTTCCGTGCAGCTATTTAGGAACCCAAACTCCATTAACGTTTGTACAAATCACATCCCCACATACTTTTTCACCAGGCTGTAGATTGGGCGCAGGCGCAGTATATGTTTTTCCCTGAATACTACAAAAAACATTTATTCCCGCACCACCAATTTCGCCCTTAGCTTTCACGCACTCGTCATAAGTTGATATGGCTGATGATTGTGTATCACTATCATTGTCTGTCTGGTTCACAACCGTAAAATTCACATTTTTATTTTTAGTCTGGCTGGCATCACCAGCTCGAATCAATATAAATACTGCCGTTCCGGTGACAACGACAACGCCAATCATGATGAGTACTGGCGCCCATATAATGCCTCGCTGGTCTTTCATGGAAAGCTTATGGTTTGTTGATTATTAAACAGGTTTATTATACTCCGAAACTGTCGCGCCGGAAATGAACTAAATTAGTTAAAATGTATGTCGGACAACGTTTGCGCGTATCCGATCGTGCGGAGCATATCGGATACGCGCTGTTGTGCGCCGGTTTACTCAACAAAAATTTACAAACAAAAGGTTTTTGAAGTTATTCTTTCTCTTCTTGACTGGCTATTCCCAATTTTTCGTGCTCAAAATCCGCTACTGCTTGTAGCGCTTCTCGCGCTTTGGCACGAAGCCGTTCGTACTCACCATTAAGCTCGGTCGCCTCTTGTTGGCTCTTTCCGTAAAGCTTCTCTACCCTCTCTTGAGCTTGTGCAGACGCGCTCCAAAGCTCGTTATAGATTCTTTGCGCTTCCCGCGAAGTCATTCCAGTAATTGTTCCTCGGTATAGAGCAGCCTTCTCTTCGCTAATCGCTTTTTCTTGCGCCTCGTCGTAGGCCTCTCTAGAATATTGTTCTCCTTTGAAAATGCCCATATGTGTTCAATTAATACTTAAGCTTGCTTATTAAAGATCATAACTTCAAAAACTCATATTAATACTAAGTAATTTGTTGAGTAA
The DNA here is from genome assembly GCA_903825245.1 of Candidatus Kerfeldbacteria bacterium. GTDB lineage: Bacteria > Patescibacteriota > Patescibacteriia > SBBC01 > CAIJZX01 > CAIJZX01. The sequence goes on from CAIJZX010000041.1 coordinate 2,362, forward strand.
ATGGCGTACAACGTTCACGAATATCCGATTGCGCGGAGCGTATCGGATATTCGTTGTTATATGCCGTTTTGGAAAGCCCCAACCGCAATGTATTCGATTATTGCAGTCTAGCTTTCCTTTAAGACATTATTTAATCTTTCTACCAATCTCTCAAGTTCACCTAATAATTCTGGATTGTCATCAATTATTGTAATACCAGGAAATTTTTGTTTCAGTCGTTCATTCTCAGCCTGTCTCTTTCTTTCATCTTCTAATGCTTTTTCAATTTCTGGCAAAAAATCCACGGCCCATGATTTGTATCTTTCAGCCGATTGTTTTGCCTCCTCCGGCTCCATCATTCCTTCGGCCTTCTCAAATTCCTCAGGAGATGGGGTGTATGAGTCTTTCATATTATTATTACTAAGTGATAAGTAGTTAAAGATTACTAGCAATTCTCAATTATTTCAATAAGGGGGCTTTTCAAAATGGCATATAACTCGTTATTATGCGAACTCGGGTGTGTTAATACGCTAAGTATTGCACTATTTGTCAGGTTTTGCTAGCCTCAATTTAGACATTTTGGTGGTTTGAGCAGAACCACGTATTGTATATGGAAAATACTCAATTTGTGCTTGAACAAACCGAAAATGAGCTTCGGTTACGAAATTACAGTCCAAAAACGATCAAAAGCTATCTTCACTATATGCGGGAGTTCTTAGGTTTTCAGGTGGCTCGGCCGGGCGGTGGTGACGAGGCGACGATCAGGCAATTCCTTCTGTCGCTGGAAAACAAGGGGGCGTCGGCCGAGACGCGAAATCTGTGTTTGAGCGCTGTGAAGTTTTACTTTCGAAATGTCGCGAGAACGAGTCAACGATTCGACATTCGGACGGCGAAGCGGAACCGGAGTTTACCTGTTGTTTTGTCGCGCGAAGAAATTTCGCGTATGTTGGACGGAACGAAAAATATGAAGCATCGACTCATGCTCGGTTTGGCGTATGGAGCCGGACTTCGGGTGAGCGAGGTCGTTGCGACTCGCGTTCAAGATCTTGATTTGGCGGAGTTGACGATCCACATTAAACAAGCTAAAGGGAAAAAGGACCGGATAAGCGTTTTACCGGAAAAACTCATTGAAGAATTACGGAGAATGGTAGCCGGAAAGTTGGGGGATGATCTTGTCTTTCCGAGTGAATGGGGCGGACAGCTAACAACCCGAACCGCGCAAAAGATTTTTGAACAGGCGCTTGTTCGGGCGAACATTACCAAACCCGCGACGTTTCATAGCTTGCGACACAGTTTCGCCACGCATCTGCTGGAAAACGGCGTCGATGTCCGGTATGTGCAGGAATTATTAGGACATCAGAATATTCGTACGACGCAACTGTATACGCAGGTGACGAATCCGAAATTGAAGAGTATTCAAAGTCCGTTATAAACTATTTTTCATCAGTCTTCTGTACCAACCTTCTGCAGGGCTGTATACTGACGGCATGCATATTGACCAGAAGTGGTGGGAACGAGGACTGATCGTGATGTGGATGGCTTTTGCCCTTGCCTATCTTTTTGTTAGCGTGCCGTTGACGCCACCGGACGAACAAGCGCATATTCTTTACCCGCGGGAAATACTGGTGGAACACCATCTGCCGGTACTGACGCGAACATCCGATGGTTGGGAAAACCATCAGCCGCCGTTGTATTATCTTGTGAGCTTGCCGATCGTTTGGGCGAGCAGTCATATTGCATTCCATAATCAAGTCACCATTGACCGCTTCACGTCATGGTTATTACTGATGCTGGCCATGTGGGGAATGTGGCGGATGGCGCGGCGTCTGTGGCCGAACAATATTGTCTCAAGATTAGCGATGCTCTCGGTTGTCGGGTTGTCGATGGTACTCTATGCCGGCGGGTCATTCAATAATGATATTCTCGGACTGACGATTTCGAGTTGGTTGTTCTATCTTGTGGTGGCGAAACCGACACGTTTGTCTTGGCGGTTTTCGGTTGCGCTTGGTGTGTGCATTGGCGCAGGCATGCTGACGAAAGTAAATCTGTATCCGCTGATCGCCGTGATGGGTTTGTGGATACTCTGGCGGCAATCGTGGAAATGGTGGTTGACTGTGGCAGCGATAGCGTTAGCCATCAGCGGCTGGTGGTACATCCACAACCTGACGCAGGTCGGAGACATTCTCGGTTTGAAGCACGCGGCGGACTTTTTCCGCGCTCAGCGCCAAAGCTTAGCGTCGTTGGCTACATTACAAACACTGGCCGTAAAAACTGCCGCCAGTTTTGTCGGTTTATTTGAGAAACTCAATGTTCGTTTGCCGCTGGTTTGGTACGGCGTTATTCTTGTGGTCATTGTCGCGGCGATGGCCTTTGCCGTTCGCCGTGTACATTCATCAATGATGTGGATGGTTGTAGTTGCGACGGTGGCAATGTATGGCGGATTCTTGTGGCTCAATACCACGATCTTCCAACCGCAGGGCCGTTACTTGATCGCACTGATTCCGTTACTGGGTTATGTTTTCGGCGTCGCAATTGATACGATCCCACGTCGCAGGCCAACGGTAGTAGCTGGTTGGCTAATAGTGCTGATTGGCGTAAACATTTCCGGTCTGATGGCTCTTCGCGCTTACGACAAACTGCATCCGGTAGAAATTTGGACGTATCCGCGGACGGTTGATTCCGCGGCTGAGTACAATCAATTACGTCCGCTATTGTTGCCGCAAGTTGGACAAGAATATATTGTACGGTCGCCGATGAAAATTGTGGTGAGCGGCGACGTGCTTGAATCTGGACGTCGGCCGACGTTGAACATTATGACCGACGAACAACAGCCGTTTCAGGTACAGGTCGAATGGCGTATTGCCGGACAGCGCTGGTTTGACGCCAGCCGAACCCTAACAACAACGGTCAACGGATCGTCATCGATTCGTATCCCGGAAACCACGGCCACGGCGCTGATCAATGTCCGCCTGACATTCCTCGATCAGGGACGAGAAATCCACTTGCAGGCGTTGACGTTGCAGGGTGGGGAGTAGCACCAAACCGGTTAGGCAGCTATTGAGACTTGAAAAGCTGGGGAAGGCATGGTACAGTACGGCCTGCAACACGGCTCACGGCCACGTAGCCAAGTGGTAAGGCGAGGGTCTGCAAAACCCTCATTCGGCGGTTCGATTCCGCCCGTGGCCTCCAAAAAAGTTACACTTTGCGGGTGTAGTTCAGTGGGTTGAGCCGGATGGCCTAAGGCCAGGCATATGAACTGCTTCATATGCGATCGGCGAAACGGGCGCGGCGATGCTTCACAGAGCCGACGCGCACAGGTGAAAGTACAGTATAATTACAACGTTTGCTAGTTACCATATACGCGGGTGTAGTTCAGTGGTAGAACGCTTCCTTGCCAAGGAATCACCCTGCTACTGCAGAGTCCGTGATGGCCAGATTCTGGCCAACCTTGGCGGAAAACCCGAGGCGCTGACCAGCCGGGAGGGTCGTTAGACAACGACCACTTCTTTGCCGTGAGGACAGGCCGGAGAGGAGGGAGCACTGAGGATGAATAAGACGACTCTGAGTACAGTAACATGCCTATAGGAGCGTATCAAGAGTGAGCGCTTCAACGTTCGTGCGCATGGCGGAGGTCGGCAGACTGCGAAGGTACGCGGGCAGTAGCTATTATACTCTTCTACAACTATACATTTCGCCCCGTCGCGAAGCACAACAGTACTCCACCATATTACTTCGCCATTGCCATTTGGCACCCCACTTGCTATGCTGTTCTCGCGATCCTCGTTCTCACCAGTCTTCGTACGTCACAATCGCCTTGGAGGTAGTATGTTAACACTGTCATGCTCAGAGGCGCGCTTCGTTCTTTTATTCCATAATCCTTCCTCCCGCGGCTTCAAGACGGCACACTAGCCGGGCCGGCCCTTGCGCGCGTCTTCGACAGACGCCTCCTCGCCGCCATCCTGCATGTCGGCTCGTGCGGAGACTCAACATGCGAAGAGCGACGCGACGAGTTGGAGCTCGCGCTACTTGAGTCCAGTCTATTTCCGTTCGAATTGCTTCGACTAACCGTCGATCTCATCTCTGGCCAGGGCTTCTAGCGCCTGGCCCTTTTACTTCATCCCCATGGCGAAGGGCCTCCACAAACATCCCGCGCGTTCGCTCAAGTCTCGGACACGCGTCCCCCAACTCCATCCCATTGCGGACGGCATCGTTCATCAACGACAGCCAGTCCTTCCGCACAGAGGTTGCATCCACACCCCGCTCTTGACCAGTGCCTAAGAGGATTCGAAACGCGGCACTCCCTATTGCACTCAACATCCTACTTGTTATTAGCGACGGCACGACCTCATACACACGCCGCTTAGATTCGTTCCACGCTTTCAAGCGCGCACACGAGGTTTGACGCCGCGCCGTTGAGCGCGTCCACCAAGAGCGTCGTGAACACACCCGATCCGGCGGACTCGCTGGCGTATTGTTCTGCAGTTGAGGCTGTCAGGATGGTCAAGCCGTCAGTCAGAGCCGTCACGGCGGTCGCCTGTTGCATGGCGCCGGCGATGCCCGAATGACAGCTGTCGAGGATGACGACCTTGTTCTGAGTCTTCGACTGGTTGGCGAAGGCGAGCACGTCGTTCAGTGCGAGGCCGTCGTCGCCAGACTTCGAGTCGCTGGTGAGGAGGTAGCCACCCGCTTCATCGATGTGCCCGTGACCTGCAAAGTAGAACAGTGCGGTCTCAGCATCTCCCTCGAACAGGGTCCGCACAGTGTCCCTCAGTTCTGCACGCTCCAGAAGTGAGCCCGGGCCCGTCCCCGTCAGCAGCTTGACCGTGAAGTTCACCGTGCCATCGCTGTGGCGTTCGAGCAGTGGTCGCCTTCGTCTGCTTCGTTGCCGCTTCCCGAGAGAGAAGCTCGCTTGCGGCCAGCCGAGAGAATTGCCTCTGGGAGTTCGACAACATGGGCGCTCAAGCGCAGGCGGACTCCCAACGGGAGCCGTCCTAACATAAGAGCAGCCCCTCAAGGACCAGTCAAGTCCCCGGGCGCCTCATAGCCGGCCAGCAACTCGTCCAGCAGCCCCTTGCAGATCTTCGCCTTCTTCAATGGCATCCCTTCCTTCTGGGGAAGAGACTACCGGTTTGCGGCTGGTCAGGCGCTTACACAGAATCCGGGACAGGCACTCGGTTCCTGTACCCATCCTCCCTCTCTCACCTCAGGCGTGCTACTATATACACTTCTAGACTCATCTCTTCGTCTCATGCGTATTACGCTCCAAACACTCACCACCCGCCTAACAGCCACCCCGAACGTTGCTGGCCTTGTCGCTATCGGTTCTACAGCCCACCATCGCCATGCACATTCAGACATCGACTTCCTTGTCATCCTATATGGGAACCCAGACCGTTTGCGGTCCATTTACACATTCGTCACGGGCACGTTCGCTGAATTCTTCTTTTGCAATGTGGCCACCCTGCGTCGGCTGCTCAACTCTCGCTCGCTGTGCGCCAACGAATGGGATGGCACTTTGTATTCTTGGATTCGCGCGGGCACGGTACTTCTGGACCGTACCGGGCATCTCGCCCGACTGAAGGCGGCTCGCCCCCTCCCCCTCCTCGTGCCTACTCCCGAAGCCCGAGCCGCGTGGACGAGGATCAACTATATGCGGGTCGAGAATGAGCGCTACTTCCGATCTCAGCTCAGGGGATATCACGGCGCGCTAACGTTGCAACTCGGCGTGGCAGTATCTGATCTCGTGACGGCCTACTTCCAGTTGCGGGGGCTGCCCTGGCGCGGAGAACGCGAAGCCCTCTTAACACTGCGCCACCGCTCGCCTGCACTCCTATCCGCGCTCGGCCAGTACTCCCAAGCATCTACTCTTCCGCGACGTATGGCCGCATACCGCCGCGCCTTCTCAATTGTGGTCACCAAGCGGTACCCTCGCTGGGCGCGCGAGCTGATCGTACCGATGGTGTCACCCGAGGGCTACTCACCGCGACTACGCCGGTACTGGCGCCAGCTTACCGCTTAGGTCAACGGCGGCTTGCACCTCAGTCGGGCATCGGCCACTCGCACAGACGCATGGCTCCGACGGTCATCTGCCGCTCCCGAATCCGGCAAACACCGCGATGTTCGCGCTGCTCCAGAAGTACAACCGGGTGAACCTGCTGATCCCGGTTGGTGTTCGTCAGCGCGCTCGTTCGGACGATTCGCGCCTCAACTGAACGCTGGGCTGCAATCAAGCCATGGAGCCGCAAGTGGAGCAAGAGCTCGAAAGTCAGCGTCGCTCCTGGTGCTGAGGGAGTTACAGCATGACCGTCCCGTGGACATTCCCTCGAATCTCCTCAGTGCAATCCTAGACGCGATAGTTGATTACAGTGAGAACGATACTGGCCGGATGGTCCCGAAGTTGCTTGCTGCACTCCGAAGCCGTGGTGTTCTTGATCATCGACGCGCGCTCGGTGGAAAAGCTTCGGTGGGAGCGATATTGAACGCCTTTCTAGACCGCATGAACGATATATGGGACAATGAATTGGATCCTGCATGGAATAGGATTTCTGGGCAAGACTATGAAGCCGAGCGGGCGATTACTGAGGAGCACGACCGATTCCATCAGGAGTACCTGCACGCGTTTGAGGCGGCCATACGACGGGCTGAGAATGGTGACACGTTGCGTCAGACCTGTGACGCAGCAGTGGCAAGATCCCTGGAGTGCGCCGCCCTAGTCTGGCGTCGTGCCGCGGAGTCCAAGCTAAACATGCATCAGAAATCTATGAAGAAATCTAAGAAGGCAATTTCTCGCGCGATTCGATCGCTCGACGAGCAGGCGGTGGGGCTCCTCAGACGCGGAATTAAGGTCCGAGGGTCGAGCGACAAGATGAAGCTATTCAAGAACGCGATTGACCTTGTCGATCAAGCCTCCGAGCTTGCCTCAAGGGAGGGCTAAGCTATGTTGAGTGGAGCCCGGGAGGGCGTGGCATGGCGACGGAGTTTGGGAGGGATACTTTTCCCTGTTCCGCCACCGGAGACGGGGTGCGACGGGGTCGGAGTGTTCATCGTGCGGCCTGGGCGACATGGCCTTGGGGTACACGCATCACGACGAGTGAGTCGAGGAGCGTCGCTATTTCAGTTCCATGGGAAGCGCATTTCGTTTGTTGAGGCCGTTGCGAAGGGTGAGCATGAGAGCTACGCGCTGCAGATTGATCAGAATCTCTATGTCGATTTGGATCCGCTCGGATGTCTTGTGAATCACTCTTGTCAGCCAAACACGGGACTGCGATCTGACGGGTGGTTGTTTGCGCTGCGAGACATCGCTATGGGGGAAGAGTTGCGCTATGACTACTCCACTACCATGGATGAAGATTATTGGACGATGCCGTGCGAGTGTGGTGCGGTGAGGTGCCGCAGAGTCATTCGAGACTTTGTCACGCTTCCAGTAGATGTGCGGTCGAAATATATGCAGCTCGGGGCCGTACAGGCACACATTGTGGGACGGTACTGCGGCTCCCTCCCCTCGACGAGTGACGCCACGGAATTGAAATGTGGTTCTTCCGGTTTTGGCGCGACCAACAGCGTTGGCTGAAATGGGTTCCCCGGCCCCCCTGCAGGCACGAATTGCGGGCGCTTCCGGGAATCGTGTGGGTGCTCAGTGCCTGATCGCGGCCCCGGCCGGGTGGAGATTGAGGCCGCCGCACTGGAAGAGATCACCATCTTGAAGCGTTAGCGATTGCGAAAGCCGTGTGAACGCCGCTTCTGGTGCTGGATCATCGTGTTCACCGCCTCCAACTCTGCGGTAACCGTTCGCTCACGCCCGTGTTGACGGGCGGCGATCAGGCTTCGGCGACGATGCTCTGCAGCAGGGCGTGACGGCGTTCGGCAACCTCGGCGGCGAAGTGATCCTTCCAGCCGTGCGGTGCGAGTTGCTTCACGTCGGTGCAGGTCGATGGGCGCAGCGGCACGTCCCCAAAACAGTCGCCGGATGGATCCCGTCAAGCCTCTGAGAGCACGAGGGCCGCGGCCAGTAGGGCAGCAATCACACCGACACCGCCCCGAGGCACTACTCACCCCCTAGGCGGAAGCAGATACCGCTCACTGCGCGCAACGCCGTTACAAGGTGCCTGAGCCCCTCCAGGGTCAGGCCGGCATCGCGCGTCAGGGACGGGAACACGGCTGGACATGTCTTCCGCGCACGACCTCGCTCGTCCAGATACCGTCGCATAATCCCGACGTACGTCGCGCTCATCGGCACCACACGGTCCTTGGCCCCTTTGCCGCGCCGCACGAAGAGGGTTTGCTGCCGAAGGTCAATGTCGCTGACTTCCAGCCGCAGCAGTTCCTTCCGACGCAATCCCACCCAGATTGCCGTCGCCAGGATTGCGTGGTTGCGGTAGCGCTCGAAGTTGGATCGCCACGAGTAGTTGAGGACCTTCTCGAGCAGCAGCCGCGCTTGGTCCTCTGGCAGCCTGCGGGGCAGAGCCTTCTCCAGCCGTGGCAACTCGACGCCCTCAAGGGGACTGTTCTGGAGGTGCCCGTGCTCTACGCACCAGCGGAAGAACACTGCCAGGCTCTTGTGGTAGGTGAGGAATGTGCTGGCGGTCCAGTTGCGCTCGGTGCGTCCGCGGTAGAAGAACTCGCGAACTACCTGCGGGGTGCACTGGCCAATCAGCTCAACACCCATTACCCGCTGAAAGAGCCCGGTGGCCATGCGGTACCGCTGGATCGTGTCGGGGGAGTACCCGCGAAACAGCGTGGCGTGTTCGCACAGCTGTTCGCAGAGGGTATTGATATACATACAAGATGAGAGTATATTACCCAATGCTCCAGCCAGCGGCGCGACCTGTTCCGGTGAGGAAGTGGTCGTGACCGACGCCGGGTCTACCCGGTTCTGGCTAAGGTTGGCGCAGAAACACCATGCGGGTGTAGTTCAGTGGTAGAACGCTTCCTTGCCAAGGAAGAGGTCGCCGGTTCGATCCCGGTCGCCCGCTCCAGATAAAGACTATGGCTCGAGAAATCCAGAAGTTTCAGGTCAGCATCAAGGGATTCATCACCAAAGACGATGAATTGTTGTTGGTAAAAAGCGGAAACGGTAGAGAAGAGCTCTGGGAGCTTCCTGGAGGGCGCTACGATGTTGGTGAAGAAGAAATTCTACCGGAAGCAATCTTACAACGAGAAATTAAGGAAGAGTTAGGAAGTGACTTTCGTTGCCGTATTGCTAAACCGGCACATGCCTGGATACGACCACTCAACGACCATTTTGTTTTTCTTGTCGGATATGATTGTAAATATGAATCTGGAACAATCAAAATCAGTTCTGAACATACAGAATATCAATGGGTGACGAAAGTTAGTTGGCGTGATTTACCTCTCGCGCCGGGTTATGCCGAAGCTCTAGACCAATTCTGGAAAAACAGGTAGTCTGTAGATAAATTACATGTGCCGCCGTGGTGGAATGGTATACACGAGGGACTTAAAATCCCTTGCCCTTCCGGGCTTGTCGGTTCGACTCCGACCGGCGGTACCAACGTGTACGAATAGAGGCGAGAGCCTTTGTTTGTGCTGTGTTCATCGGCAGTTTGTTCGGTTCTAACTTTTGATAATCTTTTTCGACAGCCGGATATTCGTCAGCGATGATTTGATACCATTTAGGTAGCGTAACATTGAGTTTTCCGTTCAATACGGTTGGGTTCGAACCTAAGCCCAACAATATCTCCTTTTTGATTTGTAAGTCACTTGTATCGAAGTTCTTGCGAGCATAGACCATAAATCGGAAAGCTTGCTCGGTAAGTTCGACCCATCGTTCAGCCCGTGACTCACTATCACGCAACTGTTCCTTTAGCTTTTCGATTTTTACCTGTAACGGATTCTTTTCTCGTAGGAAGGCCGCGTCATCAATCAGTTCGCGGTAACGCATTTTTGTCAGGTTATCTATTTCGGTTTGGGTAGCGGTCAGGGTTTTATGCTGAGTTTCATATATTTTTGATCGGTCTTCAATCTCCTGATCGTTGGTTTCTCGTAACCGTTCAACACCCCAGTGTAAAAACTCGGGGAGAATGTTAATTTTTCGAAGAGTATTGTCGATTTGAATCTCTAAATCTTCCTCTCGTAATACTTTACGCTGTGAACAATGAAAATCCCGACGTCTACGCGTACAGTGATAGTACGTATATACCTTGGTCTCTTTGGTGCTTTTAATATATTTGGTTTTCTTTTCAGCTGTGAAATGACAACCGCACTCTTCACATCGTAACTGTGAGGTAAAAGCAAACGCCAATCGTTTTTGCCGTGGCTTTCCCTTGCGACCGAGTAAGGTTTGAACGTGATCAAACTCTTCTTCTGTAACCATCGGATCGTGACTGCCCTTGAACATTTGTCCACTTCCTTTGGGATGCTCCAACCACCCATAGTAAAATGGATTTGTAAAAATCTTATAAATGGTGCTATAAGCCATCGGACTGCCACCTGATTTTTTGCGCTTGAGTGTTCGGTACCCCCATTCCTCGGTTGCAATATCAAGTATCTTTGGTGGTGTATATGCCCCAGTTAGCATCATATCCCACATCTTACGGATTAGTGGGAACCGTTCTGGGTCTCGCTTGATCTCCTTTGTTCCTTTTTGGAGATCAGGTGTATTTATATACCCACTTGGCGCGACGCCCGGGAACCACCCCATCCGTCTCTTCTTTTCAAATCCTCGTTTTACTCCACTGGAAAGTTCACGTATAAACTGATTTGCCATTCCGAACTCAACACTCATTAGTAGCACATTATCATTCGGAGTATAGCCGCGCCCGTAGGTTTGAATATGCTTCAACGCCCCTTGTTGTAACATCCAACTTATTTGGGCACCATCAACTGGATTCCTAGCAAGTCGATCAAGTTTCCAACATAGGATTGCGTTAGCCTCTCCACGTTGGATTCGTTCGATCATCTGATTGAATACTGGACGACCGGGAGCCTTGGCAGATTTTGACTCTGGAAGTATGTCTACAATTTCCAAACCATCTTGACGAGCGATTTTCTGTAGCTCCTCAATCTGTGAATCGATAGATAATACTTGTCGATCATCACTCTCTGATGATTTTCGAGGGTAGACGAAGTATCGTAGTTTCTCCGAGTTATTTGATTGTTGAGTCATAGACATACCAAATAGGGACGGTCTGGTTGCCCAACTCACTTGCTCCGAAGGAGTAGCTTGCTGGCAGACCGCCCCTAAAGGGTCGGCAATACGCAACAGCCTTCGGATATTCGCTATGAGTGGGCAACGAAGTCATTATATCACGTTTAGGGTTATAAATCGAACTTTGGAGGCCTTTCAATCGACGACAACAGGGTGTTCATCCCTAGTTTCAACCTCGCTTCCAACCGTCGAAACCTGAGGTATTTTCTCGTCGGTTTTCCTCGGTAGAAAAGTCGTCCTATCCGTCGTTCTGCCTCTTCAACTTTGGTAATAGAAACTGATGGCCATCGGTTCTTGCCTCCTTTGTGTTGTGCGGAATAAGCAACGTTAGCACACCATCGACAGCCGAAGTATTTATTGACACTGTAGAGTACTCCAACGCGACGCCCGCAATATCGTTCTTCACGATTGAGTGGGCAAATAAACCAGTAACGCTTTCCTCCGAAATGACATCGTGTAAAGGTCAAAGAAACTCGCTCATTTATATCTTCCTTCTTCGAAGTGAACGGATCAGTGAAGACATAGGAAAGAACGATATTATTTTCATTTCCAACCGTTATACGAAAGCCGATACTACTTTCGCTATCAAATGAACTCATCCACCGTATACCACCACTTACCGTACGAACCATATTTCCGGGGCTTGGAAGATACTTATGCTTTCTGAGCCAGAAGACGCTTAGGCTATTTGTTTGCTCGACCACGGGTCTCCTCATACATTTTCGAAATAGCCGAGATCAATAGAGATGGTGATGACTTGGATTAACATTTTAGGGCGTTCTTTTGGCTAACTACTAAAGATAATCGTTACCTAGACCATCTTATAATCTGTACGTTATTACTGTTCCTTTTCGGTCGTTTTCTAGTCGTTATACGATCTTACTTATATCGAGTTCGGAGTTTACCCCCGGGTCACTACCACTATATATTTCCTTGGGCTGAACCTTGAACTGATCGGCAGGATAGACTAACATTCGACGTTTATCGTCTGCATCAGCCTCTTGATAAATCAACCCAGCAGTCTCAAGCATCGGCAGTATTTGTTGACGGAGCGGGAAGCCATCAAGCATACGACCATAGACTTCATAATGCTTTTTGAGTATGTCCCGGCGATCAAGACCCGGTGCGTATGCGGCAGGCTCCCCATCGGCTGTAGCAGGATTCTTTTCGAACCATGCCGGAAGAATAACCTCGTCAAAGATATGATAAACGTACGGCGGTAGATTGAGTTCCTGACTGACCGAAACGATGTCCCAGATTGCGAACCCAGCTTCAATATCTTCTTCGTTAGCGGAGATGGTATCGCCATTCCGTTCGCGCCACCAAAGATTGAGTAGGGCGTGACATTTTATAAGGGCGATCAATCGCTTTACGTCCCGTTGGTGTCGTGGCTTCATTTTCATGTCTCGTTTGAAAAATCGGTTGATGATAGCCTCTTGATTCGGAATGATTATCTTGCTAACTTGTTCGTTCTTTATCGCTAAAATCCGTTCTTTCAGCTTCACCCGTTCTGGGTCGTTGTTGAGCCATTGAGCATACTTGTCGTCGTCCGCCTCTTTTTTGATGGTTTGGAGTATGCCTTCACGGATTTTTTCTTGATTGATCTCTGGACTGAGTAGTAGGAACCGCGTTGCTTCTTGTTCGTCATTCTTCAACATGGCAGTACAGAATATCACTGCCGGGAACCCAATAAGTATCACGTTTTTTGTTTTGAGTCCGCCCTTTTGCGTCTTGTCTGTAATTTTGACGCTAATCCTTTTCTTATCGTGCGACAAAAGTGGCCGCAATCGTGATAGCAGTTCTGAATGCGGCTGATCGAGAAATATGAGTATCTTATGTGAAAGATCAATCGTCACAGTATGATTTTCTTTGTCTAGTGCTCCGTAATCGTGGAAGAAAGCTGTCGGCGTACAATATCCGAGTTCTCGTACATCATCCTCGGGAAAGAGCCGCGCTATCTCCATCGGAATAAAACTTTTCCCTGTCGAGGATGGCGCGTTGAATGAGATGTTGAACTGGGATTCCTCAGTGTAGGCTGATAGTTCTGCTAAAAATGTAACGACTTTGTTGGTATCATCTCGTTTGATCGTCAAACCTAAAACCTTGGCAAGTCGCTCTGTTGTCAGTGGCTGGAAATTTTTGGCTTTATTCGTAGTGTCTGTCATATAGAATCATAGTTATTTAATAGATATTATTGCGAGTATTTAATATATTCTTCTTTAGTTATTGGCCTGTAGATTATCTTCAAGAGTTGGATAAGCCGGACGCCGCCTTCGTAAGCCTCTTCACGACTAATCTTCTCTCCGAACCGTTTTTCGTAGAGAGTTTGAAACTCAGTAACTTGGGCATCAGTAAGAATCATTACTCTGAATAGATACGGGATTTTATCTGCCGAAGTTCGTTGAAGTAGCTTTGAGGTTCGACCTTTATTTCTCCTCGCCAGTAGCCCTCAACAAGTTGGTCTAACTTTGTATTCCTCAAGAATAAGAAGAACGCTTTTCGGGGGTTTTCGTGGTCTATCGCTTCGATTGGATAATAAAGTGAGATCAAGGTCGCAAGCGCAAGATCATTTGTCCGATAAAGTTGTTCTTCGGGAATCATTTTTTGAGTCATAGATTTAGTCATAATCAAAAAAGCACCGTAATGGTGCTCTAAAGTAAAAAACCTGTAACTCTACGATTTATACCCTCTTTATACCAACATTCTACCCGACTCTTATTAGATAGGATCGGCCATCATAAAATGCTTACTCGTTGGTATGGTTATGATACTGTCGATTCCTTTACATTCTTTTTTGATAGCACTTTTCATTTTTGCACAAAAGTTTTTTGGGGTATCAGCAACGTCACTGCCAATCTTGCCGCGTACAAAAACGTGTATCTCGCTATAAGGAACTTGTTGTTCCCAGTTGTCCCATAACAAGGAAAGGAAAAAGTATTCTGAGCCATTCAGGGAAGCAGTATAAATGCGTTTATCGTCTAACGACAAGTTACCAGTTTGTTTATCAAATACCACGCGGCGCTTCTTATTTTTTTGCGCTACATTTCTCGCCCGTTCTTGGTTGAGTAGTTTGTACTTCTCATAAACCTCTTCAAATCCGGGAAGCACTTTAAACCTGTAGTGCGCTTCATTGATATAGTCCGGCCGGTTGTGTATTTCAATAACTTTATAGTCTTTTTCAAGCTGTTCGAAGATCTGTTCATGGTCATCACGTGCAACGACTGGGTCAATCTTCCGAGCGTCGTACTGGACAAGTTTTCCCTTTGGCGCAAGCTTCATCGCGTCATCGATGATTTGCAATATCTCCCAGATTTTATGCTCGGAAGTCATATATGATATTGATAGTAATTTTCATACAGTAGGCTTGCGGCTAAGCCCTTTTCGCGCTAAGATTCTATCAGTTTCCGGCATTTTTTCAAGCCCCGACGCCGGAAGGTACTTTCTAAAACTTACTGCCTAACCCTCGTACATCCTACGAGATATGGCACAAAATCTATCCCTAGCAGACAGCTCCTCGTTCAGAGCACTAGGGATAGTCATAGCCCGAAAGGGTTATGGGTGGCCGCAAGGCTATCGCTGGCGAGGGGCTTTGTGTTTATCCAACAATCACCATTTTTAGTAAATAACCGTATAAGGAGATTTTATATGACCGATCTGCCTTCACAACCAAAAAAGAAGATGGGGTTTCTCAAAAAACTGATAGTGGGATTTTTCGCGTTCTTTGTGTTGATGGTCGTTATAGGCGTTGTCTCTGGTAATAAAGATTCAAACACAAACACCAGTACGACAACACAAAACACAACTGCCACCACGCCAACCACCAACACTGCCACGGCATTATCCCAACACAAAGTAATGCCGGGAGATATTCACGGAACAACACGACAGGTTATTGTTATTGTTCAGCCAGATGTCACAAAACAGCAGTTGATCGATTTGAATGATAGTTTAAAAGGTACTTACTCTTCGGGTCTTACTCACTTGACCATTGAGTATTTTGACAACGAGACTATCGCTAGCGACTACTTCCAAAAAATCGTCAATGCTTCAACTACCGAAGCAGATAAAATGTTTGTCCATTATCGCGCAACGTATACCCTCAATCAAACAAGTGGACTCAATAAGCTTGAATGGAATGAGCCACCCGCCTCAGCCTCTTTACCGGCGGGAGTTGATAACAACAACTGGGTAACCCTTAAAACATACTAGCCTTGGGTTTCATTCGAAAGAGGTAGAAGGTGACAGTATCGTTTGTTGGTTGACAAAAACATCAATACGTGATTGGGTGTTTTTGTATGGTTTTCTCTTTAGGCCGATGCTCATACATGGTGTGTGGGCAGTGGCGCTAAGGAGAAAGTCGATGAGGCTCATTTACATATTTATCCTTGTAGGGATTCTCGGAATCACGACCCATGCTATAGCCGATGCACCCCCAACCTATCTGTTTCAGTGGGGTCTGGGGTCGGGTGATGTTCCAATCGGTGTAATGTTCGATCTCAATGGGACACTTATGGTTGCTGAGCGAACAAGCAACTGCATCAATAAGTATTCACCGAGCGGCACATCGTTGGGAGTATTTGCTGGGGCTTGTGGAACCCCATCTGATGCCCCCGGAGCTTTCTTCTTCCCATACTTCATGGCGAGGGATGCGGGTGGCAACGTCTTCATCGTCGACTCACAGAACAACCGTATTGAGAAGTTCAACGCCGGAGGCGCGTTCCTTACTCAGTGGGGATCATTTGGTTCTGGCGACGGTCAGTTTAGGACACCATATGGCATTGCCGTTGATGCTAGTGGATATGTCTACGTCGCCGATACCTTCAATAACCGTATCCAGAAGTTCGCCAACGACGGCACCTTTCTGATGCAATGGGGAACTGTTGGATCAGGAAACGGGCAGGTATGGTCACCAACGAGTCTCGCCGTCGATTTGGATGGCAACATTCTGGAAACCGACTTCAACAACGGTCGAATCCAGCGGTTTACTGCAAACGGAGTGTTCATTGATAACTGGGGTTCCTCAGGAATCGAGCCAGGCCAGTTTAGTGCGCCGAGTGGTATCGCCGTGGATGGACACGGCAATATCTACGTAACAGAGTATGCTGGCCATCGTGTGCAGGAGTTCACGTCTTCTGGCCAGTTCATTCGCATGTGGGGATCACAAGGCTCTGGGGAGGGTCAGTTCAATCAACCATGGGGTATTGCATTGGACAGTGGGGGTCGTATATATGTTGCGGATGGCAACAACTTCCGCATACAGGTGTTCGGTGATGCCGCTACCCCGACCAAGCCCTCGACATGGGGTCACCTCAAGTCGCTCTATCGCTAAACACAAACACTACGTTTCTCCGAGTCGGTCTTTCCCAGATCGACTCGCTTTTTTATAGTCAAAAAACTATGGTGTATTGAGGTTGGGGGTGTGTTATGATTGCCTTACTGATTCGAGTTGGGGTATGTGAATATACCCATCAAACTGTCGAATCGCAGTTCCAACATCATCTACGACCCGGTACCAAAAAAATGTAAAACATAAAAGTAGTCAGATGCGTATTCTCGTTTGGGCAAGAATGATCGTATTATCATGTCTGACAATTTGCTTTTACAAAAGACTCTTAATGCAATATGGTTCACCATTCAACTTTGGGCTGCTCTTGGTGTAATATTTGGTGTGTTAATTTTATGTATCACACCCGATCAAATTACTTCCCGTCAAGATTTTATTTCGCAATGGATGAACCCAGCGATTACATTTGTACAACAATATGAGAAAACAAATAACTCCTTACCAACGGAAAGCATAATGCAGGAGTGGGACAAAGACCATAGTAATGCCGCCCATCTCATTTATTCCTCATCAGAGATTCCTGATGAATTGCATAATCGTGTAAAAGAAATTCCCAATGGTGAATGGGTACTGGAAGTTTTTGGCAGCGAATCCTTTGTATATTATATACCTTGGTTAAATACATTTGTTCCAAATAATTTTGGGTGGTTAGAAAGTATAAAATTATCTCTTCTTTTTACACTTATTGGGGTTACGCCCTTAGGGCTTGTATTTACTGTTAAGAAAGTGATGAAGAAATTGAGACAGTATACCAAAGATTCTCGGTCAAAAGGAGAGCATATAGCCTAGTTGGAATTTACCCCTGAAACTGCCGAATACCGGTTCCCAAATCATTTATTACCCGGTACCAAAACAACCTTCATAACAAAACCACTCCTTCGGGAGTGGTTTTGCCATGCTTGAAACGTTTGACGTTTCTTGATTTAGGAGACAATCTCGATGCTGACCGTGCGCACACCCCATTGCAGGGCGGCAGTTCGGGTGGGCATCCAGATATCAATACGACTCGAGCCCCACTTCGCGTTCATGCGGTCGGAGACCGTGAACACTTTATCGCCGTAGTAGGCCGGG
>CAIJZX010000042.1 GCA_903825245.1 Candidatus Kerfeldbacteria bacterium
CGGCAGCCGGGCGACGAAGAAAGTATCGTGGGGCAAGATGAAGGTGGAAATACCACCGCGCCCACGCAGGGTGGATGGCTTCCTCGGCAAAGGGCGAATCGCCAGCGAGGAAGGAGTCATCCCACGGTACGGTCATCGATTGCTGGTGGACGGACGGGTGTTTTGCAAGACGCGCCGGCAACGAGGCGGTTCGGTCCTGATCGATGGGTCGGGCAGTATGAACATCACGAGTGAGGATCTGAAGAGGATCCTCGCGCATTCGCCCGGAGCGGTGGTGGCCTGTTACAGCGGCAACACCCACGATGGTGTGCTGCGGGTCCTGGCCCAAGATGGCCGGCAAGTCGAGGAAAAGTGGATTGGCACGCCCGCAGGCGGAGCCAATGTAATCGACAAGCCCGCCTTGGATTGGCTGAGCAAACAAGCCAAACCACGCATCTGGGTCTGTGATGGCCAGGTGACGGGCGTTGGAGACCGCATGTCAGCAATCAATACGTTGGATTGCGATGTGGTGTGCCGACAACGAGCCATCGTCCGCCGGGACAACGTCGGTCTGGCGGTGGAAATGTTACGCACCCTCAACCGTCACCGACACCACTGACACGAAAGGAGATACCCAATGCCTGATGGATGCGTAACCATGCCCAAGTTCGCGCTTGGATTACTGACCCCATTCACGACCTCTCCGGGTTCCAGGAGAGGTCTGTTTGTTGCGCCCATGAGCATTCTGCGACCCCAGTTTCCCATCGGCTCATTTTCCTATTGCCCACTCTTGCCGCTGGTAATTTTCTTGCCTCTGCTTGATTTCGTCGCTATAGATCAAGCATGGTTCAACCTATGCGTTATAGTTTAATCAAACGCTTACAAACGGCTGTCCCGCACGGCGTGCCATTTGACCGCCGGGGAACGCATCACGGCCTTGACCGCGACCTACCCCAATACCGTCGAAGCCTCCAAGTTGCACGTCACCGTTCCGAACTGGCTGCAAAAGTGATTACCCTCGACAAAATCAAAGAATGGGTGGCGACAGAAAAGGTCTTCAATCTCAAGTATGTTCGCCTTGCCACTGAATACCGTTTTTGCGGGTTGTATGAAGAACACAAATCACTGGTTACGGAAGCGGAGCAACCCACTGTATTGTCGGCAGGCTTGATCGGCTATCCAGGTTGCCCCGCAGGATTCCGTGTCGGCGGGGAATCCACGACCCTTAATAAAAACCCCTTACCCGATGATGCCCAAAACATAAAGAAACTCTTTGGGCTTGACATTTCCCACTAGTCTGATACACTGACAGCATAATGAAAAACCGCCCAGCCATTCCCCACCTCACTGAATGTATCGCTGAAATTGAGACAGCGGGCTACACCTATAGCCACCGTTCGATTGCCCGTTCCTACGTTTTCTACCGCAACTCCGATAAGAAAGAAGTTGCCTTTACACTGTCCGAAATCCGCGACGCCTTCAAACATGGATGGTAATATGAAATACAAAGTTGAATACCATTTTGCTTACGGTTGGGATGATGCTGGCTGGGAAGACGACGACCAGCCAGCACGATTCAATACAGTGCCCGAAGCCCAAACCGCAATTGACGAACTCATTGCTGATATTCAGGATGCAGTGGCACGGGGCAATATGATAGACCTTGAAACCAAAGACAATTACCGGGTTGTTGCGGAAGACAATGCAAACTAATTTTAGACTAAATGATAACTGTTGTCAACCCTAAAGGGATAGGAGTTTGCTGGCTCCCAAGATTATCAAATCTGGGATAATGGTGACTGAAATTATATAAGAAATTTCAGCTTTGACGATATTATTATATAAAATGATATCATTGAATAACGGGACAATTGGCCACAAAACCCGTTGTAACATTGAATTAACTAATATGGTAGCTGGTGGGTAGTTCATAATCTTTAGAGCAAGGAAACCTCTATCCCTTTAGGGTAGGTGTTGTTGACCTTGTAGTTTTATTGACAATTTTATAAAAAGTTATATAGTTATACAATATGAGATTGTATAAACATTTTGTTCCGATTAGTTCTGATTTTTTCACATATGACGGTGATACCAAGACATTTGTCGCTAATACATCTGACTTGGGAACACGATTTAACATTAAACCATTGTATGATGACTCAAG